>NZ_JACOIJ010000009.1 GCF_014692495.1 Sphingobacterium litopenaei | reverse complement strand
TTTAGTTTTTCTTCCTCCGCTTGAATTAAGGCATTGAACTTTTTTAAAAATGCATTTTCACAACGTAACCGTTCGATTTCCAGTAAAAGTTCTTCTTCTCTAGTTAAAGGTTTTTGAGATTTATATGCTTTACGTTTGTTAGTACTCATTTTTCTAGGACGGCCTCGGGGTTTACTTTTAAGACCTTCTAATCCAAATTTAGTAAAAATATTACGCCACCGCACAATGATAGAATCATTGGGAATCTTAAATTTCAAACGAGTCTCACTAAGACTAAGCTTCTCTCGCTCCATGACTTGAAGCACCCTGTACTTAAAATCAAAAGAGTAATTTTGATTCTTCTTAGGATAAAGACCCGTGAGGCCATACTTTACATAATCCTGAATCCATCGACTCAGAGTACTTTTAGATACACTATTTTCCGTGCTAATACTTAATATTGATTGTGACGATTTAAAGTATAAATCAATACAAGTCTTCTTAAACGTTAAATTGTATTTTACTTTTCTTTCCATAAAAAATGCCCCCAGAAAGTGTCTAACTTTTTGGGGGCAGTGCAATTCGAAAAGCCCTTAATTTTTATATTAAAATAATGTGAGTTGTGGTTTGCTTACTGTAAATGTTTTACGGTGATGCGGTGTAAAACCTAATTCCAGGACAGTATTTCGATGTTTTACCGTTGGATAGCCTTTATTTGTTGCCCAATCGTAATGTGGAAATTCCTTTCCTAGTTCTGTCATATAATCATCTCGATAAGTCTTTGCTAAAATAGAAGCAGCAGCAATTGAAAGGTATTTGCCATCTCCTTTGATAATGCACTGATGTGCAACATTTGGATAAGGAATGAACCTATTACCATCGATCAATAATAGTTCAGGTCGTATATGCAGGGCATCTAGTGCTAAATGCATTGCTTTGTAAGAAGCATTATGAATATTGATTTTATCAATTTCTTGAGGACTCACAGGTTTGACAGCAAAAGCCAAAGCATCACGTTCAATAATTGGACGAAGTTCCATTCTTTTTTTCTCCGAAAGTTTCTTGGAATCATTTAAGATAGGATTATAATATTCTTTTGGGAATATAACGGCGGCTGCAAAAACAGGTCCTGCCAAACACCCTCTTCCCGCTTCATCGCAACCGGCTTCGATTAAATCTTCTTGAAAATGTGATAGTAACATGCTTAGATAATATGTAACTTCTCTGTGATATGTGAAAAAATTGTATAGGATACAATAAGTTATTCTTTTTTTTGTATCGCATTTTAAACCATCCCTTTTTGATGGTGTCTAAAGCAAATGTAACAATAAGTAGGAAAATTGATGAACAAACTAACTTTTCTTCTGATATGTTTTTTACTGCCAATTATATCATTTGCACAGAAAAACAAAAAAGTCAACTATTCTTTCGCAAGAACTAACGACCTAACCATTGATGCAAATGTAGAAGATTGGGGCGGCAATTTGAACGCAGTAGCCGATGATTTTTGGTCATTTGGGATAACTGAACAAAACAATGAATTGATTGTTGCTATTGTTGTCAAAGATCTTCAGTTACAAAGAGAAGCTTTTCGTGGCGGGCTTTTTGTAGACATCAGTTACGATGAGAAAAAGAAAGATGGAGCGAGGTTAAATTTTCCTTATTGGGATAGAGAGCGTAAACGCGCTATTGCCAACGATGAGGAAATGGATCAAAAAAAATTTGAACAAGAGCTCTTGAATAATGTTAATGGTTATTATTTAACAGGTTTTGGAAGAGTAAGAGATGGAGTTCTAGCATTAGACAATGACTACGGAATACAAGCAAAAGTACAAGTGGACAGTAATAAATGTTTAGTTTATGAGGCGAAGATTCCGTTGGATTTAGTTGGAGTGAAGTCGAATCAAATAGCTGTTCATTTGGGAATTAACACGCAATTTGCTATGCTTAAAAAAGCAGCAGAGAATGCAAGAAAGAGAAATAATAATATGTATTCGCCTTATGGTTATGGGATGATGGGGCGACCGATGATGCAAAATACACTTAAAAATCCGTATAAGGGAGATACTGAAATTTGGGTTATTGATACGATAAAATAGAAATAAGTTACACACATTAAATATGAGGTTTTATAGCGCTTTAATAGCTGTATTTTTTATGAGTTTGAGCCTAAGCTCACAGGCTCAGTCCAACAAAATTGTGCAAGGATTGTTGCGTGATTCATTATCAAGAATTGTATCAGGAGCTACTGTTCAATTCATATCTGCGACAGATACGTTAAGTACAAGTTCTTCGGTTGGAGGTATCTACACTTTCAACAATGTGAAAGCAGATAATTTTAAAATCAAAATCGCAAGTTTAGGATTCGAACCATTCGAAAAAGAGTATACTTTCCCTGCGGGAGAATCTCGTATGTTGGTTCCTACTATCCAATTGACACCAGTAGCGAATATGATCGAAGAAGTCGTAGTAGCGGGTGTGGTTACTGTTCAAGTAAAAGGTGATACAGTAGAATATGCAATGAAGGACCTTAAATTAAGAGAAGGATCTGTTGCTGAAGATGCTTTGAAAAAATTGCAAGGTGTTGATGTCGATAAGGACGGTAATGTGACTGCTCAAGGAGAGCAAGTAACACGTGTTCGTATCAACGGTAAAGATTTCTTTGGTGGTGATGTCAAAACAGCTACTCAAAATTTACCTGCGAACATCATTGAAAAAATGCAAATTGTAGACGACTACGGTGATATGGCTAATATCACAGGTAATAAATCAGGAGAGTCTACAAAAGTTTTGAATATCCAAATTGATCCTCAATATAATAAAGGATATATGTCGACAATACGTGTAGGTGGTGGTACTGAAGAACGTTACCAAGCTACAGGTATGTGGATGGGATTACAAGATAAAACACAAGTTTCTGTTTTGGGTAACCTTAATAATATGAACGCACCATTGTTTGACTTTAATTCTATGGGCGGTGGAGCTCGTGGACGTCAAGGTGGAGGCGGAGGTCGTCAAGGCGGAGGAATGTTTGGCGGTTCTGAAGGTATTACGAATGTTGGTTCTATAGGGGTTAATATACGTCATGATTTCTCTGACAAATTGAAAGCTTATGGTTCTTATTCTTTTGGTAGAGACGATAATAATACATTAAGTAATTCTTATACAAACCGTTTAGCAGAAGCTATTGAAGAAGATTCGGATAAAGAAAACAATAGCATTAGAGCAAATCACCGATTTGAAGGTAATTTAGAATGGAATATTACAGATAGAGATTATATTAAAATTTCCCCTCAATTAGGTTTTGGAAATAATAATATTGACAATCTTGATCAAGTAAGACAATTGATTGGTGGAGATTTTAGTAATTATCAAGTAACTAACGAAATTAATGAATCTACTGCTCCTCGTTATAATTTTTCGGGATTATATAATCGTAAGTTGAACGATAAGGGAAGAAACTTATTCTTCAATTTTAACTATGACAATGCTGTAACAGAAACTGAATATAATCGTGAATTGGAACGTTGGTTGACAGATCCTAATAATTTAAATCTTCCAGCTGCGGACGTTTTTGAAAAAACTTATCGTGAAGTAAGCAATAAGAGTTGGAATGCAGGAGCTTCTGTTTCTTATACAGAGCCCTTAACAGAGAAAAGTAAAATCGAATTAACTTACGATTGGAATAATAATGATTATGACAATCATAATAAGCAAGATTTATTAGCTTCTGAAGGAAGTTCTGCATCAGGAATATTGAATTATAATTATGATTACGATTATGCTTTCACCACGCATCGTGTAGGCGCAAGCTATATGTATGATGGAGAGAAATTTAAATATTCGTTGGGTGCTTCACTTCAACCATCTACTTTGAAAGGTGATGCTTTCAATGGGTCGACAACAGAACTAATAAATCGTAAAAACTTAAACTTTATTCCGATTGCTCGTTTTGAATACAAATTCTCAAGACAATCTAATATTACTTTACAATATTCAGGTAGATCTAACGAGCCTTCAGTGACTCAAATATTACCTTTTGAAGTGTCAACAAGTGAAACTTATACAACGATAGGTAATCCTGAGTTGGATCCAGAGTTCAGACACTCTATGAATTTAAGATACCGTTCGGGAGATTTCCAAAAAGGAACAAATTTCTTTGCGATGGTACGAGCTGAGTTAACAAATGATAAGATTGTTTCTTACAACAAGACCACGACACAAGCGGGATTAGGTGCAATTCAAGAAGTAGGATATCAAAACGAATCAGAACCAGTTTATTCTATCAACTCTTTCTATCACTATGGAAAATCATTGAAAGAAAAAACATATAATTTAATGTATGGTGGAGGTATCTCTTATAATAAGGGTATTGTTTATCAAAATTCTGAATTAACGAATTTTGAGTTCAAGAAAAATATTACCGATAATATTGGAATCAATCAAATGCTATTCTTTAGATATAATCCATCTGAGAATTTAGAGATTAATCCTGGGGTACGTTACAACTATACGATTACAAATTCTTCGTTGATTGATTTAAATAATCGTAATACGTCAAAAATTACACCTAACATAATCGGTTCAGTTAATATTACCCCAACTACTATTTTTGGGTTAGATCTTTCAAAAGAGTTTAATAAGGGATATTCTTCAAATGTAAATCCATTTATTATCAACACCTATATTGAACAACGTTTACTAAAAGGTCAACGTGGTACTATTCGTTTACAAGGTTTTGACTTATTAAATGAGCAAACAAATGTAAACCGTACTGTAGGTGAAATCTTGACAGACAGTCGTACAAATCGTTTGGCTAGATACTTTATGTTGACATTTACGTTCAAGTTGCAAAAATTCTCTGGAGTAAATCCTTTCCAACAGGAGCAAGGTCCAGGTGGCATGCGTCGTCCAAGAATGTAATTTGAAAATACTATAAACGAAACGGCTGTAAGAACTTACAGCCGTTTTTGTTTTTATTGTGTAGTTTTGCAATCAATTTAAATAATAGATAACTAAATGAAAGAATACAATCTTATCCAATTGGATAATGGTATCAGAATATTGTTGCATTACCAAAATTCACCCATCACTCATACATGCATGATCGTCAATGCGGGAGCTCGTGACGAACAGGAAGGGAAATATGGTGTTGCACATTTTATCGAACATTTATTATTTAAACGTACAGAGCGCCGTTCCACCAACCAAATTTTGAATCGTCTAGAGCAAGTAGGTGGGGATTTAAATGCGTACACTACTAAAGAATATACTTGTCTACACGCTTCATTTTTGAATCCACATTTAGAGCGTGCTTTGGATCTTTTTGAAGATGTATTGTTTCATTCTACCTTTCCTGCGAACGAAATCGAGAAAGAAAAAGGTGTTATTTTGGATGAAATGGCATCATACTTGGATAGTCCTGAAGAATCCATTATGGATGATTTTGAGGATTTATTATTCAAAGGAACAGGATTAGGACATAATATTCTAGGTTTGGAAGATGATCTCAAGGCCTTGCAAAAGGAGGATATCTTAGATTTTATGCAGCGCAATTACGATACACATGAAATCGTTATCGCAATTGGAGGTAATTATTCATTAGCTCAAGTAGAACGTATTGGGAATAAGATCTTTGGAAAGATAAAATCCAATAGCCGTACCCGACAAGATAAGGTTACTTTTGAAAATATTGGACAACAAATCGTAATCGATAAACCAATTAATCAAGCGCACTACATGTTAGGTATCAAAACCTTCGGTATTTTTGATGAACGAAAAACAGCTATGCTGTTATTGAATAATATGTTGGGTGGATTTGGAATGAGTTCGATATTAAATCTTGGTATACGTGAAAAATACGGTATTGCATATACGATTGAATCCAATTTCACGATGTATACAGATTGCGGACACTTCAATATTTATTTGGGTACGGATGAAGAAAAATTGAAAAAGGCCGTTTCTTTAGTATTCAAAGAATTAAATAAACTCAAACATGGACCGATTTCAGCTTACCAATTAAAACAAGCAAAGCAAAAATTCAAAGGTCAAATCGCGTTGGCGGAAGAAAATCGTATGAGTATGATTATTGCGGAAGCAAAAAATATCATTGATTACGGTAAAATCATTCCTCTACAAGAGGTTTTTGATAAAATTGAGGAGGTGACTGAAAATGATATTTTAGCACTTTCTACGGAATTCTTTGACGAGTCTAAATTGACTTCCTTGAGCTTTGTGCCAGAGGAAGAATAGCATTTGCACAATATTGTTATATTTGCCCAATATTTTCCATTTGATAATAACCTTTAACAAGAAAATAAGTCGTCATGAAAACAGCTTACATTTTCCCAGGTCAGGGCGCTCAATTCGTAGGAATGGGTCAAGACTTGTACAATCTTAACGAAGAGACGAAAGCTTTATTTGAGAAAGCTAACGATATTTTAGGTTTTCGTATTACAGATATCATGTTCAATGGTACAGACGAAGATCTTAAACAAACAAACGTAACACAACCTGCTATTTTCTTGCACTCCGTGATTTTAGCAAAAGCATTAGGGGATAAATTCCAACCTTCTATGGTGGCAGGTCACTCTCTAGGTGAATTCTCAGCTTTAGTATCAGCAGGAGCTTTATCTTTCGAAGATGGCTTAAAATTAGTTTCTCAACGTGCGAATGCGATGCAAAAAGCATGTGAATTGCAACCATCTACGATGGCAGCGATTTTAGGTTTGGATGATGAAACCGTTGAAAAAGTTTGTGCACAAGTAGAAGATGTAGTGGTAGCAGCGAACTACAATTGTCCTGGTCAGTTGGTGATATCTGGCTCTATCGAAGGTGTAGATAAAGCTTGTGCTTTATTAACGGAAGCTGGTGCAAAACGTGCTTTAAAATTAAATGTAGGTGGTGCTTTTCACTCACCATTAATGGAACCAGCTAAAGTTGAATTGCAAGCAGCGATCGAGGCGACAAACATTCAATCGCCTATTTGTCCAATTTATCAAAATGTGGATGCTAAAGCATACACAGATCCGCAAGAAATCAAGGCTAATTTAATCGCGCAATTAACTGGCGCTGTACGTTGGACTCAAACCGTTCAAAATATGTTAGCTGACGGTGCAGAAGCATTCGTAGAAGTTGGTCCAGGAAATGTGTTGCAAGGTTTAGTGAAAAAAGTAGATAGACAAGCGCAAACATCTTCTGCTTCTATTGCAGAATAATGACATTATATTATTAAAATAGAAAATGCGACTCAAAAGGTCGCATTTTCTATTTTAATTGTCTTTGAAAGAGTAATAATGATCTTGAATTACTTGAGCCACAAATTTCTCGGGCAGTTCTTCACTTTTTTTTCCAATCATTAATTCCACCTGCGCAGCTAATGCTTTGATGATTTCATAATTTTTGCGACGATAGCCGGTATTGTAAATATCTTTTATCTCATTAATCTCCTGGTCGGAAATTTTATACACCTCAGGATATACGATTTGATGTTCGCTCGCAAGTTCCTCAAAAACAGTTTGCTTCAAATTAAGCGTTTCTTTGAGACTTATTACAGTGGTGTCAGCAGCAATATCACCCAATCGCTGGCCTTTTTGTGAAAGAATAATAGAGGTCAATCCAACACCACCCATACTTAAGAATATATCGACTGCATTTGCCACCCAACGGATAAAGTATTGATAGAAAGTAGCGCGTGTGCCATCTATTTTAACCACTTTCAGTTTCATAATTCTTTTTCCCAAAGTCTGACCGTTTAGCAACATCTCACAACCAATAGTGTAAAAAAAGACTGGTAAATAAACCAAGGAATAGATGCCGTATAAAGCCCATTTGTCTAAACCATCTAAAATATTAGTTGACCTTAAGAATAGTACAACCGAAAATATATACAATAGCATTACACCATAGTCTAATGCAAAAGCTATAATACGCGTACCAACAGGAGCTAGCTTGTATTCGAAATTTACGTTTTGCGGTGTGTTTATTAATAGCTTATTCATATATTTGGTTAACGTCAATTTTAACTTAAAGTATGCGAGAGGCTTCCTTTATAGAACGAAATAAAGAAAAATGGTTGTTAATTGAAAATAATTTACTCAATATTGTAAATGTTGACCCTGATATTTTGGCCTCAAATTATATAGAACTGACTAACGATTTAGCTTACGCACAGACTTTCTATCCCCAAAGTAAAACCAAAGATTATTTGAACGAATTGTCCATTCGTGCACATCAATTAATTTATAAAGACCAAAAATCTTCCAGCAACAAATTAAGTCATTTTTTCACTTACGAGATATTTGAATCTATTTGGAAGATTCGAAAGCAATTAGTGTACTCTTTGCTGATTTTTCTGTTGGCAAATGTTATTGGATTTATTTCGGCACATTATGAAGAGAGTTTCTTGAAATTTATCATGGGTTCGCATTATGTGGATATGACAGTACAAAATATCAAAGAAGGAAATCCAGCTGGCGTGTATCAACAAGGGTCGAATTGGGGAGGGGCACTGGCTATCACGATTAATAATGTGCAAGTTGCTTTCTTTGCATTTATTTATGGTATTTTTTTCAGCCTAGGCACAGGGTATATTCTGATGATGAATGGTATTATGGTCGGAACCTTTCATTATCTTTTCTTTAAATATAATGTCCTGAGCGAAGCAATGACAGCTATTTGGATACATGGTACCATTGAGCTTTCTGTGATTGTCATTGCCGGAGGATGTGGGCTGGCAATGGGCAACAGTATTCTTTTTCCAAAATCATATACTAGACTAGAATCTTTCAAACGTACGGTAAAGCATGCAGCGAAAGTACTAATTAGCACTATACCTTTCTTTATAATGGCAGGTACACTCGAAGGATATGTAACTCGATATTATCAAGTGTCTGTATGGATGTGCTTAATTATCATCGCGATTTCTTTGCTATCCATTGTGTATGTATATATCGTAAAACCTAAACAAATGGCTCTAAAATACGGATGGGACAAATAGACTTCGAATTTAAGCGTGAGCGAAAGTTGGGAGAATTTGTTCAGGATTTTATCAACTTATTAAAAGTAATAAATCGACATTTAGTATCGGTCTTGTTTAAATTACTGATTGTGCCGATTTGTATTGTCGTGTTGATAGGGTATTATCTGACGACCCAAATGCGATTCAATGCCAATTTCTCCAACGTAGACTACTTTAATATCGGCGCTAGCTTTGTCAGTTTAGGGCTTTTGGTCCTTTTGATATCCATTTTTGCTTTTGGATTTACAATAGAATATTTTATTCTTCTACGTAATCGTAAGCAAATCGATTTTGGTTCAAAGGAAGTGTGGCTGCAATTTCGCACAAGCATAGCCTATTATCTTCGATTCTTTTTGGCAATGCTTGTGGTAGGGGTGTTGATAGCTTTGCCTGTTGCCATTGCTGCACTTTTATCAGCTTTTATTCCTATTGTAGGAACATTTGCTACAGGGATTTTATTTTCTATGATTGGCATGTGGTTTTTTACTGCTTTTATGCTTTACCGAGAAGATTACTATGACCTTATTGATTGTTTCGGAGGAGCTTTTACGTTGCTCCGTACTAAAATCTTTGAATACGGTACAGCCTCTTATATTGTTTCCTTTATCTTTCAAGCCTTATTAAGTATCATTACAATCATTCCCTTTGTGATTATTTTTGTCATTAGTTATAATGCTATTGGCTTCAACAATGATTTCTTTGAATCCGAATGGGGACGTGGCATAGCGACTTTTGGAAGTCTTGTAGTAGTCCTTTTATTCATGGTGTACTATATGCTATCTGTGATTAGTTATGGCATTATTTACGAAACGGCAAAGGAGCTTAAGTTTGGGGAAGATGTATTTGCACGTATAGAAAAGTTGGGAGGCAAAGATGTATAAATTCTTGTTTTGTTTATTCTTCGTGTTAATCACTCTTTCGTCTTATTCCATTCAGCAGGATTCTACAACAGCTATTATAGAAGGAGTAGAGCCTGAACAAAATACACCTAAATATGAATATTGGAAAAAAGATTATTATCATAATATTCCCAAAGTTGAGTCATTAAGTGTTGCCAATGGACAGAGTTTTGAGGAGATGATAGGCAGTTATCAAAGCAAAGAGTTCGAATATATAGAAAGCATATCGGACAAGTTGAGTGTATGGTCTTCGATAAAAGAGTGGATTAATAAGTTCTTTAGCGATTTATTCCCAGATGTCAACGTGAGTCCTGCACAATGGTTCTATGACTTATTGGGCGTCTTGGGGGTGGTATTGGTCGTATTTCTGCTGTACAAATTATTCTTCTCGGGAAAGCAGTTTATTATCAATCCCAAAGAAGATCTGCTGGATGACGAGCAGACTGTTGAATTTGTAGAAAAAAATCTGTTGGAAATTGATATCAATAATTACATAAATAATGCTGTACTATCGAATAATTACGCTTTAGCGATTCGCTATCAGCAGCTTTTGAATATACAGCTTTTGGCAAAGAAAAATATCATAGTTTGGGATCAAAGCAAAACAAATCTGGAGCTAACGGATGAAATTGAGCAGAGCGAGTTGAAAAATGATTTCAAAAAATGTTCTGCTTTATTCGACTATGTGTGGTTTGGTGAATTTACCATCACTGCAGCAAAATTTGAGGAGATTACGAACCAATTTAAGGCATTTCAAAGGAGGTGGTCATGAAAAGAAGTTCTTGGTTAGGAATTTTACTTTTGCTGATGGTCTTTTTGGGAATTGCTCTCATAGATTCGAGTGCCAAAAAACCGATTGATTGGAGTGAAACTTATCTATTTAGGGATAAAATTCCTTTTGGGACATATGTGTTTAGAGAAGAGATACCGAACATTTTAGGAACGGATCGTACGTATACCAATTTTGGTGAATCCACATATGAATTGCTGTCCAATTTTGATTCATTAGCATTCACTCAACGCGCTATTATTGACATTAGTGAGTTTCATAGCATCTATGAGCATGATACAAAGAGTCTTCTCAGCTATGTCGAAAATGGAGGTGAAGTGTTTCTCTCCGGTAAATCTATTACCGATGAATTTTTGGACACGCTTGGATTATATTTTGAACTCCTAGACTATGCAAAGTTTAGACCTACTCCACGGTCAGTGTATTACACCTTAGGTCAAGATACGGCTCGACTGTATCTGGATAAAGTGACTAATATGCCTGTGTTTTCTAAACTTAACCCAGATAATACCACTGTTTTAGGCTATTTGAATGCAAGAGGAAGAGCACTGCCAAATTTTATCAAAGTATCACATGGCAAAGGCTCCATCTATTTACATCTGCTTCCTGCGGTTTTTGGGAACTATTATATGTTGCAAGAGAAAAGCTACAATTATGTGACTAAAGCACTTAACATTATAAAGAGTAAAGAAATATGGTTGTCCGATTACGCCTATAATTGGACGCAACCGAGGACGCCTTTGCGAGTCATACTTCAACAGCCTGGGTTTAGGCAAGCGTGGTATTTATTATTGTTTGGTCTGGTCATGTTAATGATTTTCAAATCCAAAAGAGAACAACGTGCAGTTCCTGTTATTACCCCTGAGCCAAATAAGTCAAAGGAATTTGCACAGACAATAGGTAATTTGTATTACGAAAATGGAGATCCAGGTAATATCATTCAGAAGAAAATTGAATATTTTCTTTTTGATGTTCGGAACAATTATCAATTGGATACTTTAAAGCTAGATGACGAACGTTTTATAAAGCAGTTGTCTTCAAAGTCAACCGTAGATTTGGAAGAAACCAAATCGCTTTTGCAGCTCATTGGGCATTATAAAAATAAAAAGCAGGCATCACTCGCGGATGTTAAATTAGTAAATCAAAAAATTGAAGATTTTAAACAAAAAGCCAATTTCATATGATGGAACAAGAAAATTTGGAAAGATATCAACCTGATTTTGAGAATAGAATAGACCTAAGCGTATTGCAAAGTAAATTTGAAGCGGTACGTGATGAAGTCAAAAAAGTCATCATTGGACAAGATAAAGTAATAAATATGCTTCTGCTGGCGATATTGGCTGGCGGACATTCTCTGATTGAAGGTTTGCCTGGCGTTGCTAAAACTTTGACCGCTAAATTGATTGCAAAATCCATTCGCAGCATTTTCAAGCGGATTCAATTTACACCAGATTTAATGCCTTCGGATGTTACAGGTTCTACGATTTTGGATTTAAAATCTAATGAATTTGAGTTCCGCAAGGGGCCTATTTTTGGTAATGTTATCTTGATTGATGAAATCAACCGTGCTCCCGCGAAGACTCAATCTTCGCTGTTTGAATGTATGAGCGAGCGACAGGTGACGGTGGATGGAAAGACCTATCCGATGGCTAGTCCTTTTATTGTCTTTGCTACGCAAAATCCTATCGAACACGAAGGAACATATCGTTTGCCAGAAGCACAATTGGACCGTTTTTTGTTTAAAATCGATGTCAACTATCCCGATTTTAATCAGGAATTAATAATCTTAAAAGAACATCACGAACAAAAAGCCCAAAACAAAGAGGCCTTAGTTCAAGAAGTGATTTCGGTAGATGAAATTATCCATTTCCAGCATTTGGTTAAATTGGTTTTCGTTCATGAAGATTTATTGAAATATATCGCACAGATAATATTGCAAACACGCACGAATCCCTATTTGTCCTTAGGTGCCTCGCCGCGTGCTTCCATCGCTATCTTAGAAGCTTCGAAAGCTTCGGCTGCCCTGCAAGGTCGTGATTTTGTAACGCCTGAAGATGTTAAATATGTAGCCGATTCTATTCTATCGCATCGTATTCAGTTAACACCAGAGAAGGAAATGGAAGGCTTTACACCTACTTATATCGTACAGCAGATTGTTGAAAGTGTAGAAATTCCAAGATAATGAAGTATTTACGGAGGCTGTATATCAAAAATAGGTTCTTTTATGTGTTGCTAGGTTTGGCGGCGTGTTTTGCGCTTTCTTTCTACCTAGAGCCTCTACGTATAATTACTACTATTTTACTGTGGGTTTTTATAGGAGTTTGCTTTTGGGATTTGTTGATGTTAAATCTTCCGAAGCATCAGCTTATGATTAAACGTCAATATCCTGATAAATTATCAAATGGTGACCAAAATCCCTTCGTCATAAGTTTGAGAAGTGCTTTTCCGACGAATATAAAAGCTCGTGTACTGGAAGAAATACCGATTCAGCTTCAGGTCCGAGCGAATGAATTTGAAGTAGAGCTTTTGCCTCGCAAAGAGACACAAATTGAGTACACACTAAATCCCAAAAAGAGAGGTGTTTATGCTTTTGGGAAATGTAATGTGCTGGTCAGTCATTTGGGATTGTTCGAACGAAAGTTTGCCTTGGATGAGCCATTAGAAATTCCATGCTATCCTTCTTTTATTCAGATGCGCAAATATCAGCTTTTGGCAACCACGGATAGATTGGTCGAAATGGGGGTGAAGCGTATTCGTAGAATCGGAAGCACAATGGAATTTGACCATATCCGAGAATATGTGAAAGGAGATGAATATAAACATATGAACTGGAAAGCATCGGCGAAGCACAATCGCCTGATGGTGAATCAATTTCAGGAAGAGAAATCGCAACCTATATATTCCTTTATCGATATAGGTCGCGTCATGCGTATGCCTTTCAATGAAATGACATTGTTGGATTATGCGATTAATTCGACCTTAGTATTATCCAATGCCGCCATATTAAAACAGGATAGAGCTGGGATGTTGACGTTTGGTCGTAAAGTAGAAAATCATATTCCTCCTGAAAAAAATAATAAGCAAATGAAGCTCATCTCAGATAAGTTGTATGGAATCACCACCAACTTTGAAGAATCTGAGTTTGGAAATCTATATGCTTTTATGCGACGTCATGTCAATAAGCGTTCGTTGCTATTTTTGTATAGTAATTTCGAAACCTTAGATGCTTTGAATAGACAAATGTCTTATTTGCGCATGATGGCAAAAAGCCACATCGTCGTTGTGGTTGTATTCAAAAATACGGAATTAATTGAAATGGCTAAAGAGAAAGCCCGAACTTCAGTTGAAATCTATAATAAGATTATAGCAGAAAAGTTTGTCTACGACAAGAGCTTGATAATTCAAGAACTAAATCGAAATGGCTTGCAAACGATTTATACAGCACCAGAAGATTTAAGCATAAAATCGATAAATAAGTATCTGGAAATAAAAGCGAGAGGATTGATATAAAAATAAAAAGGCGGAATTCAAAAATTCCGCCTTTGCTATTAAATATAGAAAGCTTCTTTGATTTTATCGACGTAGTCTAATTTTTCCCAAGTGAATAATTCCACGTCAAGAGTTTTAGTTTCGCCATTTGAATTTTCAAAAGTCTTTGTTACGACTTTGTTTGTTCTACCCATGTGACCGTAAGCTGCGGTTTCTGAATAGATCGGGTTGCGAAGACCTAAACGAGTTTCAATGCCGTAAGGTGTCATATCAAACAATTCGGCGATTTTTTGAGCGATTTCACCATCGGTAGCATTTACTTTGCTCGTACCATATGTATTTACATAGATACCCATTGGATCTTTCACGCCGATAGCGTAAGAGATTTGAACCAAAATTTCGTCAGCAACACCAGCAGCTACTAGGTTTTTAGCGATATGACGTGTAGCGTAAGCTGCTGAACGGTCTACTTTCGATGGATCTTTTCCGGAGAAAGCACCACCACCATGCGCACCTTTACCACCATAAGTGTCTACGATGATTTTACGACCTGTCAAACCCGTATCACCGTGAGGGCCACCAATTACGAATTTACCTGTAGGGTTGATATGGAATTTGATATTGTCTGTGAATAAAGCTTGCAATTCTGGTTTCAATTGCGCTTTCACACGAGGGATCAAGATATTCTTAATGTCTTCTGTGATTTTTACCAACATATTCGGCTCTGTATCGAACTCATCGTGCTGCGTTGAAATTACGATAGTATCGATACGTTGCGGTTTGTGGTCATCACTATATTCTAATGTTACTTGTGACTTAGCGTCTGGACGTAAATACTTAATTTCATTATTTTCACGTCTCAAAGCGGCTAATTCATATAATAAGCGGTGTGAAAGGTCTAATGCCAATGGCATATAGTTTTCTGTCTCGTTACTTGCATAGCCAAACATAATGCCTTGATCACCCGCACCTTGTTCTTGCTTGCTTTTACGGTCTACACCTTGATTAATATCAGCAGATTGTTCATGGATAGCAGATAATACACCACATGAATTTGCCTCAAACATATATTCTGACTTTGTGTAGCCAATCTTCTCGATTACTGAACGAGTGATTTTCTGTACGTCAAGATAAATTTTTGATTTAACTTCACCAGCTAATACTACTTGTCCTGTTGTAACTAAAGTTTCGATTGCTACACGCGAATCTTCGTCCCAAGCTAAGAAATTGTCAATTAATGCATCTGAAATTTGATCGGCAATTTTGTCAGGATGGCCTTCCGATACGGATTCGGATGTAAATAAGTATGCCATATTTGTTTTTTTGTTTTTAACACTAATAAATAGGAGGTGCTATCGAAAAGATAGAAGTGGAAAAACGTAATGAATGAATGGTTTTTAGCACTTTTTTTTCGTGGTTGCAATCTCCCTTTTTACTTAAGATTTGTAAAATGCAAATCAGTCCACATTTATTATTTGGTTGCAAAGTTACAACACTTTTATTATTATCCCAAAATTTGATCTGGATTATATTAATTTTTACTCCTATTGAAAATTAGGCTATATTTACTCAGTTGATTTTAGTTATGCAAGAACAGAAAAAGATACTTTTCGTTATTAATCCTATATCGGGAGGCAAGAAGAAAACTGCTTTTAACAAAAAGGTTTTGGAGGTGTTGGATATGCAAAAGTTTAAGCCGACTTTTCAGCAAACTACCAGACCAAACCATGCTTATGAATTAGGGAAAATGGCTATCGAAGAGGGTTACGACGCTGTCGTCGCTGTTGGCGGAGATGGAACCATTAATGAATTAGGATCTGCCTTAGTAGGAAGTGGAATTCCGATGGGAATCATACCAGAGGGGTCAGGAAATGGCCTTGCACTTTATTTAGGTGTCCCAATGAATGAAACCTCCGCAATTAATCGTCTTAATCGTTTCGAAACAGTTGATGTGGATTGTGGTATTATTAATGAAAAACCCTTTTTTAATATAGCGGGATTAGGCTTTGATGCTACTGTATCGGATCGATTTGCCAACGACTCCATTCGAGGACCTATAGGTTATTTGCGTTCGGTCATTAATGTAATAAGTAAATACAAACCGTGTAAATATGAATTGACTATAGACGGGAAACTGTATGAACGAGAAGCTTTTATGATTTCTGTGGCTAATTCGCCACAATATGGAAACAATGCTTACATCGCACCAAATGCATCTGTAAATGATGGAGTTTTGGATGTGTGTATCGTTCATAAATTTCCGCTGTATATTCTACCCATGATGGTGTTTCACTTGTTCAATCGTTCGGCAGATCAATCAGAATATGTGGAGATTATTCCAGGAAAGGACATAAATATTAAAAGACTGGATGCTGGACCAATTCATGTGGATGGTGAGCCAGTCAATATGGCGAATGATTTAAACATAATTGTAAAACCAAAAGCATTGAAAATAATTTGCTAAAATTAAAAATATGGCTAAGCAGAAAAAACAAAAATTTGAAGGTATAGTCTTCTCTACGGATTCAAATTTTGAATATGAATTCGATTCGCATGAGACTGTAGAAACTTTACCTCCTAATAGACAGAAACTAAAAGTGTTATTAGATAAAAAATCACGAAAAGGCAAAGTTGTTACAATCGTAGAAGGATTTGTGGGGGATGATGACGATTTGCAAACACTAGCTAAAACATTAAAGCAGAAATGTGGAGTGGGTGGAAGTGCCAAAGATGGAGAGATTTTAATACAGGGAGATTTTAAGCAAAAGATATACGATTTATTAAAAAGTCTTGAATATCAGGTTAAAATAGTAGGTGGGTAATAATAAAATGACTTATTATTCGTTTAGATTAGGATAACTACATTTTCAAAATCTTTTGCTTAGTCTAGAGCTGATGAAATTCAAAAGTAAGTGTTTGGTTACTTATTTTTCAAGGTTAGCCAGTCATTAATTTGGATATGCAAAAAAAAATAGTTTTTATTGCATAATATTCTGTAGATGGATATTGATTTTTTAATCACGCATAAGAATAGGATTGCCGCGATGATCGTTCTTATCGTTATCCATAAAAAAGAATGATAAAAAAGGATTGAAAAATTTGAATTTTATATCAAAATAGTATATTTGTTTTGACAATGGTCAGAATGATGTCAATAATTTTGCATTATTTTAATAGAATTAAACATAATAATTAAACAACAGTAAAAATCTAAAACTTAGTAAAAATGGCAAACGCACCAAAAACTACTAGCCCAGCAAAACAAGAAAGTGGCAATTCAGGTAATTTATTTGCGAGTTTAGCAATCGTTATTTGTTTAGTAATCGGTTACATCGTTTACAAATTTGTAATGGGTAACCCTTCAAACTTCATCGACAACAACCCTGAAAATCAACCACTACCAGGTAATTATTTAGGTATGGTTTACCATGCAGGTGCTATCGTACCAGTCCTTCTTGGCTTATTCTTAATGGTATGGGTTTTCTCAATCGAACGTTTCATCGTAATTGGTAAAGCTTCAGGTACTGGTAATGTTGGTAACTTTGTAAGAAAAGTACAATCTTTATTAAAAACTGGTAGCATCGATACTGCTATCGCGGAATGTGACAAACAAAAAGGTTCTGTTGCAAATGTAATCAAAGCTGGTTTATTGAAATACAAAGATGTAGAAGCTAACCCAGGTTTAGACGCTGAAAAATCAGCTTTAGCTATCCAAAAAGAAATCGAAGAAACTACTGCATTAGAAATGCCAATGTTAGAGAAAAACTTAAACGTATTAGCTACATTAGTTTCTATCGGTACATTAACAGGTCTATTAGGTACAGTAACAGGTATGATCAAGGCCTTCTCAGCATTAGCAACAGGTGGTGCTCCAGATTCAGCTAAATTAGCGAACGGTATCTCTGAGGCCCTTATCAATACAGCTACAGGTATCGCTACTTCAACTTTCGCGATCATCATGTACAATATCTTGACTGCTAAAATTGACAAATTAACTTATTCTATCGACGAGGCTGGTTTCTCAATCGTACAAACTTATGCTGCGAACCACAAATAAGATGTTTTAAAAATTATTTCAACTTTTTTATGGAAAGTGAGATAATAAAGCATCATTAAGTAAACGAATAGAGTTGTTAATTTATAAAAGTAAAAGAAATGGGTAAAGCAAAAGTAAAAAGAGCCAGTACATCGATCGATATGACGGCGATGTGTGACGTATCTTTCTTGCTTCTAACATTCTTCGTTCTTACAGCAACTGCTAGACAGCCAGAGACTTTAACAGTTGATACGGCTCCTTCATACTCTCAAGCTAAATTACCTGATGGTAACTTGGCAATCATTACAGTAGGTGATGAAGGTAAAGTGTTCTTCAAAATGAGTGACCCTAATGTACGTGTAGAAGCACTTCAACGTATGGCAGGTATCTACGGAATCGAATTCACTCCAGAAGAATACGCTAAATTCAAAAACTTGGAAGACTTTGGTGTCTCTATGAAAACAATGAAAACATTGTTAGCAGCAGAGTCAGCTGATAGAACAGCAGAAAAGCAAAAAGGTATCCCTGTAGACTCTACACAAAATACTTCCAACGAATTATTTTCGTGGGTAAAACAGGCACGTTTGGCTTCAGCTAAGATTTTAAAAGATAAAGCAATTGAGGATGGCAAAGATCCTGATGACATCGAATTGATGACAGTTGCTATCAAATCGGATGCTGATGAGAAGTTTCCAAACTTGAATTTAATAATTGAGACATTACGTAATCAGAAACAAAATAAGTTCAGTTTCGTGACTGGTCTTAAGGCTGATTAATAATAAGAAATTTAAATGGCAGAATTAAATCAAGACTCCGGTAAACAAGGTAAAGGAGGAAAGGTAAGATCTAAGAAAAATGGTGGTAAGGTCGATCTTACAGCCATGGTTGACTTGGCATTCTTATTGATTACTTTCTTTATGTTAACAACATCCTTGAATAAACCACAAGCAATGGACGTTGCGATGCCTGACAAAAACGTTGAAACTGACAAAAAAACAGACGTAGACGTAGATGAGCACCGTAGTGTTACATTGGTACTAGGATCAAATGATAAACTAGTATGGTACCAAGGTGATGTTAAGAAACCTCTTCAGGGTCCTACAGTAATTGATTATAGCGCAGAAGGATTACGTGCAACATTAATGAAAATGCAGAAACTTGTTCCTCAACAAGCAGGTGGTAAAGACATTATCGTAGTAATCCGTCCAAGTGAAAAATCAGTTACACGCAACATTATTGATGCGTTGGATGAAATGAAGATTGTAGACATTAAACGTTACATGATATCTAACCGTATCATGGGCGACGAAATTGAGCTATTGAAAAAAGAAAATCTTTACAACGACTAGTCGTATAGAGAGTTTCATTAAAAAATAATATTATGTTTGAAAAACTAAATATATTTAAAAGTGAGTGGCTTGATGTTGTCTTCGAAAACAGGAATAAAGCTTATGGAGCCTACCAGCTTCGTAAACTTGGCCCTAAAGCAACTAACACTGCATTAGCTATCGTGGCTGCAGTTGTGGGTGTTTTTAGTGCTACCCAAGTGTTCGATTTGAATCCTTTCAAAGGAAATGATGCTCCAAAAGAGGAAGTAGCATTTACAGAAGAGGTGACATTAGAAGATTTGGCGGAACAACTTCCTGAAGAAGAAGAAAAACCACCAGTACAAGAGGAAGCGCCTAAAATTGCTGAATCTAAGCCTGCTCTAGATGTTGTTGCTCTTCCAGAGATTAAGCCGGTTCCTAAAGAAAAGGCGGTTCAAGAAGAAGTAGCGACAGTGGAAGAAGCTACAGATAAGAAAAAACTTATCGGTCCAGTAGCTATGAAAGGTATGAAAGGTGGTAGTATCACAACTGAAGGTAAATGGGGTACAAAAGATGTAGCAGGTGCTGCAACTGGTAGTACTAAAGGGGTTGAAGGTGGTACAGGTACAGGAGAAGAAATTTTCCAATCTGTGGAAATTCAACCAGAGCCACCAGGTGGTTTGAATGCTTTCCGTAAATGGATCGGTGATAATTATCAATATCCACAAGCTGCTATCGATGCGGGTGTGAAAGGTACTGTGCAAGTTACTTTCGTCGTGGAGAAAGATGGTTCTTTGACAGATATCAAAGTAGCACGTGATTTATCATACGGAACAGGACAAGCTGCGATCAACGTATTGAAAAAGGCTAAAAAATGGAGCCCAGGTATCCAAAATGGTCGTCCAGTTCGTGTAGCTTATTCACTGCCTATTCGTTTGGACTTAACAAATATGTAATGAGTTATAATTCAGAAATGAATGATAATAACAAATTTAGACAGAAATCGCCAACAAAGCGATTTCTGTCTATTTTAGGCCTATGCATGTTCTTTTTCTATTTCGTGTTGGGCTTGTTAATTATCTTTTGGAAAGATTTTCCGATTGAGATAGATAAAACGTATAAAAATATGTTTGGTATTTTGCTAATTGTCTATTCATTTATGCGATTTGCGAGATTATGGCAAAACAATTTTATACGTTAAATAATGTTAAGGATTAATCTTTTTATTCTTAAGTAAATCATATTGGTAATGAATTTGTTCAATAAGATTATATATGTGTTTTTAAGTTTTCTTTTCTTTATCTCTTGTAGTGAGAAGAGTGGGGAAAAGAAAAATAAAAAGGATGACATATTATCTGGAGAAATAACGGTATTAGTGGATGAAACCTTAATGCCAATTGTCGAAGAACAAAAAGAGGTCTTTGAAAGTTCTTATTACAACGCGAAGATAAATCTATTGGCTAAACCCGAGATTCAATCTATTAATGAATTGATAAAAGGAGAAGCTGCCATGATAATATTATCTAGAGAATTGAATGAAGAAGAAAAGAAATCCTTTGAGCAACGATCTATCACGCCTCGAATCTATCAATTTGCATATGATGCTGTAGCTTTAGTAGCTAATGTAAATAGAGATTCTACAATCAAAACGGAGACAATTCTAGATTTGATGAGAGGCAAATCGGTTGATGGGACTAAATTGATTATTGATAATCCGAATTCAAGTCTCGTAAGATATTTTCGTGAAGTAGGCAAAATAGATAAAATTGCAAACAATTTTATTGAAGTTAAGGGGGAAGCAAACTCAATTCTGAATGAAGTGGCTGACGGATCTTCAAATATTGGATTAATTAGTTATAATCAATATTTATCTTTAGAAAGACACTTTACAAAAAAAGATAAAATTCGTATCTTGAGCGTGCTAAACGACACATTACAGTCGCCTACGTATGTTAAACCTACTCAAGCCTCACTTTCTACAGGAGAATATCCTTTGAGAAGAGAGGTTAAAGTATTAAACTATCAACCAAATTTAGGGTTGGGAATGGGGTTTTCAGCATTTTTGACAGGAGATCGTGGTCAGCGTATAGTGTTAAAATCAGGTTTATTACCTGCTAAAATGCCAGGAAGAGAAATTATAATTAGAGATAACATAAATTAGTAAAATAACTAAGAAACATAAATAGAATGATGACAAAGAGCAAATTGTTTTTGAGTTTATTAGCGGCAGGAGCTATCGTAAGTACTGCTAGTGCTCAAAGTTTAAAAGATGCGCAAGCAGCGATTGATGCAGAGCAATATGATAAAGCGAAAGGCATCTTAAAAAATTTGGTAACAAAAAAACCTAAAGATGGTGCTAACTATTTTTATTTAGGTCAAGTATACCTTGCTAATGATAAATTAGATTCAGCGGCTTGGGCTTTTAATAATGGTGTAACTAATGCACCTAAAGAAACGTTAAATACTGTAGGTTTAGGTATTGTAGACTTACAAAAAAATAATGTATCAGCTGCTGAACAAAAATTTACACAAGCAACTTCTGATTTAGGTAAAAAAGATTATTTACCGTTATACTATATTGGTAAAGCTTATGTAGAAGCTCCAAAACCTGACTATGCTAAAGCGGTAGATTATTTATCGCAAGCGAAAGCTAAGAATGCGAAAGATGCATTGGTTCCGGTATCGTTAGGTGATGCTTACTTGGGTTTAGGTGAAAACAGCCAATCTTATATCAGTTACCGTGATGCGTTGAATATTGATCCTAATTTGGTGAAAGCAAAAGTACAACAAGCATTGATTACTCGTCGTGCATTTGCATTTGATGCGGCATTAGAGTCTTATAATTCAATTGCTGCTGAGTACCCAAATTATGGTCCTGTATATCGTGAAATTGCTGAGACTGAATTGCAAATTGCAAAACGTATGCCAGATAATACAGATGAAGAAAAGGCGGCATACGAAGCTCAAGTTGCAAAAGCAGTAGATAGCTATAAAAAATATTTGGAAGTGACTGGTGATAAATCCTCGGATGCATTAGTACGTTATGCTGACTTCTTAGTATTTGGTCAAAAATATGACGAATTAAAAACTGTAGCTCAACAATTGGAAAATGTACCAGGAGTGGATGCAAAAGTTTATCGTTATTTGGGTTTGATCGCTATCAACCAGGATAAAGATGCGGCTAAAGCGGTTGGTTACTTTGACAAATTATTTGCAAATGCTGAAGAAAGTCGTTTAATCGCAATCGACTACTTATTTAGTGGTTTTGCAAATATTGAAGCTGGTGATAAAAATAAAGGTTTACAACACTTAGGTAAAGCTTTAGAATTAGATAAGGAATTAATCAACGAAGTTGATGGTTATGGTAGAAATGCTTTCAATGCTGAAAAATTTGATGCTGCCGCAGCTATCTTCAACGTTCCTGCTTCTCAAAAAGGTGAACCTTGGTACTATGAAGCAAATTATTTAGTAGGTGATGCAAACTTCCGTGCAGGTAATCAGAAAAAAGAAGCAGGTGAAGATGCAACTAAAGAATTTAATGATGCTATTAAATCTTTAAATATTGTTATCCAATCAACAGATTCTGCTGCTGCAGATTTCAAAATTCCAGCATTGTATATCAAAGGTTATAGTAACTATAATTTAGATGTGATTGATCCAGAGCAACCAGAATTACATAAGGGTTTATACTTAGCTGACTTCAATGAGTTAGCAAAAATTCTTACAGATAAACAAGCTGCAGGAACACAATTAACAGAAGACGAAGTTGTTAAATTAACGGATGTGTATAATGTAATTGGTTATTACTACATCTTAAAAGAGGATTACAAAAAGGCAGCTGACTTATTTAAGAAAGCTTCTACTTTGACTCCTGGTGATGAAGTATCTACTCAATACTTGGAAGCATTAAAAGATTATATTAAATAGATTTTTTAAAAATCTTTTCAAAAGGGGAAACTGAATTCAGTTTCCCCTTTTATTTTTTGATAAAAGTTATATATTTGCTATCAACTGAGAACTAAACTTATATTATGGAAAATTTACAAGGTCAGAATTTGCCAGTAGATTATTTGCCAATTCTAATTCAACTTTTTGTTGCGGCGGGCTTTGGTGTAACTACTATTATCGGAACTCACCTTTTAGGACCAAAAGTTAGAACTGAAAATAAGCTTACAGCATTTGAATCGGGAGTAGAGGTAGTAGGTAATGCTAGACAACCTTTTTCCATTAAATATTTCTTAGTAGCGATACTATTTGTAATCTTCGACGTGGAGGTTATTTTTATGTATCCATGGGCAGTAAATTTTAGAGAATTTGGATTTGATGGTCTTATTGAGATGTTTATTTTCATGGGATTATTGCTTTTAGGTTTCATCTATGTGATTAAGAAAAAAGCACTTAACTGGGATTAAGAACCATTCTAAATAACATTCCTTTATTCAATTTAAGGAATAAAAACATTAAATTGAACCTGTATAAACCGAGAAAGAATAAACTGTATTATGAGCAAGGTCACCTTAGCTGAGGCGCCTCCAGGTGTGGAAGGAGCCGGTTTTTTTGCCACTACTTTGGATAAAGCGATTGGATTAGCTCGAGCTAACTCATTATGGCCCTTACCTTTTGCCACTTCATGCTGTGGTATCGAATTTATGGCTACGATGGGTTCTACATATGATTTAGCACGTTTTGGAGCAGAACGCCCAAGTTTTTCTCCTCGTCAAGCAGATATGCTTTTGGTGATGGGTACTATAGCAAAAAAAATGGCGCCCGTATTAAAACAGGTTTATATTCAAATGGCAGAGCCACGGTGGGTGATAGCGGTAGGTGCTTGTGCCTCGAGTGGAGGAATTTTCGATACATATTCCGTGTTGCAAGGAATAGATGAGATTATACCTGTAGATGTATATGTGCCAGGTTGCCCTCCAAGACCAGAAGCGATATTGGATGGGGTGCTGAAGTTGCAGGATATCGTGAAAAATGAATCGCTAAATAGACGCAACACACCAGAATACAAAGCATTGTTGGAGAAATACGGAATCGAGACGAACAATGGATAAGTTAACTAATCAATATATAATAGAAAGTTTAAGTGAGAAATTTGGTGAAGCAGTACAGATAATAGGAGAGCCTCACGGTCTTTTAACATTATCGACCTCGGCAGAACAGATTATTGAAGTTCTTACCTATCTCAAAAATAGTGAATCATTACGATTTAATTATCTGACAGATATTACTGGCGTGCATTATCCAAATCAGGAGAAGGAATTTGCTGTTGTTTACCATCTTCACAATCTTTTTCGGAATCTCCGCGTACGTATCAAGGTGTTTTTGGATGGCACTGATCTGACAATTTCTACGGTGACAAATTTATGGAAAGGAGCAAATTGGATGGAACGTGAGACGTATGATTTCTATGGAATCATATTCGATGGACATCCTGACTTACGTCGTATTTTGAATATGGACGATTTGGAAGTGTTCCCGATGCGTAAGGAACATCCATTGGAAGATCCGAACCGTGTAGATAAGAAAGATTTTTATTTTGGCCGATAACTTGAATTTACGAAGATGAGCAATCCTATAACCAAAATAACACACAATAAACCTGTCTTTGAAGACAACGATCCACAAGACGAATTAATTACCCTCAATATTGGACCAACGCACCCTGCAACGCATGGTGTATTTCAAAATGTTGTTCAGATTGATGGTGAGCGTATCGTTAGTGGTGTTTCAACAATAGGTTATATACACCGTGCTTTTGAGAAAATCGCCGAACGTCGTCCTTTTTATCAAATTACACCATTGACAGACCGACTGAACTACTGTTCTTCTCCTATTAATAATATGGGCTGGCACATGACGGTAGAAAAGCTTTTAGGAATTGAAATACCTAAAAGGGTTCAATATATGCGCGTAATTGTGATGGAATTGGCACGTATAGCAGATCATATTATTTGTAACGGTATTTTGGGTGTGGATACAGGGGCCTTCTCGGGTTTCTTGTATGTGATGCAGGAGCGTGAATTCATCTACGAAATCTATGAGGAAATCTGTGGTGCTCGTTTGACAACAAATATCGGTCGTATTGGCGGATTTGAGCGTGATTTCAACGAGATTACCTTTAAGAAAATAGAAGAATTTTTAGAACGATATCCTCCAGTATTGAGAGAATTTGAAGAGTTATTTGTTCGTAATAGAATATTTATAGAGCGTACTGCGGGAGTAGCAGCCGTTACACCTGAAGAAGCTTTGGAGTATAGTTGGTCTGGTCCGATTCTTCGTGCAACTGGTGTAGACTATGATGTACGTGTAGTTTCTCCTTATTGTTCTTATGAAGAATTTGATTTTGAAGTTCCGGTAGGAACAAATGGCGATGTATATGATCGTTTTATGGTGCGAAATGCTGAAATGTGGCAATCATTAAGCATTATTCGTCAGGCTTTGGATAAAATTAAGAAAGAACCAGCTGGCGTATTCCATGCGGATGTGCCGGAATTTTATCTGCCACCAAAAGAACAGGTTTACAATAATATGGAGGCACTTATTTACCATTTCAAAATTGTAATGGGCGAATGGGAAACTCCTCAATCCGAAGTGTATCATTCCGTAGAAGGTGCAAATGGGGAATTGGGTTTTTACTTGATTCACGATGGCGGTCGTACGCCGTACAGACTTCATTTTAGAAGGCCTTCATTTATCAATTATCAAATGTTTGCTCCTATGAGTGCGGGCATGTTGATTTCGGATGCAATTATAAACATGAGTAGTTTAAACGTAATAGCAGGAGAATTAGATGCTTAGTGTACAAGAGAACCTTCCCGTTGAATTTTCTGAACAACTCTTAGCCAAATTTGCTGAGGTTGTGAGTCGCTATCCTGCAGGTAAACAAAAGTCGGCTTTGTTGCCTATTCTACACTTAGTACAGGCTGAGTATGGGTGGTTGAGCACGGATGCTATGGACAAAGTAGCGGCTTATTTGCAAATCAAGCCTATTGAGGTGTACGAAGTAGCGACTTTCTATACCATGTATTTCTTGAAACCTCAAGGAAAGTATGCTTTAGAGGTTTGTCGCACAGGACCTTGTTGTTTGGTAGGGGCTGAACGTATAATGAGGCATATTGAACAACGATTGGGAGTGAAAGAAGGTGAAGTTACTCCTGATGGCTTGTTTTCTTGGCGAGGCGTAGAATGTTTGGCTGCTTGTGGTTTTGGTCCAGTGTTGCAAATTGGTCCAGAATATACTTTTTATGAGAATTTAACGGAAGAAAGTGTCGATGCTTTGATTGATACTTTAAAAAATAAGGGTTTGGGACAATAGATTTGAGTAGGGAGCATTGAGGCTGAAGTCTAATCTCTCATATCTCATATCTCATATCTAAAACAATGGGACGTAAACTATTATTAGAACATATCAATGAACCGGGAATAAACACTTTTGCCGTATATCGTCAAAAGGGGGGATACCGTGCTGTAGAAAAGGCTTTGAAAACGATGTCTCCTGATGATGTAGTCGAGGAAGTGAAAAAGTCGGGCTTACGTGGTCGTGGTGGAGCAGGTTTCCCTACGGGAATGAAATGGAGCTTTTTGGCGAAGCCAGAAGGTGTGCCACGTTATTTGGTGTGTAATGGTGACGAATCGGAGCCAGGCACATTCAAAGACCGTTATTTGATGACGCATATTCCGCACGCTTTGGTCGAAGGAATGATTGTGTCGAGTTATGCTCTAGGCGCGAATACCTCGTATATCTATGTACGTGGGGAGATGATGCCACAAATTCGCATTCTAGAAAACGCTATTGCGGAAGCAAAAGCGGCGGGTTTTTTGGGCAATAATATTTTAGGTACAGGATATAATCTTGAAATATATGTACAACCAGGTGGTGGCGCTTATATCTGTGGTGAAGAAACAGCCTTGTTGGAATCACTAGAAGGAAAGCGTGGTAATCCACGTATTAAGCCTCCATTCCCCGCGATCGCGGGTTTGTATGGTTGTCCTACAGTCGTAAACAATGTAGAATCTATTGCTGCAACAGTTCCGATTATTAATGATGGCGGTGAAGAATATGCTAAAATCGGTATTGAGCGCAGTACAGGCACGAAATTGATTTCGGCTTCGGGTAATATCAATAAGCCTGGTGTGTATGAAATTGAATTGGGAGTTCCTGTAGAAGAATTTATCTATTCGGATGAATACTGTGGCGGTATTGCTAATGGCAAAAAACTGAAAGCTTTAGTCGCAGGAGGTTCTTCGGTACCTATTTTACCAGCAAATTTAATTACAAAAACAGCCACTGGAAATCCTCGCTTGATGACTTACGAGTCCTTAGCTGATGGAGGATTTCAGACTGGTTCAATGATGGGTTCTGGCGGTTTTATAGTTTTTGATGAAGACCAATGTATCGTTCGCAATACTTGGAATTTTGCCCGATTCTATCATCATGAAAGTTGTGGACAATGTTCGCCTTGTCGTGAAGGAACGGGCTGGATGGAAAAAGTATTGCACAAAATAGAGCTTGGTCATGGCTCCATGGAAGATATAGACCTTTTATGGGATATTCAACGCAAAATTGAAGGAAATACAATTTGTCCTTTGGGTGATGCGGCAGCATGGCCTGTTGCGGCAGCGATTCGTCACTTTCGGGATGAATTTGAATGGCATGTGTTGAATCCTCAAGAGTCACAAACTAGAAATTATGGTTTGGCACATTATGCTGACCCTTTAGAACCTGTAGTTCAATAGATATTTAGAAGCAGATATGATGGCAGACGAAGTAGTAAATTTTAAAGTCACGATAGATGGTATTCCGGTGGAAGTAGCTCCGGGAACAACGATATTAAATGCTGCGCGTCAGATTGGTGGGGATATTGTGCCACCAGCGATGTGTTATTATTCTAAGCTGGAAGGTTCGGGCGGAAAATGCCGTACTTGTCTGGTAAGGGTTTCTAAAGGTTCGGAGAAAGACCCTCGTCCCATGCCAAAGCTTGTGGCTTCGTGCCGAACGACGGTGATGGATGGTATGGAGGTGCAAAATATTACTTCTCCAGAAGTGGTAGAAGCTCGCAAAGGCGTGGTGGAGATTTTGTTGATCAACCATCCGTTAGATTGCCCGATTTGTGACCAAGCTGGTGAATGTAAATTGCAGGATTTAGGCTACGAACATGGTTCGGAAAGTACACGTTATGAATTCGAGCGTCGTACATTCGAGCGTATAGACTTAGGCGATAAGATTCAGTTGCATATGAATCGTTGTATTCTATGTTACCGTTGTGTCTATGTTGCTAACCAATTGACGGAAGAGCGTGAGCATGGTATCTTGTATAGAGGTGACCATTCTGAGATTTCTACGCATATCGAAAAAGCATTGGATCATGATTTCATCGGAAATGTGATTGACGTATGTCCTGTAGGAGCTTTAACAGATAAAACTTTCCGTTTCAAAAATCGTGTTTGGTTTACAAAACCTATAGATGCGCACCGTGATTGCCCGACATGTTCGGGTAAAGTGACGCTATGGTACAAAGGAGAAGAAGTGTTGCGTGTTACGGGTCGTAAGGATGATTTTGGCGAGGTAGAAGATTTCATATGTAATACGTGTCGTTTTGATACCAAAAAAACATCAGATTGGGTGTTGGAACATCCGACAGATGTGGAGAAAGAATCCGTTATTGGTGCAAACCATTACGAATCCTTTAATCTCCCTCCTGTGATTAAAGAGAATGAGAAATTACAACTTGCGAATGCGGAGCAATTGCAAAGAGCAGAACGTTTAAAATAATATTCGATGGAAGTCGCTTTTATATTAGAGAAACTTATACTTGTGGTGATTGTCTTCACTGTTACTTTGGTGATAGCGATGTACTCTACACTGGCCGAGCGCAAGATTGCGGGTTTTATGCAAGACCGTTATGGTCCGGATAGAGCTGGTCTTTTCGGGATTTTACAACCTCTTTGTGATGGTGGTAAATTCTTTTTCAAAGAAGAAATTATTCCGGCAGGAGCGCATAAGACTTTGTTTATTTTAGGGCCTGTAATTGCGATTATCACAGCTTGTATCAGTTCGGCGGTGATTCCATGGGGACAAAATCTAGTTATTGATGGCAAAATCATCACGTTGCAAGTTGCTGATGTGAACATTGGTGTATTATACGTTTTTGGTGTAATAGCATTAGGCGTTTACGGTATTATGCTTGGTGGTTGGGCTTCAAACAACAAATTCTCCTTAATGGGAGCGATTCGTGCTGCCTCACAAAGTATTTCGTACGAAATCGGAATGGGTTTGTCTTTAATCGCTCTATTGATGGTGACAGGTTCGTTGCAATTAGGCGAAATTGTGGCGCAACAATCAGGTTTTGTAAACTGGAATATTTGGGTTCAGCCTTTAGGATTTTTGATTTTCATTACTTGTGCTTTTGCAGAATGTAATCGTGTGCCTTTTGACTTGCCCGAATGTGAAACCGAATTAGTAGGTGGATATCATACCGAATATTCTTCGATGAAATTGGGATTATACATGTTCTCGGAATACATCAATATGTTTGTTTCATCAGCTCTGATGTCGGCATTGTATTTCGGCGGGTATAATTTTCCATTCATGTATGATTTGGGCTTGTCCGAAAACTGGATAACTATTATAGGCGTACTTGTCTTTTTCTTAAAAATATTTGGTTTCATTTTCTTCTTCATGTGGATTCGTTGGACATTGCCACGCTTCCGTTATGACCAATTGATGAACTTGGGCTGGAAAATTTTGATTCCATTGGCTATAGCCAATATTGTATTGACAGGTGTAATAACATTAATTAAGGATACTTACTTTCAATAAGTCGGGATATGCAATCATTAACTAACCGAAAAAAAGTCATCGAGCAAAAGCCAATGAACATATGGGAACGTATGTACCTGCCGGCTATTGTGAAAGGGCTTTCTATTACTATACGACATTTTTTCAAGAAAATTCCTACTGTAAAATATCCTGAGGAAATTAGACCTTATTCAAAAAATTTCAGAGGACAACACTCGTTAAAACGTGATGAACAAGGCAGAGAGCGTTGTACGGCTTGTGGTCTTTGTGCGTTATCTTGTCCTGCTGAGGCGATTACGATGACAGCTGCGGAGCGTAAAAATGATGAAAAGCATTTGTACAGAGAGGAAAAGTACGCAGCGGTATACGAAATCAATATGTTGCGTTGTATTTTCTGTGGATTGTGCGAAGAAGCTTGTCCGAAGGAAGCCATTTATTTGGATGGTCCACACGTGACAGCAGAGTATTTGCGCAAGGATTTTATCTATGGTAAAGATAAATTGGTGGAGCCGAAATTTGATATTACGAAACTTAATGTAAACGGATAAGCATAATGGGTATATTTTATTTTGTAGCATTTTTGTCCATTTTCTTTGCGTTGATGACCATCTTCACAAAGAATCCAGTACATAGTGTGCTGTATCTAGTCATTACGTTTTTTACGTTTACAGTTCATTACATTTTGTTGAATGCACAGTTTTTGGCTGTTGTGAATTTCATCGTGTACATGGGTGCGATTATGGTTTTATTCCTGTTCGTTCTGATGCTTTTGAATCTTAATAAGGATACGGAACCAATGAAATCCACCTTGGTGAAAACTATAGGTGCTATTGCGGGGATGTGTTTGTTAGCGACTTTCTTAGGTGCTTTCCGTGTATTAGACGGGCAAGAAGAAAACGTGACAGGTAATACGGACGTAGGTTTAGTAAAAAATCTAGGTAAAGTTTTGTTTGATGAATTTTTATTGCCATTCGAATTGTCTTCAATCCTGTTGTTGACAGCAATGGTAGGAGCCATTTTATTAGCTAAAAAAGAAACAAAAGAAGGATAATGGGAGATATTATTCAAAATATACAAGGCATTCCATTAAATCATTATTTGATTTTCTGTAGTGTGATATTTGCCATCGGCGTTATAGGTGTGTTGATCCGTCGTAATGTGATTATCATTATGATGTCTATAGAGCTGATGCTAAATTCTGTAAACCTATTGTTGGCGGCATTTTCGGCTTATTATGGCGATGCGAGTGGACAGGTTTTTGTGTTTTTCGTTATGGCTTTGGCAGCAGCGGAAGTTGCGGTAGGTTTAGCCATTGTGATTATGGTCTACAGAAATACGAAATCTGTGGATATTGAGTCGTTGAGTAAATTACGTTGGTAAACGAGTAAAACCTAAATATATGATGGAACTAATCTGGCTGATACCGTTGATACCTTTGTTAGGTTTTATAATTAATGGACTAGGACAGTATAATTTTTCGAAATTCGTAATAGGATTGATAGGATGCGGTACCGTTTTGTGTTCTTTCTTGTTAAGTTGTTCGTTATTTGGCCAAGTGTTAAATGCGCGAAATGCAGGAGAAGATGCTGCAACGGTTTACCATTTATTTGATTGGTTGACCGTTGGAGATTTCAATTTGAAATTTTCATTTCTATTAGACCCTCTAAGCTCTATTATGTTGCTTATTGTTACAGGAATTGGATTTTTGATTCATTTGTATTCGTATTGTTATATGCACTCTGATGAATCCTTTGGAAGATTCTTTGCCTATCTAAATCTATTTATCTTCTTCATGTTGTTGTTGGTCTTAGGATCCAACTATTTAATCATGTTCATTGGATGGGAAGGAGTAGGATTATGTTCGTATTTGTTGATCGGGTTTTGGTACAAAAACTCTTCCTACGCAAGTGCAGCTAAAAAGGCTTTTGTGATGAACAGAATAGGAGATTTAGGATTTTTAATTGCTGTCTTTGCTATTATCGCAACTTTTGGAACGGTAGAATATGCAGAGGTATTTAGTAAGGCTTCAGAATTTCCTCTAGGCGATGCAACTTTATTGTTAATTACATTATTGTTATTTATCGCAGCTACTGGTAAATCTGCACAAATTCCATTATTCACGTGGTTGCCAGATGCGATGGCAGGTCCAACTCCTGTGTCCGCATTGATTCACGCGGCTACAATGGTAACAGCAGGAATTTATATGATTATTCGTTCGAATATTTTGTTTACACTATCTCCTCTTACTTTACAAATTATTGCGGTTATTGGCGTTACGACAGCATTGGTAGCTGCATTTATTGCGGTAACGCAAAACGATATAAAGAAAGTATTGGCTTATTCAACAGTTTCCCAATTAGGTTATATGTTTTTAGGGCTAGGAGTAGGGGCTTATACAGCTGCTTTCTTCCATGTATTGACCCACGCTTTTTTTAAAGCATTACTGTTTTTAGGAGCAGGTTCAGTTATTCATGGTATGGATCATGAGCAGGACGTGCGTAAAATGGGCGGATTGAAAAAATACATGCCTATTACATATGCAACGATGTTAATAGGTACAATCGCGATAGCAGGTATTCCTCCATTCTCAGGCTTTTTCTCTAAAGATGAAATTTTGGCCTTTTCATTTGAATCCAATCCAATTCTTTGGGGCTTAGGCTTTGTCGGAGCAATATTCACGGCTTACTATATGTTTAGAATGTTGTTTTTAACGTTCTTCGGTAAATTTAGAGGAACGGAAGAGCAGGCACATCATTTGCATGAGTCACCTGTACAAATGACTTTGCCGTTGATTGTTTTGGCTGTTCTTTCAGTAGTAGGTGGTGTTATCAATTTGCCTTCGGCATTAGGTGGGGGACATTGGTTGGCAAACTTCTTAAGTCCAATTTTTACTTATACGAATGCTAGACTTCCAGAGGTTCATTTGGAACATTCTACAGAATATATTTTGATGGCGGTTTCGGCTTTAGCGGCTATTATTATGGCTGTCGTTGCCTATCAAAAATATGTGAAGAAATCAGATGTTCCTCAAGAGGATGGTATGGAGCAGGGTGCCTTATACAATCTTTCATATAACAAATTGTATTTCGATGAACTGTATAATGCTTTGTTTGTAAAACCGCTTAATAGCTTATCTAAAATCTTATATAAAATTGTGGATAAGGGAACTATTGATGGTATCGTAAATGGTGTTGCGGATTTGATAAATGCCTCCGGTCGTGGTATTCGCCAATTACAAAGCGGTTATGTCGGGTTTTATATCATCATGATGGTATTGGGTGCAGCTGCTATTTTGCTGTATGGTCTTTTAAATATTTAAATAGATTTGAAATAGAAGATAATCAATGAATAACCTTTTTATACTGCTATTACTACCTGTTGCAAGTGCTATATTGTTAGCGTTCGCAAAATCTTCTTCGATGGCGAAGTGGCTTGCACTTGTATTGTCTTTGGTTCAAGTTGTATTGACAATACCATTCTTGTGCACCTTTGTACCTGACGCTTCTATTCAATTTGAGCAATCATTCGATTGGATTTCAAGTCTGAATATCCGTTTTCATGTAGGATTAGACGGCATTAGTTTACCGTTGGTGTTATTGACGAACGGTTTATTTCCACTCATCATTCTTTCGACCTTTACCAAAGATTATAGACATAGTTTTTATGCACTTGCTAGCTTTATGCAGGCAGGTTTGTTGTTGGTATTCACTGCTTTAGATGCTTTTACATTCTATGTAGGATGGGAAGCGGCATTAATTCCAATTTATTTTATTTGTGCACTTTGGGGTGATGGGGATAGAATAAAAGTAAATTTAAAATTCTTCATTTATACATTCTTTGGAAGTTTATTGATGTTGATTGCCATCCTTTATTTAGGACAGCAAACTCCAAATAAAGATTTTGAATGGACTTCATTTGTTGCTTTGGATTTGAGCGACTATGCACAACGTTGGTTATTTTGGGCTTTCTTTGTTGCTTTTGCGATTAAAATTCCAGTATTTCCATTCCACACATGGCAACCAGATACGTATACCAATGCGCCTACGGCAGGAACAATGCTGTTGGCTGGCATTATGTTGAAGATGGGTACTTATGGGGTTATTCGCTGGCTTATACCTGTTATTCCTTTCGGTACAAGTGCGTACGGTTCTGTTGCATTGGTGCTTTGTATCATTGGAATTGTATATGCCTCGCTAATTGCGTTCAAACAAAAAGATACTAAACGCCTTATTGCTTATTCATCTATTGCGCACGTGGGTTTGATTACAGCAGGTATATTTGCATGGAATCAAGAAGGTTTGCAAGGTGCAATTATGCAAATGGTGAATCATGGCATTAGTGTGGTGGGGATATTTCTAGTATTAGATCTTATCAAATCCCGCACGGGTACTAATCGTTTGGATGAGTTGGGCGGTCTTGCCTATAAAATGCCTGTATTAGCTACGCTTTTCGTTATTCTGATGATGGGTGCTGTCGGTCTGCCATTGACCAATGGTTTTATCGGCGAGTTTTTATTATTAAAATCACTATATAGTGTTGGAATTTGGTATGCTGCCTTTGCTGGATTGACATTGATTTTTGGTGCGGTATATATGTTGCGGTTATTTCAAAAAACTATGCTAGGCGCCTTGGATTCGAAATACGTAAAAGTCACAGATGCTTCTAAAACCGAAGTGTTTGTTTTGGTCATTCTTTGTCTGTTTGTGGTGTTGCTAGGTGTGTTGCCAAATGGACTATTGAAATTGTCAGAAGCATCGGTAACGCAATTAATTCAATCAGTTAAATTTTAAAATAAGTCAAAATACACAATCATATTTATGGGAGCGATTATTACACTGTCTCTGTTGGGAATTCTGGTTTTATATTTAGGCTTATATAAAGCAAAGTCCTTATTGTTGCCTGTATCCTTACTGGGTTTAGTGGCAGCATTAGGTTTTGAAATAGTAGCTTGGAATAATGGAACTGCACCGATCTACAACGGTATGGTTTTGTTTGACAATTTTGCTTTAGCTTTTTCAGCCGTATGTATTGTCATCACTGGCCTTGTACTTTTATTGTCTAAAGAATATTTCAGTGCTATAAGTAAGAATGTAGCGGAATATTATTGTTTGATTTTATTCTCGCTTACAGGTGCCTTGATGGTTTGTGCTTATCACAATTTTGCGATGCTGTTTATTGGTATTGAAGTCATGTCGGTAGCATTATATATTTTGGTAGGTATTCGTAAAACCGATTTTGCATCGAACGAAGCTGCCTTGAAATATTTCTTGATGGGCGCTTTCTCTACTGGATTTTTGTTATTCGGTATAACATTATTATACGGAGCTACAGGCACATTTGATATTACAGGAGTTAAAAATTATTTGGTTTCGAATCCAACAGCGGTATCCCCATTGTTTTATGGTGGAATCCTCTTGTTATTGGTTGGCTTGCTTTTCAAAGTGGGAGCTGCTCCCTTCCATTTCTGGACACCAGATGTATACGATGGCGCACCTATATTGATTACAACTTATATGAGTACTGTGGTGAAAGTGGCTTCGTTTGCCGGTTTTATCAAACTGTTTAGTTACGTTTTCTCTCCATTACAAGATTTTTGGACACCAATATTACTCGTCGTGATCGTTATTACTTTATTCCTGGGTAATATAACCGCTCTCATGCAAACAAGCTTTAAACGTATGTTGGCGTATTCGAGTATTTCGCATGCTGGATATATGCTCTTTGCAATTATATCGTTAGGAGCGAATGCGAATTCAAGCATATTGACTTATGGTTTAGCGTATTCATTAGCTTCGGTAGCCGCATTCGCGGGACTGATTTTAGTGAAGCGAAATCACGGTTCTGACCAGTTTGTTGCTTTTGATGGCTTAGGAAAAACTAATCCGTTATTGGCTTTAGTCATAACTGTTGCTATGTTATCTCTAGCTGGTATCCCGTTGACGGCAGGTTTTATAGGGAAGTTTATGTTATTCCGAAGTGCTATGGCGGATTATCATATTATATTGTTAATATTAGCTGTAGTTAATGCCGCGATTGGTATTTATTACTATTTGCGCGTAGTGGTTCGTATGTATTTTTATCCAAGCAATACTGGCGATGATAAACTTGCAGTGCCAATTAGTTTTAATGTAGTTTTGATTATCACTCTTTTGCTTACGGTGCTAATAGGGGTATATCCGAATTGTTTAATATCCTTATTGTAAGAAATAACCATTTTTACTGCTAAGCTCTTCTTTTTTGAAGAGCTTTTTTATAAAACGGAGCGTAAAACCCACAGGTCTTTAGCCTGTGGGATGTAAGCGACTAACCCTGATTGAGAATATACTGACGAATAGTATCAGGAGATGCTTCACCTATTGAACAAACAAAATAACCATCAGACCAGAAAGTATGTTCTTTCCAAAAATGTTTAAATAGAATGACCTGTGTGGTGAACGCCAAATGTAATAAGTAGATTCTTGTTTTAACTTGCGAACAATAGAAGTAATTGAAACACGAGGGATATAACGAATAAGAAAATGGATGTGGTCTAAATCAGATTCAAACACTTCAATTTCAAAATCTGAATTAGAAGTAATGTTTAAGAGAAAAGAACGCATATCATCTTTTAACTGACCGACAAGTAACTTTTTACGATACTTGCAAAGGAAGATTAAATGATACTTAGTGTTTTGAACGATTTGTGCTGATGTACTTACTTTTTTTAGACATAGTAGCGAAGTTTTTTGTGACTGTTTCTCAATCAAAATGGAAAATATTTACAAAAAAAAACGTATCGGACTGCATAAATAAAATGCATCTTTGCATAAAATAAAACTATTTAATAGTAGAATGAAGATAATTTTTCGGACATATCACTTTGAATTGCAGCCAACACAAGAGCAAAAAGTGTTGTTGGATAAGCATTTTGGATGTATCCGTTACGTTTACAACTACTTTTTAAATGAAAGGAAAGAGCAATATCAAGCAAATAAAAAGTCTGATAATTACTATAAACAGGCAGCTACGTTAACTGAACTAAAAAAGAAAGACTTAAATCTTTCAATAAGAGAATGGACTTACGAAAATGGACACGTTTTAGACCGTGATTTAAACGCTGCAAAAAACATTCTGAAAGAAGGATTAAAAATAATATCGTCAGGAACTGGCGATTACACGGGCGGAGACTCAAATAAGACTTTGGCAACAAAGCACAAGTCTGTGAAGCCCGAAGCCCATTTGTCTTTAGCACATGGGTAGTTCACCAGCATTTGTAGTTAGAAAATTAATTGCTTTTTCAACATCATGAAGTTGTTCCTGAATTAGAACAGATTGCCCATCAATATAACGGTAGTTAATATTTGCCACAGCAATATCAGGTGCTAACCGCCTAATAGCTTCTACAGATGCTTTCAAATCACTTTTATCTCCACTTATCCAAGCGCCTCCGTGAATCATAACAATAAGCTTCGTATTTGCATTTCTATTTTCGGGCAAGTACAAATCGATTTTATGTCTTGCATGTTCTCCGTAAGCTGTGTCTATAATTTCTCTATAGCTCGTGTTTAAATCTAACGCTTCGTAATCATCATCTTTACATGAAAGGAAGATGATTGTGCTTATGAATAATAAATATAACTTTCTCATAATTAGGTGGTATAGGTGCTAATGTACTGACTTTAAAGAAAAGTAGTATAAAAAAAAAGGATAGCTTTTTGGCTATCCTTTAAATGTAGTTGTTACTTTCTAAGCTTTTCAGCACCCTCAATGATTTTTTCTACTACCGTAGGGTCTTGTAGTGTTGATGTATCTCCTAAACTGCCCAATTCGTTTTCTGCTACTTTGCGTAAGATTCTACGCATAATTTTACCTGAACGCGTTTTTGGTAAATCGCTTACAAATTGAATAATATCTGGTTTGGCAATAGCCCCAATCAAACGAGTTACCGTTTGTAGGATGTCTTGACGAGTTTGATTTTCGTCGATATGGTGATTGGCAATGACATAAGCGTAAATACCTTGACCTTTTACGGGGTGAGGATAACCTACAATTGCAGATTCAACTACATCAGAGTGCATGTTGATAGCGTTTTCAACTTCCGCTGTACCGATACGGTGTCCAGAAACATTCAATACATCATCCACACGTCCTGTAATGCGGTAATAACCTTCGGGGCTGCGGTAACAGCCATCACCTGTAAAGTACATATTCTCGTAAGTAGAGAAATATGTTTGTTTACAACGCTCGTGGTCGCCCCAAGTTGAACGTAACATGCCTGGCCAAGGGAATTTGATGCACAAATTACCTGAAACATCGTTGCCTTCTATTTCTTTACCATTTTCATCCATCAAACATGGTTGAACGCCGGGAAGAGGTAATAATGCGTAACCTGGAATTTCAGGTGTAATACCTGCGATAGGTGTAATCAAGTGACCACCATTTTCAGTTTGCCACCATGTATCTGCAATTGGACATTTTCCTTTACCTACTTTGTCTTTGTACCAATGCCACGCTTCCTCATTGATTGGCTCGCCTACAGAACCCAATACGCGTAAAGATGATAAGTCCTTAGAGTCTACATATTCGTCGCCAAAGGCCATCAATGAACGAATAGCTGTTGGAGCTGTATATAGAATATTGACTTTGTATTTGTCCACAATATCCCAATATCTACCTGCATCAGGGAAAGTAGGGATACCTTCAAACATTAATGAAGTAGCACCTTGTGAAAGTGGTCCATAAACGATATAACTATGACCTGTAATCCAACCAATATCAGCAGTACAGAAATATACTTCTCCTGGTTGATATTGGAAGGTGTTGGCAAATGTATAGCCCGTATACACCATATAACCTCCAGTTGTGTGTACTACACCTTTTGGCTTTCCTGTCGAACCGGAAGTATACAAAATAAACAACGTGTCTTCTGCATCCATTTCTTCTGCAGGACAAGCTGGATTACCTTGTGTTTCTACTTTTTTAATTTCGTCTTCCCACCACACATCACGACCTTTAATCATCGAAACTGGCGTACGAGAACGAGTCAAGACAATAACTTTCTCCACGGATTTACACTGCATCAAGGCGTCGTCTACGATGGATTTAAGTTCCAATACTTTTGGACCACGGAAACCACCGTCAGCTGTTACTACTAATTTACACTCCGCATCATTGATACGATCCGCAATAGATTGTGCAGAGAAACCACCAAATACGACAGAGTGAATGGCACCAATACGAGCACAGGCTAATACAGCAATTACTAATTCAGGGACCATTGGTAAATAAATACACACACGGTCACCTTTTTTGATATTGTTATTCTTTAATACGTTAGCAAATTGTTCAACTTTGTTTAAAAGTTGTTTATAAGTCAACACACGGTGCGCTTCAGTAGGATCATTCGGTTCCCAAATGATGGCTGGTGTGTCGCCATTTTGATAGATATGTCTGTCTAAACAGTTTTCGGTAATATTTACTTTACCTCCTTCGAACCATCTGATATCTGGATCTTTGAAATTCCAATTTAGAACATTAGTCCATTTTCTTTTCCAAAAGAAATTGCTTGCAACATCTCCCCAAAATTCTTCTGGATTTTCGACACTTCTCTTATAAGCGTCCTGATACTCCTCAAAACTTTTAATTTGAAAACTCATCTCTCTTTCTCTAAAATTTTCTATAGGTTTATATTTTATTATACTTAGTTATCCAATTCAGACATTCATTTATTCAATGTGGTAAAATGCCTGATTTAGAGACTAATTTAATTTTTTTTGCCATTAAAAGCGAATGAGGCAAAGAGATTGTTACTAATTATCTGTGTAAAAGTGAATAAATTTTTGACGTGAAAAAGCTAGAACAGATTTGGAAATTTTTCGTGTTTACTAATTTGTTGATTGCCAGTGCAGCAGCAGCGCAGGTGCTTTTGAGTTATGAAATTTTTCACCTTTCTTACAATCTTTATATTGTCTTGTTGGAATTTGCGGCGACTCTATTACTGTATAATTTAAGCATCTGGATTTCGAAACCTAAAGATTATAAGCAATCACCTTACGAGCGAACACGGTGGATTTTTGGTAAAATGCCCATTTTTTGGATAATAAATGTCTTAGCAATTCTGCTTCTTCTGTATGCGTTAGCACAAATCCATTTTCAAACACTCCTGTACTTAGGATTTATTGGGGTGCTAAGTTTGGCCTATGCGCTTCCTCTTCTCAAAATAAAAGGTCAATGGAAAAGTTTTCGTCACCTACCTTATATAAAGGTGTTTCATATTGCTTTGATTTGGTCCTTAAGTACAGTGGGATTGGTCTATGTGGAAAGTGTAAATAATTTAGAAAACATCGCATGGGGCAGTTTGCTTTACTTGTTGAGTTGTAAATTTTTATTTATTCTTCTAGTGACTATTCCTTTTGATATTCGGGATATGAAACAAGATTCTTATTATCACCTGAAAACGGTTCCTTTGGCTCTAGGAGAAATTAGAGCAAAATACCTTTGTTACGTTTTAGGGATATTGCATATTTTGTTGGTTTTGGCAATGCCTACATCGACAGAAATCAAAATAGGCTTGATACTATGTGATATTTTGGTGTTGCTAATTTTCAAAACCAAAATATTTAAAGAGCAAAACAACTTTCTAAATGTTTACTTGTTGGATTTACTTTTAGTAGGGCAGTATGCCCTATGTTTATTTAGTATTGAAGTCGCTAATAATCTTATCCGCTAAAATATCTGAAAGCTTGAAGTAACTTTCAAAAGTCCAGCCTGCCACATGGGGACTTAAGATAACATTGTCTCTAGAGATTAAGTCCTGATACCAATCCTGTTCACCCAAAGCAGGGAATTTTTCGATAGGTAATACATCAAAAGCAGCTCCTGAAATTTTTCCTGAATCTAATGCTTTTAATACCGCAGGAACATTTGCAATTCCACCACGTGCACCCATTAAAAAGAAAATTGGTTTGCGGAAATGCAATAGATATTCTTCATCGATCAAACCTTTGGTCTCACGAGTCAATGGAATGTGAAAACTTACTACATCAGCTTGTTTTACAACCTCTTCCATCGAAACTTCCGTGGCGTATTGATCCGAAAATCCCGTTTTGTATTTATCGTAAGCAATGACTTTGACATCAAAACCTGAAAGTTTCTTCGCCATTGCCTGACCATTATGTCCATAACCAATCAAAGCAACCGTTCTTCCTTTGAGTTCATAACCACGGTTTTCTTCGCGTCTCCATTGACCTTGACGAATTTCCACATTGCCACGATTAAGATTATTCATCAAATTCAATAACATTCCAATCATATGCTCACCCACAGCATCACAATTTCCTTCGTTGGCAGGGAAAAGTTTGATGCCTTTTGATAATGCATATTCCTCATCGATATTGTCCATACCAGCACCCGAACGACCTATTAATTTAAGGTTTGGAGCTAAATCGATGAATGCTTGATCGACCTGGAACTTCGAACGAATAATTAAGCCATCATATTGATTTATGACTTTTTCTGCATCTGCACGTGCAAAATCAGGCTGGTAATTGTAGCAAATTCCTGCTTTATCAAATTTCTCTAAAAGGACTAGATGTATGTCGTCAACGATAAGAATATTCATGTTCGCTTATTTTCCTATTTTCATAAAATCCACAGAGAGAAGTTGTGTCAAACCGGCCTGAGCCACACTTTTAGGTAGAATTTTCATAATATTATTTCTACAAGCTACCAAAAATGGATTATCCCATTGCGAAATCTCTCCAATTCGCTTTGAAGTGTCTGTGATATATTTGGTGCGTTTCAATCTGCGTTGTTCAAAATTACGAAAAGCTTCTGGAATAGGTTTATTATCTTTCAATTCATCGACTAAAACCGCTACATCTTCTAATGCCTGACAAGCGCCTTGTCCCATATTCGGGGTAGTAGCGTGACCTGCATCACCCAACAGCAAAATATTATTGTAGGCAAAATGTGATAAAGGTTTGATGTCGATAATATCATTCCAAATCAAATCTTCATCCTTAGTTTCGGATAGAATGGTAGGAATCGGTGCGTGATAATCTTGAAATTGTTTTGTTAAATCCTGGACAGTGTAGTCTTTATAGACTGGATTATTGGCTTTACTGTTGACACAAGCGTACCAATATATCCGATTTCCAACTAATGGCGTCATGCCAAACCTTCCTTTTGTACCCCAAGTTTCCGAACCTTTGTCTAATTGAATGCTGCTGTTGTCAATTGTAGCTCGCCAGCAGGTATAACCTGAATAACGCGGTGTAGAGTGCGGAAGAAGTTGTTGTCGTAAAGGGGATTTGACACCATCAGCTATTAAAAGATATTTGCAATTCACAGTGCTTCCGTTCCTGAAAAATACGGTTATATCTTTCGAATGCTGTTTGAAACGTAATGCCTGTTTGTCAAGAAATACTGTTTCTGAGGGAAGTTTGCTTAACAGATAAAAATGTAAATCTGCGCGATGAATCGTGAAGTTATCTTGATTGTATTGCTGAGAAAGTTTTTGTGTATCCGGAGAAAATAAAATATTTCCGTGCTGGTCTAATATATTAAAGGAATTGGTATAAAAGCCGATTTTTTCTACTTCTTTTTTTAGACCTAGTAAATCTAAAGCTTGCATGGCATTCGCTGCCAAGCCAAATCCAGCACCAATACCTTTGAGTTCTTTTGTCTTTTCGAAAACGACGAATTCACGACCCAATTGTTGAAGACCAATCGCAGCGGTCAATCCCGCTACGCCTCCACCTATTATCGCAAATTCCGTTTCAATGTTCATATCATATAGATTCGGAAATTTCGTTTGTCAACGCGACGAAATCAGCAACTGTTAATCTTTCTGCACGTAAGTCGTAAAGTGGGTTGTCGCTCATTTTGTCTTTTGCAATTACCCCAGAAAGCGAATTACGTAAAGTTTTACGACGTTGATTAAATCCTGCTTTTACAACTTTCCAAAATAAATCTTCATCGCAACCCAAATCCGTTACTTTATTACGCGTCATTCGCATTACGCCCGAAAGAACTTTTGGTGGAGGGTTGAAAGCACCTGCTTTTACGGTAAACAAATATTCGACATCGTAATAAGCCTGCAAGAAAACGGAGATAATACCGTATTCTTTGCTGCCTGGTTTGGCTACACAACGCTCGGCTACTTCTTTTTGAAACATGCCTGCCATTTGAACCACGCGGTCTCTTTCTTCCAAAACCTTAAATAAGATTTGTGAAGAAATATTGTAAGGATAGTTACCGATCACAGCCATTTTGTCTCCAAAATATTGGCTGAAATCCAATTGCAAAAAGTCTCCGTGAATTAATCTGTCGCCTAATTGTGGGTACTTGTCTGCAAGATATTCAATGGATTCGTCGTCTACATCAATCAAAAAGGTCTCGTATTCTTCTTTTTGCAATAAAAAATCTGACAATACGCCCATACCAGGACCTACTTCCAAAACTTGGGTGAAGCCTAAAGAAGTATCCAGTGCATCGGCAATGCGTTGTGCTGCATTTTTATCATTCAAAAAGTGTTGTCCTAAGTGTTTTTTAGCGCGTACCGTACCCATATTTTATCTTAAACAACAAAATTACTAAGTATATGGCAGATTGTGGTAAAAAGATTTCGTTAATTGTGGAGATTGAATGCACGATAGAATTCGGAATTACCTTCTTCTTTCTTATTTTTTTCCTATTTTTGATTTGAAAAACGCTAAAAACGATGAGTGATAAATTAAAAGTTGGTATTAGTATTGGGGACATTAATGGTATAGGTTTGGAAGTGATTATCAAATCGCTGTTAGACAATCGTGTATTGGATTTCTTTACGCCAATTGTATACGGTAATACCAAGAATGCTTCATTTCATCGTAAAGCGAACAACATCAATGACTTTAGTTTTAATGTTATTAATGATGTTGATCAAGCAAATCCCAAACGCCCCAATTTAATAAACTGTTGGCAAGAAGATGTTAAAATCACTTTGGGCGAGGAAAACGAAATTGGTGGTAAATACGCTTTTATTTCGTTGGAACGTGCTACGGAAGATTTAATAGCTGGAAAACTAGATGCATTAGTAACTGCGCCAATCAACAAACACAATATTCAAAGCGAAAATTTCAACTTCCCAGGACATACCGAATATTTACAAAGCAAAACCAATGCAGAAGATGTATTGATGTTTATGGTTTGTGATGAACTAAAAATTGGAGTCGTTACAGGACACATTCCATTGAACGAGGTAGCTGGTAAAATTACAGAAGAGGCAATTTTGAAAAAATTGCGCATGATGAATGAATCTTTGAAAAGGGATTTCTGGATTCAAAAACCAAAAATTGCTGTGCTGGGATTAAATCCACACGCTGGCGACAATGGCGTGATTGGTACAGAGGACGATGCGATTATTGCTCCAACTTTAGAAAAAGCTAACCAAGAAGGAATTTTCTGTTTTGGTCCTTACCCAGCAGATGGTTTTTTTGCAGGTGATGCTTACAAAAAATTCGATGGGGTATTAGCTATGTACCACGATCAAGGCTTAATTCCTTTCAAACATATTGCTAGTCGTAAAGGTGTAAATTATACAGCTGGTCTTCCTATTGTTCGTACTTCTCCAGATCATGGCACAGGTTATGATATTGCAGGGAAAAATTTAGCTTCACATGAGTCTTTCTTAGAGGCAATTTTTACGGCAGTGCATATCGTCAATAATCGTCGCGAGCAAGCTGAACTGTCCGAAAATCCACTAGCATTCCGTAAACTTTCAAAAGACAGAGATTAGTCAAATCGGGAGATTACCTTATATTTTTGACTCATTTTTCTTTTTATTTAAGTATTTTTGCCAACTAAATAGATCGGCAGGGTCTATGATATGTGCGCTATGACTGAAGACTTACAACATCCAATATTTTCTATTATCAAAGATTTAGCTGACAAAACAGGCACTGAAGTGTATGTGATTGGAGGCTATGTGCGGGATCGAATAATGGGTCGTCCTTTCAAAAATGATGTGGATATATTGGTTATTGGTTCGGGAATTGATTTCGCAACTAAGTTGGGTGATTTTCTACATACCAAAGTTGCGGTTTACAAATCTTTCGGTACAGCGATGTTGGTATACGACGGGCTGGACGTGGAGTTTGTTGGGGCTCGTAAAGAATCCTACCGTCGTGATTCACGCAAGCCTATTGTAGAAGATGGTACTTTGCAGGACGATCAAAATCGTCGCGATTTTACAATAAACGCAATGGCTTATTCGTTGAATAGTGCAACGTACGGTCAATTGCTAGATCCTTTTAATGGATTAGCAGATATTGAAAACCGCGTTATTCGTACGCCACTAGAACCAAAAGAAACATTTTCTGACGATCCGTTGCGTATGATGCGGGCAATACGTTTCGCAACACAATTAAATTTTAAAATTGATGTATCAGCTTTAGAAGCGATTGTCGAAACAAAAGATCGTATAAAAATTATATCCAGAGAACGTATTACAGACGAGATAAATAAAATCATTTTGTCTAAAAAGCCTTCTATTGGATTCAAATATTTGTTTGATACAGGTTTGTTGGAATTGGTATTCCCAGCGATGGCAAATCTGTATGGTGTAGAATATGTAGATGGTAAAGGCCATAAAGACAATTTTTACCATACTTTAGAAGTGTTGGACAATGTAGCGGAAATGTCGGACGACTTATGGTTACGTTGGGCGGCTATTATGCACGATATTGCGAAACCAGCTACTAAACGTTTTGATAAGCGTATCGGTTGGACTTTTCATGGTCACGAAGATAGAGGAGCACGAATGGTGCCGAAATTGTTCGCGGAGATGAAGTTGCCTTTGAACGAAAAAATGAAATTTGTTCAAAAATTGGTTCAACTACATTTAAGACCTATTGTTCTCGCTCAGGATATTGTGACGGATTCGGCTGTGCGTCGTTTGTTGTTTGAAGCTGGAGATGATATTGATGCGTTGATGTTATTGTGCCATGCTGACGTGACCACCAAAAACGAATTCAAAAAGAAGAAATACCGTGACAATTTTGAGTTGGTAAAACAAAAACTGAAAGATGTAGAAGAGCGCGATCATCTACGCAATTGGCAGCCACCAGTAACAGGAGAGGATATCATGCATGTTTTTGGCTTAGGACCTAGCAAGCAGGTGGGTATTATTAAAAATGCGATTCGCGAAGCTATATTGGAAGGTGATATACCTAACGAACGTATGGCAGCTTATAATTTTATGCTCGAAAAGGCAAAATCCTTGAATTTAGAGCCAAAGCAAATATTGTCTTTAGAGACAACAAAATAATTTATAATTTTATAATTAGAAACTAAGCATCACTTAGTGTTATAGATATATGGCAGTTTATAGATTTAGAGTTACTTTCGAAGATTATGAAGATGTGTATCGCGATATAGATATGCCTTCAAAAGGTACATTTTTAGAATTACATCATGAGATACATAAAAGCACGGGCTATAATGCTGAGGTTTCATCTTCGTTTTATGTAAGTAATGATCAGTGGAAAAAAGGTACTGAAATAGCGCATCTTCCAAATCCCCGCAAGAAAGATACAGGCGTGTTAATTATGGAAGATATTCGTTTAAGTAAGTTTATCGATGACCCACATCAAAAATTTTATTACATCTATAATTTTGATAGACCATATGATTTTCATGTGGAATTGATAAAAATCTTGAAGGAAGAAGACGGTAAAGAATACCCTTCATTGTTTAAAGCTGTTGGTCAGGCACCAAAATTAATAGCTGCTGCTAATTTTCCTGTTTCTACGGATGACGATGAAGACGATGATTTTATTGAAGAAACTGCAACCGAAGAATATGGTGTAGATGAAGAAGATGACTTCGATTTGTTGGATGATGAAGAGGAAGAAGGCGAAGAGGGTGAAAAAGAAGAGTTCGGTGGCGGTGAGGACGATTATTAATTGATGTCTTCAACACAAAGAAATAAAAAAACTTTAGTCGTAGTCGTTGGTCCTACAGCAGTAGGTAAAACAGCTACGGCTATTTTATTGGCACAACATTTCAATACCGAAATCATCTCGGCTGATTCTCGTCAATTTTATCGTGAAATGACTATTGGTACAGCAAAACCCGACGCAGATGAATTAGCTGCAGCTCCACATCATTTTATCAATTCCCATTCTATCAAAGAAGAATATTCGGCAGGCGATTTTGAGCGTGATGCTTTAAAATTACTGGATGAATTGTTTCTAACCAAAGACATCGTTGTTATGGTAGGAGGGTCAGGTTTATTTGTTCGAGCGGTGTGTGAAGGTTTGGATGATTTACCTAAAGCTCCAGAGGGTGTTCGAGAAGCTTTGAATAAATCTTTTGAAGTACAGGGTTTAGAACCACTAAAATCTCGTCTCAAAGAAATTGATCCTGCTTATTATGCTGTGGCGGATATTGACAATCCGCAACGTGTCATCCGTGCTCTGGAAGTTTACGAAGCAACAGGTAATCCTATTTCTTTCTACCAAAAGAAAGATTTAGTACAACGTCCTTTTACTATTGTGACCATTGGATTGAATATGGAGAGGGAGAAGCTCTATGAACGTATTAATCTACGTGTAGACAAAATGATGGAAGCTGGGTTATTAGAAGAAGTAAAATCTTTAGCAGCCTACCGTCAAAAACCTGCAATGCTCACTGTGGGTTATTCAGAAATATTTGATTATCTGGATGGTACTGTATCCCTACAAGATGCTGTTGGCAAAATCAAACAAAATTCTCGTCGCTATGCCAAGCGCCAAATTACTTGGTTTAAAAAATACGGCAATACGACTTGGTTTGAACCTTATCAAACTGAAGAGATAATACATTTTATTATCAATTCTTTGTAGAGTATTTCCTACAGAAATCAAATTATATATTTCCCAATCTAATAGTGTAATCTTATTGTAAGATGCTGTTTTTTTAATTTCTTATGATTTTTTTTGTTGGATAAGATACAGATAGCTTTTTGTTTATTTATTAACAGGACGCTTCTGAATTGAGAATAGAAATCCGTCCGTTTTGGATTAAAATTTGATAATTTCATAATTAAAAACTAAACTTTTTAATTATGAAATTATTTCAAATCGAAACAAATCTTCCAAAGGCAAATCAAATCCTCGATAGCAGCCAACTTTACGCATTAAAAATAAAAGATATGGCTTTGGATTATGCACCAAAAATACTAGGTGCTATATTAGTATATCTTATAGGAAGTTGGATAATAGGAAGAATAGCTAATGTAAGTAGTAAGATGATGATTCATCGCAAATTTGATGTATCTCTTCAAACCTTTCTTATTTCCTTGATTAAGGTTGGGCTGACAGTCATGATGTTCCTGGCGATAGTAGGCATGCTTGGGGTTAATATCACAAGTTTTGCCGCGTTATTAGCCGGTGCTGGTTTGGCAATAGGTGCAGCGTTGAATAGATCGTTAGGTAATCTTGCAGGTGGAGTAATGTTGATGATTTTTAAACCTTTCAAAGTAGGTGATATTATAGATGCTCAAGGTGTAGCAGGAGTGGTAACAGAGATAGGGATTTTCTGTACTACAATTCTATCGCCTGAGAATAAAACTATTATTCTTCCGAATGGCGCTTTATCAACTGGAGTGATAACCAACTTCAACACGCATGGTAATCTGCGTGTGGATTTGAAAATAGGTATAGCACTGGATGTGGATATTGATCGTGAAAGAGAAATAGCCATCCAAGCGATGCTAAAACATCCCAAAGTTTTACATACTCCTTCTCCTGAAGTAAATGTACTGGAGGTGGGAAATGGTATGACTACACTTGCTATTCGTCCTTATACCACACAAGCAGATTATTGGGATGTGTATTTCGGCGCGCAAGAACTTGTTAAAAAAGCATTTGATAAAGAAGGAGTGGCAGGGCCAATTCCTACCAGAATAATTATCAATCAGAAGCCATAGTTTTTTATAATACAATCAAAAAGCTTCTCCATCTTGGAGAAGCCTTGTTTTAAACGATTATGTTGTGAATTATAAAAAGTTGCTAATTACTCTGTTGATTTTCCAACCATCGGCTGTATTTGACATATTCACGATGTCTACACGAGTGAAATTCTCAAATTTCATAGTGACTTTAGCTACTGCTATATCTCCTGATTGATCCAAAATTTCATATGAACTGGTACAGCTGTAAGTTAGGTTATTGGTATTTTCTAAGAACTTTCCGTACTCTTTTTTAGTTGCTTTTGAATTAGTTGCTGCATTAACAAATTCAAAATTATCAGTTAACATCTCTTTTACAAAACTTTGTTTTCCTAATAGCGAAGCATCAATATAGTTTGATACGATGTTACGGGTTGCGTAGTCTTTCATCGGGCTAACTTTCTCGTTAGCGAATGAACTTAATGATAAAACCATCATTACTACTGTTGCGATTGTTGTTAAATTTCTTTTCATGGCTGTTTATGTTTTAGTTTCTTAATTTTCTTTTGATATCTCAAAGGTATTGCGAAAAGGTATGTTCAAGAATGGGATTTAGACCAATGAAAGAGGAAAGTCGGTGAAATTCTGGGATTTCTCGGTGAGAATTTTTATCGAGGGTAGTCTATAAATAAAAAAGGTCTAGACATAATGCCTAGACCTTTCTGTATGATTTAAAATCAATTTATACGATAAAGTTCCATCCAAAAGGATCTTCTACCTTACCGTAACGTAATTGATTTAAATAATCTAAAACCTTATTAGAAAACTCTCGGCCTTCTACTGGAGGTAAAGTATAGTCTGTTCCTTCAAACCCAATTCTATCAATATGAGTAATCGTAGCAGCTGTACCTGCAGCAAAAGCTTCAGAAACTTGGCCAGCTTTGATTCCATCGATTAATTCCTGAACGGAAACTCGACGTTGCTCTGCTCTGTAACCCCATTCTTCGGCTAATTGCATGATGGTACGTCTAGTTACGCCGTGTAGAATAGTATCTCCATGCGGTGTGATAATCGTATCACCAATACGGAATATTAAGTTTGCAGTACCTGCTTCTTCGATGTATTTATGTTCTAAAGCATCTGTCCACATAATTTGATCGTAACCTTCATCATTTGCTAATTGTGTAGGGTATAATGATAAAGCATAATTACCTGCATTTTTAGAGAAACCTACACCGCCTTCTGCAGCACGAGTATAGTGTGTCTCCACTTTTAGAGAGATAGGTTTGCTATAATAAGCCCCAACAGGACAAGTGATTACTACGAATTTGTATGAAATCGAAGGGTGTACACCCAATGCTGATTCCGTAGCGAACATAAATGGACGGATATATAAAGACGTACCTTCTTTCGATGGCACCCATTCACGATCGATATCTAATAATTGTTTCAAACCTCCTAAGAAAATTTCTTCGGGTACTTCTGGCATTTGTAAGCGAGAAGCTGATTTGTTGAAACGTTCCCAGTTTTTGTCTGGTCTGAAAATACTTACCGTTCCATCTTCAAATTTGTAGGCTTTGATTCCTTCAAAAATTGCTTGACCATAATGCAAAGCAGACATAGATGGACTAATAGTTAAATCGCCATAAGGGACGATGCTGACGTCTTCCCACTTACCGTTGTTATATTCAGCGACCAGCATGTGGTCTGACATGATTTGTCCAAACTTAAGATTGTTGAAGTCTACTTGCGAGAGTCTTGATGAATTTGTTGGCTCTACGCGAAATGAAATTTGTTCTGTCGCGCTCATTTTCACTTATATATTTTAGTTGGAATGCAAGTTAAAAAAAAAGATTTAGAGCTTCTTACTTATTTTTTAAATAGAGGGGTAACAATGCGAGTTTTTTATTGATATAAAGGAAACAATGAAAAACTAAAAAACTAAATAATCAGATTATGAAAAGACTTTTACTCGCATTAATGTTAATTGGATTTACATTTTTAGCACAGGCACAACAAAAGGAGCACGGAGATTTTCAAATAGGAATCTTCGGAGGTGCAAGTACACCGTTGAATAAGTACAAAAGCTACACGGATACGCAAATAGGCTACCATGGCGGACTATTTATGGATAAATATTTCTCTAGCAATACGTGGGGCATAGGAATTGACGCCCGTTATATGTTCAACGCAATCGCAAAACGTGATACATTCCATTTTGAAAATGGTTATTTGTCAACAGATTATTTAAATAAAGCTAGATTTCAAGATTTGGTTTTCACCTTGGGACCTTCTTATAAATACAGTAATAATAAATTCCAATTAGAGGCGTATTTGCGTGGAGGTATAATGATGCAGTCTTTTCCAGAATATGTATCATCTATTACTTATCGCGATGCACGAGGCGAAACCACACACGCTATTGAGAAAACAATAAATGATCCTTCTAACAAAGCTAATTCTTGGGTTGTATTAGGCGGTTTCCGCTTCAATTATATGTTTACCCCTAATTTCGGAGCTTTTGCGCATATAGATTATGTACAATCATTAGGCACTAAGTTTGGCAATAAACCTAGTCGTTTTGTTTCTGAAAGATTAGAAGAAATAAATGCTAATCCTATTGAATCTACGACTACAGTTAAAGATTATGCTGATCATTATAGAACGGAGGCAAAAACTATTGAATATACCGTACATCAAACATTAAATACAGGTTTGGGAATAAAATATGTGTTTGGAAAAAAAACATCTAAAGTTACTGACAAGCCAGTGTCTCCAAAATATGATGAGATTATAAACACCAAAGTAGACGCAAAAGATTTACAGATTGTAGTGAAAGATAAGCAGACAAATATGGCCTTAAGTGGTGTTACTGTAAGTATAGAAGGTCAAGAGGTAGAAGAACGCTCTATTTCAGATGCTAATGGACAAGCTTCTAAATTAGAAAATATCAAACCAGGCAATTACACTGTCGTAGGTGAGAAAAATGGTGTTAAAACTCCTATTCTTCATCTGAGTGAAATAGATTTCAAAGGTAATTCGAAAGTTATTTTCAGAGAGATTTATCACGATGATCCAAGATTCACTTTGATTGGCGAAACATACGATTGTAACATTGAACGCAACCTTTCGGGTATAAATACTGTTCTTACTAATTCAGAAACCAGAGAAAATATGAGTCAGATTTCAGACACAGAAGGAAAATTCATCTATCAACTGAATGCTCAAAGTGATTTTACAGTTGTGGCTAATCAACAAGGCCGATATTCTCAAACCGAACTGGTTTCGACAAAAGGATTAGATCGAAGCAAAACATTGTATGTGACATTGAAATTAGGCGTTTGTGATTTACAAAATAATGCAGCTTTTGTGTTGAAAAATATTCTATATGATTTTGATAAAAGCAACATTCGTCCTGACGCTGCTTTGGTATTAGATAATGTGGTTTCTATTATGAAGCAAAATCCTACGTTGAAAATAGAGCTTTCATCACACACTGATAGTCGAGGTAATGACGATTATAACATGAAATTATCGCAACGCAGAGCAGACGCAGCAGTAGCTTATATCGTTTCTAAAGGTATTAACCGCTCGCGTTTGGTAGCTAAAGGTTATGGGGAAAGCCGTTTGGTCAATAACTGTGGAAATGGTATAGATTGTTCGGAAGAGCAGCATCAAGAAAATCGCAGAACTGAAATTAAAGTATTAGAATACAATTAATAACAAAATATTATGAAAACATCACCTAAAGTTACTCCTGAATTGGAGGATGAAGATTTGAAAGACATGACTTTAATACAATTTCTAAAGGGCTATTTTGTGTATTTATTTCAATTTTTTATTCGACCCAGATAGATTTTTCGAGTCAGATAAACAATCAAAGCCAATAGCACTGATCCAATCAATATAAAGAGTAGGTTTGAAGATTTTTTCAAGCCTACTTCGTTTCCAATCCCTGTATAATTTATATTTGCCCAAAACCAGGGATTCTGTTGCAATATGGAAGCTTGATTTAGAAATTTTCGCTTAGCTTGAGCTAAGGCAAGCATTGGACTTTCAGAATTTTGAAGCTCTTCATAAAAACCGGATGTAAGTTGAAGCATCACCTCATCATTTGCAAACCAATACGTAGAAATTACAGAAGGTACATTTTTACTCAAGAAAACACGCTGAATACTTTCCGTTCCTTCTGATGGTAATGCAACTCCATTGCCCGTATTACAAGCCGAAAGAAATACTAAAGGTGTTTTGATTTCAAAGAAACGCAGTTGATTGGTCGATATGGCCTGATGTAAATATAAATATGGCGCTTCAATACTATCCAATATCGTATGCGCAGCGATGTGAATGATATTTGTAGCGGAGAAAGCTTCTCGGATAGTAGAATCATTTTGATGCTCTGGAGAAATTGCCAAAGTTTTGTATCTAGCGGTCAAATTTGCAACTTCTTGATTTACAAAAGCCAGATGCGGTAAAGGTTTTGGAAATTCAGATCGATATAATAATGAAATTTCTTTGGACGTGGTAGGCGCTTTGTTTGTAATAAAATCAAAAAGCAAGAAGGAATTTAAATACGCAAAATTATAAGATTGAATTAAATACTCTTTGTCGTATAAGGCATCAAATGGTAAGCCGTACAATTCGCCATCTAACGAAAGAAAAATATTGTGTTTCTCAGATGAAAGTTCAGGTAATAGATGATGATAAAAGTATCGTGCTTCTTTATAATATTTTTCTGGATTGCTATTAAAAGAGTTTGGTGAAGAGGAAAAGTAATTTGATTTAAAGTGAATTAGACTATCCACCAAATTTTTATCTTCAATTTTTTGAAAGGCTAGCTGATCAGCTTTCGTATATACGATGCTCATGGACCTATCCTGATGTATATAATAGCTATAATAAGCCTCCTTTTTGCTTTGAAATTTTTCTAAGAAGGAAGATTTCGAGGGATTGAAATTCACGTTTTCAAAATAATTCTCCGCTAATTGGAACTCTGTTTTCAGTTTTCCTATTTGATCTGCAATACTTTTCTTTTCCTGTGCTGCATCCGTAGCATCATACTTTACATATAATCGTCGAATTTCTTGGATGGCATCTTTTATTTTTTGATCCGCTGAAGACCAATTTTCCGAACGATTGATTTCATTTATCAAGAGTCTAGCTTTGCTAAGCTCTATGCACCATAATAATGTTTCTCTGTTTGATTGAGTTTGTATTTCAGGATTTTCAATATAAAGTTGGATTAATTCCTCCAAAATTTTCTTATTCCAAATATTGTTGCGCAATTGATCTCTTTCGCTTGTGATGAGCTGCTGTGTACGAAAATCATTTTCTATAGCCCATTCGTAGTAATATATCGCCGAATCAATTTTATTTTCTTTATGGCTGGTTCGACCCAGACCCAAAAGCGCATACGTATATTTGTAGTCAAGAACATATTTCTTTTTTTCTTGTTGAAAATTTTGATATGCGGCTTTGTAATATTTATGAGCGGAATCTAGGTTGTTATGGTTTAATTCAATGTCTGCCAAAGTTAAATAGGCATTGGCTTTATTTCGGAATTGAGAGTGAGGGAAGCTCTGATGAAGGATATTCAATGCTTTTTCGACTTCTTTTTGAGATTTGTTTAGCGTGGCGTATTGTGTCAAGGCAGAAGCATACCATATTAGCGTATCACCTTGAAGTTGATATTTTTCAAATTCAGCGATAGCCGATTGATTGTATTTTGAGCTACTTTCCTGGTCATTTTCCATTTCGTAGGCTGTCGAAAGGGTATTCAAAAGTAAGGCTTTGGAGAGTGAAGGGGGCAATGTATTTATCTTATTGGCAAGCAACTGAATCGCTTTTTGGGATTCGCCATTGTAGATGTATGCATTTGCTAGATTATTTATTAATCCCAAATGTTGCGCATCTTCCTTTGGCGAAATGGTTTGCAATAAATCTTCTATCAAGGTAATTGCTTTTTTATTGTCATCTACATGGATATATAGAGCTGCCAAAGGCTTCAGTATGTAAAGAGAAATGTCAATATCTTCTACATTTTTTTCTTTAGCAAAATTCAAAGCCTTTTCATAAAATTGAATGCTGTGGAAAATATTTCCTTGTTCGCGAAGATTATAAGCCATGAAAACCAATCCATAGGCATAACTCTCATTCTCAAAATCGTTTTTGGGTTGTAGATTAATAGCTCGTATGAATGAGTCGGGATTAGCAATATACTGTTGCGGTTGATTTTCTGCTATTTCTTCAAATTCATCGAAAGATAGCATGGACTTTTCCGCTGGAATTGTAGAATCTTCTTTCTCAGGATTCTGGCAGCTCCAGCAAAAAGTAATAAGTATATAAGATAGAAGCTTAAATAGTTTATTCCTCATTACACTTAGAAACGCCAAACCCCATAAATGCCACTATACGATTTCTGATTTTTGTCATAACTCAATCTAAATCCAATAGCAGGTCCCATATATACTCGACCCAAATTGATATCAAAGAATGGATTGTATTTTATCGGGCTATCTTCTTTTTCTATATTGGTATTTTCTATTGTATGCTGGTTTTCTACGCCTTGAGCGGAGGTAAAAAAATAAGTCTTCGAGTTGCTAAATTTTGTGTTAAAATCTTTGCGAAATGCGACACCAGCGCCAACAGAAACCCAAGAATTAATATTATAACGAATCTGAAGAGGCACTTGGATAGATAGAAAATCCCGATTAACCGTGCTATCTGTAGCTTGATATTCGTATTTCATATCTCGGCCATTCTCAACAAAAGTAATGACACCTTTTTCCTCTAATTGTCCTGTTTCACTACTTCTGCTATAGTATGAAGTGTAAATTTCTGCTTGCCAAAATGGTTTGTTGTAAGGGGCCATTGGTGCTAAACCAAACCCAAGTTGAATGCCTGGTTTAAATTGATGCTTAAGGGTGTTTTCTTCAGGTGTTCCAAATGTAGCTGCTGTTCCCACAGTTACAATAGGAGACCAAATTTGTCTAAATCTAGAAGTAGAAATATTCGTCGTGATAGGAGGATTATTATCAAAATAAATGTCCGTATAGGATTTAAAAGATTTGTTCTTGAACTTTTTCTTCTCCATATCAACTTCAAAAAGGATGAAACCTTTGGAACTATCTGGGTCTGTTAATGTCTTGGAAGCAGTACCAGGCAAAGCAATGTCTTTAAAATGAAAGAGTAAAGCCCCATTATCTTTGATTGTGTATTGATAACAGCCTAATGCGTTTGGAGTAGCACAAGTATCGCATTTGGGATATAATGATTTTAAACGAAATGTTTCTTTTCGAACTTCGGGAGGCAAAAACATTTCCAACCGAACATGTCTAGCATCGCCTTCACCATCATTTTGAAATTGCACTTTATACGTCAATGTTTTGTTTTTGGATTGAAAACGATAACTCATGCGTGCAGGTCGGACAGACATTTTGTTAGGATCGTGTGACTTCACCACAGGAATATCGACTTGGTGGACATTGGCTATACCATTTTCAGGGATGAAAACTCCAGTAAGCGTCACTATAGTATTGGTGTCCACCAACATATCAGGCGTAACATCTAGATTTATCAATGAAAATTGCTGCTCTGCAATAGAAGGTTCGATATCATATGCTGAAAGGGAATTGTATGCACCATATAGATCTTTGAAATAGTCTATGGCTTGTTGACTAGATTTAAAATCTGAAACTTCTTTGATACCGTAATCGGGGCTGCCTGTTTTGGTAAAAGTAGATTGTTTTACAGATGCCCACATACTGTGAAGCTGGTCTTTTTGTACTAGCGAATCTAATTGTTCTTGATAATACTTGCTTTGGTTTGCAAATTTAAAACCATTCAAGCCTGCAATTTTTTCATTAGAAAGAATAAAAACCTTTCCTTTTTGACCACCTGTATTGACACCTACCACCAATTGAATGTCTTCGCCTGGTTTAGCGTCAGAAAGTTTATAGATTTGAAAAATACCATTAGAAGAAAAGAAATTCTGTTCAAAAGCATTGGGCTGTAAGCTCGCTATAGCTGTATTCGCTGGCTTATTACTTTGTAATGGTTTCTTAGGTCTTTTGGGTTTAGGACCGTAATCGTAATTATTCACCGCATAAACAGAAACCTCATAGTTCCCTGGTTGGGCATATTGATGAGTAGGTTCTGGTTGCGTGCTGAAATGACCATCACCAAAATCCCATAAATATTTATAATAGGGCGTGCGACCTCCTGGTATTTGTACTAAGGGACGTAAAATCGGCTTGAAATGGAATACACCATCCACTTCGTATATCTCTATATTGCTTTGAAAAGTATCAATAGGTGTCAGCATAGTATCTTGCTGTGCGTAACCAATTTGCACCAGCAGACCAAGTATTATAGGTAGTAGTTTTTGAATCATATATTTAGGTTCATTAAGGGTAATGAAAAATTAAAAATATTATTAAATTTACTAAGTAATTGCCAATTAAATGCATCTTGACCAAATTTATATTCAATACCTAAAGGATAACAATAGCACAGGTATTCAATTAATATATAATAAATTTTCAAAACAAATTGTTACCCTTATTCAACAAAATAATGGGTCAGAGGATGATGGTTATGATATTTTTCAGGAATCTTTAGTGGATATCTATCATATGGCACATCAAAAAGATTTCCAACTTACCACCAGTTTTTCATCCTTCCTTAAATTAGTTTGTAAGCGTAAATGGCTGAATGCCTTGAAAAAAAATCAACGGATGCCGGTAACAAATCTTGAACAAAGTGTATTATATGTTGAAGATGAATCAAATAAAGCATGGGACGAAATGTTAGAAACGGTAAACCGTGAAAATATTGTGATGTCGCTATTGGATACCTTAGGTGAAAGTTGTCAGCAAATCATCAAGCGATGTATGCAGGAGAAACATCAGGAGAAAATAGCAGAATCCATGGGTATAACCTATGCTTATCTTCGAAAAAAGAAAAGTGAATGTATGGCCACACTAGTAAGGAAAGTTAAAGAGAGTGGGTTATTTTAAATAATTATTGAAATGGAACATTTAGCAGACAAAATTCAAGATTATATCGAAGGGCAATTGCAAGGAGAGGAGTTGCAAGAATTTGAAACTCATATGGAGCAGGATACAGATTTTCGAAATTTGGTTCTGTTGCAAACAGAAGTGCATGATATTATAAATAAAAGGCTGAACTCCAACGAATCCGACTTAAGAGAATCTTTGTTTCATGCAGAAACGGAATACCGTTATCCTAAACAAACTTTGTTTCAGCGGATAAAACCTATTGTCACCATTGCAAGTGCCGCTTGTGTGCTGCTATTTGGGTATTTGTTTTTCTTTAATAATAACACCGCTTTGTATGAGTTGCCAACTATGCAATCTGAGATCGTTCGTGGTCAAGAATCTAATGATCAATATGAAGAGGCTGTACGTCTGTATAATCAAAAATCGTATGCAGATTCCCGCACTATTTTGAATAACCTCATCAATAAAGAACCAGAAGTTATACAGTATCAATATTATGCTGCATTGACTTATTTAGGTGAAGAAAATTATAATGAAGCAAAAGTTAAGTTGAATCCTATTGCTAATGGTGAATCCATCTTTAAAGACGAAGCAAAATATTATTTAGCGGTGAGTTTAGAAAAATTGGGAAGTAAAGAAGAAGCTGTAGTGCTTTTGAAAACGATTCCAAATCAAGGAGAACTTGGTAGAAAAGCTCAAAAACTATTAGATAAATTGAATTAAGGTTGATGTATCAACTTTAACAAAGGTTCCAAATACTCACGGTTATTGGCCAGACGAGGAACTTTATTTTGACCGCCTAATTTTCCTCTGGACTTCATCCAAGTGTAGAAGGTTTCCTGGGGTGCATTGTGAATAATAGGTTGTCCTAATGCTAGATTTTTGAAGCGTTTTGCGTCGTAATCCGAGTTTATTTCACGCAAAGTAGTATCCAAAGTTTCACAGAATTTGTTGAAATCTGAAGGTTGTTTTTCAAATTCAATAATCCATTCATGCGCGCCAGCTTCTTTGTTGCTGAAATAAACAGGGCCAGCGGTATAATCTCGAATAATAGCATCTGTCACTTTACAAGCAGCTTGTAAGGCTTGATCTGCATTATCGACAATCACTTCTTCTCCAAAAGTATTGATGTATTGTTTTGTGCGCCCAGAAATTTGGAAACGATATGGCGATAGGGAAGTGAATTTAATCGTATCACCAATTTTATAACGCCACAAACCAGCATTGGTGGAAATGATCAAGGCATAATTTTTACCTAATTCTACTTCGTGCAAGCCTAAGGTTTTGGGATGTTCGTCTTCCAAATTATCCATTGGAAGGAATTCGTAATAAATTCCATAATCGAGCATGAGTAATAAATCATCCGAATCGGATTGGTCTTGAATGCCAAAGTATCCTTCAGAAGCATTGTAATTCTCCAGATAATACATGTTATCCGAAGGAATCAGTTGTTTAAACTGCTCTCGATAAGGCGTGAAACTTACGCCTCCATGGCCATAAAATTCCAAATTAGGCCAGACTTCCAATAAATTGTCTTTGCCTGTGATTTCGAGAATTCGTTTTGCCATAACGATATTCCATGTTGGAACACCAGCCAGACTTGTTACATTCTCTTTTATAGTAATTTGAGCGATTTGCTCTATTTTTTCTTCGAAATTTGGGTTTAGCGTGACCTCAACATTGGGCGTGCGTAAAAATTCAGCCCAAGAAGGAAGGTTTCGTATCAAAATAGAAGATAAATCCCCGTAATATGAATCTGGACTAAAGTTGTTTATCTGGGATGAACCGCCGATTACAACAGATTTGCCTGTAAAAACTTTATTGTTTGGCTTGTTGTGACAGAATATAGTCAGCATATCTTTGCCACCTTGGAAATGACATTCTTCTAAAGCCTCAAGACTCACCGGAATAAATTTGCTGCGGTCTGCTGTAGTACCTGATGATTTAGCAAACCATTTTATGTCCGAAGGCCACAAAATATTTTGTTCGCCTTTGATCATGCGATCGATATAGCCTTTTAGGTCATCGTAATCGCTGATAGGTACTCTATTTTTAAATTCTTCAGGAGTGAAAATACTTTTGTAATCGTATTTTTTGCCCCATTCGGTAGCTTCAGCTGCAGAAATTAAGTTTTGGAACCATTCTTCTTGCACATCATGAGGATATTTGATAAAGAGTTCAATCTGGTGAATTCTTTTTTGCATTATCCAAGAGAAGATAGAATTTAATAGCGCCATACCTTAGGTAGTTATCTAGCTTTAAGTTAGAGTTTTTTTCTACGTAATACAAAATTCTGACCTAAGTAGAATTTGCGCGCCATTTCATTTTCTGCGATTTCTTCGGGCTTACCTGTCAACATGATTTTTCCTTCTGTCAGCAAATAAGCTCTATCCGTAATGGACAAAGTTTCTTGTACGTTGTGATCCGTAATTAAAACTCCGATGTTTTTGGCTTTCAATTTAGAAACGATAGATTGGATTTCCTCCACGGCAATAGGATCGACCCCAGCAAAAGGTTCATCCAACAAAATAAAGTGTGGATTAGCAGCTAATGCGCGTGCAATTTCGGTCCGACGGCGTTCACCGCCTGACAATAAATCACCACGATTTTTGCGTACACGATGCAAACTGAATTCGCTTAAAAGCTCTTCCAGTTTAGCCATACGTTCCTCTTTGTTGGGATAATGGATTTCCAAAACTGCTAGAATATTGTTTTCTACAGAAAGCTTACGAAAAACAGAAGCTTCTTGTGCTAAATAACCGATACCTTTTTGTGCGCGTTGAAACATCGCATCTTTGGTAATTTCTTCGTCATTCAAAAATACATGACCTTCATTAGGCTTAATAAGCCCTACGATCATATAGAATGATGTGGTCTTTCCTGCACCATTTGGTCCTAGTAGTCCCACGATTTCACCTTGCTCCACGTGAAATGAAACATCATTTACAACAGTACGTTGTTTATATTTTTTGATGAGATGTTCTGCTCTAAGTATCATGAATCAATATTTCAGCTATTGCAAATATATTTTAATATCGTATTGCTTTAATATTTAATTGTAAATTCTTTTTCCCTCTCCAGTTGTTTTCCTCAATCGTATAACAAATATCGAATGGATTTTGTCGTTGAATATGGTCCAAATGTTCTGCCAATCCAAAAGCTATACATTCAAAACTAGCTGAACCATCTTGAACAATTGTAAGCTTCAAATGATTATTTCCAACTATGTATGCTGATCCAATGATACGCACATTACGGGACATAAAAACTGGAGCTTCATTCTGTGGGCCAAAAGGCTCGAATTGTTTTAGAATACGATACAGCTTACTGTCAATATCTTTTAGTGCTATCTCAAGATCGATGCTTACTTCTTGTTGCAACATTTCGGGCTTAATGGTTTTTTCCACTACAGCTTCAAATTTTTGTTGAAACAAGCTGATATTCTCCTCGCGCATAGTCAGACCAGCAGCATATTTGTGCCCACCAAATTGTTCGAGCAAATCGCTGCATTCACTTAGTGCTTCATATAAATCAAATCCTAGTACCGAACGTGCGGAACCTGCAATATGCCCATTCGTTTGAGTCAAAATAACAGTAGGGCGGTAATATTTTTCTGTCAGACGAGAAGCCACGATGCCAATAACACCTTTGTGCCAATCTGCTTTGTAGAGAACTGTTGATTTTCGAAGCTGATTTTCTGAAGATGATTCTATTAATGATAAAGCCTCTTGCGTAATAGTCAAATCAAAATCTTTACGCACGTTATTCTGATCATCCACAGCACTTGAAAAGTTTTTAGCTTCTTCCTCTGACTTTGAAATTAATAATTTAACAGCATCTTTTGCATGTTCGATGCGTCCGGCAGCATTGATACGAGGACCAATCTGAAAAACAATATCGTTGACAGTAAATGTACGTGTACGATTAGAAGATAAGTCTATTAAAGCTTTGAAACCTACAGAAGGATTGCTGTTTAATTTTTTAAGACCAAAATGAGTTAAGGTGCGATTTTCTCCTGTAATAGGAACGATATCTGATGCAATACTTACTGCCACCAAATCCAAATATTGATAGGCAGATTCCATATCCATATTGTTTTTGATGATAAAAGCTTGAATAATCTTGAAGCCTATACCACATCCTGAAAGTTCTTTGTAGGGATACGCACAATCTATGCGTTTTGGGTCTAATACAGCTATCGCATTTGGAATAGTTTCTCCCGGTAAGTGGTGGTCTCCAATGATAAAATCAATGCCTTTGCTATTCGCATAATTAACCTTATCAATGGCTTTGATGCCACAATCTAACGCGATAATAAGAGAAAAACCATTTTCGGCGGCGTAGTCTATCCCCTGAGTTGAAATACCATAGCCCTCCGAGTAGCGATCCGGAATATAAAATTCAATACGAGAATGAAATGTTCGGAAAAAACTATATACAACAGAAACCGCCGTCGTGCCATCCACATCGTAATCTCCGTAGATTAAGATTTTCTCCTTATTGCCTATTGCTCTTTCGATGCGTGATATGGCAACATCCATATCTTTCATCAAAAAAGGATCATGTAAATGATCCAAGGAAGGTCTAAAGAAATACTTAGCTTGTTCGTAGGTCTCGATTTCTCGACTTACCAAAAGATTTGCAACGATGTCGTTGACACCTAGTTCTGATTTTAAATGACTAACTTTGTTGCTATTACTTTTTGGTTTTAGGACCCACCTTTTTTGCATATCTTTGCGCAGTATTTGTATGTAAATATACATTTTATAGGTGTAGTAACCTAATACTCGCAGTCGATAATTAATTTAGGATTTCCTAACTATCATATTTACAATAATATAAAAGAATGATTCAAGCGTATTCTTTATTCGAAGGTTCCTTCTCTGTTGATGCCACTAAAAAATTTGTTCCTTTTGATCCTTTGAAAGACGATCCCAAAAGTCGTCCAGGCTCTTTGTTTGTTCATGTTCACCCATTTTTGATTGAATCGAGCAATGGTTTAATTCTTTGTGATGCAGGATTAGGATTTCGAACAGAAGATGATGAGTTGTTGATACATCATAATATTCGTAAATTGGGATTTGAACCAGAAGACGTGAAGTATGTTTTGATGTCACATTTGCACAAAGATCATACAGGTGGTTTGGTAGATTTCAAGAATGGTGTAGGACGCGTGGCATTTCCAGAAGCGGAATATATTATTCAGCGAGGTGAATGGGAAAATGCATATTCGTCTGAATCTCCGTCTTATCGTACGGAAGTTTTTGATGTGATTCAACGTAGTGGAAATCTAAACTTGGTTGAAGGTGATGGTGTGGTGAATTATGAAATTCGCTATGAGGTAAATGGCGGTCATACCGAATTTCACCAAGCATTTCATATCGAGACTGGTGGTGAGCATTTCTTCTTTGGTGGGGATGTGTTGCCGGAGCCAGAGGAGCTTTTCAAGAATTTCATTGCGAAATATGATTTTGATGGAAGAGCATCCCGTGACAAGCGTAAGGAATATTGGCAGCAAGGTGCACCAGAGGGATGGATTTATTTATTTTACCATGGCAAATCTTTGGCTATGGGACTACCAAAATTAAAAGACGATGGCACATATATGTTAGTTGATCCTAATAAATAGGCCATTTTTATTATATTTGAATAAATCAATTGTTATAAACTCATAACATATTACTATGTCAGTAGTTAGAGAAAGTGATCTTATTGGTATTGGTAAAAAGTTTCAGATCGAAACAGAAGCTGGTGACAATATGGTCGTAGTTATTCATGACGATGGTCGTCGTGAATTGTACCGTCATGATGACGAAGATAATGAGACACGTTGTGTGATGACATTATCTGATGAGGAATCCCGTCAAGTGGCTGGAATAATTGGTGGCTTGTCTTATAAGCCTAAAGCTTTGGAAACTATTGAAGTTGCTTTGGACGATCTGCGTATTGAGTGGTACAAAGTAGAGGCTTCAAACGATGGTGTAAATAAAAGCATAGGGGAGTTGGGCGTTCGCCAAAAAACAGGCGCTTCTATTATTGCTGCCATCAAAGATTCAGAAACAAAAATCAATCCGGGTCCGGATTATGTTATTGAGCCAGGGGATACTTTGGTGATTGCCGGAAAAGCTAAACATATTAAGTTACTAAAAGAATTACTCGTATAATCTATGTCGCATATTATAATTTTAGAAATAGGAATTGCCATTTTATTGGTCGCAGGCGTAGGTTTGCTCGCTAATAAATTACGTTTTTCTGTAATTCCATTTTTTATCATTATAGGTATGTTGTTAGGCAATAAAGAATACCCCGGATTTATTGCTGATTTACTTTCTCAAATTAATAATCCCAATCTTACAGCTTCTATAGATCAAATTTGGTCTTTCTTTACTTTCACAGAAAGTAAGCCTTTTATTGAATTTATGGGAAGATTGGGCGTTTTATTCCTGCTCTTTTATTTGGGGCTGGAATTTTCTGTCAGTCGACTCATCAAATCTGGTAAATCCATAGTGACAGGAGGAACGTTGTATGTTCTGCTAAATTTTGTTTCTGGTTTACTAATTGGTTGGTTGATGGATTTGCCATTCAAAGAATTGATGGTATTGTGTGGTTTGATGACCAGTTCTTCTACAGCTATTGTTGCTAAAGTGTTAACCGATCTGAAACGTACAGCAAATGCCGAGACCGAGGTCATTATGGGCATGATTATGTTTGATGATTTGTTCATTGCTATGCACATTTCCTTCTTATCAGGGCTTATATTGACTGGTGGAACTTCTTTCTGGTCCGTATTAGGTACATCGGTGCTCGCATTAGGTTTTATTCTTACTTTCTTGATTTTCGGACGTAAGCTCGTTCCTTTTATAGATAGGATTTTACAGGACAAATCTTCGGAATTGTTTATTCTAATCATCTTCAGCTTACTGTTTGTGATAGCGGGTTTCTCTGAAACAATCCATGTGGCCGAAGCAATTGGTGCGTTAATGGCAGGATTAGTATTTGCCGATTCTAAATATTTGAAGAAAATTGAAGGAATGGTTTTGCCTTATAAAGACTTCTTTGGAGCCATGTTTTTCTTTAGCTTTGGATTATCTATTGATATATATTCCTTAGGAGGAGCCGTAGGTTGGGCAGCTATTGCAGCGGTTGTTACAGTAATTGGAAATGTGGCTTCTGGATATTTTGCTGCTCATTTTTCAGGAATGAAGCAAAGAACCTCATTTGATATTGGCTTTACGCTTTCTGCGAGAGGGGAGTTTTCTATTATTATGGCCAATATAGGTAAAGCTGGAGGTTTATTACCTGTATTGCAATCCTTTGTGGTTGTTTACGTGTTGATTCTATCCATTGTTTCGCCTTTATTAACTAAGGAATCAAGAAATATTTGGAATGCGTTGTTTGGTAAAGAACAGAAAGCTCCCAAACCGAAAAAGACTTTAGCGGAATTGGAAGCTTCAGTTAAGGAGCCAGATTAAAGGAATCCTAATTCCAGTTTCGCTTCCTCACTCATCATATCTTTGTTCCAAGGTGGATCAAAGGTAAGTTCTACTAATGCTTCATTCACACCTTCGATTCCAGCGACTTTGCGTTGTACTTCATCCATGATGTCTCCTGCTACAGGACAGCCAGGTGCTGTTAAAGTCATGACAACTTTCGCTATTCCACCTTCTTTGGTTATGATTTCATATACCAATCCCAGATCTATAATATTTGCAGGTTTCAATTCAGGATCGTATACCGTTTCTAGCACCTCTCTGATTTTTGGTGCTAAACCCAAATGATCTATAATAATGATACTATTCATAGTTCTAATTTTCGTTAATTACTTCGCTATAAATTGCTTGTAGCGATTCTATATTTTTATTGAGCTGATACTTGCTTTCGTATTCTTTTAGACAATTAGTGTTTAAGATTTGTTTACTTTTTAGTGAAAGGCTTACATATTTATCTAAAGCCTGAATTAAGCTTTCTGCATTTCCCGCTTCAAAATGAAAACCTGTATCTCCATCTTTGATCATTTCTGCTAAGGCTCCAATCTTACTACTAATAACAGGAGTGCCCAAAGCAAATGCTTCTAAGACTGTCATGGGCATTCCTTCAAACCAAATTGAAGGAACAATCAAAGCGTGACTGGATGCCAACGCCTTATTTAAAGTTTGTTTTTGTTGAAAACCTTTGTATTCAATGTTTGAATGGAGATTGGCAATTTTCTTTACTTTTTCTACTAAAGGTCCGTCGCCATAAATATCAAGCTTGTATGCTGGTTTTTGGATAAATGCTTCGAGTAATGTTTCTATGCCTTTTTCAACAGAAAGCCTACCTAAATAAACAAAATGAGTACTTCGTGATTCATGAATAATATCAGGTCTTTCTATAGCATTAACTTTTATAGCAAGTTGATTTTGTCGGATTTTTTTCGAAGATTGAAGAGTCAAATCTTTCATAAAAGAAGAAAATATCAAATATTTATCCACCATATGCCAAGTTCCTAACTTATGGTGTAAATAATAAGTAAAAGCAACCCAAAATGTCTTGAATAGCGAATTATCCAATGTTTTAAGTCTTATGGATTTCCATGGAAACTCTTTGTTAATCGTTTCCAAAAAGATTTTATTATTTACGAATAAAGTTGCTGACGGATCTAACAGGCGGTAATTATGTAAAGTTTGGATAGTTTTGAACTTAGCTTGATGCAATTTTCGAAAAACTAACGGACCAATAGCATAATGTGTATTATGAATATGAACAATATCCGCTTTAATTTCCTCTGCTTTCTGCACAATTTTAGCAGCGGCAAAGACATTCCAAGGATATAATGCAAATTGTTTTAAGCCAGCGAGCCCTTTTTTATTCTGAAAAGTTATAGTCTCCACCAGGTGGTTTTTACGCAAAGCTTCGACTTCCTGCGCGAAGACTACATCTTCACCTCCTTTGTGCTGATAATAATTATGGACTATTAATATTCGCATTAAATACCTTTTCTACAAATATACTATTAATACAAAAGGCAATTTACAAGGAATTGTAAAAGCGTTAAAAAATATATATGTATCTTCGTATGAATATTCACGTACTACATATGTTTGGAAATCCGTACTATGCTGAGAAAATCAGTGATGCATTAGAAAATATACAATTACCTGAATCACCGAATAATCTTTACGAACCAATTCATTATATATTGTCCCTTTCGGGAAAACGTATTCGTCCTCAATTGGTATTTATGGGCGCTAGTTTATTTGGATACAAGGATTGGGGTAAAGTACTTCCTGCTTCAATAGCTATAGAATACTTTCACAATTTTTCATTGATGCATGATGATATCATGGATAAGGCGCCTTTGCGAAGAGGAAAGCAAACCGTGCATCAAAAGTGGAATGAAAATGTTGCTATTCTTTCTGGAGATGCCTTATTAGTCAAATCTTACGAAGAACTATCTAAATGTCCAGCTTTTGCCGTGTCTGAATTATTAAAAACTTTCAATCGTGTAGCATTGGAAGTGTGTGAAGGTCAGCAACATGATATGGATTTTGAACTACGTAACGATGTGTCAGAGTCCGAATACATCAATATGATCCGTTTAAAAACTTCGGTTTTATTGGGTGGAGCACTGGAATTAGGTGCGATTATTGCAGGTGCTAATGCGGAAAATAGACAAAAGCTTTATGATTTTGGCGTAAATCTCGGCATTGCTTTTCAGTTGCAAGATGACATCTTGGACACTTTTGGAAACCCGGAAACTTTTGGAAAGCAGGTAGGAGGTGATATTATTGTCAATAAAAAAACGATCTTACATATTTTGCTCAAAAAATCCTTAAGTATTGAGGATCAGATTGAATTTGATAAGATATTAGCTTTAAGTGAAGAAAACGCTGAAGAGAAAGTAAGTCGAATGAAAATTTTATATCAAAAATATAAAATATTTGATCTTGCTAATACGTTAAAAAATGGATATTCATCTAAATCATTAGATAGTTTAAATGCTATTGACATTTTGGAAGAAAATAAACAAGACTTAGTAATTTTATCTAACAATTTATTGAATCGCAATAAATAAAGGTCTATAAATTATATTTTTTGTTTAATTTTAGTATATTAGGACATATAAAATTCAAAGAAGGAAGTACCTATTAATGGAACCTATAAAAATTACCATATTTCAAGCTTATCTTTTCTGGGAAAACGTAGAAAAAAACCTTCAAAATCTAAGCTTGCGTCTATCATCATTACGAGAAAAAACGGATTTGATCATTTTACCAGAAATGTTCAATACTGGTTTTACTACAAATGTGGAAAAATGTGCGGAAGCGATGGATGGAATGACGATGAGATGGTTGTACGAGACAGCAAAAAAGTTCGAATGTGTGGTCGCAGGTACATTGATTATTCAAGAAAATGGCAATTATTACAATCGTTTTGTATGGATGTCTGCTGATGGTAGTTACGTACATTATGATAAGCGTCATTTATTTGGAATGAGCAAAGAGAATCAACCTTCGGAGAAGGATTTTTTCACAGCAGGCAAGTCAAGAATCATGTTGCAATTAAAAGGATGGAAAATCTGTCCCATGATTTGTTATGATTTGCGTTTCCCTGTTTGGTCAAGAAATGCCGAAAATGGTTATGATTTATTGGTGTATACTGCTAGCTGGCCAGATAAACGTTCATCACATTGGCGTGCATTAATTCCTGCTCGAGCAATAGAAAATCAAGCATATGTGATCGGCGTAAATAGGGTAGGTCATGATGGTAATGAAGTCTATTATTCTGGAGGTTCGATGTGTATTTCGCCGCTTGGAGATGTGGTTTATTACAAACCTGAAGATGAGGATTTGTACACATTCACGCTTAATCCACAGGATTTGCAAAAAGCAAGAGAAAATTTTCCTTTCTTACAAGATGGCGATAAATTCAGCATTTTATAATGCTATTGTACTATAACAAAAATGCTCATAAAATATTATGAGCATTTTTTATTTATAAGGTCTATCTAAAATGGCTGATTGAATGACAGCCTGTCTTAAATCAAATTCAACACCTGATTTTTCTTGTTCTACCTCTTGAATGCGTTTGAGTGGAATAGGCTTTTCAATTTTGCTTTGTCGTCTTCTTTCTTGAGCGGCTATGACTTCAGCAGGTAATTCTGGCGCATAAACACTTTTTATTTTTTGTTTTTTTTCTTCTTTGTGCTTAACTTTCTCTAACGGCTGTTTATACGTTTCTACAGGAACTGTTTGCGGACGTACGGTGGGACGACGAGATTTTGATTTCTCGACTTCCTTCTGGAAATTTCGGTATATATTATATATAACGAACCCGACGGATATTAGTACAACAATGAAATTTTCCATAGTCTAAATATATTAAATATTAAAGATTTAATTTGAAAATGATAAAAATTTGCAAAATTCATAAAATCTTCTTTAATTGCATAAGCAACCTAAATTATTACTAGATAATGAATGATTCGTTAATACTATCAGATGAATTTTATTCCTTCCTAACAGGAAAAGTTTCGACAGCTATTTCGCGTCGACTGCAGCGTAATTTGAAGCTGGGTAAGTTGAACATCACTTCTGAACAATGGACTATTCTATATCATCTGTGGCAGGAAGAAGGTTTAACACAGCAAGAGCTTGCAAATTTGACTTTCAGAGATAAACCCAGTATCACGCGCTTAATAAACAATCTGGAGAAGATGTCGTTAGTTATTCGGGTAAATGATAAACAAGATCGTCGCTCAAATTTAATTTATCTGACGAAAGAAGGAAGAAAATTGAAAGAAGAAGGTATGAAGCAATCCGCGATTACACTAAATGAAGCACTTGAGGGGTTGGATTTGGAAGAACTACGAGCTGCGCAGCATATTTTAGATAAGGTATTTCATAATATAAAATAAACCAAAAAGGTCGACTAAGTAGTCGACCTTTTTGGTTTATTTTAATCATCCAAGAATTCTTCTTTCTGAAAAGTATTTTCTTTTTTATTGTATTTTCCGGTGTTCTTGAAGTATATATCGTGGAAACTTAAAGTCGTCACAGCATCCACTTTTCTGTAGAATTTTTCTGCCCGAATTTCATCAACAGTTTTGAAACCACATGCTTCCATGATTTCTACTGTAGCGCGTAGTGTGTTACGATGGAATTGCGCTACACGCACATGTTTATCTGCGACATCAAGACCTTTGTATAAGTGTGGCTTTTGTGTTGCGACACCTACAGGACATACGTCTTCATTACATTTTAGGGCTTGTATACAACCTAATGCGAACATCATTCCGCGCGCACTATAACATGCATCAGCACCTAAAGCTAAAGCTTTCATTAAATCAAAACCTGTTACAATACGGCTAGAGGCGATTAATTTAATGTGTTTTTTCAAACCATAATTGATCAATGTTGTCGTAACAAAAGTTAATGCATCATATAGTGGCATACCGATATTATCGGTAAATTCTAATGGTGCGGCACCAGTACCACCTTCCGAACCATCAATAGAGATGAAATCTGGGTAGATTTGTGTATTCTGCATGGCATTACAGATTTCGATAAATTCCTGCTTATCACCTATACAGATTTTAAAACCAACGGGTTTGTATCCTGATAATTCACGTAATTTTTGGATAAAATACATCATCTCCATTGGATTAGAGAAAGCACTATGCGCTGGTGGAGACATGACATCTGTTCCTGGAATCACGTGACGAATAGCTGCAACTTCTGGTGTGTTTTTAGCCGCCGGAAGAATACCTCCATGGCCTGGTTTTGCACCTTGAGAAATCTTAAGCTCAATCATTTTGACATAAGGTCTATTTGATTTTTCAGCGTATAATTCACCGTCAAAATACCCATTCTCATCACGACATCCAAAATACCCCGTACCAATTTGCCAAATCAAATCACCACCGTTGATGTGGTAATTACTAATGCCACCTTCACCTGTGTTATGCGCAAATTTTTGTAGAGCAGCTCCTTTATTCAAAGCGGTTATCGCTGTTTTACTCAATGCGCCATAACTCATCGCGGAGATATTGAATATACTTAAACTATAAGGCTGTTTGCAGGCGCTATTACCTACCATCGTACGAAGATCGTGGTTCTCAATATGTGTTGGAAAGATAGAGTGTGCTACCCATTCGTTACCTACAGCTTGTGGGTCTGATTGCATACCAAAAGCCACGGTTTCACGTTGATTCTTCGCACGTTGATATACAATCGAGCGTTGTCTTCTGTTGAATGGTCTACCATCAGTATCCGATTCCCAAAAGTATTGTCTTAGTTCTGGTCTAAACGATTCAAAGAAATAACGAAATGCTCCTACTAAAGGATAATTTCTAAGAATAGCGTGATGTGTCTGTATACTATGATATACAGCAACTATCAGAAGCGGAATAGGGATAATTAATAACCAAAACCATCTTGGAGTAAATATAAGACCAAAGGAAATGATGATAAGGTTTATTACGATGATAGATATAAGAATTAGTTTTCTAACTGCCATGATTTAATCTGAAGTTATATTATATACTAATATTAGTTTGCTTTTGTTTTTAACTAAGCAAAATTAGTAAGTAATTTCAGTATTAAGATACAGTGCCAAACTTTTACCTTTTTCGTAAATAAAAGACTAATTGTGATACCTTTTAATAATAAAATCTGTCAAAACTTGATATATTTCCCTTTCTGTAGGGTATTGACTTAAGAATTGTAAATGCTTATTAATGACTACATAATCCCCTCTGCGAGCCGGACCTGTTTGGGTTTGGATGGGATCATGGTTTTGTACTTTTGATGCAGTCTCTGAAATTATAGGTTTCAATAATTCGAAGTCTAAATTTTCATGATCCATAATTTCTTTTGCCACTGAAAATAGCGCATTACTAAAGTTGTTGGCGATTACTGCGGAAAGGTGCAATGCTAGTCTTTGTTTGGTCGAACAAACAAATGTTTTAGCAGCAATATCCTTTATAAGTTTGAATAGTTTGTCAAAAACTTGTGTAGTATTTCCTTCTATTCCGAAAGGAATTAATGAAAGGTCAGTTGCTATGTTTTTATTAATACTTTGCGGAGGATAAATTACACCATGATTGCTGAATTTGCTTAGCACGTTGATGTCGGTCGCACCAGAAGTATGCACTACAATACCTTCTAAATCTGCAGGTAATTGTTGCACTACTTCCTCAATTGCGCTATCTGAAACCGCAATAACATAAAGATCTGCATCGTTGTCGACTTCTTTGAGGTCTATTAAAGCTGTGCTTGAAACTACATTAGCCAATGCTTGAGCATTGGCTAATGAACGGCTATATACTTGTGAAATAGTATTATTTGTAGCGTAGAATGCTTTTGCTAAATGCGTAGCGATATTTCCACTTCCAATAATTACTATATTCATCTTAATCTTCGATTTGAACTTTTGATTTACCTTCTTTGATACGTCTTACAATGGCCATGATAAAACCAATAGTCATTATTATTGTACCAGCCCAAAAGAAATTGATGTAAGGGAATTTTATCGCCTTGAACACAATCCATTTTTTCTCAGGTAATGGTTTTTGATAAACCATGATTTCTAATTTATCCTTATCAGGGATAATATTAGTAAATCGGAATTTCAACCCTTGCTCAGTTACATCCTTATTAAAGTCATAAGCATTACCATCTTTCAATAAGAATATAGGTTCTGTTTTGTATTCTTTTTGATCAGCAGCAATAACTTTGATTTTCAAGCCTACGATAACATCAGTTGGTTGTAACGGTATGTTCTCTAGTTTAGCTTGTTTGTTAACACCTTCGATTACAAATACACCATTTCTGTAGCGTAATGTATCGCCGATATTCACTTGATAGGTTGCTGGTTCATCGTATTCCTCAAAACCTGTTTTGTCTTCTTCTTTGATTTTAGTCAAAGGAGCTTGAGAATCAGCAGCTGCAGCTGTGATCAAGGTATAAATATCGTGTGTAATATAGTGACGAGTATCTGGTGTTCCGATTAAACCACCCATATCTGGATTATTCTGCGCAAAAGGACTTAAAGTAAAAGACTCTTTTACTTTACCAGATTCTTCATCAATCTTTTCGTATTTGATGTGATAGAAAACATTCGGTGCAGAAATGCTATCTCCTGTGTACGTAATTCGGTATTCGCCCATTTGTACAGGTTCGCCTTCTGTTAAGAATAAGTTTTCTCCTGGATCAGTGAATTTGTCACCTTCTTTACCGAAGTTTTTAACGCCGATATATCCGCTTTGATTTACAGAAATTACTTCATTTGTCGCTGCAGCAACCAAAGCACCGATTACTAGGAAACCGAAACCAATATGTGAAACCGCAGAGCCTGTAAGTTTCCATTTGCCTTTAATAGCATCTCCTAAAATACGTACATTAGATACGATACAGAATATACCTGTAAACATGATCAAAATGTACATTACATTCGTGTAGGTTTTGGTCAAGTAAATTGCACCAGCTGCTAAAGCTAAAGACACGATTAAGGAAGCTATTGTAGAAGCCCAGAATTTCTTGCCATCAGTGCGTTTATATTTTAAGAATTGTGCGATAGCCGTCAATAACAAAATCACAACTGCAAAAGCCCCTTGCCATTTATTATAATGCGCGATAGGGTCGATTGGAGGAGCTACTTTTGTGTCGAATAATGCATTGAATACTGGTATAGAAGTAGTTGCAATCATTTGGACACAAGCAACTGTCAGTACTAAAGCACCAATAAACAACCAGAATTCTCTGGAGTAAATCTCTTCTTCTTTTTGTGTCGTTGGCAATTCTTTTCTTCTCCAAACCATCAATCCAATCATAATTCCTAAGAATACCAAGTTGAAAATAATCAACTGACCTGACATACCTAGACTGGTGAAGGAGTGGACTGAAGTCTCACCCAAAATACCTGAACGTGTCAAATATGAAGCATAGATCACCAAGACAAAACTTACTAACGATAGTAGAGTCGCAGTAAAGTACCCATGGCCTGAATATTTATAGGCCAAAATAACGTGAACTGCTGCAATTAGTGTAAACCAAGGGATGATAGAAACATTTTCAACAGGATCCCAAGCCCAAAAACCACCAAAGTTCAATGCTTCATATGCCCAGAAAGATCCCATGATAATACCTGCACCCAAGATCATTACTGCGAATAATGCCCATGGCAAACCTTTAACTGTCCATTCTTTAAAACGTCGTGTCCATAATCCCGCTGCTGCATAAGCAAAAGGAACGATCATAGAAGCAAATCCTAAGAATAAAGTAGGAGGGTGGATAACCATCCAATAGTTTTGCAATAACGCATTCAAACCTTTGCCGTCTATCATGGATAGATAGTTTGGATCTTTGAAAATCGGTGCATCCATTGCATCGCGCAACAAAATAAATGGCGAGCTACCAATACGGCTGCCAAAAACTTCAACACCAATTAGCATACTTGCCAAGAAAGTTTGACACAACATCACAAAGGTCATCACAGGGGATTCCCAAGTTTTTGCAGTGAAAAGCAATACTGTACTGATAATGACTTGCCAGAACATCCATAGCCAGAAACTACCTTCTTGTCCTTCCCAAAAGGAGGAAATAATATAATGTGTAGGTAATGAAGTATCCGAATGTGACCATACGTAATAGTACTCAAACATATGATTGTATATCATGTAGAACAATAATGAGCCAATTGTAACTACAGAGATAGCATTTAGAATAAAGCCAATACGACCCATCATTTTCCATGATTTCTCATCCGGTTTTTTGGTCGCAAAAAAGTAACTTATAAAGGAAAGTAACGCCGCTCCAAATGATAAAATCACAAAAAACTGGCCTATCTTACCGGGTAATAGGTGTTCACCTACGTAATTGATATCCATTGAATAGAATTGCTAAAAAAATATGATTAAATCGAAGCACTAGTAGCTTCTTTCACTTCCATTTCGTCTTTATTGTATTTTGAAGGACATTTCATCAGGATTTTAGTAGCGTGAAATGTGTCGCCTTCCATCTTACCAGTCAAAACTATCTGTTCTGAGCGTTCAATATCTTGAGGTTTTGAACCATTGAAAACAACTTTACACTCTGTACCGTCATTGTCGTACATATAAAATGAAAAGTGGTTAGCATCTTTTACTGGGTCATAATGCAAATCCTTCTCTTTATTCAACACGCCTACTACATACAATTCAGTTTTCTTTTCTTTTGCTTCAGAAAAAGTTGAATACGTACTTGAATCCGTATAGATAACCAAAATCATAGCAATCGCAATTGCAATGATAACAATCAGAATGATTGAACTTTTTTTCATACTAAAATTTCACTTAACCAAATGCAAAATTACGAAAAGCTTCATGAAAGAATGAATTTAGCAAGTTAAGCTATTTATTTAGAATCGTTCTTAATAATGTTTTGGTTTTATAAGTTCTTAGTTATTTGCGCTTTATCTTTATTGAGGATAATAAAAATAATATTCAATAAGCAATTTTACATTTCTGTGGAGGTTTCTAGCTCTGTTTCATTAGAAAAGAATTTTTCTCCCGAAAATTTGGTGACCAACATGGCTGCTACTGTATCTCCTGTAGCATTGAGTATTGTCGCTAAGGGATCTACTAATGCTCCGATAATCATAATAGCAGGGACAGCTTCATTTGGAATACCATAGATGGAGATCATAAGCATTTCCCCGATAAAACCACCATTCGGAATTCCGCCCGCAACCATACTTACCAATAAAGTAATTCCCACAGCAGTAATCAATGTTGTAGGCTCGAAAAAGTTCCAGTCCAGAATAGCGAAGGCTACATATATTTTCAGAATGGACGAAATGGAAGATCCGTTTTTATAAAGCGTGTTTCCTAAAGGAATAACTACAGAGGCGATATAATTAGGAATTCCCATTTTTTTTGCTGCGAGTAAGTTTGCGGGTAATGTTGCCAAACTGCTACAGGTACTTACAGCGGTTAATGAAGGTGTAATATTAAAGCGCCAGTAATTTTTTATTCCTGACTTTCCATTACCTATAAAAGAATAAAGCGAGTAAATAACGAAAAAGAATACGGTTCCAAATATGTAATAAAAAGCTAGAGGCTTAGCATAGAAGCCAAATAATTCGGGACCTAATGTCTGTACTTGATAAGCAAAATAGGCGCCTAAGCCGATGGGGCCAAGCTTCATGATGATAGTCAATAGGTTTTGCATGACTTCATTTCCAGCAAGAAGAAAGTTTAGAAAAGGTTTTCCTACTTCACCGCTTTTGCGAACAGAAATACCAATTAGAAAAGAAAAAATAACAAAGGCTAAAATATTTTGACGCGACAAAAGATTAACAAATTCACCCACACTAACAAAACGGACAATTTTATCTCCCCAACTGTCTTCTGGATTGGTACTGATGGTTTCCGAAATGGCAGAAGCGTCTTTGATGGCTGTCACCGGAAAAGCCCATAAACCGACAATTGTCAGTACGGCAGCAATCGCAATGGTCACTACAAACACAGATGTCATGACGCCTAGGATTTTTCCGAGTTTTCCATTGCTTTCAATGTTTGCAATGGCGGATGAAATAGCAAAAAATAATAAAGGTATTACAGCGACAAAAAGTAAGTTTAGAAAAATATCACCTATAGGCTTAATGTATTCAACCACATTCGGAAGGAACAAACCGATCAAACTACCGATAGTTATCCCAATTAAAAGAAGAATGATGCTGCTGTAATTCTTTAGAATAGTTTTCATGTAGAGATTATCTAAGGCTAAAATAGTTTTTTTGTTTTAGATTTGACACAAAAATTATGGATTATGGATTTTGTGACGACAGGCGATGGCTCCAAAACGATTTTTAATGCTCAAATAGGTGAAAATTATCATTCTAAACATGGTGCTTTGAAAGAAAGTAAGCATGTTTTTCTAAAAACTGGATTACAATTTTATTTAGAAAAGGAAAATATAAAAGAGGCTTCTATTTTAGAAATTGGATTTGGTACAGGCTTGAATTTTATATTGACGGCAGATTATTGTGCTGCTGAAAATATAAAATTGGATTATTGTGGTATTGAAGCTTATCCATTGGACAAAGCAGTAATTGAAAATATTGGATATAACGAATATGTGTCTTCAGAAATTTGGGATGCTTATTGTGAACAGTATGACAAAGCATTGAAAAATGATGTTATTATAAATGAATCTATCCACTTACAAATAGCGCATACTAAAGTTTTGGAATTTGCATCGACAAAGTTGTTTGATGTGATTTATTTTGATGCTTTCGCTGCGATTCACCAGCCGGAAATGTGGTCTGATGAGACATTAGCTCATGTAACTAGTTTCTTAAAGCCTGGAGGAGTATTTGTTACTTATGCGATTACAGGAAATCTAAAAAGAAGTATGAAAGCCCTTGGATTCTCCATCGAAAAAGCGCCTGGAGCTCCTGGAAAAAGAGAAATGTTGCGAGCGTTAAAATTGTAGTGTATTACTTACAGAGATGAATAATTGGATAATAATTAATCTTAATTAAATTGTAAGTGTATATTTTTATGTGATAATATTTTAACTTAAAATTTCGCATGAACGCTAAAGCCCTTATTTTCTTTTTTGCATCTTTCACCTTCATTGTATTATGTGATAAGAACGATTACAATTCTCCTGATTCAGAGACGACTCAACAAGTTAACATAATAGGTACTTGGGAATCACTATTGGAGAAATATGAATTATTCGATGCTAGGGGAAATTAATTGATTCAGACATCATCAATTATACGGATACGGAGGAAAAGCAAACTTATGTTTTTAAAGCAGATAAAACTGGCTCTTTAAGATCGTTTGAAGATGGAGAATGGACTACTGAGAATTTTACCTATTCTGTAGCAGGAAAAATTTTAACAATCTCATTTAAAGGGGGGTTACGAAGGAATGAGTTTTGAATTCGAAATGGAATTTGAATATCTCATTAAGAATAATAAGCTGTATTTAATTTTTGAGGGAGAGTCCGATGAAGATGGTATAGAAAGAGCTACTTTGGAATTAATAAAAAATAATATGAAACATAAAAAGCGAGCCATTTGGCTTGCTTTTTATGTTTCACTTGCAAAAATTAGTGACCTTGAGTACCGTCGATACCGTGCGCATGTCCATGAGACAATTCTTCTTGAGTAGCAGGACGTACGTTTAATACTTCGATTTCGAAGCTTAAAGTTTTACCAGCCATTGGGTGGTTCAAGTCAGCAACAACAGCTTCTGGAGTAACATCTACTACTACTGCGCGGAATTGATTTCCTTGATTATCTTGTAATGGTAATACTTCACCTAATGGAGGTAAACCAGTTTCTTTGAACATATCAGCAGGTAATTGAGCGATAGCTCTGTCATCTCTTTCGCCGTAAGCATTAGCAGCAGCTAAGTCAAAAGATGTTTTGTCACCTTCGTTTAATCCTGCGATGTTTTCTTCGAATTTAGGTAACATCATACCTACACCATATAAGAATGTTAAAGGATTTTCTGTAGTCGTTTGTTCAACAAATGTTTTTTCACCGTTTTCTTCGATTGTGTGAAGAATGTAATTCAACGTTACAACGTTGTTGTTTTCTATTGCCATTTTGTAATTGTTATGAGATGCTATCCATCTCGTTTTTATTTGATTAATTCTAATAAGTGTGTAATCGACGATTGCGGAAGACTACAGGTTTTGTTACGACAAAGGTATGCTTTTGACTCCAATTGTTCTTTATTTATTAACAAAGGAAGTGTACTTTTTGTTCCTCCCAGAACAATTTTATTAGGAATATAAGTTTGTCTATCCAACTCTTTGCGCCATTCTAAAGCATTTTCTCCTGTCAATGCGATTTCGTTGGTTCCATAATGGTGTTCCAATAATTGTATCGCCCAATTCGAATAAGCCGAGCCATAGCTCTTAATATAGGGAAATACATTGGCAAATACTTGATCTGCAATTGCGGTAAAGTCTTCTTGATCTAATAGCAAGCCTAATTTATAAAGTTGACGCACTATCGTTGACGAGGAAGCAGGAATCACATTGTCCATGATTTCACTTTTACGGGCAATCAGCTCTTCTGCATTAGAAGCTGTATAGTAAAAAGTTTTTGTAGCGGCATCATAAAATAATTCTATCGCTTTATTAGCCAGGTCTTTTGCTTTATATACCCAGCTTTCATCAAAAGTCGCTTCATAAAGGGAAATATAAGCTTCAATAGTGAATGCATAATCGTCCAAAAATCCTTCTATCCTACGATTGGAATCTTCTGGTTGATGAAGTAACTCATTATTGTTTTGGGTACAATAGTTTTGAATAAATTGTGCAATATTTAAGGCTAAGTCTAAATGTTCTTGATCTCCAAATACCTTATATGCATCTACCAAACCTTTCAGCAATAACGAATTCCAAGTGGTCAGTTGCTTGTGATCTAACCCTGGACGCACGCGATTACTGCGATAAACTAATAATTTGGATTTAATCTCTTGAAGATAGTTGTCCCATTCTTCTGTTGTGAATCCTGCTTTTTGAATCAAATTATTGTTTGCAGTATCAACAAAAGGAATATTGATTTGTTCTTCGGACCAATTTCCGTTTGGGGTTATATTATAATAAGCTCTTGCCAAGTCAGCATCTTCACCCAAAATATCAAACTCGTTATACTCGAAAGTGTAGAACTTACCTTCCACTCCTTCACTATCGGCATCAAGAGCAGAATAAAATCCTCCGTTATCGGCTAGCATTTCTCGTTTTGCCCATGCAATTGTTTCGAAAACTACATTTTTATAAATCGGATTAGGTTTTTGTTGATATGCTTCGCTATACAGACTGATTAACTGTCCATTGTCATAGAGCATTTTCTCAAAATGCGGAACGTGCCATTTACCATCAACAGAATAGCGTGCGAAACCGCCTCCTATGTGGTCGTAGATGCCTCCATTTGCTATTTTTTCGAGTGTAAAATGGACGTGATTAAGCGTTTCTTCATCATTAGCTAATACCGCATATCGAAGGAAAAATAACCAATTGTTGGGAAGAGGAAATTTAGGTGCTCGTCGATAACCACCATTGCGAAGGTCAAACTGTTCTTTCCAAGGCAATACAATGGATTTTATATCCTGTAAAGTATATTCTTCCGGAATAGGAGCGATAGGTAATTTTTCGGCTTTATTAATCCCTGCTGTTAAGCGTTCTGCATAATCAATGGCAGTTTCGGGCGTTTCTCCCCACATTTGTGCAATTTGTAATAATACATTTTGCCAATCTTGTGGCTTGAAATACGTGCCTCCATATATAGGTCTTCCGTCAGGCAAACAAATAACATTCAAAGGCCAACCTCCAGCATTTGTCATTAATTGTACCGCAATCATATAGATTTGGTCAATATCAGGTCTTTCTTCTCTATCGATTTTTATCGAGACATAGAATTTATTCATGGTCTGGGCAATAGCTTCGTTTTCAAAGCTTTCTCGTTCCATGACATGGCACCAATGACAGGCAGAATATCCAATACTTATGATGATAAGCTTATTTTCTTCTTTAGCTTTGGTGAGTGCTTCTTGTCCCCAAGGAAACCAATGCACGGGATTATGTGCATGCTGTTTAAGATATGGAGAATTTTCGTTTTGAAGTTTGTTTGCCATATATACGAAGGTACAGAAATTTATTCTGTAATAACACTCTCAAGTTGGCAGGTACTACCTGAAACTTCGCTGAAATTAAATCCTTCTGGTAAAATTATTTTGGCAGTATGAGACGTTTTAAGGTCTATATAAGAATTACACAGGTAATTAGTTAAATCCGACAAGCCAGGATTATGTCCCAAAATAAAGAGTGTATTTACATTATCGTCGACTTTGTTAATTACCTTTAAAATTTCGGTATAATAAGCTTCGTAGATGCTTCTTTCCTGTTGAATCTCACTCTTGGAATACCCCAGTATTTCACCAAATACTTCTGCAGTTTGTAATGCTCGGTTAGCACTAGAACTTACAACTAAGATTTCCTCCTTAGAAAGTTGCTTTTTAATCTTTTGTGCCACGATCTGACTTCTGCTTATTCCTTTCTCCACCAGATTCCGTTCATAATCTCTCCTTAGAAAGGAGTGATCTTCTGCTTTTCCATGACGAATTAGGTATAGTATTTTCTTTGGCATATCTTAAAGATAAGATATTTAAAAAATAAAAATGAATTATCTCTTTTAGATATGCAGCTTTTGTTTATTTTTGCCGACAGAGAGGTGTCCGAGTGGTTGAAGGAGCTACCCTGGAAAGGTAGTATACGGGCAACCGTATCGAGGGTTCGAATCCCTTCCTCTCTGCTTGATTACAACAAAACCAACTGATTTTCAGCTGGTTTTGTTGTTTTATAAACTTAAGGGGAATGATTAGGGGAGAGATTTTGCTGTTGTATGTTCTATTGTATTTTAATTCTGTTAAAAATTAAAGTAATTTTACTTCCTCTCCATTTTATAACTTCAATTATTTATATGTATTTTACAAAACATTAGTTTTTACGGAAATCCCTCTTTTAAATCGTAAAATATTCTCTATTTTTAAGCGTAATCAATTATTCGGCAAGACCCAATATTAATATTAGATTTTAATGAAGTATTTAGAGTGGAATAATATAATATCGTCTTATTTTTTCAATCCTGAAAATGCTGGAAAAGAAGTTTATTTGTATTTAACCAAGAATGATATTATTGATTTATCAAGAAAATATTTCAACGAAGAAACAGAGGACGAAATTTGGACTGATTTTATTAATTCTATTAAACGTGGTATTCCGGGTGCAAAAGGAAATGTTATTGCAAAAGCAAAACACGCCCATTCTAAAATGAGTCTTGTTGGTATAAAGAAAGCGGACGGAACATTTGCCACAATAGAAGATGTGCCTGTTTTATATCCTCCTTACATTTCTTATTTGACTTTCATTGTGCTTCCGTTAATTGAAAGTCTTGACAACACTAACCTAAGAACAAACAACTATTACGGAAGGCTTAATACTTTTCTGCAGAGTCATCAAATAAAGGAAAACATCGGAACAACCGATTTTAGCAACAATCAAATAAATTGTTTGTGGGATGATTTAGCGAATTGGGCTAATGTAAAAAACAATGGCGATTTAGGTTTGTTCAATGTAATTCCATTTCAAAACGCAAATTGGGTTTATGTTGGAAAAGTTTTTTCTCAATGTGTTCTGTCACCAAAATTTTTAACCCGTTTACCGGTATTATTTGAATCTATTGGTTTAGTGCCGAACGCGTTTTACGATGACAAGTTTTTACAAGAAAAAATCAAAAACAGTAGATCAGATTTAATTCCGAAAAGCACGTTAGATTTTTTGAAAAAAGATGATGAGTTGTCCAAATCAATCATTCAAACAATCCAACGTCAATACAAAAAATGGTCAGGCGAAACACACGAAGAAATTGAAGAAGGAACAACAACAAGAAAGAAAAGAAATTATACCGTTGCACCTTTGTTTCTTCAGTTCAAAGTAAACACAAATGATGAAGTCATTTCGTTTTCTTATAGAATGTATTCTTCAAATGATTATCCGGAAGATTTGAAATTTGGCGAACACGAAAACTTGTATGAAATTAACGGTTGGTCTAAAACACTACCGCTTGAATTTAACGAAACACTAGAACTGAAAGACAATTTCAACAAATGGATTGCGAAATTCCCAAACCGTGATGTAAGATTATTTGTCAGTGCGGGAACATTTCAGTTGAGTAATGATTTTTGGATTGAAACGGACTTTCTTTCAAAAACAGAACGAATGTACTTGCTATGCAAAAATGACAAACAAGAACTAATTAAAGAGTGGGGCAAAACATTTGGCAACGGAAATTTTAAGCAAGAAGATTTTGACGGCTTACCTGAAAACTATTCTTTGTTTTGGTTTCGTAACCCAACACAAGGACTTGCCGAAATTCCATTTCTTACACTCTACACCGAAAAGCGAATTGAATTAGTTGGAGGGCTAAAAGTAAATTTCAGAACCTACTCTAATGATTTTTTACCGGAAGTTGAAATTGTAAATTCAGACGGAAACGAAAAAGTGTATTTGCAATACAAAGATGCGGACGAAAAAATTTTTCTTTCTAAAAAAAAGTCGCTCAACAACCGTTGGTTGTTACCCGAAAAAATGGCATTAAATACCGATTTCCACATAAAAGTTGAAGATGAAACATTTTCAGGGAATGCACTTGCATACAACCTTGTTTCATCAGATAATACTGCAATAAAAGTTGACGGCTTAAATTTACCGAAACGAGATTCATTTGGACGAAATGTTACAACAGATTTAGAGCAGTTTTGCTTGGGTAGCAACATTATAAATCCAATGAGGTCTAGCCAAAGATATATCTCTACTTATAGTTCACTTTTTACTTCTACATTTCAAGAAACACAACCGAAGTGTTCAACTGCTATTTTCAACAATCACAATGGAAATAATCTTTGTAATTTCCTGTCTATGAAAAGCGAGTTAACAACCGAAGAATTTTTCAGAGCATTTGAGTTTTTCTATTCAAAAGAGTTTCCAGAGCATCAAACAAACGCAAACTATAATCTTACAAAATTAAAAAGAGCGTCATTGAATTTTTACGATTTCACCGGAATACTTGATTACGATTATGAATCGAAAAAGATTGTTTTAAATCCACCGCAATTTATTTTTATCCCGACAGAAAAAGGAAGAAGAGTTTTACTAATTGGAGCAAGAGATACTGCTTTAATTGAAAAAATCATAACCACATCAGCAAAGTATAATTTGCAAGTAGAAATTACAAAACAATTTTCTTCAAACGAAAGGTTGTTGTTGCCTGATGTAATTACCATACAAGCTTTTCAACAAGCAAATGATTCCTATGGAGAAAAAAGTATTAATGCATTTGCAAACGAATTGAATATAAAATTTACAACGGATTATTATCCGCAAGTTGCATTGCAAGATTTTTCTGCAACAATTACGGATTACGAAGAAACATTACAAGAAGCTAATCAAAATGATTACGATTGGGCGAGATACGTTTTCAATCCTGAAACGTTAGAATTTGACAAAATTGAAACGCCAACTTTTGATAAATCAATCTCATTGGTTAGATACAAACTGAATGAATACACATATGAATTCAAACTTTGGAAAGATAACAAATGCTATAAAGTGGATATGAATTGGGGAAGATTCATTGCATTGAAACATTTTCAAAAAGAAGTCATTTTGTTTGACAATGCAAGAAATAAAGTTGCAATTCCTGTTGCAACTCCTTTACCAAGATTGTTGTCGGAAGCTATTATGTTGTTAAGCGGTAAAGCACCTGACTTCAGAAAAATTGATGGTAAAAAATATAGAGTTTATGAAAATGTAGTTGGTATTTTCACTCAAAACTTATTTAGATTAAAATTAGGCCAAACACCAATAAGTACATCAATATGAAGGATCCAATAGGTTCATTTGAAACCATAAAAGAAAATTTTATCCGCTATGTTAAAACAGCGTTCGGAACAAAGTTTGAAGGCGTTGAAAAAGAGCGTTACGATTTACTGAATTATGACAAAGTTTTTTATCGTAAACCTTGGATTGAGCCATTGCCCGACTATGTTTCAAGTGGAAAAAAAATAAGTGACTTAACAGCCGAAGATTTAGGAAATGCTTTAAATGAAGGAGAAGTCGAAACATTCAAAGGAATTGTAAATACCGGGCTTGTAGGGAATTTTCCTTTGCATTCGCACCAAGCGGAAATGTTGAAACAAGCATTGTTAGGAAATAATTGCATTATCACTTCCGGTACAGGTTCAGGAAAAACAGAATCTTTTTTGCTTCCGTTGTTTGCTCAACTTGCAAAAGAACTTGCAAATTGGTCAGCCCCCAATCAACAATCTGTAAGTATAAATACTTGGTGGCGTGAAAATGATGGACTTCCTGCAAGGCAAATTGTCAATACTTCAAATTTTACGTTAAGCAACGAAGTAAGACAACGCAATCACGAAACACGAAAAGCCGGGGTAAGGGCATTGATTCTATATCCGATGAACGCTTTGGTGGAAGACCAAATGAGCCGTTTGCGTAAAGCGTTAGATTCTGACGATACAAGAAATTGGTTGAGCAAAAACACAAACGGAAATAAAATTTATTTTGGACGATATAACGGAAGTTCGCCTGTTGCCGGTGAGTTGAAGAAAATAAAAGATGACGGAACTTTTGTAATCAATACCAACAAAGTAAATCAACTCAAAAAACAGTTACAACAAATTGAAACGGATACAAATCGTGTAGCACAATACATTCAGCAAACAGGAAAAACAGGAAACGATGCAAAAGATTTAAAATCATTTTTCCAACGCTTAGACGGTGCAGAAATGAGAAGTCGTTTTGATATGCAAGTTACGCCACCCGATATTATGATTACAAACTATTCAATGTTGAGTATAATGTTAATGCGTGATATTGACAAAGGAATTTTTGATGAAACAAAACAATGGTTGGAAGAAAGCGAAAATAACATTTTTCACTTAATCATTGATGAATTGCACTTGTATAGAGGTACACAAGGTACAGAGGTTGCTTATTTGCTAAAGCTTGTTCTTAATCGTTTGGGTTTAAATCCACATCATCCACAATTGAGAATCCTTGCTTCAAGTGCATCATTAGAGGCAGGTGACGAGGCAAGTAAAAATTTTGTGTGTGATTTTTTTGGTGTGAGCCAAGAACATTTCCTTCAAAAATTCAAAATTATTGAAGGAAAAAATAATCCGATTACTGCATTTCCTGAAAATGGAAAAAAACTCCCAATAAATCCTTTTAAAGAAATTGCAGAAAAATTTTCGGAAGTAAAAGGAAATATTACGGACGTAAATTTTATTTCAACCTGCGAAGCAAGTGCAACACAACTTGCAAAAATTTTCAGTTTACCTCAAGATGGTGTCGGGATTGCAAAACTACTTTCATTAATACTCAATCCAAGCTTTCAATTAAAAGAACGTTTGTTTTTGCCTTGTCAAGATTACAAAGCAGTTTGTTCAACCCAAGCAAACGGTGATGATGATAACGGAAAATATTTTGCTGAAACAATCTTTGAAAACACAATGGATAAAGAAGATTTAGAAAATGCTTTGCGTGGTTTGTTGATTGTAAGAGCGATGTTAGATGAAAAAGAATTTGAAGACATTGCAAAAACAATTCCTGACGATAGGAAGTTACCACGTTTTAGATTTCACTATTTCTTTAGAAACATCGAAGGAATTTGGGCTTCTGTTAAGTCAGATGAAATTGACGAAGCATATTCAGACGAAGAAAGAACAGTTGGAAAATTATATCCTACCACACGTATAAATTCGGAAAATGGAAACCGTGTTTTAGAATTGCTCTATTGTGATAATTGCGGAACAACCTTATTTGGTGGTAGCCGATTGGTAACAAGAAATGAATCGGGAAACAACTCTTTTGAAATGCTTCCGATTAGCCCTAACATTGAAGGTATTCCTGAAAAAACGCCTGCAAAATTAGTTGAAAGGCGAAGTTACCAAGAATACGCTGTATTTTGGGCTTGCGGAAATCAACAATACACGCCACACGATGCGGAAGCAGGTATTCCGCAAGTTGGTTGGCGACAACCAACTATGAACGGTTTTAATCAAACTGATTTTCTTGCAGATTGGATTCCCGCTTCACTGAATTGTATTTCGGGCGACATTGATAATTCACATAACAAGGCGGAGGAAAAACCTGAACAATGGATAAAAGGATATTATTTCATCATTACAAACAATTCAAATCGTGACATTGCTTTGCCTGATGCAAATGGAAACATTTCTACGATTGAAACACACAAAGCATTACCAAGCGTTTGTCCAAGCTGTGGCGTAAATCATCAAAAAAGACGACAAGATTGGAATAAAAATAAAACTTCTTCTATTCGTGGTTTTAGAACCGGTTTCGCTAAAACAACACAAATGTTTGCAAAAGAACTGATGTATCAACTTCCGAGGAACGAAGCCGAAAGAAAATTAGTCGTTTTTTCTGATAGCCGAGAAGATGCAGCCCAAATTGCAAACGGCATTGAACGCAATCATTTTTCTGATTTAGTGCGTGAAATTTTAGTCAAAGAATTACATTCAAACTTGATGTTCCGTTTTCAAATTGTAGATGCTTTTGACAAAGGAAATACAGCAAGACAACAAGAGCTAAAAGAGCAATCGCAAACAATTTTTGATGAAATTGAATACTTAGCTGAAAATTCCGCTTACACAGGAACAAACGCAAGCCGCATACGAGAAAAACAAGAAGCTGAAATAAAGTTGAACGAAATCCGTTCGCTGACTTTAAATGTAAGAAGTTTAGTTCACATCACAAATTCATTAAATCTTGCACCACTCATTAAACACTTTGTTGGTCTAGGAATAAATCCAGGTGGTAATGACATTTCATTGCAAACAAGGTTATTGAACAACAATTTTGTTCCTTGGTATGACCTTATTGATTTTACAAATTTTCAATGGGCTACCGGTGCAAACCAAGATTACATTGACGCATTGAAAGAAGGTTCATTTGACGGACTCGCTACAATGTTTTTCGGTTCGCTGTTTTATTCGTTTGAATCTTCCGCATTGGGTTATGTTTGTATAAACCCTGAATTACAGGTTATCACAGACCAAGCAAGAACTGTTGCTTTAGCAAAAGATGATTTTTTACAAATCCTAAATTCCACAATCAGGATTTTAGGTGATAAATACAAACACAACAAAGTTGAAGACGCAAGTTCATTCAACTTTACGCAATACAACGATTTTCCCGGTAAGGTCAAAAAATATATTCGAGCAGTTGAAACAAGGTATTCAAAAAATCAAAACGAAATTGGCGATGCTGTTTTTAATACGCTTTCAACAAGTAGTTTATTGAGAGGCGACACAGGCATTCAAATTGAAAACCTTTTTATCAAAGTAGCACGTTCAACGGATCCAATTTGGACAAGTCAAAGAGGAAGCAGACCACACTTACATTTTAGCGGTGGAATTTGCACTCATTCTGTTACGGCACTGCAACACCAGCCAGACAGAATTTGTGATGATGTTTGGAAAGAAAATTATCTTTCTTTCAACGCTATTAAGCAACAACGTGAACCAATCCGTTTGCATTGCGAAGAACTCACCGGACAAACAGATGACCAATTTGAAAGACAAAGACATTTCAGAAATATTATTTTACCAGATGAAGGCAACAAACAAGTCAAAACAATAGACTTATTGAGCGTTACAACAACACTTGAAGTTGGTGTTGACATTGGTGCATTGCAAGCCGTTATGTTGGGAAATATGCCGCCGCAACGTTTCAACTATCAACAAAGAGTTGGTCGTGCAGGACGTAGAGGACAAGCTTATTCTGTTATTTTGACATTTTGCAGAGGTAGAAGCCACGATGAGTTTTACTTTGCCAACCCTCAAAAAATTACAGGCGATGCCCCACCAACACCTTTCTTGACAATGGGACAAGAAAGGATTTTTAAACGTTTGCTTGCAAAAGAAATTTTTCGGAGAGCATACGTTGAAAAAGAAATTAACATTACTTCCGATGATAAATCAAGTGTTCACGGAGAATTTGGTTCAGTTGATAGTTGGACGATTTATAAACCTGAAATTTCTAATTGGATAAATGAAAACAGAACTGCCATCGAACAAACAGTTGATGCATTACTAACGCCCCAACTAAATGACAAAAAAGATGAATTTGTAAATTGGGTTGCTGATATAACAACACCGAATGGTTTAATTGAAAAAGCAGAAAGCATTATCGAGAATGAAGAAATTGCAAGTAATGACATTTCTGAAAAATTTGCCGAAGGCGGAATTTTGCCGATGTTTGGAATGCCGACCACAGTTAAAAACTTGTACCACGGTATAAATAGAAAACCAGAACCACTTTCAATTGACAGAGCACAAGCAATGGCAATTTATGAATTTGCACCGGGAGCACAGAAAACAAAAGATAAAGCAATTCATCAAGTAATTGGTTTTACAAGCGATTTTATCAATGTGCACAATGGAATTAAAAATGCTAACACAGCCAATCAACTTCCCTTTTCACTTAACCGTTGGTTTGTGCGTTGTAGGGCTTGCGGATTTTTTGAAACGTATTCGGAAGAACGAAAAGCAGAATTGGAAAGTCAAAGTCAATTGGATGTTTGTCCAAATTGTGGTGAAGACAATTCGAATAAATATCAACCGCCATTTAAACTGAAATCGCCAAGAGCATACAGAACAAATCTTTCAGCCGGAAGCGACACAAAAGATGATTCTGAATTTTTGCTTTCACGTCCGCCAATTTTTGCAGAGAAAATCGGTTCTGCAAGCGTAGAAACTAGAAGTAACGCTTCAATTTCTATTTCTGACAATGATGTTACTTGGCGTGTGAATACAAATTCAGATAAATTTTTTACGGGACGACTATACAATACAAATAACCGTTTCCCTTTTAATTCAAGAGGATATTGGTTCAATAACCAATGGTTATTAAATGACTTTGCAACAAATGTCCCCGATGAAAATGGTTATTCTATGCTTATTCAGCAAATCACAACAAGTGCAGACGAGCAAATTGCGTTAGCGAGCAATAAAAACACAGAGGTATTCAGAATTGCACCGACAAACGTTCCGTATGAACTTGACTTGAATATGTTTTTTAGTGAAACAGATTTGCCACACGTCAAAGCACAAAGTACCGGAGTGCGTTCCGGTTATTATTCCGCAGCATTTTTACTTCAAAGAATTTTAGCAGACAAACTTGACGTTGACCCAACAGAAATTGAAATTGCTGATATTTCAATGAAAGAACTTGAAGACGGAAGAAGAATTGCTGAAATTATCTTGAGTGATGAATTACCGAACGGTTCCGGCTTTGTAAGATATTTATACAACAATCTTGTAAACATACTTTCAGAATCTATAAATCCAAGCAGTTCAAATAGTTATTTAGGAAAAATTCATTCGGAAACTCATCAAGGAAAATGTGATGATGCTTGTTATGATTGTTTGAAAGTGTTTCGGAATATGAATTATCATAGTTTGCTTGATTGGCGTTTAGGTTTATCAATGCTTCGTGTAATGAATGATTCAACTTTTGTTTGCGGTGCGGACGGAAATTTCAATTATGTTGAATTGAAAGATTGGCTTGCATTTGCTATAAAGCTATGCGATTCATTTTATTCCTCTTTTTATTCAAATTCTCAAACGGCAGAAATAGTAGAAATAAAAGGTTTGCCAATCATCAAGTTTGGTGGTAAAAACAAACGCAATGTGATAATGATTGTCCACCCATTTTGGAATATGAGAAATTTCACAGAAGCAAATTGGTTAGCGGAAATTTACAATGAAATAAAAGAACATACAGAATGTAATGGAGGAAAAATTAGTATAATTGACACTTTTAACTTGCATCGGAGACCGGGTTGGTGTTATGAAAAATTAATTCAGAGATGATGAATAAAATTGGAGAGATAAATTTTAAGGCAATCAAACGTATTTCACCAAGCCAATTTTATTCGATGAAAAATTGTGCTTATAAGTCCCTATTAGCAGAAGCGTTTGATAAGAGGCCGTTACTTCCACTTTCACCTAATGCCTATTTTGGAACAGTTTTACACAAAATGTTTGAGCTGATTGCAAAAGGAATTGTAAAGAGTGAAAATGATTTTAATTTTGAATTTGACAATCAAATAAAGGCACTTGAAGAAGATTTAAAACAGAAAGGTTTTGGATTTTTTGTTCCGTTAAAAGTTAAGTTGAAAAATTTCGGATTGAAAAAAATACAACTAAAAAAGCATTTGAAAAGCGAATCCGAAAAATTAACAACTTTAGGTAATATCAAATTACATTCTGAAAAATGGTTTGAATCTTACGACAAATTGATTGGTGGAAAAATTGATTTAGTGATTGAAAATGGAAACGAAATTGAATTAATTGATTTTAAAACTGGAGCAATCACACAAGATTGTTTAGATGATGAAGGCGAAAGTTATTCAGAAATAAAGAACGAATACAAGGAACAAATTAAACTTTATGCTTACTTATATTTTGAAAATACAAAAAAGTTCCCAACGGCTTTAAGTTTAGTTGATCTCGCTAAGCAAAAATTTCCCGTTGAATTTTCAGTTAATGAATGTAAATCACTTTTTGACGAAGCGAAAACCCTTTTAAAATCTACTAATGATTCTATAAACACAAAATCATTTTCAGCAAACCCAAAACAGGAAAATTGCAAGTATTGTCTTTATAGGCCAGCTTGCTCTTTCTTCCATAAGAAACTTGAAACAGATTTTTCCTACAATGATGTTATTGGTGAAGTTAATAACGTAAAGAAGTTTCAGAATGGGAATTTGAATGTATTTTTGCAAAACGGAAATAAGAATTTAATCATTAAAAATTTTTCTACGAAAGATTTTGAGAAACTAAATAATTACAGGAATAGACAAATTAGGATTTATAATATAAAAAAGGAACCAACAGATTTTGTTTATACTGTTACGGACACTACAGTAATTTATGAGTAAACGTAAGGAGCATAAAATTCCGATACTGTCTTTTTTTTCTGGAGGAGGTTTTATGGATATGGGTTTTGAACAAGCTGGTTTTGAAGTAATTTGGACGAACGAATTTGATGAAATTTTTGCCAAACTTCATGCTGCTGGTATGACTTCATGGCGGAAATCGCAAGGCAATGGAATTAAAGCAGAAATTTTTAATACTAAATCAATCACAGAAGTAAAATCAGAGGAAATTATTTTAGAAGCGTTTCCAAATGGAAAACCTGAACATTTTGGAATGATTGGAGGCCCCCCATGTCAAGATTTTAGCCAGAATGGATCTTTAAAAGGTTTTAATGGGGAAAGGGGGAAGCTAACGGTAGTTTACTTTAATAAAATTCTAGAACTTAGACCTACGTTCTTCGTAATGGAAAACGTTCCAGGATTAATTAGAAGAAATGAGACTAGAGAGTATTTGAAATTAATTCTTCAAAATGTTGAAAATGAATATATTGTGGATTTTGAAAAATTAAACTCCTTAAATTTCGGAGTCCCCCAACATAGAGAACGTGTTTTTTTTATTGGTATTAGAAAAGATTGTGCATCGAAAAAATTAAGAGTGAAAGCAGAGTCTGGAAAATGGTTTCCATTTCCTGTCGCTGAAAAGTATTACAATGCTGCCATAAAGTTTAATTGGGGAAAACAAACTCCTTTTGGTAATAAGCTTAGAAAACCCAAAAATGTTCCGATAGAACTGTGTGTGGAAAGTTGTTTAATACCATTAAATAAGATGGATAAAATTCCTAATGCAGGAGAGTTTTTTACTCTATATAAGCCGTTAAGTGAATTGGCCACAATTGATGAGGGAGAAACAAATAGACCTTCATTTAAGAGGCTTCATCGTTTTAAGTACAGTCCAACGGCATGTTATGGAAATAATGAAGTTCATTTACATCCGTATTTACATCGACGAATTTCTGCTAGAGAAGCATTGAGAATTCAAGGGGTTTCTGATGAGTACGTTCTTCCTGAAAATCTCTCTTTGTCTAAAAAATTTAAAATGATTGGAAATGGTGTGCCAGTTCCTCTAGCAAAAGCGGTAGCGGAGTCTTTAAAGGATTTTATAAGAGTAAATGAAATAATACCTAATTTGTGATTTTATTATCTTAAAGCTAGTTAATATGGTTAAAGGAGAAATTATAAAATGACTAAGTTCGTCTTACAATATATTATAATCCAATTAATGGCATTAAGATTGAAGATATTCGTGACGAACATGATTTACAACGCGTAATTTTAAATCAAGTAAGAATAAATCCCGATGACGATAAAAAATAAAAAATACTTACAGCAATTGCAGGAAAAAGTAAATCTCATGAAGGAACGTATTTCCGAAATGAAACTACTAGCTTTAACTAATGGAACTGTATTTTCTGAATTTGATCCGACACGTTGCAAAGAAAACGAAATAGTATTTGTTATGAATAGAAAAGAAACCATTATGACTAGAGAAGAGGTTCTCAATATTTTACAATTGAATTAATAAATAGGCCCGAATAATTCGTGTCTATTTTAGGTTTCTGAAACTTAAAAAATAGTATAACATTATTTAAAATAATTCGTTTTAATGCCTTTCCTTTCACCTAAAAAGTAACAGAAAGTATTTGTAATTGTTTACTTTTTCCACCCCCTATTTTCTGCTTTTTAATACTGATATGTATCACTTTCAGTAGCGTTAAATAACTCATTTTTGACAATTTTATTAATTTATAAGTTCCGATTTTTTTGCTAGATCGTTGCTAGCAAGAAGTTATTGTGTACACAATAACACATCTTGCAATATAAATAAATAGAGACCATACCTAGACTATTGTTACTGATTCTAATTTTTAGATTACATAAGGGTTTTAGCTTATATATTAAAGTTATTTAAAGCCATAGTATATTGCAAAGTAACAAAGTAACAAAGTAGCAAAGTAACAAAGTAGCAAAGTATCAAAGTAACAAACGCTACCTAAAAGAAATCCAACTAAGAATTTAATTCGATCCTAAAAAAAAATTGACCTTTGGGTCACAAATAATTGTTGAATAGTGATTAAGCTACAACCTATTAGACTGGTCTATACACTTATTTAAAATATCTAGGGAATTTACTAAGCTATAAATTATGGTTAGTATTTATGGTTAGTAAGAATGCTTCTATATTACAGAGTAACAAAGTATCAAAGTATCAAAGTAGCAAAGTAACAAAGTAACAAAGTAACAAAGTAACAAAGTAAAATAGCTAGACAAAAAATATAACTAAGTTTTTATTTCATTCAAAACTTAAAATTGACCTTTGGGTCACAAAAGAAATAGTTGAATAGTTATTAAGCTACAATCAATTTTACTGTTCAAGAGGCCTAATAAATAATATACATGTACTGTAGTGGAAGTGTAAAGCAAACTGTGTCAGTGAGCTCTAAATCGATATAGGTCTCCTTGTGGCCTATATCTATATAGAGCCGCCGTAGGCTTAAAATTTTCTAATCATTTACATTATAGTTAGCATATGCAGTTGGCAATGAAGCTTCTCCATATCAAATAAAAATTGGCGAGCAACAATTCTGAATTACCCATGCCAATATTTAATGAAAGTATATTTTTCAATGATTAATCTGTTGATATACATTAAATTAATTTTTGAAAAGTTTTAATGTGTTCTTTATATGTTTTAGCTTTTCTTTTGTTTATGAGTTCCGATGTGTTACCTCCCAACTATTAGTTGCAAGAAGTTTTTGTACGTACAAAAACACATCTTGCAATAGAAGAAAGTATAAGCCAAAACAAGCCACAAAAAGACTTGTTAACAAAACTTAAAGAAATTAATTCTACAATAGAACAATCCATAAAATCAAAACATTCAATTAGAAGATACAATAGAATATTTTTATAATAAACTTGCATGTTATCAAAGTAACAATATAACAAAGTATCAACAATTTATACATGTAATAAGACTGACTTTTAGGGCCTATGTTATCATTTTTATTAGGATTTAATGCTAACATGATTCATACCTTAATGGCATACTTTATATAAAGAATATATAAGTTTTTATTATCTAATTTTCTAAAATTTAGTACATATAGATACCCAGAATTTTAAATTAAACTTTTTATATTTAAAATATTAAATAAAAATAACTAATCAATGTTGACCATCTGCAGGCAATTATTTTATTCCAGTTTATTCCTTACCGTTCTAATAGTTAACAATGTAGCAACCAATGTAGTAAAAAGGTGCCATTTTCCAATAGAAGCAGTATTATAGCCCTGCTCTTTAAGAAATGTTGCAATTGTAGGAAATCTTGTCGGTAAGAACTCCTGGTTTTCTACAGGTATTAATTTCCTGTCTTTAGCATTTCCACGCGAAGAGCTACCTACGGTATATATGCCATGCTTCGGGGTATTTTGACCTGTTAATAAACAAGCTCTGCTTGGTGCACAGTTTGAGGCCCCTGCATAAGCTTGATAATAGACATGAGAGGCTTTAGCGAGTTGATCCAAATTAGGGGTATGGTAATATTTAGCCCCCATAAAACCTAAGTCTTTGAAGCCTAAATCGTCAGCAAGGATAATAATTATATTAGGCTTGGCAATCTGATTTTGAGCTAAAACTACCTCTAGACTAATTATAGACAAATAAATAAAAACGTATATTTTTTTTTCATATTAAAATTACAATTCGGTGGATAAAATTACCCACCGAATTCCACCACGCTATAGAAGTTAAAAACTAATGTTTAATGTTCTTTAATAAAATAACTCCAAGATTATACAAACCTTAAAAAGACTAATCGCCATCTGCTAAGGAATTGGCCACTGTTGTCCAACCTGGATTTTGATATATTACCGATGTAGAATAATCCCTACTTCCTATTTGAATAGTTGTTAACCTAAAGTGGGTTGTTGCAATAGGGTTTAAGTATTTGTGCTGATTCCAAGAATAACCCTTATAAGCCAAGTTTCCAGAATTTGCTCTATACGGCCGAATATATTTACTTTCCAAGCGTGAGGAAACATTAGAATTGGTAGCACCATTTTCAATTAATGCTATTGGAGCAATGCCATGTGAAGGATTAGTATATAATTTATAATTTTCATCCCACAGGTTAAATCCTTCGATATGATAATCTACAACTTGATCTAATGCTCTCCATCTTTTCAAATCATTCCATCTAAAAGCTTCTGCTGCAAACTCTATTCTACGCTCGCGCCTAATATTGTACAAGGTAGGACTGATAAGGTTACCAGCTGAAAATTTAGCCCAGTCAGATTCTTTAGATAAATCGGTATGCTGAATAGTATTGTCAATATCAGTATTCAGACCGCTCCGTGTACGCAGAGCTTTCCAATATTTAATGCTCGATTGATCTAATAAACCCGTTAATTCATAATCCGCTTCAATATAGTTCAAATAGGCCTCGGCAGCTCTGAAAACAACACTTGCGATTGTACTTGGTTTAGTTGGCGCTTGGGCAGCATCCGCTGTATGTCCTTTTTTCACAGAATATCCCGTTGTGGATCTATTTTCCTGTTGCCCAATAACAATTGGTGGTCTATAAAAATATCCTTTACCGTTGACAGCCCATTCATTGAAGGAGGGATCATCTGCCAATAAGTCTCCAGTTTTTAAAACATTATATCCTAATCGCGGATCCCTTCCTTGGAATACATGTTCATAGGTATTATCTCCTTGATATCCAGAATTGGCAGCATAAATAGGTAGTCCATTAGCCATTAAATGTGCTTCTATCATACTTTTGGTAAACCCTGAATTCCCACCTCCATTACGCTGGATATATCCAACTACATAATGAAAGACACTAACATCTGTACTAACATTATATCCACGCCACAGCAGCACCTCAGGATTTCCATTTAATGTGTTACTATTGAACATGGCAGGATAATTAGCCGCTAGAGAATGTGATTCAGCAACGACTTTAGCAGCTTCTTTAGCCTGTGTAAGAAAAAAATTAATCTCTTGATCGATATTTATTTGAAAATCATTAAGATAAGGTGCTCCAGCACCAGGCCAGCCTGGTCCTCTGGGCACTCGAGAGGTGCCTTTATGGTATTTTTCCCATGTACCTTCAAATAAGGCAACCCGACTTTTAAATAATGCAGCTACATTACGTGATAATCTATTTTGCGCAGGTGCAACGGGTAACATTAAGGAAAATGCTCTATCTAAGTCTGCTAAAATAAATCTAGCAACTTCATTACGCGGTCTCCTTTTGCTAAATTCTAAAACACTCGCATAATCCTGACCAACTTCCTGCGTTAAAATTGGAAAATCTCCCAAACTCACGAGTTTATTAAAATAAATAAAAGCGCGCAAAAAGTATACTTCCCCTAAATAATGCTTTACATGACTTTGGTTGCCTGATATTTGAGAATTCTCCATTCGAGGTTCTACTGTATTTATAAAGTAGTTTACAGAACGGATGGAAGAGAAGTCCCAATCTCCCCCAGTATTAGGGACACGCGTCTGACCGGGAATAAATAAGGTGTTTGGAGATGTAGCAGCTTGATTATCGGTTCCATTATCAACTGCAAAAATACCCAGACCATAACTTCCTGGCCCATGCGAAGGTAAAATATTATATAAACCTATGGCATAGGCGGCTAAGTCATTGTCTGTTCTGAGGTAAGTGTTTGTAGAAATTTCTCCTAATGGCTCTCTATCTAAAAATTTATTACACGAACTAAAAGATAGTAAAGCAAGAAGAACACTAATATATATAGTTTTCATAATGTCAGTTTAAAATGTCAAATTACACCCCAAGGAAATGGTACGGGAAAGTGGATAAGTCTTACCATTACCATAAGGACCATTAATTGCTTCGGGATCGTACACATCTAATATGCTACTTACGGTCATTAGGTTCTCTGCGCTCAGGTAAAATCTAGCTTTACGAATTTTGGCTTTTGCCAATAAATTAGCATCTAGTGTATACCCTAACTGAATATTCTTTAAACGCAAGTATGAAGCATTTTGCAAATATCGAGTTTGTACCTCTTGATTCATTGTCTGACTTAAATACGGTTTAGGATAATAGGCTGAGGTATTCGCGCCAAAAACAGATGTTGTGCCTTCAGGGCGGTAATAATCAAGATGCTCGACAAAACCCGTTGACTGCCACTGTCCAGTGCCCACACCCCAAAAGTTTGGATCGCTTAACCATGCATCACGCTTTGCAACCCCTTGCAAAAAAGCACTAAAATCCAGCCCTTTCCAGTCCAGCGCTATGTTTAATCCAAATAAGTAGCGCGGTGTGCTATTACCAATAATACTTCGGTCTCCTGGATCGTCTAATGTATTGGACCCCATATTCACCTCGCCATCGCCATTTATATCTTTATACATGATATCTCCTTCTCCCCAATTTGCCCCCCATGTCGGTTTATTATTGGATAACCAGTCGTTCATTTGTTCATTTGAGGTGGCAATACCTTGGGTATGGTAACCCCAAATTTCACCTAAAACCTGGCCGTTGTAATACGTAGATAACGCATTTGATGCATTAGGGTATTTTTTAACTTTAACAATATTGTCTGCTAAATTTGCACTTATATTATAGCCCAGCTGTCCTATTTTATCACGCCATCCCAATACGAGCTCCCAGCCTTTGTTATCTAAAGTTGCATTATTGGTATTAGGCAAAGATGTTCCAAAAATAGCTCCAATTTCCGCCGCTGGTCCTACCATTCCTTCTGTAAGGCGATTGAAATAATCGAAACTTAGGCTAAATCGATTGGAAAATCCCACCATATCCAAACCTAAGTTTTTGGTGTTTATTTTCTCCCAAGTAAGGGTACTGCTTATCATACCAGGAACAGACGCTATTGTAGGTTTTACGCCGCCCACAAGCCAGTTTCCTCCATTTGCAGTGATAGGCTGCGTAAGATAGAATGGGTAAATATTATTGGTATTTTGATTTCCCAACCTCCCCCAAGAAAACCTAGGCTTTATGACGGTGAATAAAGTATTAAAGGACATAAAATTTTCTTTAGCCAAATTCCAACCCACAGAAAAACTAGGAAAGAGAGACCAGCGTTGATCGCTTAAGAATCTTGAGGATCCATCATATCTAAGATTTACTTCCAATAAATACTTATCTGCATAATCGTAATTTAAACGTCCAAAAAATCCTGCTGTAGCCCAGTCATATACATTAGCAGCTGTAATCTTATCGATTCCACCTGCGGCACTTATTTCGGGAACTGATTCCGAATATAAATTAGGCCGCATGGCGCCTAAATTTCTAAATTTAAATAGCTCTGTATTGGCTCCGATCATCATTTTCACAAGATGATTATCTAGCTGCTGGGTATAATCAGAATACATACTGGTGGTATACATGTTCTGATTGCTATATGACTGAGAAGCCTCCGTTGCCCCTAATGGTCGAGTACCATCGAATTGCAGAAGCAGTGGCTCTCCTTTAACATTATATTCATAGACGGAATTTACGTTGCTTTGGTTATTTTCATTAATGGTACGAAGCCCTGCCTCGGCATATATATTCCATCCTGCTGCCGGGTGAATAACGATTTGCCCTTGTAAAAAAACATTATCATTATTAGTAATAGACCTGCTTCCGTTTGTAAGCTGCGCTAGTTTTCCATTTCGCATGTAATGTCCATTAGGATCTTTATAAGGCATCATAGGCCACATGCGAACAATATCATGATATAATAATCCTGAAAGACTACTGTAATACGGGTTATTGAGATGGGTACGTACGAATCTGGAGGTCACTTTAAGATCTACAAAATCATTAATTTTTGCATTGATTTTACCCATGGTTTGAAAACGTTTAAATCTATCCTCACCATACCTTAAATTTCCATTCTGATCCAAATAGTTAGCCGAGGCGTAGTACTGATATTTATCAGATCCACCATTAAAATTTATATTATTTTCTGCCGACCATGCACTTTTATAATGCACATCATACCAATTCACATTATCATTGGCACGCTCATGAAATTGCCAGTTGCCATTACCCTCATTTGGAATAGTCGTTGTTGTGATATTTCCGGCAATAAAATCACTAATACGCTCAATGGTGTTAACATCAAATATTGTCTGTCCCCCGTTATTGATTGCAGATTCATTAAAATAATGGGCAAAATCAAAGGAGTTCAATAAATGGGGCATGTTCATGGGTGCTGCATTACGGAAGTTATTGGTGTAGGAAATAATTGAAGAGCCTGACTTTCCCGATTTAGTAGTGATTAAAATCACGCCAAAAGCAGCCCTTGATCCATATATTGAGGCTGCCGAGGCATCCTTTAATACAGAAATAGACTCAATATCATCGGCATTTAAATTATTCATATTTCCTTCAATTCCATCAATAAGCACTAGTGCGCTCGCGGAGGAACCTGTACCTATTGTTCCTGTACCTCGAATATTAACATTCATACTTTGTCCCAATTGTCCCCCTAAGGAATTAGTAGAAATATTAAGTCCTGGAACGGTACCTTGTAGGGCTTGAGTGACTGATGTTACAGGCCGTGATTCTAATAATTTAGTATCAACAGTTGCTATTGCACCTGTTACATTAGTTTTCTTTTGCAAGCCGAAACCCACTACTACAACTTCATCTAGTCCCTCTTGAGATTCTAACAGAGTAATTGTTAATTGATTTAAATCTTTAATAGTAATCTTTTGTGCCTGATAGCCTAGATAAGAAAACTTTAAAACATCACCTACAGATGCATTGATTTTAAAATTACCTTGTTGATCAGTTTGGGTAATTTGCTCTGTCTCGAGGATGTTTATTGTCACATTAGAAAGAGGCTGATTATTAGCCCCTAGCACCCTTCCATGCACCTGATTTTGAGCCAGTGGGTCGCTAAAAGCAGGCACCTTCAAATTAGAAACACGCTCTGTATTTGAAGATTTCTTAGTGATAATGATGGCTTTATTCTCTATGATGTAAGTCAGATTTCTGTTTTTTGACACCATATCTAAAGCCTGGGATAATGGCGTATTGTTGAAGTTCAAATCTAATTTTTGCTGATGTATTGTTTGGCCCCGAGAAATCACATCATATCCGGTTTGTTGCTTTATGGCTTTGAAAAAATCAGAAATCTGAATATTTTTTCCTTTTATTGTAATTACCTGCCCACTCACTGTAGCCCAACTGTTTAGTACAACAAAAAAAGAAAATAGAAGTGTTAATTTCATATATAAAATATATCTGTTAACAGAGCAGTAGTGGCTCTGCTCTAAAAGTTTATTTTTCATTATATTTGGTTAGTAATTAAATTATTTATTTAATGAATATGTACTGGGGAATGGCAGTTCTCCAGTATACTTATATATTACTTCACTCTCTGTACGCTTATCCTCCTTTCTTTATTAATCGTGAATTTTGCAATGCCCGATTTCTCAATAAGTTTTAGTGCATCTTGTAGATTTCTTTTTCGGGAAACAGTTGCCCATACTTTTTCATCCCCCAAATCCTGCTCCACTTCAAAATCCACATCATACCAATCGCCAAGCTTACTTAAGACCTCACTAAGGGGTTCATAATTGAACAGAAAATAACCATTCTTCCAGGATACATAGGCTTCTATATCAACCTGAGAAACTTTATAATTGGTGTAATCATGGGTTATTGACTGCTCACCGGGCTTAAGTATTATTTTATTGGAATTAATTGCTACTTTCCCAGACACTAGGGTAGTTACAATTTGATTATCATTTGTATTAATATTGAATGCAGTGCCCAATACTTTGACTTTTTGTTTGCCAGTGGTAACAAAAAACGGACGATCCTTATCGTGCGCCACCTCAAAAAAAGCTTCCCCTTGGAGCCATACGTGACGCTCAGCTGTAGTGCTAGAAATAAAAAATTTAAGTTTGGTTTTATTATTTAACCAGACTTTAGTACCATCGGTTAAAATAACTTTAAACTCCCCACCTTTTGGCGTGGTAATTTCCTCATAATAGTCGGGTATTTGTTTATGGTTTCCGTTTAAAGAATATACAATAGTTCCACTATCAATTTTTGTTGTCGTAAAATGATCATTTATAACCTTATCTCCTGATTTAAAGTCTTCCAAGGCTACACTTTCTCCATTAATTTGATGTAATATGGCACGGTTTCCTTGGGAAAATATAGGATCGCTGGAAGACATCTTCGTGGATGAGTTATAATATACTGCTATAAAGATGAAGCTTATGAAGACCAGTATTAACGCTGCGGCAGAGTAATAGGGCCTCAGAGACCTAATTTTAGTTTTCCTTGATTTAAAATTATAATTCTTTAGCTCTTGTAAATCTTTTGAAAATTGAGCAGTATCAATCTCATAATTGAGCTGCTGTTTAGCCTGTCTTATATACCAGGACATAAGAACCTTTTTTTCCTTTTCAGAAAGAGTTCCCTGTTTCCATTTACTTAAAAGCTCGTCTATTGCATTATTGTTCATCCTAATTTGGCTATCTACTATCTTACAAACGGGATGAGATAGAAAAGGGATGACAAGAGATTATATAAAAAGAGAAAAAAAATGCTGTGTCTTTAATTTAAGACGTTTAATGGCTCTGCTAATATGAGTTTTAACGGTGTTAATAGAAATATTTAGTTCATCAGCGATTTGCGAATTGGACTTATCGTGGAAGCGACTTTGCATAAAAACGATTCGCATCTGCTCGGGTAGCTGCGCTATTTCATTTTCAATGATGCCCATTAGCTCAGTTTCTATTTCTGCCTGATCATTAAAATATAAAAAGTCGCTGGGGTCCAGCTGAGATAAATACTTCCTTCGTACCGTATCTTTCGAAAAGCGATCAAGAACGGCATTGCGCACAGCAACTAGTAAATACGATTTGATATTTATGTTTTCCGGGAGCTGCGTAAATTTCAGCCACAGTCTAGTGAATACTTCGTGTACAATATCCTTAGCTTCTTCATTATCCTTTAGCATTTTTAAGGCATGCAAATACAACTGCGCATAATGATCGCGATAAATTAATTGAAATTCAGTTTCAGTTTTTTTATCCGGTTTAATCATAATCTAAAGGTATAATAGTACAATTACTATTCACTCTTGCAGGATTCAAATTAGTTATTACTGACAATATTAGTAATTGTTTTTCAAATCGGCACATCAAAATCGTTTTATAAAAATAATATTTAATTAGAGTCATTCTCCTGAGAGTGTTAATCGTCCTATAAGAAATAAACGATATTTTTTAACATATTTATGAGAATACAAAACTTGTTGAAATACTACTTAGGTTTACTGTGCATGAGTTTTTTTAATATACTAAGCACTGAATTATATGCACAGGAAATAATTCTGCCAAGTTCTACTCAAGTAGACTGGCAAAGAGCGGAGTTAGGAGCAGTCTTTCACTATGATCTTCATGTCTTTGATGGTGTTAAATACAATCAAAGTAAAAATAGACTTATGCCGGTTCAAGACATCCAAATTTTTAATCCTAGTAAGCTGGATGTGGAGCAGTGGGTGCTAAGTGCCAAGGCCATGGGTGCGAAATTTGCTATAATTACAGCTACCCATGAGACAGGCTTTGCCTTATTCCCCTCTAAATACAACCCGTACAATATTAGTCAGTTAAATTATAAAGACGGAAAGGCTGATCTTGTTAAAGATTTTGTTCAGGCATGTAGAAAACATGATATTAAGCCTGGGGTTTATCTTGGAATAAGGTGGAATAGCTTTTTTGGAGTGCATGATTTTAGGGTGCAGGGAGATGGGGAAATGCAGGAAAATAGGCAAGCCCATTATAACCTAATGGCTGAAGGTATGGTTGAAGAAATCTGTAGCAATTATGGCGAACTTTTTGAAATATGGTTTGACGGCGGGGCAAGCCATCCCGATAAGGGTGCGCCCGATGTGCTTCCTATTGTTAAAAAGCTGCAACCCAATTGTCTTTTCTATCATAATGATCAGCTTGCCCAGGCACGTTGGGCAGGGTCTGAAAGCGGAACTGTTGGCTACCCGAATTGGTCCACATTTCCTTTTAACTTTACAGGATCTGGCGAATCTGCACCTTCAGAAATAAGTAAGAATAAATACCACCTATTAAAGCATGGTGATGCAGATGGCAAATATTTCGTCCCCGCTATGTCGGATGCACCACTACGTGGGCACAATGGTAGACATGAATGGTTCTGGGAGCCAGGCGACGAGAATAGCGTTTATCCCCTAGCAGATTTAGTGGATATGTATCTGAAATCTGTAGGTCGAAATTCTACTCTTATTTTAGGCATAACGCCCGATACATCGGGACTAGTCCCTGCTGGAGATTTTAAAAGATTAGAGGAATTTGGGAAAGAAATAAATCGCTTATTTGATAATCCTATCGCAAAAGTGAATTCGGATGGACTTATTGCCGTAATTAAAAACGAAAAAAAAATACCTGTCACACATATCATGCTACAAGAAGATATAGCTTATGGCCACCGAATAATGGAATTTGCGGTAGAGGTCAAGATGGGTAAATCATGGAAGATAATAGATTCAGGAACGGCTGTAGGACATAAGTACATTAAAAAATTAGAAATGCCTATTATTGCAAATAATTGGCGTGTGAGGGTAACTTCAAGTAGGGCCACACCTAAAATCATTAATTTCTCACTATACAGTAATAAATAAGATGAAAAGAAGACTAAAATTTGCCTTTATAATAATCCTGCTTGTAAACATAAGTATGCTTCAAGCGCAGAAGAAACCTAATATTATTGTATTTATGGTAGATGATATGGGCTGGCAGGATACCTCATATCCTTTTGATTCGGCGCTAAGCGCATATAATAAAATCTATAGCACCCCAAATATGCAGAAATTGGCTAAAATGGGTGTTGCCTTTACAAACGCTTATAGTACACCGGTCTGTACGCCATCGCGCGTGAGCTTACTAACAGGTATGAATGTCCTTCAACATCAGGTAACCAACTGGACATCACCTTTCAAAGATGCTCCTACGGGCCAAAAAGACAAGCAATTTGCTGAACCCAAATGGAATCACAATGGACTTAGCCCAGTTCCAGGTATCCCCCATACGGCTTATGCAACCCCCATATCTCAAATTCTAAAAGACAACGGCTATTTTACCATTCATGCAGGAAAAGCGCACTGGGCCTCATCTGGAACGCCTGGATCAAATCCTTATTCTTTAGGATTTATCGTCAATATTGCAGGCACATCCACGGGTAGACCTGCCAGCTTTTTGGGTAAAGAGAATTTTGGAAGAAATACAGCAGACTACCATGGGGTTGAAAATATGCAGGAATATTTTGGTAAAGATATTTATTTGACGGAGGCACTGACTTTGGAAGCTTTAAAAGCGCTAGACTATCCCGTCAAAAATAAGCTGCCCTTCTTTTTAAATTTAGGTCATTATGCCCTTCACGACCCGTTGATGGCAGACAATAGGTATTATGAAAAATACCTAGCGCAGGGCTTGAGTAAGAATGAAGCCAAGTATGCCTCAATGATTGAAGGGATGGATAAGAGCTTGGGTGATATTTTAGCATACTTAGAAAAACATGCAATTATAGATAACACGCACATCATATTCATTAGCGATAATGGAGGATTAAGCCTTACTCCACCACGAGATGGAGAGCCCCATACGCATAATGCGCCGTTACGCTCAGGAAAGGGTTCAATTTATGAAGGTGGCATAAGAGTGCCGCTGATCATAAAAGGCACTAAAGGAAATGTAAAGGGAAAAAGAATTGACACGCCTGTTATTATTGAGGATATATTCCCTACTATTTTAGACATGAGTAAAGTCAGATATAGTGCATTACCGCAAAAAATCGATGGTAGATCTGCTATGGGGTATCTAGATGGAAAAACAAAGAATGATACGGATAGTAGACCATTATTTTTTCATACTCCAAATAAATGGACCCAGAATGATGGCGATGGCTTTAACTATAAATCAGCGGTAAGGAAAGGCTTCTTCAAACTTATATACAATTGGCGCCAAGATAGCTATGAACTTTACCATTTAATTGATGATATTGGGGAAAAGAATAACCTAATTGCAGTAAAAGAAGTTCAGAGTATAGCAACTGAATTAAAGGAGATTTTACATACTCGTATAAAAAGCAGCAGCAGTCCCGTACCTTCAAAAACAGTTGAAAAATAAGACAGTTGAAAAATTAGGGAATATAAATTAAAGCATACTTAAATAAGTGATAAAAGTGGATTTAATAAATATAGAGAATGATTTTAAAGTGGGGAAAGTTAATGGTATAATAAAACGAAAATTTCTACAAATAATGAAGGCTACTGCTAAAGATATTTTAAAATAACATAGCAGTAACCTTCGGGAGTGTAAAATAAACTGTGTCAATGGTTGAATGAGGCCGTCTCAAAATAATTGAGGCGGCCTTTTTTAGTTTGACAGGAATTTGTCAGTGTTTAGCCACTGTGTGAGCTACAAGTTCCTGACTTGTCCAATTTAGGTCAGCAGGTTCAATTTTGTTAGAAAATTGAGTATTTCAGGAGTTCTGGTAGCTCTCATTTTTATTTCTTCGTTTGTAATTTTGTTTTTTAATCGTGCATCTGTTATTTTTTTGCATTCGTGCATAAAGCTCTTTATTGATGTTTCCGTTTTTAACTCTATATGCTTAGAACTGAATAAAGCGATGAAACAAATTAGCACATGGAGTTTTATTGGTTCTTCCTTATAATGGAAAATTGGCCTAGTTTGTAAATCACTTTTAGTAATTCTAAATGCTTGTTCTACTCGGTATAATTCGCGATATCTCTCGATAATCATCTGATTACTAACTTGAGACTCTTTCAAATTAGTGTAATAACCCTTAACACCTAATAATTTTATTGTCTTATCAATAAGTCCTTGATTGAGTTCTAACTTTTCACCCGTTGCTTTAGTAAACTTTAGTTTTTTACTTTTTCCTGGATTTGCAATTAAATAGTTTGCCTTTTCGATTTGCTTTTCCATCTCATATTTATCTTTTCGGTAACTTACGGAGGAATAACTGCAAATTAAGTCTCCATTCTCGGTCTTTATTCGAATGCTTTGACCGTCTTTTCGCACTAGTGATTTGTTAATGTCTTCTAGTAAGTTAGTTGAAAGGTTGCGTAGTCGAGCAACTACAATAAAGTTGATACCCTTCAGATTCAGCTGATTACTATTATGATGGCTAATCATAGCTGCATCAGCAACAACCGTAAATGATTTCACATTATATTTAGAAATAAACTTCTCGATCATGGGTATGAAGGTGTGTCCTTCAAAAGTGTTGCCTGGGAATACATCATAAGCAACTGGAATTCCTTCTTTGGTGACCATTAATCCAATAAGAATCTGAGGTTGTTGCGACTTACTATCCTTTGAAAAACCATTTTTACGTAGATCATCCGATTCAAAAGTTTCAAAATATAAAGTAGTTACATCATAAAAAACTAGATTATAATCAAATAAATAATGTTTCTGTGCAAATTTAACAGCAATTGTCTCAACTTTAGATTTTAAGGATAACCAAAGTGGTGCAGATTCATAATATCGCTGTCGATGATACTTTACACCAAAATATTCTTCTATTAAACTTACCGAACGAAGTTTAGAGGCTGGCTCTAGCATCCTAATAATTACTAAATCCAATAAAAATGGATTCTGTATTTTATCAAATCCTATAGAAATGAATAACTTATGAATTAATTCATAAACAAAACCATAATAAATACCTAAGAATTCAGTCTGTTTAACATTTATGATATAGTTAGAATTAACATCCTGATAAAGAAATAGCTGACTACTAAATTTCTTTATGAAATCTTGAGCTAAGGTGATCAATTTTTTTAGTTCATCTGAATCTCTAGCTGTGCCAATGTGCCGAACAATAACACGTTTACGATTCTTGATTTCATAAACTTGTACAGATGTCGACCCTTTACTATACTTAATTTGCCTGATTTTAAGCATTTTTACACTTTAGGTCAGCAAAACACGATTTTTAAAGAACTAATGGCAACATTATCAGCAACTTATAAAGTTTCCTAAATTAGACCGGACAAGTCAGGAAAAAATATGAAAGGAATGAACTTAAGTCAAACCGATAAAATAATGCTCCGAAAAAGAGCGATTATTGAATGTGTAAATGATGAACTAAAGAACATTTGCAAGCTACAACATACCAGACACAGGTCGGTAAACAACTTCTTGTTAAATATTTTAGGAGCTTTGGCAGCCTATGCTTTTTTTCCTAAAAAACCTTCTTTAAACATTCAGTTTGAACAGCAAGAAAATCAATTATTCTGTAATACTACCCAAATATTGGACAACTGCATAAATGTTTAAATTAGCAGTTGAGAATGAAAAAAGAACGCAGGAAATTCAGTGCAAGCTTTAAGGCGAAGGTAGCCATAGAAGCCATCAAGGAGCAGCAGACCATCCAGGAACTGGCTGTTAAATACGAGTTACACCCAACACAGATCAACAGCTGGAAGCGGGAGTTTCTAGATAATGCAGAATCGGTTTTTACCACAGAGAAAAGCCCGATAAAGGATGATTCCAAAGAGAAAGAGCTTTATTCCAAGATTGGGGAACTACAGATACAGGTTGATTTCTTAAAAAAAGTATTGGGCAAATGAGCTTAGAAGAGAAACGCGGGCTTGTTTGCCCATCCTATAAGAAAATGAGCGTTTACAGACAGTGCAAGGTTATGGAGTTACCCCGTAGCAGTTATTATTTTAAACCCAAGGGGGAATCCCTATTCAACTTACAGGTTATGAATGCGATAGATCGCAAATTCCTGGATTGTCCATTCTACGGGGTAGAGCGGATGACAGATTATTTGAGACAAGATCTAGGTTATTTAGTCGGATATAAGCGCGTTCGTAGGCTGTATAAGCTCATGAACCTGAAAACCATACATCCTAAAAAGAACTTGAGCAAATCAAATAAGGCAGACTATAAATTTCCGTACCTTCTCCGGAACCTTAAGATCGAAAGGCCTGCTCAGGTATGGCAGGCAGATATCACGTACATACCCATGTTTAAAGGCTTTATGTATATGTTTGCTATCATCGACGTATTTAGCCGAAAGATAATGGGCTGGGAGGTATCCAATACGATGAATGCCGAATGGTGTAGGGATGTTTTGATAGATACGATCCAAAGGCATGGTAAGCCCGAGATATTCAATACCGATCAGGGGTCTCAGTTTACATCTGAAGTTTTTGTGAAAGTCTTGCAGAAAAATGAGGTAAAAATATCGATGGACGGCAAGGGTAGAGCATTGGATAATATCTACATTGAAAGATTCTGGGGATCACTTAAAAGAGAGAAAATATATCTCAATCCACCAATGGGGGTGTGGATCTGTACAGGCAGATTAAAGAGTACGTATCATTTTACAACTCCGAAAGAAGGCATAAGTCCTTAGGACGAATAACACCGGATGAAAAGTTCTATCAGGAAATTAAAAATGTATCGTAATTATATCTTAGTTTAGTAAAAAGTTGTCCAACAAATAGGGAGTATCATATTCCTTGCTGCTTAAACCGAACTCACGTTAAATAATAGTTTGTTAAATACAATGTCTCTAAAGTAAAAGATCTTGGGGTAGACATCACCTTTTTACTACATTGGTTGCTACATTGTTATTAACAATATAACAATATAACAATATAGCAATATAGCAATATAACAATATAACAAAGTATCAATTTTCCAACTGACAATGAAGAATTATTTACAATCTTCATTTGTGACCTTTGGGTCACAATCTAATATCACTTTTAAAAAACATAATCTGTAATTATAATATATATTAAAGCATTTAAATTATATCATTCTCTAAACAACGAAAATTTGTGACCCAAAGGTCACATAAATTATATTAATTTCAATTTTTTAATGAGTTATTAAGAAAACCCAACTTTCGCTTTTTCATTATTGATTCTAAAATATCAAAGATTTGATTTTATTGAAAATCAATAAAAATACCACTTTTACAATGCGAAATTCTCACTAAACAGCTGTCATATTTTACTTGATAATATATTTGTTAATCTATTGATATATTGTAGGGAAATTTTTTAGTCTTATAAAGCGCTTTTATTCAATTATTTATCTTTAAATTTTGTGGCGTAATTATTAAGAAAACCCAACTTTTCTATTAAGAAAACCCAACTTTGTATTAAAGAAACCCAACATTTACGTGTAAGAAAACCCAACTTATAACTCCTTCTGTTAAATAAACCCAACATTTTTTACTTGAATTCATTGATTAATGCTTTTTTTACGTATTCTGCCTTATTATGAACACCTTTTAGGTTATCATTTATATATATTATTTTTTCTGACAACGCTTTAGTAGAGGTAGATGATATAATGTCACTAATGTCTGATATGTCTTTTTCATTTAAATTGAAATGCAACTTCATCATATTGATTATGTTGTTTTTCTTCAATGCCTCATTTTCTGCATTCTCTTTAGTGTAAATTTTACATTCTAGTATGTATTCATTCTTGTTATTCTTAGATATTTTTGTATCCTCTAATTCATACCATACATCACCAAATTTTTTTAAAATGGGATAGGCTACCTCAATTATGTGCTTCTTAAAATTATTGGGATTATAATAGGATTTAGGTAACCCTAAAATATCACAAATTTCTACAAAATTCTTTCTAAGAAAATTTACATTTCTCCAGAGACATAAATAAATATAAAGTTTGATGGTATTTTTGCTTTTTGTAATAAGCCTGATATTTGTATTGATTTTTGAATAATATATTGGTTCACGTTTTTCATTCCTGCAGAAATTTATGAAAAGTCTTGCAACTACAACATTCATGTTGATTTTTACTATTGAGGAATTATTTGGTTTATCAGTGAATATTCCGGACCATACTACACCACCATTCCACAGCAAAGTACACCAGTCATTCCGCTCCAAAGTACACCACTAATTAATAGCGTTGTACAGGTTTGATTCATCAGTTAGAATAATCTTATGTATATTTTGAACTGACATTCCGGCGCATACTACACCAATTATTCCGCGACAAAGTACACCACTGGATATTTAGATAAAATGATTGCTAAGTTAGGGATCAGATATATTCCTAATTATGGCAAATAAACCTCTAAGTATGCAAAAAATTAGACAGATATTACTGTTTGTCGAGCGTGGTTTTTCTCAACGATCAATAGAAAGAGAGACAGGTATAAATAGACGGACGATAGCTGGGTATATTAAAACCTTTACTTCTAGCGGCCTAAGCATTCAGGAGCTTCTATTGTTTAATGACCATGATCTTCAAGTTTATCTCAATATTGATAAAAAGGAGACTGTAGTAAAAGATGCAAGACAATTACATTTAGAATCCCATTATGAATATTTTACTACTGAACTTCGCCGTGTAGGTGTAACTCGTCAATTGTTGTGGCAAGATTATATTTCTGAATACCCGGATGGTTTTGGTTATTCTAGATTCTGTGAACTTTTACAGGATCATTTGCGTAAAGGTAATTCTACTATGCATTTTGATCATGAGCCAGGCAGACTTTTAGAAATTGATT
>NZ_JACOIJ010000094.1 GCF_014692495.1 Sphingobacterium litopenaei | reverse complement strand
AACCTGAATTCGATAATTAAAAAGCGTACAATTGGTTAGTTTTTACCGTTTGATATTTGATTGAAGGTTTCTTAGGGAAGAAACTGTATGCTGCTAATCCAGCTAAGATATTTACGATAAAGTTGATGAATGAACGATGTCTTGAATGCTCAATCTGACAGATGTTTTTAAGTTCGTCGTTCACAGTTTCTATAACTGATCTTTTTCTAAGCATAATCTTATCATTCATACTCATTAGGCTATTTTTCATCTTGTTTCGTATTCCGGTGACTAGATGTATTCCATCGATGAAAAGAATTTCAAACAGCTGTTTAGAGATATATCCCTTATCGCCAAATAGCTTTCCAAATATTTTTTTTAGGAAACTTTCTTTTTTTAACGGCTCTCTGTCATCCATATTTCCCTGACTAATAAGGAAATTAAGGATTTCACCCCTGTCATTAATGATTAAATGCAACTTGAAGCCGTAAAACCATCCCATGGTTGATTTTCCAATTTCAG
>NZ_JACOIJ010000093.1 GCF_014692495.1 Sphingobacterium litopenaei | reverse complement strand
TAGTCATGGTCGGAAGAAATTCCGACCATTTTTCATGTTTTGAAAACTTTAGCTGGGTCTCCTCCTGCAAATATTATTAGAATAGCAGTTATCATATCTCTAAGCTCCATTGCTATTCTTCGTTTAGCAGTTTTGTAACCCAGATTATTAGCTTTTTTGTAAATCAACAAAAGCATTGCTGCAATCATTGTCATATAGACCATCACTTCAATTCCGTTCCTGTTCATTGAAACCAAATGACTTAGGTTGAGTTCCTGTTTCAAGAACCTGAAAAATACTTCAATATCCCAGCGCTTTCTGTAATAATCAGAAATTTCCTTGGCTGAGAGTTGAAATTCATTAGTCAGAAACCAAAATTCCTTGTTTGTTTTTTGACTTTTGATGACCACCAAACGGAAATCAATTTCTACTTTCTCTTGCCTATAATGCAGTTTGCCTCGTTTGTTTTGGATGGGACTTCCGGTGTAAAGCTTTACCCTGCTGTCTTTTAATACTTCCCAATCATCCCATTTCAGC
>NZ_JACOIJ010000092.1 GCF_014692495.1 Sphingobacterium litopenaei | reverse complement strand
CCTTATATAAGGCAGCTACTGTTGATGCCTTCCAGGTGAAATTATTTGTTAAAAACTCATATTCAGCCTTATTTATGCTGTCCCAAAAACGTACTATACGCATTTTCTTTCCTTGATAGTGCTTTTTCGCATCACCATCAAGTTCAATAATTTGATCCTGAAGGACTCCGTTGTCTTTGAGTGCTTCACTTTGAAATGTTTTCACTACCGTATATTTCATGTTGCTTTTACTGCGTGTGACAAAAAAGGACTGATTGCTGTCCAAAACGTTCATCCAAGCATAATCAACGTAGCCTCTATCTACAACGACCACACAGCCTTTAGGAAATGAAATAGTCTTGGCTATTTTAGATTCATGTTGTTTACCATCTGTGATATGCACAAAACTGGGCATACAGCCATCATAATCAAGTATAGTATGAAGTTTTACAGCTCCCTTAGCACTGCGGAATTTTGCCCAGTCAAATACACTTAAGCATAAAGGAATAATAGTAGCATCCATTAGATATACTTTACGCTTGAGTCTGTTAAGCTCTGCGC
>NZ_JACOIJ010000091.1 GCF_014692495.1 Sphingobacterium litopenaei | reverse complement strand
TGGCTTGGATTTTTGTTTTGATTCCGCTTCCTCTTGTGCTTGAATTAAGGCATTTTTAAGAATGCTACCTCACAACGCAATTTTTCGTTCTCTATTAATAGTTCCTCTTCTCGAGTCAATGGCTTATTAGATTTGCGGGCTTTGCGTTTATAAGTACTCATATCTTGCACAGGACGGCCTTTTCGTTTGGGTTGTAAACCGTCCAGTCCAAAGGTAGCAAAACTTTTTTGCCATTGACAAATAGTGCTCCCATTGGGAATGTTAAACTTAAATTTGGCTTCGCTTAAACTTAAACCATAGCGTTCAATTGCTCGAATAACTCGCAACTTAAAGGCAGCAGTATAAGTTTTATTCTTACTAGAAATTAAACCCTTTAATCCTAGTCGTCGGTAGTCCTGTAGCCACCGATCAAGTTGGCTAATATTAATGCCATATAGCCCAGATACCGATGTGACTGAATGATGTTTTTCCTCAACTAATTTAACACACTTAAGTTTAAATGTTAAATCATATTTGACTTTTCGTTCCATAAAAATACCCCCAGAAAGTGTCTAACTTTTTGGGGGCAGTGCA
>NZ_JACOIJ010000090.1 GCF_014692495.1 Sphingobacterium litopenaei | reverse complement strand
TTGATTGTATAAATCCATGATTGGGGATAAATAAAGTTTTTTATCTCCGACTCTAAATTCAGTAACATCTGTTACCCATTTCTGTTGTGGTTTTTCAGCTTTGAATTCCCTTTTTAAGATATTTGGTGCTATTTTACCTTGTTCGCCCTTATAGGAATTATATTTTCTTTTTTTTCGTATAATACTCCTTATTCCCAGCTCAACCATCAATTTCAAAACTGTTTTATGATTAATGAGTATACCTTTCTTTCGCAGCGCATCTTTTATACGACGATAGCCATAACGACCTTTGTGTTGATTGTAAATCTCCATGATAACCGGCTTTATATCAGCGTACTTATCTAATTTACCACGTTGTTGGTGATAAAAATAACTACTGCGAGCCATCTTACTGCAGTCTAGAAGTAAATCCAGACTGAAATCCTGCCTTAACTCTTCGATGACTTTGACTTTCGAGAGTTTAGTTTTTCTTCCTCCGCTTGAATTAAGGCATTGAACTTTTTTAAAAATGCATTTTCACAACGTAACCGTTCGATTTCCAGTAAAAGTTCTTCTTCTCTAGTTAAAGGTTTTTGAGATTTATATG
>NZ_JACOIJ010000008.1 GCF_014692495.1 Sphingobacterium litopenaei | reverse complement strand
AGCGTTCATCCTGAGCCAGGATCAAACTCTCCATTGTAAAAATGAAGTTTGACTCTAACTATTTATAAAAAAATAGAATTGTCTTTTTAATATCTATTTCCGTTATTGACTAAGGTTTGATTTTTTTTAACTTTCGTTGTTTCTCAAACTACTCGTTACGCTACATGATCATTTTCTTAAAGAACTTTTATCGAATCCGCATCGCGCTTCTTCTTATATCTCGAGCATTGCTGCTGTACTTATCTTTTTTTTTGTTTTCCCTTCGTTTCCGTCGGGACTGCAAAGGTAGAAACTTTATTTTAAACCGCAAATTTTATTTGAAGTTTTTTTTGTTTACCTCCCGTTAGGGACGGCTTTTTGTTTTTCCTGATTTCTCAGTTTAAACGGTCTCTATCCTCCTATTTCATGGTTACTTCTAACCGTGCCTCCCTTGCGGAGTGGTGCAAAGATAGGGAAGTTTCTACTCTACTTCCAAGCGTTTTGGTAAAATATTTTTGATATGGAAGGTAAGTCGCTGGAGCATTGGAGGATAAAAACATATATTATTCTACGACAAACTCCACTTCCCTTCTAAGCAAACGTCCTTGAAGATCTATCCCCTCTATTAGTAATAAATATTTACCTTTTGAATCCGATGTAAAGAAATCGAACGAGGCTTTACCTTGTTCATTCGTAACTATTGCAGGTTCCCAATGTATAGTGGAACGTAAGTCTGAATTGTATTTATTAGCCTCATCTACATCATACGCTGGCTTATAAAAGTTCTTAATAACTTGGAATCCTTGAGGCTGCACTGTTAGTATTCCTTTCGGAACATAATTGTTCAATGCTGAAGATCCTCTTTTGGAGGTAATAACAATTAATCCATTCGCGCCATTAGAACCATATATTGATGTATAATTCACATTTCGCAGCACTTCTATACTTTCTACATCTGCAGTATTAATCATGGAAATATTTTCTGACTCAATATACATACCATCTAGGACAATTTGCATAGGTTGATTTCCCCGTGTATTATAAGGTACACCATTTTGAAAATAAACACCCATCAAACGACCCGCTAAACACATTTCCAAAGTCGGACAAGTGGAAAGATCATCGGCTCCTAAAATCTGGTCTGCGTTTCCAGGACCATTCAGATTACTAGAATAGTCAGGAGCTTTGGACTGCTTTCTCGTAACAACGACCTCATCAATGAGTATGGCTTTTTCCTTTAAGCCAATTCGCTCTAACTCCGCAAAAAATTCTTTCGATGATTTAAGATTATCCAAATATTGCCTATTAATATCCCAATCGCTCTCTAGTGCACCTACTTTTTCATCGATGGGAAATTCTTTGTCATATTCATAGGTGATATCAATATTATTTTTGCCTTTGACCGCGTCTCGTGCTGAAATAATAAATTTAACACTATCAGGGAATAGCAAATTATCAAATTCAAAGTACCCCTCTTCATTAGAAGTCGTATCAATAAAATCGAGATAATTTCGGGTAGAAATCAACTGCACTTTTGCATTAGGTTCAGGCTTGCTTCTACCTATTTTTTTTGTGTAACCAGAGATTTTAAGGGACTTTTCAGGTTTAAATTTTGGAAGCACTTCCAGTCCAACACTTTCCCATTCAATATTCCTCCAACCTTGTGTCAACATCAAATAATCCAAATCCACACTTTTTACGTTACCTTCTTGATTGAAATAATAATTTGGATTTTCAATATAACCTTTCAAATCATTGCTCAATAAGAGTGAAGAGAGAATATGCGCTTCTGCTCTTTCGGGAAACTTAACTTTTCCTAAATCAATAACCGATGCCGAATATGCACCCATCAACAGAGAATCATCCCCTTCGCCCATATCTAAATTGACTTCCACTTTCTCACGCGTTCGATAGCTTGACTTATTCAATAAAACACGACTATTCAAATTACGCTGCACCAGACAAAACACAGGACGTTCTATAATAGGCTGGAATTTACTATCCAGTATACTAATTGTAACCACCCCGTCAGGTAACTTCGATTTTTCAACTGTAAAAACAAGTTCCTCTTTATTTAATTTAGACTTAGACACAAACAAAACTTCTGCTAAGTGATGTACTACAAAATATACATCTGAATTATCTAGCTGGTCGGCACTTGCATTTAATTGTGCAAAAAGCTTATTGTCGTTCAAATTGTTTACCAATATGGAAAAGCCTGTTTCATGAATCCGAGGAACCTGCAAAACAGATTTTGTTCCATCAGCATATTCTGCTTCAGCTTCTAAAGGAGCTCCACTATTTAGAAACACAGAAATAGCACCCATCCCTAGTTCATTCGTTTGGAAGACGCCTATAGTGTCCGAACCTTGCTTTAATAGTATTTTGGAACTAATACCCAGACCTTGACTATTGATACTTTTTGCTGCAATCGTATTGATTTTATCCTTCAAGAGCTTCCCTCCTTCTGGAAATAATGTAGTCGCTGGCTGCTTTTTGGGATCAATAGTTTTTACAACCTTATTTACAATGTTCTTATCAATATTTTCAAAACGAAGTTTTAGTATAGGATTTACATATTTATTATTAATAGGAATCTCAATAGACCCATTTTCTGAAGAAGTTTGTGACTTCTTTTCTACCACCTTGTCTCCTTCAGTAATAGTATACGATATTCTCTTCTTTGAAATTGGCAATCCCGTTACACTATTCAAGTTGATTTTATATAAAACATCGTTCGTTCTTTTTTCATAAGTGGTATGTGTAATCACATTGTCAGTACGACCATTATAAATAGGAACTTTCTTATCAAAAAAATAATCCGACCCTGCATTTTTCATCCAATTGGTGTATGCTCGGATTCGATATACTCCTTCTGTAATCGTATCTGATAAGGTAAAATCACCAATCCCTATTCCCATAGGGGTCGAAATAGTAACACGCTGCACCACATTATTAGCTGGAGAAATAAGTTCTGCATATAATATTCCACTTAAACTCGAAAAAAGATTGGTAATTCCTATAGTGGTATAGGATTTGAAAAATATATTTTCGCCTGCCGAATATGACGGTTTATCTGTATGAAGATAAACTTTCTCTTGTGGTTTTTGGAGGCTGTAATCTTGGAGTTTATCTAAAAATTGCTGAATATCCTGACCTTGAGTAGTAGTACATAACAAAATAAAAACAGCTGTTAAAAGCTTTCGCATCATAGTTTATTGATAATTAGTCTTCTAAAGATATTCCATTTTTTCCAAAAATGATGTTTAAGGCTGTATAAAATTTAAGAATCTCCTATGAGATTGTATATTTGTAGTATGAACATCTTAATCGTTGGATCAGGCGGTCGTGAATCTGCCTTTGCTTATAAAATAGCGCAAAGCCCTAAACTAACTAATCTTTTTATCGCTCCAGGAAATGCTGGAACTGAACAATATGGAAAGAATGTTAACTTAAAAGTTACAGATTTCGAGGGAATTGCATCTTTTTCTTTAGAAAATAATATTGAAATCATTCTTGTTGGTCCTGAAGAACCTTTAGTTAAAGGTATTCATGATTACTTCTTAGGAAGAGAAGATATCAAACATATCGCGGTTATTGGCCCACGACAATTAGGAGCTCAATTAGAAGGATCTAAGGATTTTTCAAAAGAATTTATGTTTAGACATAATATTCCTACCGCAGCATACAAATCCTTCAACCAATCCAATCTAGAAGAAGGTCTAGCTTACTTAGAAACTCAAAAACTTCCAATCGTATTAAAAGCGGATGGTCTAGCTGCTGGTAAAGGTGTTTTAATTTGTGAAACATTAGAAGATGCCAAAGCGGAATTAAAAGCGATGATTGCTGATGCTAAATTTGGCGCAGCAAGTAGCGTGGTTGTTATCGAAGAGTTCTTAAAAGGCATTGAATTATCCGTTTTCGTACTTACGGACGGCGAATCATACAAAGTTCTTCCTTCTGCAAAAGATTACAAACGCATCGGCGAAGGTGATACTGGTTTAAATACTGGGGGTATGGGATCTATCTCTCCTGTTCCTTTTGCCAATGAAGAATTTTTGTCTAAAGTGGAAGAGCGTATCATCAAACCAACGGTAGAAGGGTTGAAAAAAGACAATATTCCTTACAAAGGTTTTATCTTCATCGGTTTAATGAATGTAGATAGCGAACCTTTTGTTATCGAATACAATGTACGTATGGGCGATCCAGAAACAGAATCAGTGTTACCTCGTATTGAATCGGATTTAGTAGATCTATTAGAAGGTGTTGCTAAAGGCGATTTAGCTTCGAGATCTTATACCGTAAGTCCTAAAACAGCTGTTACAGTGATGTTAGTTTCTGGTGGCTATCCTGGTGATTACGAATCTGGAAAAGTAATTTCCAATATCGAGAACGTAAAAGAATCTATCGTATTCCATGCTGGTACTAAGGAAGTAAATGGCGAAGTAGTAACAGCTGGTGGTCGTGTAATCGCGGTTACAACACTTCAGGATGATCTTTTCTCCGCACTACAACAGGCTACAGCGGATGCTGGGCGTATATTTTACCAAGGAAAATACTTCCGTACGGATATCGGTTTTGATTTGATTTAAAAATATTAATTTCAAAATCAGCAGCTTATAAAAAACTGCTAAAAAATATTTTGATGGTGCAAATTATGCCCTTATATTTGCATCATCAAATCCGATAAGGCCCGTTCGTCTAGGGGTTAGGACGCAAGATTTTCATTCTTGAAACAGGGGTTCGATTCCCCTACGGGCTACAGATCTTGAGATCAAAACATACTAAAACGCTGTAAATTAAATGTTTACAGCGTTTTTTGTTTTGTCGGATTTTACAAATCATTCAGTTTTTCCCAATAAAAAAGTGAGTCCTTCGGTGAGTCGCTTTTTCAAAATACACGACTCACTGGAAAGGGGTTAATCTTTTGATTGACAACCTGTTCAAAAAACGAACATCTTGATTTCGTTAAGCTGCAAGGCTAAGTTTGTTACACTTAAATGGTTAAAATCATGAGTACGAATTATTCCTTGCTCTTCTATCTGAAGAAACCAAAAAACTACGTGAGCGGCCCTAAGCCGATCTACATGCGCATTACCGTGGGCGGTATTCCCAAAGAAGTCTCCACCGGAAAAGACTGTGATCCCTCCAAATGGAAATAGTAATTTGAGGTACGTTTTGTGATTTTACTGACTAATAATCACAAAACGTACTTCTATGCTCTATGTAGCATAAAACTGACGACAACTTTTTAAGTGTCAGCTTGCCTAAGGTGTCGTCATCAGTTATAAAACATGTTCCTTTGACTTCTAATCATCGTCAAAAGTTTCTCGTTGAACCTTTTCTTGCTAGAATGTGCTGTATAAAAAATAATAATGGTATATATTTGTATTATAGATTGTAAAAAATGGTAGAAGTTTTCTCAAAAAGACTTCCACTTTAAAAACATGGCAAAAAAAAAGAAAGACTGTGAGAACACATGTTTTATGTGTAAACATATAATTCCTGCATGGAAGGAATTGATTAATGCCAATAGAGAAATAATTAAATTAAAGAAAGGCGATCAATTTATCCAGGAAGGAACGCCAGCAGAGGGTATTTATTTTGTTCAAGAAGGCGTGATCAAAGTACATAAACACTGGGGTGATAAAGAAAGTATTGTTCGTTTTGCAAAAAAAGGGAATATAGTAGGGCATCGTGGATTATCTTCTTCGCAAACACTTTTCCCCATATCTGCCACCGCATTAGAAAACAGCGAGGTCTGTTTTATTCCTATTGATTTTTTCAAAACGATATTGAAAGGAAATCCAGATTTCACGTATGAGATGCTGTTATTTTATGCCGACGAATTGCAAATTTCCGAACAAAAGACGAGCAACCAGGTACAGCTTTCCGTAAAAGGAAGGTTGGCATGGAGCATCCTGCAATTAGAACAAAAAATGGGAATTGAAGGAGATGGTTATATCAACATTACACTATCTAAAACAGATATAGCAGCATACATAGGGAGTACGTACGAAACTATCTACCGGATGATGAAGGAACTAGAAAACGAACAAATCATCGAGACGTCCAATAAGAGCATCAAAATAACCGACCGGGAAAAATTGCGCCAGATCCTGTAGTAGCTGAGACATCTGCCAACTCAATTTTTATTATGCGAGATTAAAGAGGTGCCTTCTGCCATTTGACGATATCTTCAGGCGTATTGTAGTTTCGGAAATCTGCCGCATTTTCGGGTGCAGGGACTTTTACCGAGCGAAGATTCTGTATCGCGCGCTTCATCGAAAAGTTTGTCAGGCCCCCACTTTGGTAGTCCGCATATAATTTGTGCAGTCCCGAAGCCGTATAAATTGCGCACAGGGGTTCAACCTGTCTATGCCTGATGTACAGATAGACATCCGCCTGCACGATCTGCCGGCGAATATCTATCAGCCGCTCCAGTAGAGGCGCTTCCATGTCAATCATGTCACAAGGCAGCACGAATATATCTGCCTTAGGAAACAGCCGGTGCGCACTCAGCAAACCCGCCAAAGGCCCTTTTATATCGACCTGATCCGGAATCAATATTTCGGAAGGAAAGATGTGTTGGTATGCCTCAAACTGCGATGGATGGATCGAGAAATAGGTTGCCAACCCGACACTCCTCAGTAGGAGGCCCATGTGCTCCGCCCAGATAGAATGATCTTTTGTGAGCTGACCTTTGTCCTGCCCCATGCGGCTGCTCTTGCCTCCGCACAGCACCAGACCCAACAATATATCGCCTGTATTCTCCATGATTATATAGTATAGGCTTCTGCTGCCGGCTCTTCATGACAGGAGCAATGTCCTCCCCATTCGCGCCCTCCATCCACAAAATGCTCACATTTCCATAGGGGTACATGATGTTTGATGCGATCGATGATATATTGATTGGCTGCATAGGCTTCCGCGCGATGGGCAGCCGCTGTAATGACCACCACTGCTGTTTCCATAACAGAAACCTTGCCTAACCGATGGACGGCGATGGCAACCTGTAGCTCCCAGCGTTGTTTTGCTTCATCCAGTAATGCAGCAATCATTTTGTTGGCCATCTGCTCGGCGGCCTCGTATGAAAGATGTGAAACTTCTTTTCCCTGGTGGTTATTCCGCACTTCACCACTAAACAATACAACGCCCCCTGCTGCTGGATGATGCGCCTGCTCCCAAAGTGCCATTACATCGATTTTTTCCGTGCTTAGATGTATCATCGTTAACCTCCGCTACTGGGTGGAATGACTAAGACAAGATCGCCCTGACGAAGCGGGTAATCCTCCTGGACAAACGTATCATCTATCGCAAACCGACATTGCTCTAGTAATGTTTTGGCAAACGATTGCTGATCAATCAGGTAGCGTCGTAAAGAATTGATGTCTTCTGGAGTCTCTCGGACCTCCATAACGGGCGGGAAGTAATCCTTCAATCCCGCAAAAAATTCCAAAGTAATCATATTTATCCTCCAATTGTTAACATACTCATTTCACTTCCGGAAAACCGCATTTGTTTTTGCCCTAATGCGGCGTGTAAGCCCGCCTCCAACCCTTGCTGACTATTAACCGCCCGAAGCGGTATAGGCGTGTTGCTACTTAAACAGCCATAAATATTCCCCTGGCAGTCTAGTCGCAGGCGGTTGCAGTCTGCACAAAAAGGCTGGCTCTCATTGGCAATGATTCCGAAGCTATGCCCGCAGGACGTACGCCAATATGTAGCGGTGTCTCCGCATTTCTTTACCTGCTCGTGGATTTCATAGACGCTACTTATTCTGTCCAGTATGGCTTGCCGGGAGAAGAACTTACTGTCGGTATCGCCAAATAGGTGACCCATGCCCATCAATTCCAAGAAGCGTATTTTAATGCGATGTCGGAACGCAAAATTCAGTAAAGGCAAAATTTCCTGATCGTTTTCACCGGCCATAATCACCGTGTTAATTTTTACCTCCAATCCTATTTCCTTGGCGGCTATTATGCCTTCGACGACCTGCTGTAGCCCCGTCCGTTTTGTTACCTTATAGAAGGAACTTTCGGATAATGCATCCAGCGAGACATTGATGGACCGAAGACCAGCTTGTTGGAGAGCAACTACTTTTTTCGCGAGCAAAAAGCCGTTTGTCGTCATGCGGATATCTTGGATGCCCAATTGTCGAATGCCCTTTGTTAACTTGGTAAGGTCGGGATATAGCAGTGGCTCACCCCCTGTTAAACGTATGGTCTGTAGATGCAGCAGATGGTGCAAACGACCTATGAGATCGATAAGTTCATCGCTGGACAATACCGCAGATTTCGGTGTTGTTGTGTTCAGTTCATCTTCACATACACAATAAGTGCACGCAAAGTTGCATCTATCTAATAGGCTTACGCGTAGGACGTTGAATGATCTTCCGATAGGGTCTGTCAATGTTCGCATTACATGAAAAATAATAGTTTACAACAAGCGATCAGGAGCACTACGCTAAGCAAGGTGCGTACCGTTGCCATAGGAAAACGCGCACTCCCGAAATAGGCGCCCGTAAATCCTCCGGCAGCTGCCGCACAGAACCATAGTGCAAATGATGGATCAATGTATATCGGTGTGGTGTTGCCGAGCAAGCCACTGAAAGAATTTAACGTTATAAAAATGGCGGAGGTAGCTGCAGCCTCCTTGGCATTGGCCCAGCCCAATAAGATAAGCAACGGGCTTAAAAAGATACCACCGCCGATATTGAGCATACCCGACAAAAGGCCGACAATGGCGCCTATGAGTAATGCCAATGGTATATTTACCGTTTTACGCTTCTGGCGCTCCTTGGGGGTTATATCGAGTAGCCGGATGGTAGGCAATATGAGGGCAAGACCGAGTAGCACAAAATAGACTTTCCCTTCAAGCGCATACCAGGCACCTAGAAATGCTGTTGGAATAGAGGTGATCAAAAATGGCCAACAGGTAGACCACCTGAAGTGCCCGGCACGGCGAAATTGGAAGAACCCTGTACCGGCAACAAGCATATTAAGCATGAGAATAAGCGGCTTGTATTGCGCTACCGGAATGGAAAAAATAGAAAAGACAGCAATGTAACCGCTGGCACCTCCATGTCCAACAGAGGCATACAAGAAGCCAACAACAAATAGGACGAATGCTATATAATAGAGTTCCATGTCAGTGCTTTAAAGGTGTGGTGTTGATTTGATCAAATGCTATAAATTCTTTCTTGGGAGAGCCGCATAGACCACAGGTATAATCTGTAGGTAGATCGCCGAAGGCAATGCCTGGTTCTATAGCCGCTAATACATCCCCATAAGCGGGATGGTAAATACTGAGGCAATGTGGACAACGGAATAAGGGTTGCTGTGGGGCGCTATGCGAAAACTCCGGTAAATCGTAGGGATGATGCTCAGACACCGGATGGCTGTTTTGTAATGTAGCATCGTAAAAGCAATCACAAAGTGTTTTTAGGGTTGCGGGTAACGATTTCTCGGTGACACGTTGTTTATAGAGAATTAGGTCATAGGAGTTGGCCTTGAAATCTTGCGTGTGGAAAACATCGAAGCATGGTTCACGATTCTCATCGTTGATCTGTTTGATGATAATCGAACCCCAAATGCCGCTGTTTGATCCAATCTTGATGCCAAAGCATAGCCGATAAGTTCGAATATTCCAACGATCGAAATATCGGACGATGAAACGCTTCAATTTCAACGCCGGTTCACACCAATCTTCGATTTGCCAGTTTAGTTCGTTGGAAGCGTGGCGCAAATTAATACGATGTTTGTCGAGAATGATATCCCATCCTTTGCGATCTTGATGTCGGATGTCTTTAATAATGAGTGACCGCCAGGGCGTCGTATAGATCTGGCCCACCCGAGACGTCTGGCAGACGTTGCAAACGTCCAGCAAAAAGGAAACGGTGTAACACTCGTCTGGTCGGTAAATGCCTAGCCAATATTTATCGTCATATTGGTTAAAGCCTTCATAATAGGGAAGACGGAAATCCGATTCCGTTAACGGTTCTTGGATTTGTTGACAATGAAACGCACCCGACGTTTTAATTTTTAATTCCAGATCCGCACATAGCGTAGCAATGTCGTCTTCTGCTATATCTTTGTTATCCATTATGGCGCTTTCCAGTTCCTTACTAATGGCGGCAATATCCATGGAGTAAATGAGTGATGACCAGCTTCTTACTTGATTTGTTTTGGGCCATCGGATATATACATGCCAATAATTGCCTACGCCTGAGGATACAAAATTCAGGTTGCCGGTATAATAAGGTACAAACGACTGATTCGCATCGACGATGTTGATCTTTAGTTTTGGAGTATGCTCAAAGGAGGCTAAAATATCCTTATAAATTCCTTCTCTCAACCAATGTGACTGATTGTAAAGCCCGTCGGCCACATAAGAACTAACCATATTTGGATAATGGTTTTCATTCACTTCATACAGCAGTTCTTGATTGAAGAGCTGATATTCGATATCTTCCATTTGCGCCGGGGAGGCAGAGAAAAGCAGTTGTTGGCGTGCACCGATTTTAACGGTTTTTACATCTGCCGCATGCGCCGCTTCCAGTATGGCCTTAAAATCACCCACCGATACATAGCCTCCGGGCAGATTGATTTTTACGTGTTGCCATTCCGGTTGTGTCTGCTTAGCCATTCGTGACCTCCATTTCTTCTTTTTCGGTTAAAAAACTATCCAAAATTGCCATCACCTGTGGACGGCAAGAGCCGCAGCCTGTTCCGGCGCCACTGGTGTCGCACAGTGTTTTCAGGTCTGTGCATCCTGACTGGATGAGCTTGGTTAAGTTCCCTTCTCCGACCTGACCACAGCTACAGATCAGCTTGCCGACAACGGGTTCTTTGACACTGCCGCTGCGCAACAGTTGGAGGCGTTTTTCGCTAAGCTCTGTTTTGTTGGTGATCAGATCTTTAAATTCCAGAAACTCATTCTTGTCTCCAATGAGTATGGTGCCGACCAAGCGATCCTGATGGATGATGCACTTTTTATAATAGCGCTTTGCTTTGTCGATAAATACAATTTCTTCGTACTCGTCATTCGGACAGTCGACAATCCCGATGCTGCACAGGTCAAAGCCCTGTATCTTGATGATGTTCATGAAGACCGATCCCTCGTATACGCTGCCTACATCTCCATTGTGATAGCGCGCCACTACAGCACCTTGCTGTTCGGCCGCGGCCGAAATGCCATACAAAACCCCATCATACTCGGCAATCTCGCCGATCGCATAGATGGCAGGATCACTGGTTTGCAATCTGTCGTTGACCACCACGCCGCGTTGACAATTCAGCCCTGCGTCTTTTGCCAGTTCGATATTGGGTGTGGTGCCGATGGCTACAATGACGGCATCGCATTTGATCTGTCGACCACTCTTTAGTTCGACCTTATTGACTTTGCTACGTCCATAGTAGAGCTGCACTTCATCATTATAATAGACATCACACCCCTGATCTATCATTTCTTCATGAAGAAGCTGGCTACCAAGCACATCCAGCTGTCGGTTCAGGAATCGTGATACACGCTGCACAACGGTAATGTGTACGCCCATCTTACGTAGGCTCGCCGCCATTTCCAAACCGAGGAGTCCGCCTCCGATGATGACAACTGAAGCATCTTTGCGTAAAAACTTGCGGAGGTTGTCCGCATCCGAACGCCTTCTGATACTGAATATGCCTGGCAAAGAGGGGATGTCTCTGGGCATAGACGGACGGCTGCCCGTACCGAGGATGAGCGTATCATACGGTATTTTCAATCCCTTACTGTCTTCAATATATTTGTTTTCGCGATCGATCCGGGTCACTGTAACCCCTCTTACGTGCTTGATATTATACGTGTTTTTTTCTTCCTCATCCCGCATCTTGACGAGTTCTGACCACTTCTGATCGCCACTGACATAGTGGGGCAGCATGACCCGATTATAGAACGGCAGATTTTCATTGCTGACCACGGTGATCTCGTCGGTAGTATTGATTTCCCGAAAAGCTTTGACAAAACCAAAAGCACCCGCACCGGCACCAACGATCACAATGCGCTCAAATGGCTTCCGATAAGGGAGCACCTGTACGGCGCAGAATTTAAAATCTGGCTCTTTTGAAATGGGATCCACCAAGGGGTTGGTGAGGTTATTTGCCCGATGTAAGTCGGTGTCGCCAAGCTTTCCCCAGTGCATGGGGAGAAAGACACAACCGGCCTTTATGCTGGTGCTGAGACTGGCCTTGACACGTACATGGCCTCGTCTTGAGGTGATTTCGACCAATTGCCCGTCGTTTATACCGAGACGTTCGGCATCATCGCGATGAATTTCGAGCTGAGATTCGCTGATATGCTGTTTCAGCTTACTGACTTTACCGGTCTTGGACATGGTATGCCATTGGTCACGGATGCGTCCGGTGGTCAGAATAAAAGGAAAGGCCGTATCCGGTAATTCACTTTGGAGATCCGTGTCCGGGCTATGGATAATTGCTTTTCTGGACGGGGTATAGAAATCATGATCGGCAAATAAACGAGATGTTCCGGCTTTTCGTCTCTTATTGTACGGCCACTGTACGGTCTTTTGGCTATCGATCTGTTCGTAATCCAGACCCTCGATATGTAGATTTGTCTTTGCGGTGAGTTTCGTATGTTCCTTATATATAGCTTCAGTATTGGGATAGTCAAAGCCTTTAAATCCCATTTTCTTGGCAAATCGACAGATAATTTCGGCGTCGGGAAGCGCTTCGCCCGGAGGTTCGATGATTTTGTGCAAGTGACTGATCCGACGTTCGGAATTGGTCATTGTCCCCTCTTTTTCGGCCCAGGCGGCAGCAGGCAAGATGACGTCGGCATAGGCCAAAGTCTGCGGTTTGTTGCTGATTTCCTGCACCACGACAAACTTTGCCTTTTGCAGTGCCTGTTCTACCTTACGTGTATCTGGTAGGCTGGTCAACGGATTCGTACACAATATCCAGACAGCTTTCAGCTTTCCGTCGGCTAGCGCATCAAACATTTCGGTCGCCGTGAGGCCCGGTGTGTCGGATAGCGTAGTTCCTCCCCAAAAATCAGCCACTTCCTGTCGGTGTATTTCGTTTTTCAGATCACGGTGTGCAGGCAATAAATTAGCCAGACCGCCGACTTCCCGGCCTCCCATAGCATTTGGTTGACCGGTTAACGAGAAAGGTCCGGAACCTGGCTTGCCGATTTTTCCCGTGATCAAGTTGAGATTAATGAGCGACAGATTTTTATCCACACCTTTCACACTCTGGTTAAGTCCCATCGTCCACATGGTCAATAAGGACTTGGATTCGCCTATATAGGTTGCGGCTTGACGGATTTCATATTCGGGTATACAGCAAATATGTGCTGCCTCTGTTATGGTACGCTCAAATACACGTGTTTTATAATCTTCAAATCCCTCTGTATGGTGTGCTATAAACTGGTAATCAATATCATCATTTTCAATCAGCAGCCGGCCAATAGCATAATTCAAAACGATATCTGTACCGGGTTGAATTTGTAGGTGCAGGTCCGCAATGGCTGCTGTATCTGTTTTTCGAGGATCGACCAAAATGATTTTAGTCTGTGGGTAGTTTGCTTTGTGGGCTTCTACCCGACGCCAAAGAATGGGGTGGCACCAGGCGGGGTTGGCGCCTTCCACCAAAAAGCAGTCGGAGAGTTCAATATCATCGTAGCAAATAGGCACGGAGTCCTCCCCGAGGGCCATTTTGTAGGCGGCGACAGCACTGCTCATGCATAGACGTGAATTGGTGTCGATGTTGTTGCTACCTATAAAGCCTTTTATCAGTTTATTGATGACATAATACTCTTCCGTGAGGCACTGTCCAGATGCGTAAAACGCGACTGAATCGGGGCCATACTTATCTATCATCGTGCGGAATACAGCTGCTGTACGGGTTAATGCGTCTTCCCAACTTACCCGTTGCATCGGCATGTTGCGGTGATATCGCATTTGCGGATAAAGCAGACGATCCGATTTATCGTTTACCGTGTATTGTAGATTCATGCCCTTGCTGCACAATTTTCCCTGGTTGACCGGATGCTCCTCATCACCTGTTACCGTAACGGAATCGTGCTTATCCAGCCGAATTTTCACGCCGCATCCGACACCGCAATAACAACAGGTACTTGTTACTTCTTTTTCTTTCATGTCTGAAAAAAGGCAAATTAATGGATGTTTATTGTTGAAAGTCGAGCTCGCCTGTCTCTATGCTGTTTTTGATGGCGGGCTTTGGCTGGAATCTAGTCAGTGCGACTAGCAAACCGATGAACACGACCCCCGCACCAATATATTGAAAGGCATCTGCATAGGTTAAGTTTTCGGACTTGAATAGAAAACCAACCAACATGGCACCGATATTTCCGCCGGCACCTACTATACCACTGACGACACCAATATTGTCTTTATTGATAAAAGGGACAATCCCATAGGTACAGCCATTGGCCATCTTCAAAAACAAGGCGAAAATCAGCATGGAAACAACCGCAAAGACCAACGTACCCGAAGCAGCAAACAACGCGATTCCCAGACCTTCCAAAACCAAAAGTAGTCCTAGTAATGTACCTTTTCCTTTTAGTCCGAATCGTTTACCAACTTTATCACTCACGATGCCCCCCAATGCACGGGCGAAAATATTCATGCCGCCGAATATGCCGGCCATGGCACCGGCTACAATGATGCTGGTACCAAAGCGGTCTATAAAAAATATCGCAGCAACATTATCTACCGTTATCTCAATGCCGAAGCATGCTGCATAAGCGAGTGTTAATACCCATACGCGATAATCCTGCAATGCTTCCACGAGTGATCCCTTGCTTTTTTTCGGAGAGGTAGACGTATCTCTTTGCTGCAAATCGCTGAAATTCCCTGCAGGGGTATCTGTCGTGTATCGGTAGTAAATAAAAGCCATGATCAGGAGAATGACGCCCGGCACAACCATGGCGAGTCTCCAAGCATCTGCTTCGCTTACAAAACCCATCGCGGCAAAACCTGCTGCAATTAAGGGCATAACCAAATTGGTAACGCCTCCTCCGAGGTTTCCCCACCCACCGGTTACCGCATTGGCAGTGCCGACAATATTGGGCGCAAACATCATCGATGTGTGAAATTGGGTGATGACGAAAGAAGCGCCAACAATGCCGATACAAAAACGGAATAGTAAAAAAGAAGTATAGCTCTCACTAAGGCCGATCAGCATAATCGGAATAGCTCCCACCACCAGCAAAATCGTGTAGGTAAGGCGTGGGCCGAGCGTATCGCACAACTTCCCAATCAGTAGGCGCGCAATAATAGTTGCCGATACGGAGGCAATGATGATATTGCCGACCTCGCTCTTGCTCAATTGGAGCTGATCGCGGATCATAGGCATCAGCGGAGCAACACCAAACCATCCAAAGAAACAGAAAAAGAAAGTGATCCACGTGATGTGGAATGTGCGCATCTGAACACCTTTGAACGAAAAGATGTTGAGGCTTGAAAGAGGTGATTGGTTCTGTTGCATTGTTAGTATTAGTTTAATTTGTATGAAAAAAGGGGTGCAGGGATAATACTTGTATAGTATCATTTTCTGAGATGACCTGCTTGTCATGGATATGCCAGCCAATACCATCACATCCCACTGTCGCGGTTATATCTCCGGATCTGCGATTAGGTTTGCATCGGTATCCATTGCCGTCAGGCGACCTAAAAACAGGGAAAAAATCATCCAGAGTAGATTTTTTGGTTCTGGAAGTCTGTAGTTTGACCTTTTGGAATCGTTCACGGGTAAATCCCAAACATCCGTGTAGATATTCTTCAACAAACAGTTTGAAGGTGGTAAAACATGACAAGGGATTTCCGGGCAGTGCAAACACGATGCGATTTTCCGGCAAGACACCAACCAACAGGGGCTTTCCCGGTTTGATAGCGACTTTGTGAAACACGATCGCTACGCCCAATTCTTGTAAAACTTGAGGAACATGATCGGCATCACCAGCAGACACGCCACCGTTGATCAGAATAATTTGCTCCTGCATAGCTTGTTGAAAGGCAAGAGACAATGCTCCGGAATCGTCCGCGACATGTTGACAAAACTTTATGGGCAAGTGCCATTGGGCGCAAAGAGCTTGCAGTGAATACTGATTGCTGTTGCGGATCTGGAAAGGTGCGGGCTGCTGATCGATATCAACTACCTCATCGCCCGTGGTGACAATTGCTACACTAGGCATTTCATAGACAGGCACATCATGGATGCCCAAAGCGGCCAGCGCCCCGACCAGGGAAATGTCGCAAATCCGAGGTGCAGGGATCGCCAATTCATCTTTTTTAAGATCCTCGCCTTGCTTTGCAAGATGTTGTCCCTTGGAGACCGATTCACACAGGATCAGTACCGTGCCGTGCGCGGTATAATGGAGGTCTTCTTTACGGATAACAGTATCTACATCCGAAGGACAGGCCGCACCGGTCATGATCTTGTAGCATTCGCCAGGTCCAATTGCCGTCGATGTTTCCGCTCCGGCAAAAATGGTGTCCCGAATATGGAATTCCCGTGTTCCGCGATTCCAGTCATCGATGCGTATCGCTATTCCATCCATCGCTACACGATTAAATGGTGGATAATCTCTATCTGCAAAAATAGGCTGTGCCAATACTTGACCTACACATTGCGTGAGCGGCACATGCACTATCGGGAGCGACGTTGCCAAGCTTCGGATCTGATCTCTGGCTTCCAAATAGGTCAGCATATCAATGTCCTCCTCCCATCATCATTTTTCGGGCGTGAAACAGGGCTGGCAATATTGCCTCCAAGCACTCTTTCACACCGTTGGTGCTGCCGGGTAATGTGATGGCAAGCGAATGGCCGATCGTGCCTGCAACGGCGCGACTCATCATGGCCAATGGTGTTCGCTGCTGTCCATGGCCGCGCATAGCCTCGACTATGCCATTGGCTGTCTTGTCCAATAATTCCGAAATGGCTTCCACCGTCACATCCCGCGGTCCTAATCCTGTTCCTCCTGTCGTGAAAATAAAATGCACATCTTGTTCGGCCCAAGTTTTTACGGCTTGTTGGATGAGGCTTTTTTCGTCCGGTACGATCTGGTAGTCCAGTACCTGTGCACCGGTCTCCTGGAGCATTTCTTTTATTTTAAGACCGCTATTATCCTGTCTTTCACCACGGGATGTTGCATCCGAACAAACCAAAATAGCGCAGGTGGCAAGGGGTGCTAAAAAGCGATTATGGTCAGATTTACCGCCTGTTTTATTTGCTAGGCTAATATGGCCAATCTCCAATTGATTGTCGACAGGTTTCAGCATATCGTAAAGCTCGAGTGCTGCTATGGATGCAGCAGTAAGCGTCTCCATCTCTATGCCGGTACGACCTATCGACTTGGCAGATACCGTAATCAATATCCCGGTACGCAACTGCGGGTCGGTAAAAAAAACTGGATGGGAGCTGGGATAGATATATTCAAAATCGACCTGCATCGCGTCAATATTAACCGGGTGACAGTGAGGTAAAAGCTGTGGGGTAGCCTTTGCTCCCAAGAACGCTGCTGCACGAGCAACATCAAACAGGTTTCCTTTGGGAAGTTCATCTCGTTGGATTTTGACAGCTGTTGACTCGGTAATATAGATCACTGCTTGAGCCAAAGCTGTGCGTAAAGTATTTATTTTATGGCTTATATCTCGCATGTCTTCATTTCTATAGTAGCCTCCGTCGGACTGGACTGCAACCTGGAAAAATTAATGACTCGTTTCTGAAGAGAGAGTACATCGAATAAAAGCAATTTGCCCGTCAGTTTGTCTGGCAAATCCAATAACACTTTGATCACCTCATTTGCCATCAACATACCTGCTACCATACTGCCGATGATGTAGGTGCCGGAAACTTCGCAAGCCATCCCTTCGGCGGCTGATTGCAGAGTGAATACATCGTCTATGGCCATGCTTTGTGCTTTATAGTTAAAAACAGCGATCTGCATCTCGGAACGAAAAATAGATCCGTAGACGATCGGTATACCGAGCTGAATACCCGTGCGACCAATCAATAATCGGGAAGGAAAATTGTCTGTTGCATCGATGATGATGTCATATTCAGAAAATACTGTGTGAATATTGGTTTCGTCTGCAAAAAACGGATATTCGTTAAAGACGGTGTCCTGATATCGGGTACTTAAATATGCGACAGCAGCCGTAGTTTTCAGTTCTCCAACCTGCGCTGGGGTATAAAGGTATTGGCGTGCCAGATTTTTGAGCTCAACCTTATCGCCGTCAAATATGCCAATACATCCGATACCGCTGGAGGCCAATGCGGAAACCACAGGGCAGCCCAGACCACCTGCACCAACCACCAGAACGCGGGTGCCTTTTAATTTGTCAATACCTTTTTTGCCAATAAATGACAGCTGAAGATGATCGCTGAAAAATCTGTTATCCATTTCTCTTTTCTTATTATAGTTTATAACCCAAGCCAACCCCTAAAGTCCATTTGCCATTTATGGAAGGTGTTTTGGGGAGATAAAATGCGGGAACTTGTAATGCCAGATGCTTAAAAATCGTTAGGGTGGCGCCAACACCTAATGTGGGCGTAAACGTCGAATTCTTCACGACGGATTTGTCTTCCTTAATTTTGACAGAAGGTAAAAAACCTAGCATAAGATTCCATTTCTGTGTCGTGTACTTTACAGCAGGTCCGGTACAATTGATATAGGCGCCGTTGTCCACGTATCCGCCTACAATAATACCATCAAAAGCTTGTGCACTGATTTTTTTATCTTGCGCATGTACAGTTGCTGTCAGCATTATAAATGCTACCGTAAAAAAGCTCCGATTTGTCTTCATGTTGCGATGGATTACCGTGATCATATATTAGTTCTGTAATGCAATATATACGAACCCGTCTTCCACTTTTACCGGATAGGTCTTGATGGCGCATTCATCGCCAGAGAGACATTCGCCGGTATCCAGTGCGAATGTTTTCTTATGGAAAGGACAGGCGATCTTCGGTTTATCGCCTAATGATCCGATCATACCGCGACTAAGGATCATTTGTCTTTTATGGGGGCATTCGTTCTGCGTAGCGTACCACTCATTACGACGTTTGAAATAGAACAAGGCAACTTGCTGATCCTCTAGTTTTAAACAGACCCCTCCGTTTTCAATGGTGTCTTCTACGCGACAAGCTAATTTCCATGAAGTGATTGATAAGGTTTCCATAATGATCTTGTGTTAAAGTTTCGTATTTATTTGATTAATATGTTATTGGGGCATTCCAGTCGGCCGCTTTCTTTTGCCCGCGCATTTCTTCGAATTTTACGGTTTCATCTTTCTCGGAAGGTGCATTCACAAAATGAACAAAGCGCTTGCGTATATCCGGATTATTGACCGCGACCTTCCACTCACATTGATAGGCGTCGACTAAGGCCTGCATCTCTTTTTCCCATGATTCTGCCATGCCAAGACTATCATTAACAACAACATTGCGTAGGTAATCAATACCTCCATCCATCTTGTTTAACCATGTCGCAGTACGTGTCAGTGGGTCTGCCGTACGGATGTAAAACATCAAAAACCGGTCTAAGTACTGAATACAAGTATTGCTATCAATATCACTTGCTAAAAGCAAAGCATGTTGAGGTTTACTGCCTCCATTGCCACATACATAAAGATTCCAACCTTTTTCAGTAGCGATAATACCGAAATCCTTACTTTGAGCTTCGGCGCATTCTCGAATACAACCGCTGACTGCCGACTTAAATTTGTGCGGTGCACGAACTCCACGATACCGCTCTTCAATCTTGATCGCAAAAGAAACACTGTCATGCAATCCAAAACGGCACCATGTGCTTCCTACGCAACTTTTGACAGTACGTAGGGCTTTTCCATAAGCATGTCCACTTTCAAATCCAGCTGCAATAAGTTCTTCCCAAATAGAAGGAAGATCATTTACATGCGCACCAAACATATCGATACGTTGACCTCCCGTTATTTTAGTATATAAATTGTATTTCTTCGCTACTTCTCCAATAACGATGAGCTTCTCTGGACGGATTTCCCCGCCTGGGATACGAGGAACAACAGAGTACGTTCCGCCACGTTGGATATTGGCCAAAAAACGGTCATTACTATCCTGCGCAACATCATTTCCTTTGCCCAAGATCATTTCATTCCAAAGACTTGCAAGTAGCGAAGAAACTAACGGTTTACATACCTCGCATCCATGCCCCTTGCCCAAGTTGTCCAAAACCTCGTCGTAAGTATGCAGTTCATGTATCTTCATCAGATCAAACAACTCTTGCCTGCTATAGTCAAAATGTTCACAGATAGTATTGCGAATATATTTCCCTTGCTGCTTCATGGTGTAGGTTACGAGGTCTTTTACCATCGGAATACACCCTCCACAACCAGAGCCTGCTTTTGTACATTTCTTTACCCCATCTGCATTTTCACAACCTTGTTGGATTACAGCATCACAAATCTGAGCTTTGGTCACCCCTTCACAACTGCATATTAATGCATTGTCTGGCAGGGTATCTAGTCCCAATCCGACAGGTTGACTACTTGCCTTTTCATGAAAAAGTAATAATTCTGGATGCTCCGGAATCGGCATATTGTTATTAACCGTCTGCAAAAGCATATTGTAACTGCTCGCTTCACCTACCAAGATGCCTCCCAATAATCTTTTGCCATCTGAGCTAATGTTGAGTCTTTTGTAGATTCCTTTGTTCTTGTCTTCAATATGGATAGTTCGTGCATCTGGTTCGCAAATAAAAGGGTCTCCAAAGCTAGCTACATCGACACCCATCAATTTGAGTTTAGTACTCATATCAAAACCGCAAAAAGATTTCTGTTCGCCTAAAATTGTGGATGCTGCAATTTCTGCCATTTCGTAACCTGGTGCTACGAGACCATAGATCATCTCATTATATAATGCACACTCACCAACAGCAAATATACTAGGGTCGGAAGTACGCATATTTTCGTCTACCACGATACCTCCACGATGTCCAGTAGCCAGACCGACCACTTTGGCTAGTTCATCACGAGGCTTGATTCCTGCAGAAATGATTAATATATCTGCCTCTACAGATGTTTCGTCAGAAAATGCTAAACCCGCAACCTTGGTATCTCCCAATATTTGGGTAGTCGATTTATGTAGTAGACAATTAAGTCCTAATGAATGTAGTTTATTTTGCAATGTTGCACTTGCGGCATCATCAATCTGTCTTGGCATGAGTCGTGCTGCGAATTCAACTACAGCAGTTTCTTTAATCTGTAGATCGACCAGTGCTTTGGCAGCTTCCAATCCCAAAAGACCTCCGCCAATCACCGCTCCTTTGCGTGCATGTACGGCATATTCTTTAATGTGATCTAGATCTTCAATAGTCCTATACAAGAACACGCCCTCTTTATCTATACCTGGTATCGGAGGAACAAATGCAGCAGATCCTGTGGCAAAAACAATGAAATCATATGAAACTCGTACACCATGTTTTGATTGAACAGATTTCTGTGCTGTATCTATAGCAATTATGGGATCATTCAGGTGCAGATCTATATTATTTTCATGATACCAGGTCAAATCTGACAAATAAAGATCGTTAACTCCAGATTTTTTAAAATAATCTGTCAAATGAACGCGATCATAAGCACGAATCGACTCTTCACCAAACACAATCAACTTAAATACATCTGTTTTTGCTAGCAATTTCTCACAAAACTTATGACCGACCATCCCATTACCGATCACAACTATTATTTTTTCTCCCATAAATTCAATTTTTATAATAAAATACAACTTACATCAGCTAATTTAGACATAAAATCCATATAAATTCAAATATTTTATGATTTATATCATAAATAAATCATAAATTTGATAAAAAAGTTGTGAAAAAGTTGTGAAAATGATAACAGAAATCAAAAAAACATTATTTATTATTGGATCAGGACCTGGAAATCCAGATTTTTTAACAATAAAAGCCTACAATGTGTTAAAAAAATCAGAAATTGTATTATTTGACAACCTTGTTAGTCAAGAAATACTCGATTTATGTCCAGAAGATTGTAAAAAAGTCTATGTAGGTAAGCATCCTTATGGTGAATATGTTCCACAAGACGATATTAATACACTAATAAGTTATTATTGCAACCGATTTTCTAATGTGGTCAGATTAAAAGGAGGTGATCCTTATATTTTCGGACGAGGTTTTGAAGAATGGTTGTATGCAAAGACCCTAGGGATCGCAGTAGAATACATACCCGGAATCAGCAGCATGCAAGGCACAGGCGTAAATGATATTCCCTTGACACATCGTGGCATAAGTGAAGGTGTATGGGCTTTGACTGGAATGAAAAGTAACGGAGAAATGGCGGCAGACCTCACGCTTGCGGCACAAAGTAACTCAACGGTCATTATCTATATGGGTATGCGAAAACTAACGGAGATAGCGCGTACATATGTATTACATGGCAAAGGTGACACTCCTGCAGCTATAATACAACACGCAACTCGTCCCAATCAAAAAATAGTGACTTGCTCGGTTAAAGATTTACAAAAAACAAGTCAGCAACATGAAATGGCTCACCCTGCTATTATTGTTATTGGACACGTTGTAAACTTGCAAAACAACATCTACAGCAGCATATTACAAGATAATAGAATCGTGGTCTGAAAACACAAGTCTATGAACACCTTATTTCCGATATACGTCAAACTGGATAAAATACAAGTGCTATTAGTCGGAGCTGGGCCAATCGGCTTAGAAAAACTTCAGGCTATACTAAAAAATTCGCCCGAAGCGAATGTTCACATCGTAGCCGAAAAAGTATGCCTCGAAGTCGAGATACTTGTAAACAAACATAATCGTACACATCTTTCAAAACGCTCGTTTAAAGAAAGTGACTTAGATAAAGTAGATTTAGTATTGGTTGCCAGTAACAATAGATGGCTAAATGCCCACATACAATATCTATGTAGAACAAAACATATTCTATTGAATGTAGCCGACAAACCTTCTTTATGTGATTTCTACCTTGGCAGTGTTGTGCAAAAAGGAAATCTCAAAATAGGTATTTCTACCAATGGAAAATCGCCTACAATAGCAAAACGTTTAAAAGAATTTTTGGATCAGCTAATTCCTGAAGAGATTGACGAAACACTAGCACTAATGGGACAACTACGAGATTCTATACAAGGCGATTTTCACGAAAAAGTAAAAAGGCTCAATGAACATACCAAAAACATTCTTGAAAATCAACTTTCAGCCCGAGCTAAATCGGATTCTTTATACGATTCATAAGTATAAACATTATAAGGTAACAACCATTGAGCAAAATATTTGGTTATAAAACAACATAATGCTAAAGGAACGATCAACGCATAGCCATTAGGTGCCAAACTACACGCCAAGAATATGGCTGTCATCGGTGCAAAAATAGATCCTGCCAATGTACAAGCAGCTCCTATTATCATAAAATTGAACAACAGCAAATTCGTACCAAACAACAAGTTTGCACTATACGCAACCAGCAAGCCTAAAAATGCTCCTGCAACTATACTAGGTGCAAATACACCTCCATCTCCACCTGCACCCAAAGTAAGTGAAGAAGCTATTGGTTTCAAGATTACAAACAGTCCCAAAGTTAAGAGAGAATACTCTTTTTGTTGTAGTATCTGATCTAATACATTGTGTAAACCATGGTAACTATCACCATACAATATCGGTAAAAAGAAAATCATTAATCCTACAGTAATAGCACCAAGATTTACTCGGATAAAATTATTGGAAATCTTCTCAAAGAGCTTTTTAATATTGATCACAACACTGGTAAAATAAACAGAAAGAGCTCCAGCAAACAAACTCAAAACCAAAAAGAATGGTGTGGCTTTCCATTGCCAGCCTTGAACCGGAGTGTCAAAGAATGGTTTTCTATCAAAAAAATAGATAAAAACCCCAGCAAACAATGCTGAAGCAATACAGCTAATCAAAATTGTTTTTTGAACCTTTCGGGCAATAACTTCTATGGCAAACAAAAGGCCTGCTACTGGACTTGCAAATAAAACTGCTACACCAGCCGCGACTCCTGCACAAATCAATTCGCGCTTATATTTGAAAGCAGAAAATCCCCTTTTATACGATTCATTACCGATAGTAGCAGTTGCGACAACCGTTGAAACTTCAACACCTGTAGATCCACCAAATATGACCGTCAAAAAGCCATTGATAAAATGTGAAGGAATCTTAAAAAACGGTAAGTGATCTTTTCGCTTATCCAATGTATTGTAAATTTCTGCAATCCCTTTGTTCTTCCTATTCTTAAACAGAAATTTACGTAAAAAATAGATAATCGTGATGCCAAAACTAGGTAATACAATCAACAAGATTGAATTAAAAGAATCCACATATTGGAAGATGAATTCTTCGGCTTGCTCAGTAAGATGTTTAAGCGAAAAACTCAATAAACAGCAACACAAGCTAACACATATAGATACTACCAGTAAGTGTAAATAACTCCCAGAGACAACTTTTTTTCGTAGGTTCATCACTTCTTTATTTTTTGCAAAGATACTTAATTGCTCGTTTGGCAGTGTCAATTTATTACAACAGCTTTACTTATAGACAAAAAAGATGCGACAACCCCCAAAGCTGCCGCACCAATCCTCAAAAACAACATCAATTATTCTGCAATAATTACACCTTTCATAATAGCTAAGTGTCCTGGAAATGAGCAAATAAAATCATATTTACCTGCTTCTAAGGTAACCTCAAATGAATCTTGCTCTCCCCCACCTATAACTTTGCTGTGGCCAATAACCGAAGATGCTAATGATGCAGGAATGTAATCTGTATCTTTTGCTTTATTAGCTTCTACACCAAAAGCTGGAATATCGGTTCCAGGTTTTAATATCACTAAATTATTCCCCATTACTTCTTTGGCCATTTTACCAACATGCTTCAATGTAATGGTCACATTTTTACCAGCTTTTACTTTAATTTCGCTTTTATTAAACTTCATTTGGTCATCACTTTCGATCACTACAGCATCTGATGCAGCTTCTGTCGAGGTCGTCGTTGGTTCACCTGCAGGTATACCAGTAGTTGCAGCATGATCATGACTAGTATGGTCATGTTTACTGTGATCTGTTGTTGTTTGAGAGTTATTTCCCCCACATGCTACCGCTAATACTGTGGCCACTGCTAAAGCCGGTTTGAATAGCTTTTTCATAAAATTTATTTTTTATTGTTATTAATTAATAGGTCCTCAAAGCTTTGGAACGCACCATACTATTGGACATTTTTATTGTTTTCTAAGAATTTGACTAGCAATCAACGTTAGACAACCTGGATATCTGGACGGGATAAACGAGAAACATCAAGACGCTGTATACTCGCTGGTAAAGTATCATCAAGTGTGGTTACACCATTCATAAATCGCTGAATATAATATCTACCAGAATACGCTTGGGATACTAAAAAATCAACCATTGCATGCAGATCTTCCATGGAAAGCAAGTAGCTGTGCCAAGTCGTTCTAACCTCAAACGGTACTTGATGTTGACGAATAAGCTGTAGGCTTTCATTGAAAACACAGTAAGTCTTTGACTTTGTAACATCCTCATGCTTTTCTGCTGGAGCCTTGAAATCTAGGACTATGTAATCGATTAGTTCCAACGCTATTAATTTCCGTAATCGATCTGGGCGAGTGCCGTTGGTATCTACTTTAATTTTGTATCCCATTTTTTTGCTTCTCGAGCCAATATCAACAAAGTAGGATGTGTGGTGCATTCGCCCCCACTAAAAACTACAGCCTGCAAAAGATGCTTTCTAGATTGTAGAAATGCAATCGCATCTTCTATCGGTGAGTTGGGAAAGCGGTTTTTTGTAAAACGTTGATATAAAGATCAATACACAGAAGACGTTATTCCCCTACGGGCTACTAAGAGACTCCAAAGAGGTATCCGTCCTACGAAGTACGTATTTATTAATATTTAATTTAGGCCTAGATTTGCTTTATGAGCAAAGAAGAAAAAAGGGCTGAAATGTTATCTATGATTGCAGATTGGCAGCAAAGTGGTAAAAGTAAAAAAGAATACTACCAAGAAAAGGGGATCACCGAGGCCACATTTATTATTGGTTATCTCGTAGTCAAGAAGAAAACACCTCCAATGGAAGTTTTATAGCAATAGACAAAACTGTTAAGAAAAATGATATAGAGGTCATCTATCCCAATGGAGTTCGTATAAATGCAGGTAGCGACCTGGTTCTGTTGGCCCAACTGATCCGTCTATATTAATATATGTTTTCTTTAGGATCGTCCCACAAATTCTTTCTATATGATGGCTTTTGCGACATGCGGAAGAGTTTTGAGGGCTTATGCGGCCTGGTCATCTCGGTTATGCAGCGTCAGCCCACCAGCGGTGAAGTATTTGTCTTTTTAAACCGTACCCGTACGCATATTAAACTACTTCATTGGGAACCAGGAGGATTTGTACTAGGTGGGATGCTTTGTCAGCTTATTTATACGATGGAAATCTACAAATTGATAATAATCTTTGCGAAAATGAATTGAGATGTGTACCGATGGGAAGAAAAAATTATCTCTTTGCGGGAAGCCATGAAGCGGCACAACGAACAGCTATGATTTATTCATTTTTTGCCATATGTAAGAAACATGATGTCAACCCATTTCAATGGCTGAAATATACTCTCCAGAACATAATGACCATAAACCATAAAACATTAAGGAGCTATACCCCCAGAACTATAAAAATATTATTCAATAATCAACACGTACTTCGTAGGACGGATACGCTATACATTGACAGAAAGAGATACCAAGTCAGATGATTTCAAACATTTGAAACTGGGGATTAAGAACTTTACAAATTTCATTATTGATCGTTTTTCAATAGAAGAAGTCATAACAACTTCAGCAAAAGTTGCCGATCTGACTTCATTGTTGAATAAAGAAAATCAGGAAATAGAACGGCTTAAAACTCTGTTGGAAATCAAAGATTGGATGATTGAAAATCCAAGCTACAATAAATTAAACAAGTTAAAAAAAAACCAATCCACTTATTTTTTACAAAAAAATTTGTAGTTGAAATAATAAACTTCTATATTTGCAGCACTTCAGAAATGATGGCCCGTTCGTCTAGGGGTTAGGACGCCAGATTTTCATTCTGGAAACAGGGGTTCGATTCCCCTACGGGCTACACATCAAAAAGTCAAAACATACAAAAGCCTGCAAATTAAACGTTTGCAGGCTTTTTTGTTTTTCAGTATCTACAAAACCTATAATAATTCCCAATAAAAAAGTGAGTCATTCAGTGAGTCATTTTCTCCGACATGGCTACTCACTGAAATATATTTAATATTTTGATTATCAACATATTCAAAATTTAAACATCTTGATTCGTTTTTGTTGCAAGGCTAATTTTGCATCGCTGAGATCTGTTTTTCAGTGGTGATGCAGAGCTCGCTGCAAAGGCGGCTCGGTTTGTTTCACTTAAATGATGTTGTCATGAGTACAAATTATTCCTTGCTCTTCTACTTGAAGAAACCAAAAAATTATGTTAGCGGCCTCAAACCGATCTACATGCGGATTACCGTAGATGGTATCCCAAAAGAAGTTTCCACTGGACGAGAATGCTATCCGTCCAAATGGAATTCTAAAGCCAACCGTGTGAAAGGCACAACAGAAGCTGTCAAGACCCTGAAAAGCTATCTTGATACCCTCGTAACTAAAATAAGTACGAGATGTTTAAGTCTGCGATTCACTTCCATAGAGAAGCGGACGCGTCTTGTGTTTTCATTAGATCTAGCCATTGCTGTCAGAATTATTGTTAGCGATAAACCTAAATCTGCTGGCCCTGGTAGGGTGCCAGGAGGGCATGTACTCCAGATAGCCATATAAGACGAGTTCGGAAAGGGATTTATGATAGGTAGCGATTGAACGGATCCGCGAAAAATGCATCAGCTTCCTGCGGCTATCGCATATTTCTTTATCTACTTCAACACCTCTTCCAAAAATAGCAACAAATGATTCCAAGCTCTTTTGGCCATCACTGGATTATAATCATTCGAAGCTGGATTCGTAAATGTGTGTCCACTGTTGGCATAGGTAATAATTTGATAATCCGCTTTTCCTTCTTTCATTTCTTTTTCTAGATAATCATAGTCCGCTTTGCTGACCGATTTATCTTCAGCAGGATGCTGTATCAATATTTTTGTACCAATCGGACCATTAGTTCTACCTTCCGCTTTGGAAAGGCCGCCATGAATACTTACTGCTCCTACTACATCTAATCCTCCCCTAGCGACTTCCAAAGCTCCTGTCCCTCCAAAACAATATCCGATTACAGCAATTTTGGTTGGATCGGTTCCTCCCTTCTTGAATGTCTCTAAAGCAAGATTGATTCGATGCAGATACACTTTATAATCGGATTTATACTGCCCCGCTAGCTTACCAGCCGCTGCATTATCTATAGGAATATTCCCTTCACCATAAATATCAGCAATAAATACATTGTATCCCGCTTTGTTTAATTCTACTGCAGCATCTTGGGCTTCTTGGTCAATTCCTTTCCATGCAGGAAGTATCAGTACACCAGGTTTATTAGCTCCTGATGTTATAGCTAGCCCTTTAAGCTTTTGTGCATTATCCTGATAAATCACTTCTTTAAAGGCTTGACTATACCCATAAGTTAAATTCATTAGGATGAATATTATTGTAAATAGATTTTTCATAGTTTGTTGATTAGTACTATCTAATTTACAACATCTTAAACTCAAAAATTGTTCTTTCAAAAAAGAAATTTTAATACCAATCTATCTCAATACCATCTTTTTCCATCTTTCGAAAATAGGTCATTTGTCGCTTGGCATAGCGGTGAATTTCGGTTTCTAACTTCGTGAAAAAAGCCTCGTAAGTCAGTTCTCCTTTAAGGAAGTAAGAAATGTACTTATATTCTAATCCGTAATATTCGAGCTCTTCATGCGTTATTCCCTTTTTTAACAGGTCTTCGACTTCGGCAATCATTCCTTCTTCCAAACGTTGATACAAACGGGTTGTAATACGTTGACGACGAATTTCAACAAGTGGATTTAAGCCAATAATTTTATAGCGGTAGGTCGATTTTCCTTTGAAATTGAAGTTTGGTTGACTTTCCAAATAAGTGCATATCTCAATTGCACGAATGATGCGCTTTTGAGAGGATAAATCAATACTAAAGTCTTTCGGAATAATCATTCCATCAAGAATGCGGAGAAGTTCTTCTTTATTCTTTAATTCCAACTTGGTTTTTAATTCCAAATTAATCGGAATCTGTGTATAAGGTTTGGCTTGTAATAGACTTTGAATATAAAAACCTGTTCCTCCACAAACGATTACACGCTTTCCTCGTTCAATAATATCATAATAGGCGTCATCAAAATCACGAAGAAACAAATCAATATTATACTTTTCGCCCGGATTTAGAATATCAATTAAATGATAAGGAATGTGTTGGTATTCGGACAAGTCTTTCCCCGTACCAATATTCATATGTCGATAAACCTGACGAGAGTCTGCTGAAATAATCTCAGCATTAAAATATTTAGCGAGTTCTACAGCAAGTTTGGTCTTACCGCTGGCCGTAGGGCCCAGAATAATTAATAAATCTTCAGGAAGAAAACCTTGATCTTCCTGAAGATTTGCTATAATGTTTTGAGGGTTTATCACACCTCAAATTTAGTCCATTTTTCGTTACTTTCGTTGCTTTTTACTACGGTATCAATAAATGCCATACCTCGAACACCATCTGCAACCGTTGGAAAATCCAACTGCTCAGGTGTAGGTGTTTTGCCTTCGCGTTTTGCTGAAACTGTCAAAGCAAAGTTTCTATAGATATTAGCAAATGACTCTAACAAACCTTCTGGGTGACCTGCAGGAATACGTGTATTATGTGTCGCAAAAGAACTTAAGGTATAAGGAGCAGCATAGTTGTTTCCTGTACGGTAAATTTGGCGTGGAATATCCAGCATTTTGACAATTAAGTTATTCGGATCTTCATTTGCCCATTCCAAACCACCTTTTTCTCCATATATACGTATGCGCACTGCATTCTCTTCTCCTGCGGAGATTTGTGAAGCCATCAACACTCCTTTTGCACCATCATTAAAGCGCAATAATACTGCACCATCATCGTCTAATGCACGACCTTCGACAAAGGTGGTTAAATCCGCACATACTTCTTGAATACGTAGCCCTGTAATGTGTTCTGCTAAATGCGCAGCATGAACTCCAATATCCCCCATAGCCAAGGATTTTCCTGATCGCTTTGGATCTGTACGCCAAGCAGCACCAGCATTCCCTTCACGCTCTGTCAATCTGCTCAACCAACCTTGAGGATACTCTACGACTACTTTTCTGATTTTCCCAAAATGACCTGCAGCAACCATTGCTCTGGCTTGCTTTACCATAGGATAACCTGAATACGTATGAGTTAGACATAGTGTGCGTCCCGTACGTTCCACAATATCTTGTAAAGATTTCGCTTCTTCTAATGAGAGCGTGATAGGCTTTTCAACTACTACATCAAATCCAGCTTCTAAAGCAAGTTTGGCAGGTTCATAATGTAGAAAGTTAGGTGTCACTATAGTCAAGAAATCCATGCGCTCTCCCTCTGGAAGTAACGCTTCTTTTTCAATCATAGTTTTATAATCAGGATAAATTCTGTCATCTGGGACAAATAAATCACGACCTGATTGCAACGAAACTTCTGGATTTACACTGAATGCTCCACAGACTAACTCTATTTTACCATCCATAAAGGCTGCTATACGGTGTACTGCACCGATGAAAGCGTCATGGCCTCCACCTACCATACCCATGCGTAATTTTCTTTTCATTATTATGTAGTTTATATTGACGATGTCTAAATTAGCAAAAACTTATCAGAAATAAAGTTTCAATTTTATACTGCCATTATTTTTTATAATATAGTCATAATTATTTGGAGAATCAGAATGGGTCAATCTTTTTTCTCCAAATACCTTAATATTTTGAGAAGATACTATGCCCTCTGCTTTGAATCCAATGGATTCCAATGAGGATTCTTGACTCCAATCCCGATCAGCATACGTCATAATATCATTAGGCTTAAAATCCTTTACAAAAGACTTGATCAATTTAGAAATACCCCCGATTACTAAATAGTCGGATTTATGACAAAATCGAATTAATTCAAATGAACGATACTCTTCACCAATCTCCCGCATAATCCTCCCTCCACTAAATACCGCAACACTTACCAATTCACCTTTATAGTACAAGCCATACCTATATTTTCCTGCTAAAGGAACATTGAGATGATATTCTTCCAAAAACTCTAATGCTACTTTCTTGTCAAGTCGGGCAACAACCGTTTCCCGGGCGTAAATTCTTCTTCCCTTACCCATTAATCCTGTAAGACGCTTCCAAACTTTGGTATAAGATGAATTTAAGATATCAATATCTATATGGATGATCTTTTGAATATCTTTAATGTCCAACCTTTCAGTATTTGGTAGATAAATTAGGAGTAGAAACTGCTTGGTATGGATATGAGCTATGTTATTTTCAAGGAAATAGCTTTCGAAAATACCTTCCTTTTTCAAGTCTTCAATCAATTTTTCCAGCCCCGAGAGATCCTTTACCATAGCCTTAAAAATACAAAATTATTTCGTCCCTGTCTTATTATAAATAATTGGTAACTTTGCAATCTGATAAATTTGAAGATGAAATTACCTATAGTAGCATACGGAGATCCTGTACTGAGAAAAAAAGCAGAAGAGATAGATGAGGATTATCCAAATTTGAAAGAACTGATTGACAATATGTTCGAAACAATGTACGCCGCGCGTGGTGTAGGTTTAGCAGCTCCTCAAGTAGGCCTAGCTATTCGTTTGTTCGTAGTAGATGGTTCGCCTTTCGGTGAAGATGATGAGGATGGAGAAGGTGATCCTACAGTAAAAGATTTCAAAAAAGTGTTTATCAATCCGATAATAATAGAAGAAACAGGTGATAAATGGGCTTTTAATGAAGGTTGTTTATCTATTCCTGATATTACAGAGGATGTAATGCGCCCTTCTAATGTACTCATCAATTATCTGGATGAAAATTTCGAAGAACACGAAATTGAGTTGACTGGCTTAGCAGCACGTATCGTACAACATGAATATGACCATATTGAAGGAAAATTGTTTGTAGATAAAATTGGTCCATTGAAAAAAGCCATGCTGAAAGGAAAATTGGACGCAATTTCCAAAGGCTTAATACGAGTAGGATACAAAATGAAATTCCCTTTTCAAAAGAAAGGAAGATAAAAATTAAGAGCTCCAAATGGACTGCCCCCAGAAAGTGTCTAACTTTTTGGGGGCAGTGTAAAATTGGAGCTCTTAATTTTTATAATAATCCTAAAATGTCTTTATTAAATTGGGCGTCAGTACCTGTCGATGCAAAATCATCAAAGGCTTTATCCGTAACACGTATAATGTGATCCTGAATAAACTTAGAACCTTCTGTCGCACCATCTATTTGATTTTTGATACAACATTCCCACTCCATTACTGCCCATCCATCATAACCATATTGTGTTAACTTGCTGAAAATAGTTTTAAAATCTACTTGACCATCTCCTGGAGAACGGTAACGTCCTGCACGGTTCAACCAAGATTGGTAACCTCCAAAAGTTCCTTGTCGTCCCGTAGGATTAAATTCAGAATCTTTTACATGGAATGCTTTTATACGTTCATGATAGAAATCTATATATTGAATATAATCCAACTGCTGCAAAACAAAGTGTGATGGATCGTACAATAAACAAGCTCTTGGGTGATTATTTACCTTTTCCAAAAACATTTCATAAGTCACCCCATCAAACAAATCTTCACCTGGGTGTATTTCATAACACACATCCACCCCCGCTTCATCAAAAGCATTCAAGATAGGCGTCCAACGGCGCGCCAACTCGGTAAAGGCTTCATCGACCAAACCATCTGGGCGCTGAGGCCAAGGATGAAAGTATTGCCACAATAAAGAACCACTAAAAGTTGCATGCGCAGTTAATCCTAAATTTTGAGAGGCTTTAGCAGCATAAATTAACTGCTGAGTAGCCCATTCCGTACGTGCTTTCGGATTATTTCGATATTGTTCAGGAGCAAAAGAATCAAATAATTTATCATATGCAGGATGAACTGCAACCAACTGACCTTGTAAGTGCGTTGATAGCTCAGTGATCTCCAAACCTAATTCTTGCAATTTCCCTTTGTATTCGTCTGCATACGTTTTGCTCTCTGCTACTTTTTGCAAATCAAAATATTTTGGGTCGTTAGTAGGAATTTGCAGTCCTTTAAAATTTAATGATTTAGCCCATTTGGCAATATTTTCTATGGAATTGAAAGGTTCTTCTTCGGAAACGAATTGCGCGATAAAAATACCTGGGCCTTTTATTGTTTTCATAATTCTCAGTTTAATCTTATTTAATATAGTACTTCTAAGAAATTAAAAATAAGGCAAAATTTGTTGGTATAAAAATTGTTTATACCGAGAATGGTAAAATTCTATTTTTTTTTACCATCTATTCTATCACTTGGGCACACTAAAAAATATTAGTGTGCTTTTTTATTTTTCTCTTCAATCCACAGCGACATGTATTTTGTAGCGTTGACCTGCTGTTGTAGTAGAATTTCTCCGAAAAAATTCTTCTTGCGCAGTTTATCAAGATTATTCACATAATCTTTTACTAGCGCTAGCATATGAGCAGTATAGGAATTATCTGCTACTGTTTCATTAAAGAGTTCAAAGCCCATTTGCTGTTTAGCAGACCATATCGCTTCATCGGAATAAAGCAGAACCGCTTTTTCTATAAAAACTTCTTTATCATCCTCTATAAAACCATTCCAATATTCTACAGTCATTGACTCCGCTCCTATCGATGTAGTGATTGAGGGCGTACCTGCTGCCATTGCATCCACAAATTTGCCTTTTGCTCCGGCACCAAAAGGAATAGGAGCCATCAAAACTCTATATGTACTTAATGTGTTACGGGCATCTTCTGCCCTTCCTTTGATATAAAATCGTTCTTTAGGATTGTTTAATTGCAATACTTTTTCAGAAGCATAAGCACCATAAATGTGTAATTCTGCAGTAGGACATTTTTTGCGAAGAATGGGCCATATCTCTTTCTTTAAAACCTCTACTGTTCTGAAGTTTGGTTCATGTATAAAGTTACCTATGAACATAAAATTAAGTCGCTCATCATAGGTAGGTAATTGATTTATATGTTCTTCCGTCAATATTTCTTCTTGAAAAGGTAAATAAAAAAGCTTTTCCAAAGGGATATTAAATTGAGAACTCAATAAATCCATTTCGGTTTGGGAAATAATAACAGAAAGATCCGAACGTAGTATAGAAGCTAACTCTCTTTTTGCAGTTTGAGAATAATAATCAATAGACGTTTTTTTCTTATAGGCATCCTGTCTGGCTAACCGAACAAAATGCAAATCTTCAGTGTCCAAAATCCGTAAAGCATTTGGACAATTTTCAGCCACTCGCCATCCATATTGCTCTTCCACCATGAAGCGATCGAAGACCACAATTTCAGGTAATAAATTTTTTACAAATTCATCAAAAGACGAATCATTCAAAAATATACTGTTTTCTTGCACACCAAATTCTCTCAAGTCAGCACTGTATATTGACTTAGAAGCAGCGGAAACAAAGAAAACTTGTCCCAACGTGCTAAAACATTTTATCAAGTTCAAAATCCGCCATCCGGCTGCTGAAGAACTTGGCTCTGGCCATACCAATCCTATGAATAAAATTTTCAAAATCCCGCGTCTAGTTTATATTTTTTTTTCTATATCTTTAATCTATATCTACAAAAGTATAACATTTATAAACCGAAAGTAATGCCTACTTTTCAAATTAAAGAAGAATCTACAGTTTATGATGCCATCGTTGTTGGGTCTGGTGCTGGAGGAGGAATGGCGGGGTACATTTTAGCCAATGCTGGCCTTAAAGTTTTAATGCTAGAAGCCGGTCCATTTTTTGATCCTGCAAAAGATGCTTTACAACTACGCTGGCCTTGGGAATCACCAAGACGAGGTGCGAGCACGACAAGACCCTTTGGTGATTTTGATGCGGCCTTTGGTGGTTGGCAAATTGAAGGTGAACCCTATAGTGTCGAGAAAGGAACCGAATTCGAATGGTTCAGAGCACGTATGCTGGGGGGAAGAACGAACCACTGGGGAAGGATTTCTTTACGTATGGGTCCCGATGATTTCAAACCTAAAGATGCTATTACAGACGAATGGCCAATCACTTATGACGAAGTAAAACCTTTTTACGATCGTGTGGACCGAATGATTGGTATATATGGTACAGTTGAAAATTTACATAACGAACCTGATGGGATTTTTTTAAAACCACCTAAGCCACGCCTTAATGAACATTATATTATGCGTGGAGCAAAAAAATCAGGCGTAACTATCATTCCAGGACGTGGATCTGTATTAACCGAAGCGCTTCCAGGAAATAAAGATCGTGGAACTTGCTTTTACTGTGGTCAATGTGGTCGTTCCTGCAAAGTCTATGGGGATTTTTCATCTTCATCTTGTTTGGTCATTCCGGCTATGAAAACAGGCAACCTCACGGTCATCGACAATGCAATGGTACGTGAAGTATTGAGCAATGAAGAAGGTTTAGCGACTGGCGTATCTTATGTCAACACGAAAGACATGAAAGAATATGCTGTCAAAGGTAAAACAATTATTCTAGGCGCTTCAGCCTGTGAAAGTGCACGATTAATGTTAAACTCTAAATCTAAATCACATCCTGGAGGTATTGGAAACTCATCTGGATTGGTAGGAAAATACTTGCACGATTCCACTGGTGCTTCTATAAGCGGCTTCTTACCACAATTAATGGATCGTACGCGATACAATGAGGATGGCGTGGGCTCTGTTCACATCTATTCTCCCTGGTGGTTAGGTGACAAAAAATTAGATTTTGCGAGAGGATATCACATTGAATACGGAGGCGGTATGCATATGCCTTCTTATGGAACTTTTCATGGTATTCAAAACTACAACCACCTGGCTCCTCGCACAGATGGATTACCTCAAGAAGCTGGAGGTTACGGTGCGGCACTAAAAAAAGATTATTATAGATTCTATGGTTCTCGCGTAGGTATGGCGGGGCGAGGCACTGCTATAGCACGCAAAGAGAATTATTGTGAAATAGATCCTAATAGAGTAGACAAATTTGGTATCCCTGTATTAAAATTCAACTATAAATGGTCTAATGAAGAAATAAAACAAGCCAAACACATGATTGATACATTCCAAGAGATCATGCATAATATGGGGGCAGTTATCACTTCCAATATTCCTGGCGAAGAACAATTGTATGGATTAGAGGCTCCAGGAAAAATTATTCATGAAGGTGGTACTACCAGAATGGGAAATGACCCCAAAACTTCAGTTTTGAATAAATGGGGTCAAGCGCATGATTGTAAAAATCTTTATGTGGTAGATGCAGGGCCTTTTGTACAGCAAGGAGATAAAAACTTGACTTGGACTATACTTGCATTATCTATGCGTACAGCAGAATATATTCTTCAAGAGAAAAATAAATTAAATAGCTAAATCATGAACAGAAGAGATTCCCTAAAAGCATTAGGATTAATAGCCGCTGGTTCTGCAGCTATTTTGACCACTGATTCCTGCGACTCTCCTTCAAAAAATGCAACAGCAACGACTGAAGGAGATAGATTACCAGGGATTCAGGATTATGAGTATGAACGTACTCAAAAACTTTTAAGTGAGAAATATTTCGATGAACACGAAATGGCAACTATAGCCGTTTTAGCGGATTTAATCCTGCCAAAAGACGAGAATTCTCCTTCGGCAACGGAGGTTGGCGTTCCTGACTTTATAGAATTTATTGTTAAAGATATACCAAGCCATCAATTACCTATGCGTGGTGGATTAAAATGGTTGGATATCTATGCGCAAAAGAAGTTTGGTAATACTTTCATAGAATTAAAAGTGGAAAATCAGACTTCTATCTTGGATGAAATAGCTTATCCGTCTAAAGCAAAACCCGAAGTTTCACAAGGTGTAAGCTTTTTTAACCTGATGCGTGATTTAACGTCTTCAGGATATTTCACTACCAAAGAAGGAATTGCTTACCTAGGTTATGTTGGTAATAGACCTGGCGTATGGAATGGTGTTCCTGAGGAGGTGTTAAAAGCCCACGGTTTTGATGAGGTATAAAGAATTGTATTGTAATAAGATTTTGTAATTTTGCAATTCACAAACTTTATATAGCATATGTTAGGTTTAAAATTGCTGACTGATCCGCGTTGGGCTAATATTGCAGAATCCAATTTAGAAGAAATTCTTACGGATCACGCATGGTGCGAACAAAAAGCCGCGTCTAATGCGATAACACTTATCACGCAAAATCCTGAATTGGAAGATTTAGTACATGAATTGACAGCTATTGCCATAGAAGAAATGGAACATTTCAAAATGGTAATAGAAATAATCAAACAAAGAGGATACACTTTAGGCCGTGAACGAAAAGATGATTATGTAGGTCAGCTAATGAAATTTTCGAAGAAAGATGGTTCACGCAATCAAGCTTTCATAGACAGATTACTCTTTGCTGCTATGATCGAAGCGCGTAGTTGCGAACGCTTCAGAGTTTTAAGCAAAAACATAAAAGATGAAGAATTAGCAAAATTCTATTATGATCTTATGGTTTCTGAAGCGAACCACTACACGACATTTTTAAATTTTGCAAGAAAATATACCGTTGATGTGGACGTAGATAAGCGTTGGCAAGAATGGTTAGATTTCGAAGGACAATTAATACAGTCCTACGGAACGAAGGAATATATACATGGTTGATTTTTTAAGTTGGCACCAATTATTTTGGTGCCTTTTTTATCTTAATTTATTAATCTAGATTAAGAATATCCCTCCCATTATAGCTTATTTTTGTTTCAATAAGAAAGGAGAACTAATATGTTAGAATTAGGTGTTGGAATGTTTGGCGATTTACAAATCGATTCAATCACAGGAAAAATCCAACCTGCCCAACAAAGATTGCAAGAAATCATCGAAGAAGTAAAGCTAATGGATGAAGTTGGCTTGGATTTCTTTGGAATGGGCGAACATCATCGTGAAGATTATGCTGTAGCCTCTCCTGAAATTATTTTAGCGGCTGCTGCTTCTGTGACTAAAAATATAAAACTAGGTTCTGCTGTATCAGTTATTAGCTCTACAGATCCAGTTAAATTATATAAAGACTTTGCTACAGTTGACTTAATTTCTGGTGGCAGAGCAGAAATAATGGCAGGAAGAGGTTCTTTTATTGAGTCATTCCCTGTTTTTGGATATGATTTGAAAGATTATAGTGAGCTTTTTGAAGAAAAATTAGATCTATTGCTAAAGCTAAGATCGAATCCTACTATTAATTGGACGGGTAAATTTAGAAAATCATTGATCAATCAAGATATCTTTCCTCGAGCCACTGAAAATGGTCTACCTATTTGGATAGCGGTTGGAGGAACTACTTCCTCTGTTATTCGAGCAGGAAGATTAGGTTTGCCGGTTATGTTTGCCATTATTGGAGGTGCTTGGGAGCAATTCCAGCCTTTATTTGAAATGTACAAACAAGCATACGAAGATAATGGTCATGATATGAATAAATTCCAAGTAGGCGTTCATATGCATTCTTTCTTTGGAGAGGATAGCAAATCCATTGCAGATAGCTACTATCCTATTTATTCTGCACAAATGAATAGAATTGGAGGTTCGAGAGGGTGGCCTCCTTACCAACGGTCACAATATGATTTTGGTCGCTCATCTTTAGGTCATTTGATAGTAAGTGATGCAAATCAAGCAATAGATAAGATTTTGGCTATACAAGAAAAATTGGGTTTAACACGATTCTCCGCACACATGGATGTAGGAAGCCCGGATCATAGAGATATGATGAAATCTATCGAAATTTTCGGAACGAAAATAGCTCCAAAAGTTAGAGAAGCAACACAATAAGAAAGCTTATAATACTAAAAGCTACCATCTTCAAATGGTAGCTTTTTTTGTGGAAAGAATATTATCTAGATTATGCAACAGTTCTTATTTTAAATTCTATCAATTCTTTCACAGTAATTAGAAGCTTCTTTACTAGCTAAATAAATATTATGAAAATAAAATACTAGTTCTTAACTTTGAGACAATTACTATGATTACTCAGTTCACATCAGGCGTAAGTATTTCAGTAGAATGCGAGTATCAACCCGAATACTCTAACCCTGAAAATATGCACTATATGTTTGCATACAGGATTACTATTGAAAACACCTCACAATACACTATTCAATTAATGAATAGACATTGGGATATTTTCGATTCCATGGGTGAAAGGAATGAAGTAGATGGTGAAGGTGTAGTAGGCAAACAACCAATTCTAGAACCTGGCGAAATCCATCAATATGTATCAGGGTGTAATCTTAAAAGTGAAATAGGTTATATGCAAGGATTCTACACTATGAGAAGGACTGCAGACAACCATTTATTCGAAGTAAATATTCCTCGTTTTAATCTTATTGCCTCTTTCAAATTAAATTAACACTAATTTGTCATAAACAAAGATCATATTATAGTTTTTTAACATACAAAAACGAATTAATACGTATTTTTGTATCTGCATTATTATGCCTGATACTAAGTACATAGCAATGGTTTTGGGGGCTTCTGGTTTGATTGGATCAGAGACGGTGAATTTATTATTAAATAATAATAATTATAAGACCGTATATGCTATTTCGAGAAAGGGAATAGCTATTGACCATCCCAAATTAAATCAAATTCTAGCGGATTCGGACAGCATAGCTACTAAAATAGCCGATCTTCAAATTGATCATTTCTTCAGTTGTATTGGTACTACAGCAAACAAAACTCCAGACAAAAAAGAGTATTATGCTATAGATTTAGAATATCCTATGCGAGTAGCGAATATCTTACATCACAATGGTTGTGAGATAATGTGTCTTGTAAGTAGCATAGGAGCGAATTCTTCATCCAATAATTTTTATTTAAAACTAAAGGGAGATACGGAAGAAGCCATTCAAACTATAGGTTTTAAATCTTTACATATTTTTAGACCTTCACTCCTATTGGGTGAAAGAAAAGAATTCAGACTATTGGAAAGTATTTCACAAATAATCTATCCTATTTTTAATTGGATTCTTGTAGGTAAATTGAAAGATTACCGCAGTATACATGCAAAAGATATAGCTTCCGCGATGATCAATGTTTCATTAACGGCTCAAAACGGTACACATATATACCAAACACAACTTATAAAAGAACTAGCGTGAGTATTATTAGCACAGAACAATTAGGACATTCATTTAACGATCGTTGGCTTTTTAAAGACCTGCATTTTGGTTTGCAAAAAGGCGATAGAGTAGCTTTAGTAGGTATAAATGGTACCGGAAAATCCACTTTACTTAAAATATTAGCGGAAGTTTTTCCTCCGCAAACTGGTAAAGTAGTAAAAGAAAAAGGTCTACGCATTGGGTACTTGTCTCAAGAACCTAATTTCACAGGACTCACTACTATCAACGATTTTATTTATTCAACAGATAACGAACAACAGCAGCTTATCAAGGAATATGAAGCATTATTGGAAGCAGACGACATTGATTCTAATAAGCTTGCTCTGATATCAGATAAACTTACAGCATTAGACGCTTGGGAATACGAGCATAATATCAAGACTATTTTAAATAGATTGCAGATTTCAAATTTTGATCAAAACATCAATAGCCTTTCTGGTGGTCAGAAAAAAAGGCTTTCATTAGCCAAGCTATTAATAGATGAACCTGATGTTTATATATTAGATGAGCCAACTAACCATTTGGATATTGAAACGATAGAATGGTTAGAAAAACTATTGACAATAGGTCAAAAAACGGTATTGATAGTATCTCACGATAGATATTTTTTGGATAATGTATGTACGCAGATTAGGGAATTAGACAAAGGAGAGTTACATACATACAATGGAAATTATGGATATTTTCTAGAGAAAAAAGCAGAACGCGAATACAATGATGTATTAGCAGCGGAAAAAGCAAGAAACCTTTTACGTAAGGAATTGGAATGGATGCGGAGACAACCTCAAGCAAGAGGCACTAAATCCAAAGCTAGAATTGACTCTTTTTACGATTTAGAAGAAAAGTCAAAAGGTCCTCGTGCTCAAGATAAGGTACAATTAAGTGTAAAAGTATCACGCCAAGGTTCCAAGATTCTTGAATTAGATAACGTTTCTAAATCTTTTGGCAACAAATCTATAATAGAAAACTTTTCTTATGTATTCAAAAAAGGAGATAGAATAGGTTTATCTGGAAGAAATGGATCGGGTAAAAGTACATTCTTAAATCTAATTACAAATGAAATAACTCCCGATAAAGGTACTATTGCCATCGGAGAAACAACAAAATATGGCTATTATAAACAAGGTGGTCTTCACTTTAAAGAAGATGAACGTGTAATTGATGTTGTCAAGAATGTAGCTGACTATATACAAATGGCAAATGGTGATACACTAACTGCATCCCAATTGCTTACTTTATTTTTATTTCCACCAGAAAAGCAACATGGATTTGTTAATAAACTTAGCGGTGGAGAAAAGAAGAGATTACAGTTAATGCGGGTTCTTATGTCTAATCCCAATTTCCTAATTTTGGATGAGCCATCAAATGATTTGGATATTGATACATTAAATGTATTAGAGGATTTCCTACTCTCCTATTCCGGTGTATTAATTTTAGTTTCTCACGATAGATATTTAATAGACAAATTAACGGAGCAACTTTTTATTTTTGATGGAACAGGAACTGTAACATTATACAATGGTAATTATGCTGATTTCAAATTCGAACAAGAATTAAAAATTAAAGAAGAAAAATTAGCAGAAAAAAAAGCTAAAGAAGAAAAAGTAGTTGTTACATTAGAAATACCAAAAAAGAAATTAAGCTATAAAGAACAAAGAGAATATGAACAACTCGAAAATGAAATTGAAGAAATTGAAGAGTTGATAAAAACAAAAACTATTAAATTAAATGCTACTACTGATCATATTGCTTTAACTGATTTATCAAAAGAAATAGAAAACTTACAAAAGAAGCTAGATCAAAAGTCTGAACGTTGGTTAGAATTAGCTGAATTTATATAAACGTTTCACGTGAAACATCAAGTAAAAAACAGGGTTCCACGTGAAACAAAGAAAAAGAATATGTTTAATAAATATAATGTAATTGTTGTAGGTGCTGGGCATGCGGGCTGTGAAGCTGCTGCTGCTGCTGCAAATTTAGGATCATCTACTCTTCTTATTACAATGAACATGGGCGTAATTGCGCAAATGAGTTGTAATCCAGCTGTTGGTGGTGTCGCCAAAGGTCAAATTGTAAGAGAGATTGATGCAATGGGGGGATATACTGGAATTATTGCAGACAAATCTACCATCCAGTTTAGAATGCTTAATAAATCAAAAGGTCCTGCCATGTGGAGTCCTCGTACTCAAAATGACAGAATGCGTTTTGCTGAAGAATGGAGACTACAATTAGAAGCGCTACCAAATTTGGACATTTGGCAAGATACAGTAAAGGAAATAATAGTTGAAGGTAATACAGCAAAAGGTGTTGTAACATCATTAGGAATAAGAATAGAAGCTGACGCTGTAGTTTTAACAAATGGAACTTTTTTAAACGGTATAATTCATATTGGAGAAAAGAAATTCGGGGGCGGTCGTACTGGTGAAAAATCAGCAACAGGTTTGACTGAACAATTAGTCTCATTAGGATTTGAAGCCGGCCGTATGAAAACAGGTACCCCACCACGCATTGATGGACGAAGCTTAAATTACTCCGTTATGGAAGAACAATGGGGCGATGAAGAGAGAGGAAGATTTTCACATACTGATGTTGATCTTCCAACGGAACAAAGATGTTGTTGGATTACTTATACAAATAATAAAGTCCATGAGATTTTAAAAACTGGTTTTGAGAAATCTCCTATGTTCACCGGACGTATTAAAGGTTTAGGTCCTCGTTATTGTCCGTCAATTGAAGATAAAATAAACAGATTTGCTGAAAGAGATAGACATCAAATTTTTGTAGAACCCGAAGGATTTAAAACAGTCGAGATTTATGTCAATGGTTTCTCTACATCTCTTCCCGAAGAGGTACAACAAAAAGCTCTACGATTAATTCCTGGCTTTGAAAATGCAAAAATGTATAGACCCGGATATGCTATCGAATATGATTACTTCCCTCCTATGCAACTGGATTTGACATTAGAAACTCAGCGTGTAAAAAATCTATTTTTTGCAGGTCAAATAAACGGAACTACAGGTTATGAAGAAGCAGCAGCACAAGGATTTGTGGCTGGTGTTAATGCTCATCAAAAAACTAGAGATTTACATGAGCTTATTTTAAAACGTTCTGAATCTTATATCGGTGTTTTGATTGATGACTTAGTAACTAAAGGTACGGAAGAACCTTACCGTATGTTTACTTCACGTGCTGAACATAGATTGTTACTTCGTCAAGATAATGCTGATATTCGTCTTACACCTTTAGCACATAAACTGGGATTAGTATCCGATGAAAGATTAGATAAGGTAAATAAAAAGGTAAAAGATTCAGAAGATTTAGTTCAATATATGAAAGATAACTCTGTTGAACCTAATACGATGAATCCTATATTATCTGAAGTAGGCTCAAGTGAATTGACACAAAAGTCAAGATTATATGCTGTGTTAAGTAGACCACATATCAACATTCAACATTTAGCCAAAGCTGACGAAGCATTCAAAGATACCTTGGACCAATTCGATCAAGAAACTATTGAACAAGCAGAGATAAAAGTGAAGTACGATAGCTATTTCGAAAAAGAAATGGAAATAGTGAATAAAATGAAAAAAATGGAAGATAAGGAAATCAATCCTGATTTTGACTACCGTTCATTAACTTCACTTTCAATCGAAGCAAGAGAAAAACTATTAAAAGTAAAACCACGTACATTAGGTCAAGCATCTAGAATATCAGGGGTATCACCTTCTGATATTAGTGTTCTAATGGTACATATGAATTAAAATCATAAATTAGCGATATAAGAGACGTATTTCTATGAATATAAGCGTAATATTTCAATATTTTAAGAACAACAAATTCAGTTTACTAAACAACTCTTTTATAATATTAGTTGTCCTTGTATCGCTATCTATGATGCGTTGTGCAAATATGCAAACCCCTACTGGTGGTCCTAAAGACTCTATTCCACCAAAATTGCTTGCTGAATTACCAGCAAATTTAACGCGAAATTTTAAAGCAAAAATAATCGAGTTACAGTTTGATGAGTATATTAAGCTAAACAACTATCAAAAAGAATTTAGTATATCCCCTGATGTAGAGAAACAACCAGATTACAAAGTCAAAAAGAAAAGTCTAATTATCACTCTTCCTGATTCATTAGAAAATAATACGACATACACCATCAATTTTGGCAAAGGTTTGGTAGATTTCAATGAAGGAAATCCTATTATCAACTACAATTATGTCTTTGCTACGGGACCAGAATTAGATTCTTTGTCTATTTCTGGATCTGTAAAAAATGCATATACTAAAACATTTGATCCCAAAAATGATTTATCCGTTCGCGTATTATTAATTCCAACTAGACAGGATACTATTTTTGGAAAGAAAAAGGCTAATATATTTACGAGTGTAGATAGTTCAGGTAACTTTATTCTTAAAAACTTAAGAGAAGATACGTATAGAATATACGCTCTCAAAGAAGAAAACAATGATCGTATTTACAATAATCCTGATGAACTTATAGGATTCTTAGCAGATAGTATTGTTTTGAAAGAAGATATAAAGGACATCAAGATAGAATATTCTAAAGGAAAGCCTAAAGATTTTAGAGTAAGTGAAAAACGTATACAAAAAGATAGTCGTATAGCTTTGAAGTTTAATCAACCCTTAGATTCCCCTTCTGTACGCATTATTTTTCCAGAAGATCTCCAAAAAGATGCTTTATACAGCTACGCATCAAGCAATGATTCATTGCACATCGTATTACCAAAAGTAGATTTTGATTCCATAAAATTTGAAATTAGTGATAAAAGTAATGTATTAGATACTACGCTTCTTCGTAGAAGCAAGAATGATAAATATGATAGAGAATTAAAACCTCGCTTGAATATTACCAATAAAGTTGATAAGATTAATCATATTACTATTACATCTGATTTCCCTATTGCCAATATTGATAAAGAAAAGTTAATATTAAAAGAAGATACTATTTCAAGACGCAATTTTCAATTACAAAAAGATACAACAGAAGCTAATATTTATCATGTTCGATTTAATTGGAAGGCAAAGAAAAATTATGAATTTATTATAGAAGAAAAAGCCATTTCTTCTATTTTCAATGATACGAACAAAGAATATACTACCACTTTCACTCTAGATGAAACGGAAAACTTCGGTGATATCAAATTCACCATTAATTCATTAGACAGTAATGTAAATTATATTGTCCAACTGATGGATGACAAAATGGACAAGGTTATTGATAGCAAATACATCATCAATTCTAGTGAAATCAGATATAACAAATTCCCTGGAGGAAAATACATTTTACGTATTATAAAAGATTTGAATAATAATAAAAGATGGGATGGCGCAAATGTATTTCAAAAGATTCAAGCGGAACCTATTTGGTATTTGGATAAGCCTATTACAATTAGAGCAAATTGGGAACAATCAGAAACAATTACACCCAAATTTGATTAATATTATTTTTGATCGGAAAACCAGCTAGAATAAAGCACATAATTGTGCGGAAGTTTTTCTAATAAAGCCATTTGCTCGTCAGTAAGTGACTTTATTTTTTTTGCAGGTACACCTGCATATAAATAACCTGATTCACATACAGTATTCTCCAATACCACTGCGCCAGCTGCTATAATAACCTTGGATTGAATTTCAGCCTTATCCATCACTATTGCTCCCATCCCTATTAATACATAATCCTGGATAACACATCCATGTACAATAGCATTGTGACCTATATTAACATAATTTCCTATATCAGTACCACTTCTTTCAAAAGTACCATGAATAGTTACATTATCTTGAATATTACTAAAGTTTCCTATTTTAATATAATTTACATCGCCACGAATAACTGCATTAAACCAAACAGAACAATGATGACCTATCGTCACATCCCCAACAATTGTACAATTAGGAGCAATAAATGTTTCTTCAGCAATAAAGGGAAAACTTTCTTTTACAGGTAATATAGTAGCCATAAATTATAATATAGTATCTTGAAGAATTTCAACATGATTTGGAAAATCAGTTGTATAATGCAATCCCCTACTTTCTTTACGATTCATAGCAGATTTTACAACTAAATAAGCTACTTGTATAACATTTCTTAATTCACAAAGTTTGACTGAAAGCTTTGTATTTTTATAAAAAGATTCCGTCTCTTCATGTAGTAAACCTAATCTTCTCATTGCCCTTTCCAAACGAAAATCTGATCGTACAATACCTACATAATCTGACATAAATTTTTGAGTTTCCCGAAGATTATGTGTTACTAAAATATCTTCATTCAATAATTTAGTATTTGAATCATCCCAATTTGGAATATTTTCTTTATAAGAAATTGATTTAATTTTTTGTTCAGAACTTATAAAAATACGATGTGCATACACTGCCGCTTCCAACAACGAATTGGAAGCCAATCGGTTAGCACCATGTAAGCCTGTAGAAGAACATTCTCCACAAGCATACAAATTATTGATACTGCTTGCACCAAATTCATCTACCATTATACCTCCACACAAATAATGCGCAGCTGGTGTAACAGGAATATAATCTTTTGTCATATCCAAGCCAATAGATAAACATTTCTCATAAATATTAGGAAAATGAGATAATAAATCATCTAATGGTCTATGCGTAATATCCAAATAGACATAATCAAGCCCTGATTTCTTCATTTCTGAGTCGATTGCACGAGCTACAATATCTCGCGGCGCCAATGATCCACGTGAATCATATTCTTCCATGAAAGATTCACCGTTCGCACGACGTAATATTCCTCCAAAACCACGTACAGCTTCAGAAATCAAAAAAGCAGGATATTCACTCGGATTATATAAAGATGTAGGATGAAATTGAATAAACTCCATATTGCGCACTTTTCCTTTCGCACGATACACCATTGCTATTCCGTCTCCAGTCGCGATCGTAGGATTCGTAGTGCTCGAATAGACATGACCTGCTCCCCCACTCGCCATTAGCGTAATTTTTGAAAGAAACTTCTCCACAATACCTGTACGGGTATTAAAAGCATAAATACCATAACATTCAATATCTGTCGATTTTTTGTCCACATGAACACCTAAATGATGCTGGGTAATTAAATCAACAGCAAAATAATGAGTAAGTATTTCAATATTAGGATGTTGATGAACTTTCTCTAGCAAAGCACGTTCAATCTCATAACCCGTAATATCCTTATAATGCAAAATGCGATGCGCAGAATGTCCACCTTCTTTAGCTAAATCATATTCGCCAGAATCTTCTTTATCGAAAGAAGTACCATAAGCAATCAATTCGGCTATACGATCAGGACCTTCCTTTATTACGTTTTCCACAACCTGTGGATTACATAATCCATCCCCTGCAATTAGTGTATCTTGTATATGTTTTTCGAAGCTATCTGCTTGATCTGTAACAACTGCCACTCCTCCTTGTGCATATTTTGTATTCGATTCATCTTCGTTGGATTTTGTAACTATTAACACTTTACCAACATCCGCAGCCTTCAAAGCGAAACTTAATCCTGCGATCCCTGATCCAACTACCAAAAAATCTACTTTTCTTTCCGACATAACCCTTTTACGTGCTTAAAATTGAAACAAATTAACAAATAATGTGGAAAACGTGTAAACAAAACGTGAATTAAATTTTAAAACTATTTTTTACTCCACAAACACCAAAATTTTCACACATGTTTCACGTGACAACTATGGAAAACTTCATCAAATACTAACAATTATTTAACAACAAGAAATTCACAAAAAAATATGGAAAGTAAAAAACGTGAAAAATCACAACATTGAAAATCAGTACTAAAGGCGATAATTTCTGTGGATAAATTGTGGATAAATGTAAAATAACTCAAAAATAAAATTTAAAATTCTGCAGTTATCCCCATTTTCAACAGACTAATAAACAATAAGATTCTTTCTTTAAAAAAAGATTATTATTTATTGAAAAAAAGGAATGTGAATTTCGTTTGAATTTCTTTGTTTACTTTTGTGACGTTGATTAGTCAAAGTGATTAACCAAATTACAGAAGAGAGAATGAATAACACTTATCAAAGAGATTTGGAAGCGAAAGGCTTCATTGATCTTCCTGTGGATCCAAGTTTGGATTTAGTGCAGGAAATTCTACGTTTGAAAAAAGAAAAAAATGCTGTAATTCTGGCGCATTATTACCAAGATGCAGAAATTCAGGATTTAGCAGACTATATTGGTGATAGTTTAGGTCTTTCTCAACAAGCCGCGAAGACTGATGCTGACGTAATAGTGTTTGCAGGTGTGCATTTCATGGCAGAAACGGCAAAAATTCTTTCGCCATCAAAAAAAGTTTTGCTTCCAGACTTGAAAGCAGGTTGTTCATTATCAGATTCTTGTCCTCCACACCTTTTTGCGAAGTTCAAAGAGCAATATCCTGACCATCTAGTGATTACTTATGTGAATTGTACGGCAGAATTGAAAGCTCTATCGGATATTGTGTGTACATCGAGTAATGCTGTGCAGATTGTAGAGTCACTTCCGGCAGATCAAAAGATAATTTTTGGTCCAGATCGTAATCTCGGAGACTATGTGAAAAAGAAAACGGGACGTGATTTGGTCTTGTGGAACGGTGCATGTATGGTTCACGAGATTTTTTCACGTGAAAAAATTGAAAATTTGCGTGCTGAATATCCTGGAGCGAAGTTTATTGCGCATCCAGAGTGTGAAGATAACATTTTAGCTGAAGCAGATTACATCGGATCTACTTCTGGAATGCTGAAATATACAATTGAAGATGAGGCATCTACATATATTGTAGCAACAGAATCAGGAATTTTGCATCAAATGCAAAAATCTAGTCCGCACAAAACATTTATTCCTGCTCCGCCAAACAATGCTTGTGCATGTAATGACTGTCCACATATGAAATTGAACACTTTAGAGAAATTGTATAACTGTTTGAAATACGATCAGCCAGAAATTACACTTCCTGAGGATGTTATCAATAGAGCTCAAAAGCCTATTGAAAGAATGTTGGAAATTTCAGCACGTTTAGGATTGTAAAAAACTCATGTTTCACGGGAAAAGTCAAATTATCTGTGGAACATGCTATAAAATATTTCAGAAAATGGGGCATTTTGACATTTGCCCTATTTTTAGCTCTATTATCCAAGCGAGATTAATGTGTATCTTTGTTGTGGAAAAAATGTGAATATGTTTGATAATATAGATAAAACAGATATAAACGAATTAGGTGAATTTGGTTTAATCAAACACCTGACGCAAGCAGTAGAATTAACACAAAAATCGACCAATAAAGGAATTGGAGATGACGCTGCAGTAATGGATTTTTCAGGTTATAAAACCTTGATTTCCACAGATTTACTGTTAGAAAATATTCATTTCGATTTGCGTTATGTTCCGCTTAAACACCTGGGATACAAGGCAGTACAAGTTAATTTGTCGGATATCTATGCTATGAATGGTATTGCTTCACAGATCACTTTTTCTATTGGACTTTCATCCAAATTTCCTTTAGAAGCTGTTGAAGAAATCTATGAAGGTGCTTTAATTGCTTGTAAAAAATACGGTGTTGATTTAGTTGGTGGAGATACTTCGGCTTCAGCTCAAGGTTTGGTTATTTCGGTAACAAGTATTGGTTATGCTGAAGAATCAAAAGTTACATACCGTTCTGGTGCCAAAGAAGGTGATTTGTTATGTGTTTCTGGTGATTTGGGAGGAGCTTATGTAGGCTTACAATTATTAGAAAGAGAGAAACAAATTTATTTGGAAAACCCTAATATTCAACCAGATCTAGAAGGTAAAGACTATATTGTAGAGCGTCAATTGAAGCCTGAAGCACGTAAAGATGTAGTGGAATTGTTGAGCTTTTTAAATATTAAGCCTACTTCTATGATTGATGTTTCTGATGGTTTGGCCTCTGAAATATTACATATTTGTGAAGCTTCAAATGTAGGTTGTAAATTATACGAGGATAAAATTCCTTTAGATCCAATGACTTACGAGACTGCTCGTGAATTTGGTTTGGATCCTACAGTTTGTGCATTGAGCGGTGGTGAAGATTACGAATTGTTATTTACTATACCGCAAGCAGACTACGATAAAATCAAAGGGCAGCTGGATATTTCTGTAATTGGTTATATTACAGAGCCTTCTGCTGGTAAAGAAATGATTTCAAAATCTGGTCATGTGCATGAAATTAAAGCACAAGGCTGGAATGCTTTTAAAAAGTAGGCTAGAAATTTAAGATAAGTCAAGGGTCATTGTGAGTAGCGATGACCTTTTTGTATATTTAGGTGTACCAATTTATAAACGCATGTCGACACCTTTGTGGATTCCATCACAGGAGTATACAGAATCATCTAGTTTGTATGCTTTTCAGAAATATATTGAAAGCAAATTTAAGTTGCAATTTCTTAATTATCAGGAATTTCACTTGTGGTCCATAAATCATTTGGAAGATTTTTGGGCGTCTATCTTAGACTATTTCCAGGTTTCATATTCCGGAAATTATAGAAAAATTTTAGATGGGAATACTGCGGAAAATTTTATTGGTGCAAAATGGTTTGAAGGCATAAAGCTTTCTTATGCTGAACATATTTTCAAATCTTATCAGGAAGAAGGAATAGCAGTAAAATTTCAGTCCGAATACGAATATTATCAAGAAGTTACATGGGAAGAATTACAAGAAAGAGTCAGTAAAATTCAACAATATTTACTCGAAAAAAGTATTCAAAAAGGAGACAGAGTTGTTGGCGTTTTGAATAATAGAGTTGAAACAATTGCTATATTTTTAGCTGTCAATTCCTTAGGTGCTATATGGTCATGTTGTTCTCCTGATTTTGGAGATAAAGCTATTATAGAAAGATTCGAACAAATCGAACCAAAAATACTTTTTATCGAAACAGAATATCAATACAATGACAGAAAGTTCTCTAAAAAGGAGACTTTGGATATGTTGGTAAGTAGGTTAATAACTTTGCAAGAGGTTGTTAATCTGAATGATAGTGTGTGGAATACGGTATTGGATAAGTATGTGCCAAAAGATATAGAATTCGTTCGTGTAACTTTTTCACATCCTATTTGGATTTTGTATTCTTCAGGTACAACAGGAAAACCAAAGGCTATTACGCATAGTACAGGAGGAAATCTGTTAGAGCATTATAAAGCCTTGGCTTTACATCAAAATGTACAAGCTGGAGAGAATTTCTTGTGGTATTCGACAACAGGATGGATGATGTGGAACTATGCATTGTCATCGTTACTTTGTGGCGCAAGGCTATGCCTTTTTGATGGCATAATTAATCACAAAAACCATCAGACATTTTGGAATTTCATTAAAGAAGCTCAAGTTCATCATTTAGGTGCTGGAGCTGTTTATTTTACTTCGATTCAACATTTAGACATCAAGGATTACGAACCTAAAGTCATTGGTTCCACAGGTTCTCCTCTACCCTATTCAACTTTTGAAGCCTTACAAACTAAATTTCCAGATGTACATATTATTTCCTTGAGTGGTGGTACAGATGTTTGTTCTGCTTTTTTATCTGGAAATTCGATGTTACCTGTATATACAGGGCAATTGCAATGTAAGACTTTAGGAGCCGATATAGTGGCTTATAACGAAGAAGGAATAGGAGTAATGGATGAAGTAGGCGAATTGATTATAAAGCAGCCTATGCCTTCTATGCCTATTTATTTTTGGAATGATGTCCGTAATGAAAAGTACAGAGAAAGTTATTTTGAAAAATTTCCGAATGTTTGGGCACATGGCGATTGGATTAAAATAACTCGTGAAGAAGGAATACTAATTTATGGTCGCTCGGATGCTACTTTGAATCGTGGAGGCGTGCGTATCGGAACAGCCGAAATTTATAATGCTGTAAATGAATTGTGTGAGGTCCAAGATTCTTTAGTGATTACGACAGATGAAAAGGATGGTTCTTCTAAAATGTGGCTATTTGTGCAGTTTGAAGACAATTTGAAATTAAATGATGAAATCGAAACCAAAATAAAATCAAATCTGAGAAAGCAATATAGCCCACGACATGTACCTGATTCTATTTTTCAAGTAAAAGACATTCCTTATACATCGAGTGGTAAGAAGCTAGAAATACCCGTTAAAAAGATTTTTTCAGGAGTTTCTTTAGAAAAAGCTGTTTCCAAAGATATTATGCGTAATCCTGAATGTCTGGAAGAGTATTATGATTTGTATGCTAAATCTTAAAGTTTTCTTGTCCTTCTGAAGAAAGAAGAATCTATATATTGATAACAGATATTTAATATTAAGTCTGTATTACTCCAACATTATATCTTGGAATATCTGGATTGTGATTAGCAGATTCTATACCCATTGAAATTATCTTACGTGTTTCTTTTGGATCAATAACTCCGTCTACCCAAAGACGAGCAGCTGCATAATACGGGCTTAATTGCTCATTGTATTTATCTTCAATCTCTTTCAATAAAGATTGTTTTTCTTCTTCTGATAAACTTACGCCTTTACCTTTCAAAGTAGCTTCTTGTATTTGTAATAGGGTTTTACCAGCAGAAGCACCACTCATTACAGCCATTTGTGCTATGGGCCAAGCATAGATTAATCGTGGGTCATAAGCTTTACCACACATGGCATAATTACCTGCTCCGTAGCTATTACCTATAATAAATGTAAATTTTGGAACAACCGAATTCGCCATAGCATTCACCATTTTTGCTCCGTCTTTAATAATTCCACCATGTTCCGATCGAGAACCCACCATAAAACCAGTTACATCTTGGAAGAATACCAACGGAATCTTTTGTTGGTTGCAGTTCATAATAAAACGTGCTGCTTTATCCGCCGAATCTGAATAGATAACACCTCCCATCTGCATTTCTTGGGTTCCACCAAGTTTCTTCGCTTTTACAATTTCACGTTGATTCGCTACAATACCTACAGCCCAACCATCTACTCGAGCTAGAGCACAAATCAATGTTTTCCCATAATCCTTTTTATATTCTTCCAGAGTACCTTCATCTACAATAGCATCTAAAATTTGAAGCATATTATAAGGCTTTAATCTATCTTCAGGTAGATTTTGATAGATAGTTTCAACTGCTAATTTGGGTAATTTAGGTTCAATTCTAGAAAAACCAGCTTTTGGATTTTCTCCTATTTTATCCACTATATTTTTGATGGCATTTAGACAAGATGCATCATCTGGATATTTATTATCAACCACACCTGAAATTTCAGTGTGTGTAATAGCACCTCCTAAACTTTCATTATCTACAACCTCGCCAATAGAAGATTTAACCAAATAGGATCCTGCTAAGAAAACAGAACCAGTACCTTCTACGATCAACGCATAATCAGACATAATAGGCAAATAAGCACCACCTGCTACGCAAGAACCCATTATTGCTGCAATTTGAGGAATTCCCATCGAAGATATTTTAGCATTGTTACGAAATATTCGACCAAAATGTTCTTTGTCTGGAAAAATATCTTCCTGCATAGGAAGATAAACACCAGCAGAATCTACTAAGTATATGATGGGTAATTTATTTTCCATAGCAATTTCTTGTGCACGAAGGTTTTTCTTGCCAGAAATGGGAAACCATGCGCCAGCTTTCACTGTAGCATCATTAGAAACTATAATGCAAAGCTTATTTTTTACATATCCCAAAACTACTACTACTCCAGCATTTGGACATCCTCCATGCTCCACATACATATTATCACCAGCAAAAATCCCAATTTCGGTATATGGTTTATTATCATCCAAAAGATATATTATTCGTTCCCAAGCTGTCATTTTGCCTTTCTCCTTATGCTTTTGAATTTTACTTATTCCTCCGCCTAAACGGAGTTTTTCGGATTTTTGGTTCAATATATCCAATAACTTTTGCATGGTGCGTTTTTATTAAAATAAAAATTTATAGTTGGTTATTGTTTTTAATATTATAAATATGATAAAATATTATTTGATTTTTACGATATTTATAATATTAGCTGTTAACAATATATAAACTTAAGTAAAAAATCACGATGTACAATAATTATGAAACAGAGCAATTAGCTTTAGTCCGCGAAAGTGCAAGAGAATTTGCAAAGACCTACATCAAACCCTATGTAATGGACTGGGACGAGAGACAATATTTTCCAGTAGATTTATTTCACAGAATGGGAGAATATGGATTTATGGGAGTCCTAGTTCCAGAAGAATATGGAGGTGCTGGATTAGGTTATCAAGAATACATTACCATCTTGGACGAAATTTCAAAGGTTTGCGGATCTATAGGATTATCAGTAGCTGCTCATAATTCACTTTGTACAAATCATATTTTATCCTTTGCGAATGATTCTCAAAAAGCTAAATATTTGCCAAAATTAGCTTCTGGAGAATGGATAGGAGCTTGGGGCTTAACAGAAACAGGATCAGGATCCGACGCAGGAGGTATGACTACTACTGCTGTAAAGGATGGTGATTATTGGATAATTAATGGTTCTAAAACTTTTATTACACATGCTATAAGTGGTGATGTAGCTGTGGTGATAGCACGCACCGGCGAAAAAGGAAATAATCATGCCATGTCCACATTTATTATAGAAAAAGGTACAGAAGGTTTTAGTTCTGGAAAAAAAATTGATAAATTAGGGATGCGAGCATCAGAAACTGCTTTCTTATTTTTTGATAATTGCCGTGTACATAAGGATCAAGTAATAGGTGAGATTGGTAATGGTTTTGTACAAGCTCTTAAATTATTAGATGGAGGTCGAATATCAATAGCTGCTTTATCATTAGGTATAGCGCGTGGAGCTTATGAATGTGCTTTGCGCTATGCAAATGAGCGGGAGCAATTCAATCAAAAGATTTATGATTTCCAGGATGTCTCATTTACAATAGCCGATATGGCGACAAAAATTGATGCATCAGAATTATTGATTCGAAGAGCAGGATACTTAAAGGACAATCATCTAAAGGTCACTAAAGAGAGTGCAATGGCAAAATTATATGCTTCAGAAGTAGCTGTAGAGGTCGCAAATCAATCTGTGCAAATACATGGCGGATATGGCTTCACAAAAGACTATCCAGCGGAGAAATTTTTTAGAGATGCTAAATTGTGTACTATTGGGGAAGGCACAAGCGCAATACAAAAAATGGTCATTTCACGTGAAATAAAAAAAGATGTCTAATCCTCAAGAAATTAAAATTATTGATTGTCCTCGCGACGCTATTCAAGGTAGAAAAAATTTAATACGTCCCGAAAAAAAAATAGCCCATATTAACAACTTAATAAAGAGCAATCTTTTTGAATATATAGATTTTGGGTCTTTTGTATCCCCAAAAGCTGTACCTCAAATGCAGGATACCAGTTATGTAGTCCATGGACTAGAGAAAGTTAATAACACAAAATTACTTTCCATCATAGCCAATTTAAAAGGGGCTATACAAGCTAAATCGTTTGATGAAATAGATTATTTAGGTTATCCCTTTTCTATTTCTGAGACTTTTCAAAAGAGGAATACGAATACGAAAATTGAAGAGGCTTATTCTACCGTAAAAGATATATTGAATACTATAGCTGACAGTGATAAGGAACTCGTAATTTATATTTCTATGGCATTTGGGAATCCGTATGGGGATATTTGGAATGAAGAATTGGTGTTGCAATGGGTAGATAAATTAAAAGATTTAGGAATTAAACGTTTCTCGATTGCCGATACCACTAGCCAGGCTACTCCCGTAATGATTACATCACTATTTAAAAAGTTATATAAAGAATTTTCTAAATTAGATTTTAGTGTGCATTTGCACAGTTATGCAAATGAGGCAACAGAGAAGATAAATGCCGCTAATAAAGGAGGCTGTACAAGATTTGAAGGTGCTATCATGGGATTTGGAGGTTGTCCTTTTGCCCAAGATGAAATGGTAGGTAATATTCCTACAGAAATTTTATTAGATAGATTCGGAAAAAGTAATCCTATTGATATTAATAAATTGAAAATTAGTTTTTTCGATATGATAAGTTAAAATCCATGTACAAATATATTAAGGTTCAAAAAATAGAATATCAATTTGTCTTAACCTTGGCTAGACCGGAGAAAAGAAATGCTTTCACTCCTACTATGGTCAATGAGATTTATCACGCTTTTCAAGAAGCAAATCAAGATGATGCCGTAAAAATTGTTATTATTAAAGCTGAAGGACCTATTTTTTGTGCGGGAATGGATTTGAATACTTTCGAAAATCCAGATTTGGATAGTGTAAATCCTTCTATAACTAATGAAGATATATCATTAGGTCAGGTATTCGATAGTTTGTTAAAGCCTTCTATAGCAATAGTAGAAGGAAGTGTAATTGCTGGCGGCTTCCTACTTATTTTGGGCTGTACTTATGTTTTCAGTAATCGTGAAGTACAATTTAAGTTACCTGAATTAGCAATAGGCTTGTTTCCTTTTCAAGTTATGGCAAGCCTACTGAAAGTTATGTCGGAGAAAAAAGCTCTACAATTATGTTTACAAACAGAATATTTTGATGCTGATAAAGCTAAAAATTATGGGATTGTAGATGGATATTTGGAAGAAATAAATTTAGAAGGTTTTATTTCATCTTTTTCACATATATCTACTAAAGCTTTGACTAGCGGAATTTACTCTTTGCGTAATCTACCTCAGGTAGATTATTCTGAGCGTTATAAATATTTAAAAGATATATTAGATCATTTGAAATCTATGAAATAGGTAACTTATCTGTCATTGCTAAAGGCAGCTTTTATTCTATTAAATTCTTTATTTTTTGATTCATTCCTCATTCTCTTTATATCATTTAGAGTACTAATTGACCTAATTTCTAAATAAGATAAAATAGATTCATGTGAAATTTTGTCTTTGAGATTAGCAAATGATTTAAAAAATTTAATCATTCTTGGTGTAGCTTCAAAGTAATAAACTTGTGAAGTAGGAATATAGCCACGATATATTTTGTAGAGAATTTTGTCACAGCCTATTTGCTTCAAGCTTTTATAGACTAAATCTCCTTCGAAAGAATTTACTATAATTATTTTATAAATATTTTCGTCTAAGTGTTCACCATAAACTAAATATTTGCCCAAAATATAGGAGTACAGTTCATTTTCATCTTTTAATTCTTGAGGAATAATTTTTCCATCTTGGTCAAAATAGGAGTTTATTTTTTTAGCCACTTTTTCGTCTTTTATAAAGTATGCATCGGTGCTATCAGGACTAGTAAAATAGTGATTCTTTATAAAGTCAAAAATGTATCTTTTTAGATGTGTAGCAGCTTTATAAGAGTCAATAGTATTCTCTTCTGGATTGGAATACTTTCTCCCCATATAACCATTTAATGTACCTAATAAAAAATAATTTGGAGAAATTGAAAAATTAAAATCAGTAGAGTCGGGGTGTGCATACCATTTTTTGTCTTCTTTATTTCCATTTATAGGAGGAAAAGAACGATTAGTTGAAATTTGAGCAGTGGTTTCTAAAGAAATCGTTAAAAACAGTACTAGTATGAAATTGTTAAATAATATTTTCATGATTTATAGTTTTTGCATGGATGCACGTTTCCTACAAATTCCATAAAAAATTATTCTTCTTCTATATTTTCTTCCTCTGGAGCATTTGGATCTCTCGTAGCTACTTCAAAATTATTATATCCTAAGCCTACTTCGATTTCCAATAATTTTTGTTGAAGCATTTCTAATATAGCTAGGAAATTAAATACAAATTGGACTCTATTTTCAGAATTTCTCAATATCATTTGAAAATCAAGCTTCTTATTTAAGTCTAAAAGAGCAGAGATGGCATCTTTTTGTTTTTCGATGGTGTAAGGAAATTTTACAACAGTATGTGTTACAGGAACCACGCGATGTGTAAAATGATACATCATTTTTTCGTAAACCATCATCAGCTTATACAAATCGAAAGAAGCTAATTCCTCCTCTGTAATCTGACGTTTCGTATGCTTGAGATCAAAAGCAATATTTGCACGATGATGTAATTTTTCTCTATTGGATTCTAATACTTTCAAATCCTCACATACATCTTTGAATTGCTTGTAGAGAATAAGTTTTTGAACAAGTTGTTCTTTCAGGTCAACTTCGTTTTCATTTTCGTCTAAGTCAGGACGTGGAAGCAACATTTTAGCTTTAATCCGCATTAAAGTCGATGCTACGAAAATAAATTCTGAAGCCAATTCTATGTTTAGGGAGTGCATCTTTTGGATATAATCCAAGAAATCATCCGTAATCTTAGAGATAGGAATATCATGGATATTAAGCTCATCACGTTCAATGAAGAACAATAATAAGTCAAAAGGCCCCTCGAATTGTTCGAGTTTTATTTCGTAATTTGTAACTTCCATATATAGAATCAAAAATACGCATTTACACACTAATATTTATTTTAAAACTTGAAATCAAAACTTTTGATGCCAGTTTTTTGTATATATATACATTAGTTAAAAGAATAAATTTGTTACTTTGTAACTTGTTTTGAAACTTATTTTAAGGTATGCAAATAGAAGCAGGAGCACTTTTAAAAAATATTCTTTATCCTTCGGATTTGCGAAAGCTTAAAGAATCGGATTTAGAAGAGATTTGTAAAGAGCTCAGACAATTTATCATTGATATAGTTTCTGTCAATGGGGGGCATTTCGCGGCGAGTTTAGGTGTTGTAGAATTGACAGTAGCTCTACATTATGCGTTGAATACACCATATGATCAAATTGTCTTCGACGTAGGCCACCAAGCTTATGGCCACAAAATCCTTACAGGTCGAAGAGAACAATTCCATACAAATAGAATATTAGGAGGTATATCGGGATTTCCAAAACGCAGCGAAAGCGAATATGATGCTTTTGGTGTGGGTCACTCCTCTACTTCTATTTCAGCCGCTTTGGGGATGGCTGTAGCTTCTGCATACAAAGGAGAAATAGATCGTCAGCATGTGGCAATTATTGGTGACGGAGCTTTGACTGGCGGTATGGCATTTGAAGCATTGAATCATGCAGGTATTGAGAAATCCAATTTATTGGTTATTCTGAATGATAACTGTATGTCTATCGATCCGAATGTGGGGGCGCTTAAAGAATATTTGACAAGTATTACCACTTCGAAAAGTTATAATAAATTTAGAGATGAGCTAATTTCTATTTTGGCCAAAATCTCTAAGAATGGTCCAGATGCCTACGGGTGGGCTAAAAAATTAGAACAAAGCATTAAAGGCACTCTTTTGAAAAATGCTAATCTTTTTGAGTCACTTAACTTTAGATATTTCGGACCTGTAGATGGTCATGATGTCAATAAATTAGTAAAGACTTTAGAGGATTTAAAACATATAAGTGGTCCTAAACTTTTACATGTAGTTACCGTAAAAGGAAAAGGCTACGCGTTAGCTGAAAAAGATCAAACTAAATGGCATGCTCCAGGCTTATTTGATAAGATAACTGGAGAAATCAAGAAATCTGTATACGAGAAACCTCAGCCACCCAAATACCAAGATGTATTTGGTCATACTTTGGTAGAGCTTGCCGAGGCAAATGATAAAATAATGGGAATCACACCAGCTATGCCTAGTGGATCATCCATGAATATCATGATGAAAGCTATGCCAGATCGTGCTTTTGACGTAGGTATTGCAGAGCAACATGCTGTAACTTTCAGTGCAGGTTTGGCGACTCAAGGTTTGGTGCCTTTTTGTAATATTTATTCGTCGTTTATGCAGCGTGCATATGATCAGGTGATACATGATGTGGCTTTGCAAAAATTAAATGTTGTCTTTTGCTTAGATAGAGCGGGTTTGGTTGGAGCGGATGGTCCTACGCACCATGGTGCATATGATGTTGCATTTATGCGCTGTATACCGAATCTAACGATTGGAGCTCCGATGAACGAAGAGGAACTGCGTAATATGATGTATACTGCTCAATTAGAAAATGCAGGACCATTCGTTATACGCTATCCAAGAGGTAATGGTGTAATGCTAGATTGGAAAAGACCTTTCAACGCATTACCGATAGGCAAAGGCCGTAAATTAGTTGATGGTGAAGAAGTAGCCATAATTACTTTAGGTCATATGGGTAATGAGGCAACAAAGGCTATATTGGATTTGAATGCGGAAGGAATATATCCAGCACATTATGATATACGGTTTGTAAAACCTTTGGATGAAGAATTATTACACGAAGTGTTCAAGAAATTTAATAAGGTTATTACGGTAGAAGATGGTGTATTACCAGGAGGATTTGGTTCTGCTGTGTTAGAGTTTATGTCTATACATAATTATGTCGCACATGTTACACGTCTTGGAATTCCGGATGAAATAGTTGAGCATGGTGAACAGAAAGAGTTGTGGAGAATTTGTAATTATGATGCTCAAGCAATTTTTGAAGAATGTAAAAAATTAGCTAAAACGCATCCTACACAATCTCAGGTAGGTTAATAAGAAAAAACAAAAATATTTAGAGAAAGAGCCACAAATTTTGTGGCTCTTTTTGTTTGATTTTATGATAAAATTTTCCGTATTTTAGAAGTAGAAAGTTTTCCACAAGACTTTTTATTAACCGTTATAAACAACCTCAAATTCTTTCATTTTTGGTTCGAAATTTGTTGTGTGGAAAAGTTTGAATTGATATCAAAACACAGGCCTATGATCACTAAAAAAATATGTAACTAGTTGAATATTAATGAAGTGTATTTTTTTTATACTTTCACTTTTTTAGGTCGGAAATTTTTGTCATCTTCGTTGAAAGGGAAAGTTATAAACAATTTTTTTATCAATAATTGGTTATCAAGTTATTAACAATTTAAGAATGGAAAAAACGTATACAAGTGTTTGGAATAATTGTCTTCAAGTGATTAAAGACAACATTCCTGCACAAAGTTATAAGACATGGTTCGAGCCTGTGAAAGCGGTTCGTTTGGAGGAAAACGTTTTAACTATTCAAGTTCCTAGTTTATTCTTTTACGAGTGGTTGGAAGAGCACTACGTAGGTATCTTACGTAAGACTGTAAAGAAATTCTTAGGTGAGCAAGGTCGATTAGAGTATAATATTGTGGTGGAGAAATCTTCTGCAAACACACCTTATACTACTAATCTTCCGTCAAATGGTAATGGTGCCGAAGGTAAAAAGCAATCTATACCTGTCCCTGTAGCATTAAACAAAAATATAAAGAACCCTTTTGTCATTCCAGGACTTAAGAAACTGCAAGTAGATCCGCAATTGAATCAAAACTATACGTTTGAGAATTTTGTAGAGGGTGAATGTAACAGATTAGCTCGCTCAGCAGGATATGCAGTTGCAAACAAGCCTGGAGGAACTTCTTTTAATCCTTTAATGTTATATGGTGATGTTGGTTTAGGTAAGACACACTTGGCACAGGCCATTGGTAATGAAATCAAGAAAAATTTACCGGACAAATTGGTCATCTATGTTTCTTGTGAAAAATTTTGTCAGCAGTTCGTAGATTCATTGAAAAACAATACTATCAATGATTTTGTGAATTTTTATCAAGCTATGGACGTTATCATCATGGATGATGTACATAATTTCGCTGGTAAAGAAAAGACACAAGATATTTTCTTCCACATTTTCAATCATTTACATCAGTCTGGTAAGCAAATCATTTTGACTTCGGACAAAGCACCTAAAGACTTATCAGGTCTTGAGGAACGTCTTTTAAGCCGTTTCAAATGGGGATTATCTGCTGACATTCAAATTCCAGACTTGGAAACAAGAATGGCAATCTTGAAGAAAAAAATGTATTCAGATGGTATTGAGCTACCTGAAGCAGTGGTTGAATATGTTGCTACTCAAATTGACAATAGCGTACGCGAATTGGAAGGCGCTATGGTTTCTTTGTTAGCACAATCTACTTTAAACAAAAAAGAAATAGACTTGAACCTTGCGAAGTCTATGCTGAAAAACTTCGTTAAAAATACCCATAAAGAAATTTCAATGGAATATATCCAGAAATTGGTATGTGAGTATTTTGAAGTTCCAGTAGAGATGGTTAAATCGAAAGTACGTAAACGCGAAATTGTACAAGCTCGTCAAATATCTATGTACTTAGCGAAAAATCACACTAAATCATCTTTGAAATCTATAGGCAACTTCTTCGGTGGGCGTGACCACTCTACAGTTATTTATGCTTGCCAGACAGTAGAAGACTTGATTGAAACGGATAAAAAGTTCAAAACTTATGTCCAAGACATTCAGAAGAAACTAAAAACTTCTTAACGAAGACTAAATATTTAGTAAAAGCAAAAGGCGGAAATTATTTCCGCCTTTTTTGTTAGGGTAATTAATGAAATTGTTAATTTCTAAAATTGCAATAAATTATGAATGAGATTTTTAGTTGTTGCCTTCTTCTTTATTTTCTTCCTCTTGTTGTTGTTCACCTTGCTCATCTTCTTTTTTACCTTTATTGTCTTCTAGGTATTTAGCAAAAGCTACTTTCTGATCTTCTGTTAATTGTTCAGAAATTTTTTGATGTGCAGTTGCTTGAGCAGCATCAAGTTGTTGTTGTGCTACGTCCGCAGCTAATGTAGTGTCTGCTTTAATAGCTTGTGTTGCTGTTACTTTTTCTAATATGATAGTAAAAACTGCCGATTGTTGATCTTCATTTAAAGTCAGAACCTGAGTCAATTCATCGACTTTCTGTTTTGCTTTTGTTTCTGGATTAATGTCTTGTGCAAATGTCAATGTAATTGCAAATAAAAAGCTTAGACCTGTTAAAATTAATTTTTTCATAGCATTTAAAATTTTATGTTATATACTCTATTTAAACTTTGTTCAGTACTATAACAGTCAAATGCCTAAGTTTATTGCGTTAAGTGTATCTAGTTTGTTACAATTTAACATGTTTTAACAAAAAAGGCCTATATCCGCAGAAATAAGCCTTCCTCATTTGAGTTTGAACTAAACTAGTTGTTAGGACGTTGACCTCGTTGTCCACCAAATCCGCCTCTTTGTTGAGCTAACTCATCATATTTTTTGATTTGTTCTTCGTTTAAGAAAGTTTTAATCTTTGCTGATTGCTTATCACGAATAGCTTGAAAAGATTTCATAGCCTCTTCGCGATTGTCACCAGCTTCTCTGAAAACTTTTTGTTGTTCCGCTGAGAAAACTAAAATATGTTTGTGAATTGAATCTTGTTGAGATTGTGAAAGATTAAGTTCTTTTGTTAATCTTTCTATTTGCATTTTAGTCATTTCCTCAGGGTTGCGTTGTTGACGTGGACCGCCTTGTTGAGCATTAGCAAAGCCTATAGTAAGTACTAATGCTAGAATTGTAATTAAATTTTTCATAAGTTTTGGATTTTTAATGTCAAGTTTATAATAGGTTTATGACTTATGAAGTTATGGAAAGTTTAATTTAAATTTTTAGAAATGTAATTTTTTATGAAATGATCAAAAGTAAGTTGTTGTTTATCTGCTGTTTGAAGATGAATAGGTATATATAATAACGGGTAATCGATAAAGGATTCTTTATCTATGCGTTGAAGATCTTTTTCCGTTGTAATAATAAGCTTATTTGGGAATTCTATTTGATTAAAAATGGCTTTAATTTTTTCATAATCATCTGCTGTATAATTGTGGTGATCTGGAAATTGAACCAATTGCACCTTATTTCCTTTTGTTTCCAAGTAATCAACTAAAGGTGTTGGATTAGCAATCCCACAGCATAATACAATATATTTATCCGTTAATTCTTCTGCATATGTCTTACCTAAAATATTTAACGGCTTATCATATCCTATTCTGGTATAAAAAATAGGAGCCGTATTGTGTTTACGAATTAAGTGCTCAATATGGGCTTTCTTATTCTCAGAAATTATTTCAGGACATTTGGTTATAATAATCAGATCAGCTCTTTTTGTAGAAGAAAATATATCTCTGAAATTTCCTGTCGGAAGAAGAATAATTGGTTGGTATAGAGATTGAAAATCGAATAAAAGAATGGAATATCCGGGTTTTAATTTTCTATGCTGAAAAGCATCATCCAAAATAATTACATCGTGATATTCTTGTAATTTTTCTATTCCAGCACAGCGATCTTCATTAACAGCAACGGTTATTTCAGGAAATTTCTTTTTGAATTGTAAAGGCTCATCTCCCACTTCAATAGCTTGAGATGAAAGTTCCACGAGTCTAAATCCTTTAGTTTTGCGTCCGTAGCCTCGACTTAAAGTAGCTATTTTATATTCATCCTTTAGTAAACGAATAAGGTATTCTGTCATCGGACTTTTACCTGTGCCGCCAATAGCAAGATTACCGATTACAATGGTATGAATGTCGAAGGATTTGCTTTTAAAGATTTGGAAATCATATAATAAATTCCTGACCCATATTATAACATGATAAATTAGGCTAAACGGTAGTAAAATCCATCTAAGAATAGTTATCATTTTTTTATGAGTTTAATACCCACATCAGTCACTTCTAATAATGGATTGACACGCATATTTTGCTCCAAAGCAAATGTGTAAGTTCCTGTGTCTGGAAAAGTAAAATTCTTTTTAGCTAAATATTGCACTTCGTAAAGAGAGCCAGATGATTGACCTATCCATTTTCCGTCCAATTCTGCTAATTTGATTTCTTCGCGGTAAGCAGTATCGGTAAGACCATTTCCTTTTTCGTGCAGGAGCACATAGATGTTAGAGTAATCGTACAAATTAGTATGTCTCAAATTAATAAAGAGATCGTATTTAGCCACTTTGTCATCTATTTTTACCTCAAATGAAGGTTGCTGATTATAATCCCAAGAACGGTTGCTAATCACCTTATTCTTTTCAAAATAGGCATTATTGGTGCAAGCCACACCTAATAAGCAACAGACAGAAAGGACTAACAGATTTTTCATACTAAAAAATATAGGTGGTGAAATTATTCACCACCATTTTGTTGTTTATTTTCGTTCGATCTATTTCTATTTCGATTATTGTTGAATCTGCGTTTTTTCTTTTGCTCAGGCTTTGGACCATTCTCCGCAGTTTGTTTGTTATCTCCTTCAGCCTTTTTCTGCTCTTTAAGCGGAGTTTGCTGATTTTGTTGCTTGTTTTCTACTGTAGGAGTAACTTTCTCGTTTTCTACTTTAGTCTTAGAGCCATTAGCTTGTTTGCTCTTAGATTTCTTCTTCTTGCGTTTTTTATTTTTTTCGTCCAAACGTGTCAAGCTATCCTGCCCAACAACATTTTCATAATCCAACACAACAGGTTTCACGACTTCTTTTTGAGCAGGAGCATGATCTAAACTTTCTGGTTTAATACCGTTTTTGTTCAACTCAGAAAGCTCTTTCACTTTACTGATTGGAAGCGGTATCCAACTTTCAGCACCTGGATAAGAGAACCACATGGTTTTCTTGAAGATGTCTGTTTTTTGAAGGTAAGCAACACCATTTTTTGTTTCTATACGGTCCACATCATTCGGAATATCCTTTAATGCGTCCATATAGCTATCCAATTCGTAGTTCAAACAACATTTCAACTTGCCACATTGTCCAGCAAGTTTTAATGTATTCAACGAAAGGTTTTGATAACGTGCTGCAGAAGTCGAAACGGTTTTGAAATCTGTCAACCAAGTCGAACAACATAATTCACGACCACAAGAACCAATACCACCCAAGCGGCTGGCTTCCTGACGCATACCAATCTGACGCATTTCGATACGAATACGAAATGCTTCAGCCATTTTCTTGATTAACTCACGGAAATCGACCCGACCTTCTGCTGTATAGTAGAAGGTTGCCTTTGTCTTATCGCCTTGGTAATCAACGTCTGAAATTTTCATCGAAAGGCCTAAGTCCAATGCCAATTTGCGGGCACGGTGCATAGTCTCCCATTCCAATTCTTTCGCTGCGTTGTATTTTGCTACATCCGCTTCGTTTGCTTTGCGATAGATCTTTTTTGCTACCGTTTCAGGATTGACATTATTTTTCTTCAATTGAAGACGCACCAGTTCTCCTGTCAATGATACGTGTCCAATATCATATCCGCCCGTAGATGGTTCTACAGCGACCATTTCACCCATTTCAAGATAAATATTATCCGTATTGACAAAGAAATCCTTGCGAGATCCTTTGAAACGGACTTCTACTATATTGAAAGGTTTATAATTTGATGGCAAATCCATATCGGAAAGCCAGTCATATACATCTAATTTATTACATCCGCTGGTCATACAGGTGCCGTTGTTGTTACAACCTGCAGGTACCGTACCTAATTTGGTGCTAGTACCACACCCACCACCGGATGAGCAACTGCCACATCCCATATTTTTCTTTCTATATATATTGAGTCCCTTGAGGGAACGTTTGATATTTGAACAATAAAACTAATTGCAAAGATAAATCTAAAAATAATATTTTAGGATTACCGTTCCTTTCGATGCCATAATGTGTTTTCTCCAACAGATTAATAGCTTCCGTCAATTGTTCAAATAGGTATAATTCACTAAATTTTTCGACAAATTTTAGTTCTTCTTCTTTCAAAAATACTAAACCTCTCAAACCTTGCTGAACCAAAATGATTTGTCGAATCATATTAATGGCATAAAGTAAGAAACTTTTTTGATTTTCGCGTCCTAGTTTTGCAAGATTATCATCGCTAAGTTTCAAAATATCAGCACCTCTGTCGGTGACGATATAGCGCATCCACTCCACAAAAGTGGTAAAATTACTATTATGTTCTTGATAAGATAAAAGATTCAGCGCTTCTTGAACATTGCCATCTGCGATGAAAGCAATTTCATTAGCTACCGTATTTTCAATTTCATGTTTTTCTACAAGGTAGTTTTTCATCTCTTCGTGGTCAATTTTATTGATTTTGACCAATTGTGTACGTGAGATGATGGTATTTAATATGCGTTCTTGATTTTCGGCCACTAAAAGAAATAATGTCTTAGCAGGAGGTTCTTCAATAAGCTTTAGCAACGCATTTCCTTCTTTGTCCAAATATTCTGGAAGCCACATTATCAAAACTTTATATTCCGCTTCAAAAGCTTTTAAACTCAATTTCTTGATAATATCGTGTACTTCCTTAATCGGAATATTTGCTTGCTTATTGCCGGCATCCAACTGATCCCGCCAGTAATTCAATCCCAAATAAGGATTTTTGTTAAATGCTGTTCTCCATTCGTTTAATACGTCAACAGCGACAACCGTGTCTTTGGATGGATAAAAAGGATAAGAGAAATGCAAGTCAGGATGAATAAGACGCTGATATTTATGGCAGGATCCACATTCACCACAGCTGTCGTGTTCCTGTTTGTTTTCACAATTGATATATTGTGCGTACGCTACAGCAATAGCAAGAGAACCAGATCCTTCGGGTCCCAAAAATAGTTGGGCATGGCTCACTCGGTTATTTTTAACCGAATTGAGCAGATGATTCTTGACCTCTTGATGTCCTATTATCTCTTTGAATTGCATAAATATTTCATCACAAATGTACTAAAATTAAAATTGTATAAATAAAGGCTTTCGAGTGGCGGGAGATTCGAATTTTAGATTTAAAATCCGTAATATTGCATATAAGTAAATTATCGCAAAAAGCATGAGATTCATTGTATCCACTTCAGTCTTATTAAAACAACTTCAAGTCATCAGTGGCGCGTCAAGTAGTAGTACAGTTCTTCCAATTTTGGAGAACTTCTTGTTTGAAATAAAGGACAATATGCTGACTATTTCAGCTACAGACTTGCAAACAAGTATGGTTACCTCTTTACCTATAGAAGCAAAAGAAGAAGGTCGCGTAGCAATGCCTTCGAAGATTTTGATTGATACATTAAAAACTCTACCAGATCAACCAGTAGCATTTTCAGTAGATACTAAAACATTGGCTATTGAAATTAGTGCGGGTGATGGTAAGTATAAATTAAGTGGTGAAAATGCCGATGATTTTCCTAAAATCCCAGTGGTAGACAATGTGTCTACGGTGAACTTGGCAGCTTCTATTTTATCAGAAGCTATTAACAAAACTATTTTCGCGGTAAGTAACGATGAGTTGCGTCCAGCAATGTCAGGTGTTTTGGTTCAATTGAATGAGCAAAACATTACTTTCGTTTCAACTGATGCACACCGTTTGGTTAGATACCGTCGTACAGATGTAGGTGCAGAAAAATCTACATCTATTATCCTTCCGAAAAAAGCATTGACATTATTGAAATCTTCATTGCCATCGGATGAAACTACCGTTTCTATTGAATACAATAACACGAATGCTTTCTTCCAATTTGGAAGCATCAATTTAATCTGTCGTTTGGTAGATGAACGTTATCCAGATTACGAAGCGGTAATTCCTCAAGTAAATCCTAATAAATTAACGGTGGACCGTTCTTTATTCTTAAATATCTTGCGTCGTGTAGTGATCTTTGCAAACAAAACTACGCATCAAGTACGTTTAAAAATCAACGGTTCAGAATTACATATTTCTGCTGAAGATTTAGATTTCTCTAATGAGGCACACGAAAGATTGAGCTGTCAATTCGAAGGTGACGATATGGAAATCGGCTTCAATGCTAAATTCTTGGTAGAGATGTTGAATAACTTGAACTGCGAGGAAGTGGTATTGGAAATGAGTAGCCCTAATCGTGCTGGTCTTTTGGTTCCTGCCGTGAAAGCAGACAATGAAGATATTTTGATGTTGGTGATGCCGGTAATGTTGAATAACTACAATTAATATTAGCTATTTTGGACATTATCTATTCTTTAATAGACTTCATTCTGCATATAGATGACCATTTGGTAGAGATTGTAAACAATTACCAAACTTGGACATACTTAATTTTGTTCTTAATCATCTTTGTGGAAACTGGAGTTGTAGTTATGCCATTCTTGCCTGGCGATTCATTGCTTTTCGCTGCAGGTATGTTGGCGGCACAGCCGAATGAATTGAATGTTTGGTTGTTAATACTCATCTTATTGGTAGCCGCAATTACAGGTGATTCGTTGAATTATTCTATCGGTAAGAATTTTGGAATGCAGATTACGAAATTTAAGCTGTTCGGTAAACAAATGGTTACGGATGATCAGATAGAAAAGACGCATTCGTTCTATGAAAAATATGGCAGTAAAACCATCGTAATTGCTCGTTTTGTCCCTATTGTACGTACGTTAGCTCCTTTTGTGGGTGGTATAGGCAGAATGAACTACGGTACATTCTTAACTTACAATGTGGTTGGCGCAATATTATGGGTAGGTGGAATTACCTTAGCAGGATATTTCTTAGGTAATATTCCTTTTATAAGAGACAACTTTTCGAAAGTGGTACTGATTATTATATTTTTATCAGTACTACCGATTATATTCGAAGTCATAAGAGAAAAATTTTTCAAGAAAAAGGAAGCCTAAAAGCTTCCTTTTTTGTTTTAGCACTATGGAGGTCATAAGTACTTTAATCGATTTTATATTGCATATTGACCAGCATTTGGTCGGTATTGTCAACGACTATCAATATTGGACGTATTTGATTTTATTTTTAATCATCTTTGCGGAGACAGGATTAGTTGTTACTCCATTTCTTCCGGGTGATTCTGTGTTGTTTGCAATGGGTGCTTTGATAGCCAAGCCTGAGACCGATTTAAGTATCATAGTAATGCTTATTCTACTGATTGTTGCAGCCGTATTAGGTGATTTTGTCAATTACGAGATAGGAAAATATTTTGGCTTTCGTGTTTTTAAAGCGGATTCTAAGATTTTCAAACCCTCATATTTAGAAAAAACCCAAAATTTCTACGCGAAACACGGAAGTAAAACAATTATTTATGCTCGATTTGTTCCCATAGTACGCACCTTCGCTCCTTTTGTAGCGGGCATTAGCAAGATGAACTATAGCCATTTTGGAAAATACAATATTATAGGAGGTATTCTGTGGGTATCGCTTTTCTTATTTGCCGGTTATTTCTTTGGACAGATTGAATTTATTCAAAAGAATTTTTCTTTAGTTGTATTGGCTATCATAGGATTTTCTTTATTGCCTCCTATTATTGAGCTAATAAAAGGTCGCAAATAGATCCTCCGAATAATAATTTCCTTTTAGTCTGATAATTCCTACCTTTGCATATGATAAAATCAATGACTGGCTACGGTGTTGGCACGCATGAGAATGCGAAAGTCAAATACACTGTCGAAATAAAATCCCTTAATTCTAAGTTTTTGGAATTGAATATACGACTTCCCAAAGTTGTATCGGACAAAGAATTGACACTTCGCGGCGAATGCAGCAAGCTTATAGAACGCGGAAAGGTCAATGTTTTGATTTCTTCAGAATACACAGATCAAACTGCCAAAGCTTCTTCTATCAATGCGGAGTTGCTAAAAAAATACTACAATCAATTAAAAGATATTGCTACGGAAGTAGGAGAAGAAACTTCTTCCCTATTTAGCTTGGCGCTTAATATGCCGGAGGTAATTTCTACGAATGATGATGAAGTAGATGAAGAAGAAGGTAAAGTCTTGATGGATGCTTTTTATGCTGCTGTAGAGAAGTTCAATACATTTCGTGCAGATGAAGGTAATATTTTAAAAGTAGACTTAGAAAAACGAGTACATCTTATTCTTTCGTACTTAACAGAAGTAGAAGCTGTCGAAGGAGATCGCATTCCATTGATTCGTGAGCGTGTGAGTCAGTATATGGCAGACGCTGTAGGCAAAGAGAATATTGATAAAAATCGATTTGAGCAAGAGATTGTTTTCTACATAGATAAATTAGATATCACCGAAGAAAAAGTACGTCTGAAAAGCCACTGTAATTACTTTATCAAAGCGTTGAATTCAGACGATTCTAATGGTAAGAAATTAGGTTTTATCTCTCAAGAAATGGGCCGTGAGATCAATACTTTGGGTTCAAAAGCAAATAATGCGGACATACAACAAATCGTAGTTCGTATGAAAGAAGAATTAGAAAAAATCAAAGAACAACTACTAAACGTATTATAAAAAACATGAGCGGAAAGCTAATCATCTTTTCGGCGCCTTCTGGGGCTGGTAAAACAACTATTGTAAAACATTTGCTAAGCAAGTACCCAGATAATTTCGAGTTTTCGATATCTGCAAGCACACGCGAGCCACGAGGTGAAGAAGTAAATGGAAAGGACTACTATTTTATTTCTAAAGAGGAGTTTTTACACCGTGTTGCAAAGCAGGAATTTATCGAGTTTGAAGAAGTATACTCGGGCACTTACTATGGTACGTTGCGTTCAGAAGTAGAACGTATTTGGGCTTTGGGCAAACATGTTATTTTTGATATTGATGTAGTTGGCGGATTGCGTTTACGTTCCAAATTTCCAGATCAAGCGTTAGCAATTTTTGTAAATCCACCTTCTTTAGAAGTATTGAAAGAGCGTCTAGCAGGCAGAGGAACTGATTCAGAAGAAAAACTGCAAGAGCGTTATGCGAAAGCAGAACACGAATTGAGTTTCGCGGATAAATTTGATGTTATCTTAAATAACTTTGAATTAGAAACTGCAAAAGCAGAAGCAGAAGAATTAGTCTTGAATTTCCTTTCTAAATAATGGCAAATAAGAAAATTGGTTTATTTTTTGGCTCGTTTAATCCTATTCACGTAGGGCACTTAATCATTGCCAATTACATGGCTAATTTTACTGAACTGGACGAAGTTTGGTTTGTGGTATCGCCTCAAAATCCTTTCAAAGAAAAGAAATCTTTGGGAAATATGTACGATAGACTAGAAATGGTCAATCTTGCTATAGAGGGGGCAGAAAAGCTTCGGGCTTCTGATATTGAATTCAAGCTACCGCAGCCTTCGTATACTATAGATACGCTTGTTCATTTAGAAGAAAAATATCCGAATAGAGATTTTGTGCTTATCATGGGAGAAGATAATCTTGCCGGATTTGCAAAATGGAAAAATGCCGATATTATTCTTCGTGATTACCGCATCATTGTCTATCCACGTCCGGGATATGATGGAGGAGATTTAAAAGATCACTCTTCTGTAACTATGACAGATACTCCCGTAATGGAATTGTCCTCTACATTTGTTCGCAAAGCGATTAAAGAAGGGAAAAATATTAAGTTCTTTATTCCAGATAAAGTTCTCGAGTTTATAGATAAAAAGGGATTATATCTCTAGAAATATAAAAGACTTAGCTTTTGGCTAAGTCTTTTATATTATCTGCCCATCCAACCACCGTCTACGGTTAGAATGGTACCATGTACGTAGTCTGAAGCTTTGGAAGCTAAGAATACTGCAGGACCTTTGAAATCTTCCGGTTCGCCCCATCGACCCGCCGGAATACGACCTAATATGGAAGCCGAACGTTCAGGATCGTCACGTAAAGCTTCAGTATTGTCCGTAGCAATATAACCCGGTGCAATAGCATTCACATTAACCCCTTTAGACGCCCATTCATTGGCAAAAGCTTTGGTTAATGAACCAATAGCGCCTTTTGAAGCAGCATATCCCGGAACAGTAATTCCGCCTTGGAAAGTCAACAATGAAGCTGTAAAAACAATTTTTCCGCTTCCACGTGAAATCATGTCTTTTCCGATTTCACGCGTCAGTATGAATTGTGCGTTTTGGTTGATTTCAATGATTTCATCCCAATATTCATCCGGATGCTCAGCAGCGGGCTTACGCAATATATTTCCGGCATTATTGAAAAGAATATCTATTACTGGATGATCTTTTTTTACTTGTGTTATAAAAGCATATAATGAGTCTCTATTGGAAAAATCACACTGATAAGCATAGAACTTACGCCCTATAGATTCAATGGATTTCTGTACGGCAGAGCCCTCTAATTCTAACGTTGCAGAAACGCCAATAATATCTGCTCCTGCTTCGGCCAACGCCTCAGCTAAAGCTTTACCAATTCCTCTTTTACATCCCGTTACGATGGCTACTTTACCATTTAAGTCGAAAGCATTTATAATACACATGATTATTTCAATTTTACTTTTAAAGGTTTACGAATGTACTCAGCATAATCCTCTACTGCATCTTCCCATTGACCAAATGAAGTGATTTTGCCTGCTTTATTCCAAGCAGCACCATTGTAGTAGACAAATGGTTTGTTGTTGCTGATTTCTGTTTTCAATAAGAATTGCTTCTCATTTGAATCAATATATTGAACTTTTTGATTGGTTAACACTAAAGCAGTACCAGTATGTCCAGCATCATTAATGTTAGGCTCCCAGTACACTAAGGTTTTATCTTGTTTATCAAATTCTACCTCCGGCTTGCTTTCGTTTCTTTTGGCTAATCCTACGACAACAGGTGTTTTGTTGGCTTGCTTATTAGAAAGGTCAACAACTATTTTGTTAAAATTCTGACCAGCGTCAATAGAGATTGTTTTGGTCAAAGCAATCTCTTGATTCTCGATGGTCTGTGGCTCAAATGTTAGTTTAAAGGTGGTGCGTAATGGACCATTATCCAGTATTTGATACGTTCTATAATGCTTCGTAAAATGAATAGTATTGTTATGGTATAAAGCAATGTCACCCGCACCTAACGTTTGTCCTACAGAATAATAATCTAATCCTTCACCATGGTCTTTGTGATAATCATCACCTTTGTACCATTTATTGACAACTAAATTTTCGGTACGCTTTGCCCAATAATCCATTCCTTGTGCATCATCCGCTCTACCTTCTAAAGCCTTACCATACATACGAAAAGCTACAACGTCATTTTCCCAAGCGAAGTCATCAAATCTTTCGGGAACATATCGTGCATAAGTTTTTGATGGGAAAGATGGAGCTTTATCTTTGGATACAACGAGGTTTAATTTTCCTTTCGAAGAAATCGGAACTTGTACCAATACATTTTGGGGTTGGCTTTGTCCTAAATTCTCCAATTGGTGTAAGTAAACTTTCCCTGAAGCCTGATCTTTTATGGTAAAAATAGTGTCTACTCCAAAATGCTTCGTGAATTTCAAAAATGGAATACTTACTAGTTCTAAGCGACTATTATCGGTAGGATTGGTAATGGAAATAGATTTCTGTGCCCATGCGAAACCTACAAAGGCACTAGAAATAACCATATAACTTATAAATTTTTTCATGTTATTTTAAATCAGTGATAGCAGATTTGTCCATATCGTCATAGTCCATATTTTCACCAGCCATACCCCAGATGAAAGTATAATTACTCGTACCTGCTCCTGAGTGAATAGACCATGGTGGAGATATAACAGCTTGCTCATTGTGCATCCAAATATGACGGGTTTCTTCTACTGGACCCATAAAGTGCGATACAGCCTGTCCTTCAGGAACTTCAAAATAGAAATATACTTCCATGCGACGGTCATGCGTGTGGGAGGGCATCGTGTTCCAAACAGAACCTGTTTTTAGTTCTGTCATTCCCATCTGCAATTGGCATGTCTGAATGACCGTATGCAGCAACATCTGATTTATCGTGCGGTGATTTGCCGTTTCTAGAGTTCCTAATTCTAGTTTGTTCGCTTCCGCTTTAGTTACTTTTTTTGTGGGATAACTATGGTGGGCAGGTGTAGAATTTAAATAGAATTTTGCAGGAGAATCTGAGCTTTCACTGCTAAAATAAACTTCTTTTGCTCCTTTCCCAATGTACAATGCTTCTTTGTTTTTTAATTCAAAAACTTCTCCATCAACTTCGACTTGTCCAGATCCTCCTACATTGATAATGCCTAATTCTCTTCTAGACAAGAAATACGGTTCTTTCAATAGAGGTTCAATAGTTTCTAATTTGATTTTGTTATTTACAGGAAAGGCTCCTCCGGCCATATATCTGTCGTAATGTGTGTACACAAAATGAATATCATCTTCTACAAATAGCTTCTCAATAAGGAAGTTTTCGCGAAGTCCTTTTGTATCTAATGATTTGTACTCATTAGGGCCGATTGCGTATCTAGATTCGTAAGTCATAGTATAAAAAACTGATTTATCCTGGTTATTATTTAAAAATAGACCTTTCTTTTGAAGAAAGCGAACTACAATATGAAAAGCTCTATTTGTAACGATTTCGTAACAACTATATGACAAACAAGCGGTGCTTTGAGTTGTTGTATAAGAGTATAATCAAATAAAACACACAACTATGGATAAGCTAGATTTAAAAGGAAAATGGAACGAAATGAAAGGTAAAGTGAAGCAAGAATACGCTGAACTTACAGATGATGATTTAAAATATGAAGAAGGTAAAGATGATGAATTATTGGGACGCCTTCAGCAAAAATTAGGAAAAGCTAGAGAAGAAGTCGTAGACTGGTTAAAAGGTCTAGGTTAATTTTAAAGCTTTTTATAAAAACAATAAAACCCTCCAAAATGGAGGGTTTTATTGTTTTTAGTTTTGATAACCAGGATTTTGCTTTAATAAATTGTTTTTATTTAACTCGTCTCGGTGTATTGGTCTGAAATAAAGATTATTATTCCAAGATCTGTTTTCCTGTGAATTGTCCACTACAGGTGTATATGTGTAATCATATACTGTAGGATCATGACGATAAGGTGCAGTCATGGTTTTACCTGGTTTGAATTTACCTGTGACCTTGATATAAGTTACTTTACGACCTACAGTCTCAGGCGCTATTAACCATCTACGAACATCATGATAACGTTGCTCCTCATAAGCCATTTCTATGCGACGTTCGTGTCTATAGATTTGTCTTAATTGATTTTGATCTGTAGTTGTTACGGCAGGCATCCCCGCTCTGAATCTAATTTTATTTAACCAATCTCTCGCTACAGTTGTTTCTCCTAATTCAATGCTGGCCTCTACGTAATTTAATACAGCTTCTGTATATCTAAAGAAAGGCCAAGGAACTAGTTGGAAGTTATTTGCGTCAACAATATTTGGATCTGGATCGATAAATTTATGATAATAATATCCAGTCCAGCTACCATTCCAACTTTCAATACTACCTCCTCTTGTATCAATACCAGGAATTGTTTTCACTGTACCTCCTTCCAAAATATCATATGTACCTGTTTGAATCTGATTAGCAGGGTCAATATTACCAGAAATTTTTTCTCGAGGCTTCCAACCAGCCCCATCATATAAGATGGTTGCATAAAAACGAGGATCTCTATTTTTGTATGGGTCAGCCTTATGAGTAGCATTATCCCAGCTAAACGGTGTTCCGTCTATCATTTCATAGTCATCCACCAATAATCCAATAGGCGTGTTACCTGCCCAATTTTTATAACCATTTGGTCCATTATGAAGACCATGCGTATAATTAGCATCAGCAATGAAGTATTTTGCGTATATTAATTCTGAGGCAGCAGCTGCATCTATACCAGGCGCTTTACTTCCTCCGCCCATTGCTATACTTTTATAGTTGTTTTGACCTTCTGTAGCACTTACAGGCGCTGTTAGGTTAAGTTTATAACCTTGACCCTCGTCCATTACAGCCTTTGCTGCCGCTTGTGCTGCTTTATAACGTTCCTGTTGGCTTCCGGATGTATATGCAAGAATAGGAAGTATATCATCAGAGATTGTACTCACCTTCGCTTTTAATTTTGCACCCTCATGTTGATCACTGGCTGCATACAGTAAGACTCGTGATTTAACCGCTAATGCTGCATTAGCGGTTGCACGTCCTTTGTCCATGCTTTTTCCATTTAGTAAGCGGTAGGCTTCATCACAATCTTTAACGATAAAGTTCACACATTCTTCGTATGTATTTCTAGCAATATTCATATCGTCCGTGATTGTATATACTTTATCAATTAAAGGTACACCACCATAATAACGAAGAAGTTGCTGATAATAATAAGCTCTTAAAAAATGAACTTGGCCTAGCATTTTATCTTTCAGGTCAGGATCTGTAATTTTATTATTCTCACTATTTAATTGCTGTATAGCTACATTACAAAACCGAATGTATATGTACATCCTTCCCCAAGCCCAAGTTCCATGGACCCAACCTAGAGATGTGGGATTTGAAGATCCGCTATTTACAATGTCAATGCCACGACCAGGGTGCGTAAACATCGCCTCATCAGATACCGAAGCAAGCATTTGTTCGCTGAATCCGCCTTGTTCAAATCCATTGTATATATCATTAATGTATGCCTGGGCTGTACCAGCATCATTCCAAACTATATCCGCTGATAGCTGATTAGGAGGATTAACATTCATGAAATCTGTATCACATGACTGAAATAAAAATGTAGTCATCGATACGATAAGCAGTTTTTTAGTATATAGAGTTGATTTAGAAGCAAATGATGACTGCTTTTTCAAAAAATTAGTGCTTCTAAATATATCGCTCAAAATTCTTTTTCTCATTTTAGTAAGTTTGCTGTTAAAATGTTAGAGAGAGGCTTTTAATCCAAAATTTATCACCTTAGCTTGAGGGTAATATTGACCGCTTGAGTTTGTAGACTCTGGATCCCAAACTTTGATTTTATCAATAGTTATAAGATTAAGGCCGTTTACATATAATCTCAAGCCTTTAACACCTATTTTGTTGGTAATCTCAGGATTAAGCGTATATCCAAGCTCAATATTTTTTAATCGGATGTAGTTATTATTTCTCACCCAATAGCTATTGTTTACGGCTTTACTTCCATCTTGATAGTAAGCTGTGTTTCTATTACTTAGACGAGGATGTTCGCTACTTGGGTTATCAATACTCCAGCGGTTTTCATATGACCAGTTTAAGTAGTTACCAATATCACCAGACTCTGTAATTCCAATCATCTGAAGCCCTCCTGTAGCACCTTGAATTAAAGCTGTTAAATCAAAACCTTTATATGCAGCATTAAGATTAAAACCTCCAGTAAATGTTGGTGTGCTATTTTTATTCATTCGGACTAAGTCATCACCGTTAATTTTACCATCGTTATTATAATCAACAAACTTCATATCTCCTGGTCTCAAGCTAGCGCCACCTGTTACAGCACTATAGTCAAGGGTGTTTGCATTAACATCAGCAATGTCCTTGAATACCCCATCATATTGGTATAAAAGCCAAGCGCCCGTTACTCTTCCTGTTGCTCTTTGCCACTCAGGAGCTCCTGGAATTTCATCAAAGAAAATGATTTTGTTTTTAGCATACCCACCATTAACGCCAACACCAAAAGTAAAGTCATTAATATTTGTTTGATAATTTAAGCTAAACTCATAACCGGAGTTTCTAACTTTACCAATGTTTTCTGGAGGAAGATTCGCTGATGGAATACCAGTACTCTCGGGTACGGATGCAATTTTTTGGGTTAATATGTTTGATCTTTCATTAAAGAAATAATCAAAAGTGAAGGCAAACTTGTTGTCCATAAATGTGGCATCAAGACCTAAGTTACTATTATTTGCAACTTCCCAAGTAAAATTCTCATTTGGTACATTCGCTTCCCAAAGCGTTTTTACAAGTTGGTCATTAAAGACACCCGAACCCGTATTCATTAAAGTAAGGAATTTGAACTCTTGTAGTGCATCATTATAATAAGCTTCGGCTCCCATTTGTCCCCAAGAAGCTCTTAGTTTTAAGTTATTTACGAATTGAACATTCTCTTTAAAGAAATCTTCTTTTGACAACACCCAGCCCACAGAAACCCCAGGGAAGAAACCAAAGCGTTTATTTTCTGGGAAGATATAAGAGCCATCTACACGCCATAAGAATTCTGCTAAGTATTTCTCTTGATAGTTATAGTTTACACGACCAAAATAACTCAATCGTGCTCTTGTAAATAAGTCGTTAACACCGATGTTTTGCTCTCGTGATTCACCAAATGATAACTCAGGAATCAGTGTTGATAAGAAATAGCGTCTATAAGCATTAAATCCATTACTTTTATCTGTTTCACGTGTCAGTGCAGCTAATAAAGAGATAGAATGATCATTGATAACTTTATCATATGAAATCATTCCTGTTAGGTTGACACCTAAGCGACTCGCTGTGTTCTCCGAGAGACGTGCATCTGTGAAGGGGGAACTTACAGAACCAGTTAGTTTGGGGGTGCCGTCATCTAAGAAGGAAGTTTTGTCCCAAGTATATAACGTCCATGGTGTTTGCCAGTTTTTACCTCTTTTCCATTGCTTATCCAAAGCTGCAGTACCTGTTAATTTCAAACCTTCTACACCAGGAATTTTAAAATCTAATTTTCCCGTTGTTTGTAAATAATCATCAACGGTTTTGTTAAAACCAGTCAGGTCTGTTGTCGATACTACAGGGTTATAACCATACTCAATTGCAGGACCAGGTTCTCCATGAGGCCAAAAAGCAGGCTCATTAGGTCGTCCGCGCATAATAAATCTAAAGATATCACCAGCGCCCACAGTAGGAAAATTACGTTCCTCCTCACGACCGACTACACTTATGGTAGTCGTTAGATAGTCATTGATTTTACTCTCAATATTTAAACGTAAATCGTATTGATTGTAAAAAGCAGCTGATTTTTTATAGTAAGCATCTTGGTTAGTATATCCTAATGAAGCTAAATAGGTGGTATTATCTCCTCCTCCGTTAATTTGAATATTATGCCTTTGTTGAGGTGACCAATTTTTAAATACTTCATCAAACCAATCTGTGTTTGGATAACGATAGGGATCGGAGCCATCTTTGAATTTTTGCATTTCTTCTGGATTGAATGCAGCATTCATAGTTTCCGATTTATCTGGTCTTGCATACGAACCTGTAGTTTTGAATGCATTCCATGCCTCACCCCAAAATTGAGGATCAAGGTCACTCCCAAAAATTCTAAGTTCGTTTAAGATCTCAGCATATTCCGGTGAACTTGCCATTTTTGGCGTTCTTGTTGGTCTTTGAATACCATAAAATCCGTCATAAGATAATTGAGGTTTTCCGGATTTACCTTGTTTTGTAGTAATTAAGATTACACCATTACCTGCTCTGGATCCATAAATAGCTGCCGATGCATCTTTCAAAACAGACACACTCTCAATGTCGTTTGGATTTAGACGGTCTATACCTCCTGCTCGGCTTGGTACACCGTCAATTACAATCAGGGGGCTAGAGTTACCTCCTGCAAGTGAGTTTATACCGCGGATGCGAATATTTGAACCATCATATCCTGGTTCTCCGCTGCTTTGAATAGCAGTCACTCCTGGTAATCGGCCTGCTAGACCATTAGAAAGATTGACAGAAGAAGATTTAGCCAATTCGTCGCCTTTTACTGCGGTTACCGCGCCAGATACAACTGATCTTTTCTGTGTACCATAACCTACAACCACCACTTCATCAATGATTTCATTATCTGAACTTAACATCACATCGATAGTAGCACGATTATTTACATTTTCAGTAATGGCTTGCATACCGATCATAGAAAAACTTAGCTGAGAGTTAGTAGGGACGTTTTTTAGCTCGTACTGACCATTAGCATTCGTAGTTGTTGCAATGGTAGTGCCCACTACAGATACTGTGACTCCTGCGATTGGTTGGTTAGTTTGTGGATCGCGGACAGTACCTTTCACAGTAATGTTTTGTTGTGGCGAAGTGATTTTTAGCGATTCAAAAGTGTTTGCATAGCCACTTTGTACTGTGATGCATAAGCAACACGCTACAGCGCTTGAAACCCATACGAATCTTCTAAATCCTTCATTTGGATAAAAATTCGAGATCATAATAAGTGTTAGAATTTAATTAAATTGATTATCTGTGTGTATTTAAAGCTCCATATATTACTATAATGGGAATTATGAAATTGTTTTTATTTTCATCTGTTTATAATAGTTGATTAAATATTAGGTTTAGAATTTTCAAGCATGGATATCTTAATCCTGCTACAATTCAAATTATTTAACGAATTTTTAACTATTTTGTTTTATATAAATAAACAAAACAGTTAATTGTCTGGTTATTAGTTTTTTATTTTCAGTATTTGTTTAAAAATTAATTGACAAGTACGAGGTAAAAAATTTATCGTGCGATAATAATAGTCCCTTACGAAGGATAGTTTAAAAACAAATGAAGGGTCACCCCAATTATTCACCTCATTAATACAAAGGAGAAATGCTTCAATCCATCAAATTGGTAATAATATTCTCTATATTACTGCGACCTCTGGGGTGAAATTATTAAATGTATAAGGAAAAGATGTGCTTGTAGAAATAACAATTTGTATTATTTCCATAACTTAGCGTTATGGCAAATTCGAAACCGACAATATTAGTTGTCAATGATGATGGGATTACAGCGCCAGGTATTAAGGTGTTGTTAGAAGAAATGCAAAAATTAGGGAATGTAGTGGTTGTAGCTCCAGACGCACCTCAATCGGGTATGGGGCACGCTATTACAATTGGAAAGCCTCTTCGAATGGATAAAATACAATTGTATGAAGGTGTAGAAATGTACAAATGTTCTGGTACCCCAGTAGACTGCGTTAAGTTAGCTGTTGACCGTATTTTTAAGGATAAGAAGCCGGATTTATGTGTTTCTGGTATTAATCATGGATTGAATTATTCTATCAATGTATTGTATTCAGGTACGATGTCTGCTGCAGTAGAAGGAGCTATTGAAGGAATTCCTTCGATTGGATTCTCGCTGGATGACTTTTCGCATGGAGCTGATTTTTCACATACTCGTCCATATGTGTTGAGCATTGCAGAGCAAGTTTTAAATAATGGTCTTCCAAAAGGAACATTATTAAATGTAAATTTCCCTCATATTGAAAAAGGAATTAAAGGCATAAAAATTTGTCGTCAAGCCAACGGAAATTGGGTAGAAGAATTTGAATATCGTGTGGATCCGCACAACAGAGATTATTTCTGGATGACTGGCCGATACGATTGGGTAGACCGAGGAGAGGATACGGATGTGTTTGCTATTAATAATGGCTATGCATCTATTGTGCCTACACAATTCGACATGACGGCGCATCATGCCATACCAGAATTGAATTCGTGGTCTTTTGATGTGAAATAGATGCAAAAGAATTCTTTATTAGCAGGTGTGTTAGTTGGTGTAATTGCACCTGTAATAGCATATATAATATCTACCTACACCACCGTACAGCAATCGTTTTTTTCGAATAAGCCAATTGCTTTTTATGTGATTGCTGCGGTAATCAATTTGATAATAGTTCGATTTTCATTTCGTGCCGGTCAGGACAAGTTAGCTAAGGGGATTGTTTTAATTACCTTTTTGGCAATGCTAATTTTGATTTTTACAACAAAGTTGAAGGTTTAAGTTTTTAGTCATTCTGAGTGTGGCGAAGAAAGCCGTTAAGAAATATGACTTCTATTACACGATTGACAAAATATACAATATTATATTATGAAATTAAGTTTAGGCTTTTCGCCTTGTCCAAACGATACATTTATTTTTGATGCATTGATACATCACAAAATAGATACGGAAGGATTGGACTTTGAGGTGGAGTATCATGATGTGGAGACGCTAAATCAAAAAGCTTTCAAAAAGGAATTGGCTATTACTAAGCTAAGCTATCATGCTTTTGCATATGCGGTAGAGCATTATGAACTTTTAGGAGCGGGTTCAGCGTTAGGTTTTAGTGTTGGGCCATTGTTGATTGCCAAAAATCGAGATTTGGCGCAACAACTTTCAGCCTATGCAGGAGAAGTGCTTCCAGAAGAGTTTCAAAATCTTAAAATTGGTATTCCAGGTAAATATACTACAGCTAATTTTCTGTTAGGATTAGCTTATCCTCAATTACAAAACAAAGAAATCTTAGTTTTTTCGGATATTGAATCGGCTTTATTGAAGGGTCATATTGATTTAGGGTTAATAATTCATGAAAATCGCTTTACTTATCATGATAAGGGATTATTTAAGGTAGTAGACCTGGGAGATTTTTGGGAAAAGACGACAGAAAGTCCGATTCCGTTGGGCGGTATTGTCATAAGTAGAGATTTGCCGAATGAAACTAAGGATAAAGTAAATCGTTTAATTCGAAAAAGTGTAGAATATGCTTTTGCGAATCCAAAATCAGGATTAGAATATATTCGCTCTCACGCGCAAGAAATGGAAGAATCGGTTATGTACAAACACATTGAACTCTATGTAAATCAATATTCCATAGACTTAGGCCAGTTAGGTAAAAAGGCAATTACTTCTATGTTTGATAGAGCATATGAATTAAATATTGTACCTAAAACCGAAAAAAATATTTTTTTGATAGGAAATGATTAAAAATCTATTATAAGATTGAAAGTTATCATTTCGAATAATTAAATTTGCCCGATTAGTGCCAAAATGTCCTGAATAAGAGTTTGGATTCAATTTTGAGCATGTGCATAGAGATAAAATAAAATTATGTTAAAATTCTTAAGTAAATTATTTGGTAGCAAGTCAGAACGTGATATCAAATCTATACAACCTATAGTTGAGAAGATTAAAGGGGAATATAGTAAGCTAACCAATTTGTCACATGACGAGCTTCGTGCTAAAACAATTGAATTCAAAAAACGTATCCAGGAATATTTAAAAGAAATCGACGTCGAAATCGCTGAACAGAAAACTAAAGCGGATGATCATTCCGTAGATATTTCTGAAAAAACAGAGGTTTACGAGAAAATAGATAAATTAAATAAAGAGCGTGATAAAAAGCTTGAGGAGGTATTAGCAGATATCTTACCTGAAGCTTTTGCTGTTGTAAAAGAGACCGCTCGTCGTCTTACTGAAAATCCATTTTTGGAAGTTACAGCTACCGATTTTGATAGAGAAATTGCGGCTCGTAAACCTAACGTGACTATCGTAGGTGACAAAGCGCAATGGGCTAACAAATGGTTAGCAGCAGGTAATGAAGTAACATGGAATATGATTCATTACGATGTGCAGTTAATCGGCGGTATAGTGTTACACCAAGGTAAAATCGCAGAGATGATGACGGGTGAGGGTAAAACGTTGGTAGGAACATTGCCTACTTACTTAAATGCGCTTTCAGGTCAAGGTGTACACATCGTAACAGTGAATGATTACTTAGCAAAACGTGACTCGGAATGGAATGCTCCATTATTTGAGTTCCACGGATTGTCAGTAGACTGTATCGATAAACACCAACCAAACTCACCACAGCGTCGTAAAGCTTACCAATCGGATATTGTATACGGTACAAACAACGAGTTTGGTTTCGACTACCTGCGTGACAACATGACGCAAACACCAGACGCCATGGTTCAACGCAAATTACACTTTGCGATGATCGATGAGGTGGATTCGGTTTTAATTGATGATGCACGTACACCATTGATTATCTCTGGTCCTATCCCAATGGGTGACCAACACGAATTTTATCAATTGAAACCACGTATCGAGCGTTTGGTAAATGCACAAAAAGCATATATCAATACGGTATTTAATGAAGCTAAAAAAGCTATCGCTGCGGGCGATACTGATCCTGAAAAAGGTGGTTTAGCTTTATTCCGTGCTTACAGAGGTTTACCTAAAAATAAAGCGTTGATTAAATTCTTAAGTGAAAATAATCACCGTCAAATTTTACAAAAGGTAGAAAACTTCTACATGTCCGAGCAAAATCGTCATATGCCAAAAGCAGACAAAGAGCTTTTCTTTGTGATTGACGAGAAAAATAATCAAGTAGAGCTTACAGAAAAAGGTATTGAGTTGATTACAGCTCAGGGAGAAGATCCAAGTTTCTTCATTTTACCAGATGTCGGTACTGAAATAGCAGAGATCGAAAAATCTGAAATTTCTTTAGAAGAGAAAGCTGCGCGCAAAGATGAATTATTGCGTGATTACTCTGTAAAAGCTGAACGTATTCACTCGATTAATCAATTATTGAAAGCTTATACGCTTTTCGAAATTGATGATCAATATATCGTTGACGAAGGTAAGGTAAAGATCGTAGATGAGCAGACAGGTCGTATTATGGACGGTCGTCGTTATTCAGATGGTCTTCACCAAGCTATCGAAGCGAAAGAGAATGTAAAAGTAGAAGACGCGACACAAACGTACGCTACGATTACCCTACAAAACTACTTCCGTATGTACCACAAATTAGCAGGTATGACGGGTACAGCCTCTACGGAAGCAGGTGAGCTTTGGGAAATCTATAAATTAGACGTTGTTGAAATTCCTACCAACAGAGGAATTCAACGTGAAGATAAACAAGACTTCATTTACCGTACAGCTCGTGAGAAATACAATGCGGTAGCACAAGAAATTCAAACATTGACAGAAGCAGGTCGTCCTGTATTAGTAGGTACAACTTCGGTTGAGATTTCTGAATTATTGAGCCGTATGTTGAAATTACGTGGTATCAAACACAATGTGTTAAACGCGAAATTGCACCAACGTGAAGCGGAGATTGTTGCTGAAGCTGGTCGTCCAGGACAGGTAACTATTGCGACGAACATGGCGGGTCGTGGTACGGATATCAAATTGACAGAAGAGGTAATTAAGGCTGGTGGTTTAGCCATCATCGGTACGGAGCGTCATGAATCTCGTCGTGTTGACCGTCAGTTACGTGGTCGTGCTGGTCGTCAAGGTGACCCAGGCTCGTCCCAATTCTTCGTGTCTTTAGAAGATCCATTGATGCGTTTATTCGCTTCAGAGCGTATATCTAATATCATGGTGAAAATGGGTGTTGAGGAAGGCGAAGTAATGCAACACAGCATGTTAACTAAATCAATCGAGCGTGCACAACGAAAAGTAGAGGAAAACAACTTCGGTATTCGTAAACGTCTATTGGAATATGATGACGTAATGAACTCACAACGTAATGTAATCTATACAAAACGTAAAAATGCATTATTCGGAGAACGTTTGGATGTAGATTTGAACAATACGATTTACGATGTAGTAGAAGATGTTGTAATAAGTGCTAAAGAAGATGGTTCATACGATGAGTTCCAAATCGAAGTAATTCGTTTATTCTCAATTGATCCTGCTATTTCAGCTGAAGAGTTTTCATCCACTAGTGTAGATAACTTGACAGATAAATTATTCACTCAAGTAATTACTCATTATCAAAATAAAGCTAAAACTGTTGCTTCGCAGACTTTACCAGTATTGAAAAATGTATTGGCAGAGCGCGGGGACATGGTCGAGAATATTGTAGTTCCTTTTACGGATGGAATTCGTGGAATTCAAGTTTCTACAAACTTGAAAAAAGCAGTAGATTCTGAAGGAGAGGATGTATTCAGATCCTTTGAAAAAGGCATAGTTCTTGCTTTAATTGATGAAGCGTGGAAAGAGCACTTGCGTGAGATGGACGATTTGAAACAATCTGTTCAAAACGCAGTTTACGAACAAAAAGACCCAATCATTATTTACAAAATGGAAGCTTTCAACTTGTTCAAGTCAATGTTAGCTTCTATGAATAAAGATATCGTAAGCTTCTTGTTCAAAGGGGAAATTCCAGGACAACAACAACCTCAAAATATTGAAGAGGCAAAACCTATTCCTGCTCAACCCGCTAATGTGAAAGCTACTAAAGAAGATTTGGATTCACCTACAGGCGTCTCCGAAGAAGATATAGCTGTTACACAACCTATTCGCAAGGAACAAACTGTCGGCAGAAACGACGAATGTCCTTGTGGTTCAGGATTGAAATACAAAAATTGTCACGGTAAATAGCCGTCTGCAATTTCATATAAAGGAGTAAAAATTAGAGATGTTGTATCAAAAAGGATTGATTTTATTAAGTGCAATTTGCTTGATGTGTATTCAAGCTAAAGGACAAGAAGGTAATAATGTAATCATTCAGCAAGATTCGCTTATTACGTTATTGCAGAACTTTAGAGCGGCCAATGAAATCAATCCTACAACAGCTCGACTTATCAGCTTAGGTTCCAAGCCTGTTGATAAAGCTAAAGCTACTCGCGTAAAGCGTAAAGGTTTTAGAGTGCAAATCTATGCTGGATCGAATCGAAGTGAAGCATATGCTATACAGGCAAGATTTAGAAATCAACATTCAGATATAGACACTTACATTTCATATTCTGAACCTAATTATAGAGTGAAGGTTGGTGACTTTAGAAGTAGAGCCCAAGCCAACGAATTTATGCGTACCATCCGTTCCCAATACAAAAATGTTTTTATCTTCCAAGAAGATATTTGGGTCTGGGAATAATCAACTTACATTATGGCCAATATTAAGAGTGAAATTCAACAGTTGGCAAAGAAATTCTTTTCTGAGACGGTAGAAACCCGTCGCCATCTTCATCGTAATCCCGAACTTTCTTTTGTAGAATATAATACTTCGGCTTTCGTTAAATCCGAATTGGATAAATTAGGTATTCCTTACCAATCAATGGCTAATACAGGTGTAGTTGGTTTGATTACTGGTGAATTACCTTCGGATAAAGTTATTGCTTTGCGTGCAGATATGGATGCATTGCCTATTACAGAAGTCGAAGGAAGAAGTTATGGTTCTCAAAATGTCGGTGTCATGCATGCATGCGGGCACGATGTACATACATCTTCCCTTTTAGGTGTGGCCAAAATATTGAACGAGTTAAAATCTCAATTTGGTGGCCAGATAAAGTTGATTTTTCAGCCAGGAGAAGAAAAATTGCCTGGCGGAGCATCTATTATGATCAAAGAAGGCGTATTGGAAAATCCAATACCAGAGTCTATTTTTGGTCAGCATGTGATGCCTTTCATTGAAATAGGAAAAGTGGGCTTTCGTTCAGGACAATACATGGCGTCTTGTGATGAATTGTTTATGACCGTTCGAGGTAAAGGGGGGCACGGCGCTCAGCCACATCAAAATATTGATCCTATAGCAATTACAGCTCAAATTATATCTGCACTACAACAAGTAGTGAGTCGCTTCGCAGATCCTCGGATTCCAACGGTTCTTTCTTGGGGCAAAATCATTGGTAACGGTGCTACTAACATTATTCCGGATGAAGTGTATTTGGAAGGTACTTTCCGTACATTCAATGAAGAATGGCGTGCCAAAGCACATGAAAAGATAGTAAAAATTGCTATGGGGATAGCTGAAAGCATGGATGCTACCTGCGATATTGAGGTGCGCAAAGGATATCCTTATTTAGTTAATGAACAGGAAACCACCGCAATAGCTCGTCAAGCTGCTATTGATTATTTGGGTGAAGAAAATGTCGTCGAATTAGACCTTTGGCCTGCAGCAGAAGATTTTTCATATTATTCTCAAGTTGCGAATGCTTGTTTTTATCGCTTAGGAACAGGTAATAAAGCGAAAGGTATTCAATCTGCGGTGCATACACCGACTTTCGATATTGATGAAGATGCTTTGGAATTAAGTATTGGATTGATGGCATATATCGCCATCTCAAAACTTACAAAATAGTATATGTCTTCTCATCATATTGTTCGGGAGAACCAAGAACCAGCTTTGTTGGTAGAGAATTTCTATGCTCTTTCAGAAGAATATTTGGGACAAATATTAGAATGGTCTCCTACTATTATTAGCCATGAAGAAAATCTTGATTATTTTCTCTCTAATGATATAAAAGTTGACTTTCTGTATGCGCAATCATTAGATTCTCCTCAAGAAGAAATGAAGTTTATTCAGCCGATTTCCTCATTTTTTAAGGATAGCCTGGATTATTTGATTACGAATAATTACAAGGCAGTGAATATTCTAGCTAAGGATTTGGATTCTATATTTCTAAGATATGCTGATCGGATAAATATTGTTGCTTTTGTACAAGGTATTCGATATGTACTGATTCAATCTCGTTATGAAAAGTGGAAGACAGCTGGTGAGAAGATGTTTATTGATGTATCGCATATCAAATCATTTAATGGTTTAAAATATATTGATCAAAATATTTTTGAGGTTGAACAAGACGGTTTTGTGCTGCTTGAAATGAATTCAAGTGATTTTGTATTTGTCGGAGAGGAGGTTTAGGAATGTTACAAATTGAAAAGGCTACAACAGAAGATGCTAGCATAATTCACAAATTAGCTCATCAGATTTATTATCCTACTTATTTAGGTATTTTGAGTCAGGAGCAGATGGATTTTATGCTGGAAAAGAGCTACACCGTTTCCGCTTTACAAGAAAGTATGCGAACTGATCAAGACTTTTATATTGCATATGATCAACAGTCTCCTATTGGTTTTATTGCGCTAAAAAGTAAGAATGCCACTATCCTTCGCATTGAAAAACTCTATTTATTGCCACAAACTCAAGGAAAAGGCTTCGGCTCACAATTAATTGATTTCGCTAAAAATAAGGCCACTATAAGAAATAAATCTATTGTTGAGTTGAATGTAAACCGAGGAAATAATGCTTATTATTTCTATTTAAAAGTTGGTTTTAAGGTTGTTCAGGAAGTCGATATTCCCTATTTCGGTTATATCTTGGATGACTACGTGATGCAAGTTCAGTTATAAAAATGTTACAAAAATTTTGGTCTTATAAAAATTAATATCTACATTTAGTTTCAGTAACCAAATTATAATCAATAACACAAATTTTATTACAGTATTTTTTCTACCAATTGGGAACAAATTTTAAGCACTTACCGTAATAAGTGTCATTTTAACAGTTAAAATATTCTCAGTGACGAACTAGATGATTAATACACATCTAGAATTTTTTAACGAAAATTAATAAGTGTCATTTTAACACTAATTAGTGAGGTGCGATGCTATTAATTTCGATGGAGGCAGTAGCATATCATAGCACTACATACCCATTGTAGTTTAAATAATGCAATAAAATTTAATTACATCTACAATTATGACAAAGAGCTAAGAAATTATTACAGAGCTGGGAAACTAGGTTTTCTACTCATTCCTTTCTTTAAACTATTAATAACCGATTATAAAATTATAACTAATGAATGGATTACGACTTATATTTATCACAATTATTTTAAGCGTTGTATCTACTCTCGATTCTATAGCACAAGACATCACAGTCAGAGGTGTGGTGCGTGATTCCACGGGAGGGATACCTAGCGTATCTATTAGAGTTAGAGGAACAAAAGTAGTCACACTATCCTCAGATGGTTTCGGACGTTTTGAATTCTCAACAAACAAACAAGCGCAAGTTGATTTTCAATCTGTAGGATTCAAGTCGACGACTATTAACCTTGCTAATCAGTCTATTAAATCAAATAATGAGATTCTTTTGGATATTTTTCTAGAAAAAATAGAATCCGAAATCGAAGAAGTTACCGTAACAGGTTTTGGTGGTACCCAGAAAAAAGCAAGTTTAGTTAGCGCCATTACTACAGTTAATGTCAAGGAGTTAAAAACCGCATCATCCAATTTGACTAATGCTTTGGCAGGTCGTGTTGCTGGTATGATAGCTTTTCAAAGTAGTGGAGAGCCAGGATTGGGTACAGATAATTCCACGTTTTACATTCGCGGACTTTCTACGTTTGGTACGGGAAAACAAGATCCGTTGATTTTAATTGATGGTGTGGAATCTTCTCCTACTGATATGGCTCGTCTACAACCTGACGATATTTCTGATTTTTCAGTGTTGAAGGACGCAGCGGCGGCTTCTGTGTACGGTGCACGTGGTGCAAATGGCGTTATTTTGATCAACACCAAAATGGGTATGGATGGCGCTCCAAAGTTTAATTTCCGAGTAGAAAATAGAATTTCATCAAATACCAAAAATTTTGAATTCGCCGATAACATCACTTATATGCGAATGGCAAATGAAGCGGCTTTAACCCGTACGCCAAACGGTATAGAGCCTTATTCGCAAAATAAAATCTTCAGCACAATTGATGGAGAAGATCCTTATTTATTCCCGAGTAATAACTGGTTGTCGATGTTAATTAAAGATTATACGAATAACCAAGGATATAACTTAAATATCTCGGGAGGTACAACTCGTGGAAGATATTATATAGCTGGTACATTCAACAGAGATAATGGTGTTCTTAAAGTGGAACCCCTTAATAATTTCAATAGCAACATTAAGCTGAATAATTATTCTTTGCGTGTGAATGTAGATTTCAATGTTACGAAGACAACCACAGCTATTGTAAGAATGTATGGACAGTTTGACGATTACATAGGACCTATGGGCGGTGGAGCAGCAACTTTTGATAATGCATTGAATGCCAATCCAGTGATGTTTCCTTCTATTTATCCAGCTGAAAAACTTCCTTTTATCGAACACCCCTTATTTGGTTCTAGCCAAACACGCAATACGGATTTGTCTTTGAGTTCTACCATGTATATGAATCCATATGCTGAAATGGTGCGAGGTTATCAGACCTATAAAACTTCCAATATGCAACCTCAAATCGAGATTAAGCAAGATTTGAATGGTATAACGGAAGGATTATCACTTCGTGGGATGGGTTATTTGAGAAGATATGCTTTTATGTCTGCTAGCAGAAGTTACCAACCATTCTTCTACGAAGCGATTGTAAATTCTCAAGATGGTACCTATAATCTAAAAGCATTAAATGATGGTTCAGCCACAGCATTGCAGCCAACAGGAACGGAATACTTAAGTTATGCACCTCCAATTCGTGATGTGGACTCTAGAATTTGGTTAGAAGGAACGCTTAACTATAGTAGGACTTTTTCAGAGAAACATGCGGTTAGCGGTATGCTTGTATCCTATATTTCAAGTTATGAATCTGCAATAGGAAATAATGTAGGTTTGGTGGAAACATTGCCAAGTCGTAACGCAGGGATCTCTGGTCGTTTTACTTATGGTTTCAAAGACCGTTATTTAGCGGAATTCAATTTTGGGTATAATGGTTCAGAACGTTTTGATGCAAACCACCGTTGGGGTTTCTTCCCTTCATTTGGTTTTGGTTATAGATTATCAGAAGAACCTTTCTTTGAGCCTATACGATCTGTAATAAGCAATTTCAAACTTAGAGGAACTTATGGTTTGGTGGGTAATGATGCTATCGGTAGTAATGCGGATAGATTCTTCTACTTATCTAATGTGAATCTAAATAATGGTAACTACGGATCTACTTTTGGTAGAGATGACGGAGCACCACGTTACAATCGTCCTGGTGTGTCTATCTCACGTTATGCCAATCCAAATATCACTTGGGAGCTTTCAAAGCAACTAAATTTAGGTTTGGATATGAGTATTGGAAGAGGTATAGACATTATTGTTGATGCATTTAGTCAAAAAAGATCCAATATTCTACAACCGGTATCGGGTATTGATAATGCGTCTGGATTAATGGCAACGCCATGGTCGAATTATGGACGAGTGAATACTAAGGGAGTTGACTTGTCTGTGAACTATAGAAAGAACTTTTCGCAGAACTTTTGGATGGATGCACGTGGAACATTCACGTATGCAACTTCTGAAATTGTTAAAGTGGACGAATTACCATATTCGGGCAACTTATCTCACTTAACACGTAAAGGATATTCTATTAACCAAGCTTGGGGTTATATTGCTGAGCGTCTATTTATTGACAATCAGGAAGTGGCTAACTCACCAGTACAGTTTGGTGATATTGGTTTGCTTGCCGGTGATATCAAATACAGAGATATTACTAAAGATGGTTTGGTAAATGGCGATGACATGGTGCCAATTGGTTACCCTACGGAGCCCGAAGTGTTGTTTGGTTTTGGTTCCAGCTTTGGATACAAAAACTTTGACTTAGGATTTTTCTTCCAAGGCGCTACTCAATATTCTTTCTTTATCAATTCAAACCAAATTCAACCATTTTATTCTAATGGAGGAAGACAAACAGGCTTACTTAAAGTAATCGCAGATGATTATTGGTCAGAAACAAACCAAAATTCATATGCATTCTGGCCAAGACTAAGTACATGGCGTGTAGGTCCAAATAACCAAACTTCTACTTGGTGGATGCGTAATGGAGGTTTCTTACGATTGAAAAGTGTAGACATAGGCTATAATATCAAATCATTAGAGCGATTCAAAATTAACAATGCACGTGTGTATTTGTCGGGATCAAACTTGTTTTTGTTAAGCAACTTCAAATTGTGGGATGTCGAGATGCGTGGTAATGGATTAGGTTATCCTTTACAGTCGGTGTATAATGTTGGTATTCAAATTAATTTATAACCCTATTACTTGAAAATTATGAAAATAAAGGAAATAAAGGGCAATGCCAAAGCAGGAATTTCAGTGGTATGTATTTCCATGTCCGTACTTTTTAATTCATGTTCTAAATTTTTGGATATCATACCTGACAACGTTTCTGTCATTGAGCATGCTTTTAAGCTTCGTACAGAGGCTGAGAAATATTTATTCACCTGTTATTCTTATTTGCCAAAAAACGGTGATGGCTGGTTTAATGCGGGAATAATGGCTGGTGATGAAATTTGGTTACCACAAAATGACCAAGCACATTGGCATCCTGCTTTTCGTATTGCGCAGGGTATGCAGAATGTCGGTCAACCCTTATTTAACGAATGGGGTGGTGATCTAAAAGGTGGCGACGGCAGATTCAATTACTTGCGTATGTGGCAAGGCATCAGACATTGTAATATCTTTTTAGAAAATATAAAGAACCCGAATGTTGTACCTGATTTGTCTATTGCAGAACGCGAAAGATGGACAGGAGAAGTTGAATTCTTAAAGGCATACTATCATTTTTATTTGATGCGTATGTATGGTCCTATTCCCATTGTAGATGTGAATGCGCCTGAATCTGCTGAACCAGAAGATTTATATTACAAAAGAAAGCCAATAGACGAAGTGGTCGATTTCATTTCAGATTTGTTAGATCAATCGGCAGTGAAATTACCAGAACGTATTATCGATGAGAATACAGAATTAGGTCGTGCTACCAAATCTATAGCATTAGCCATCAAAGCTAGATTATGGATGTTGGCCGCATCCCCATTGTTTAACGGTAATCCAGACTATGCATCTTTCGTAGATAAGGATGGTGTCCAATTAGTGAATACAACGGCTGATCCGGCAAAATGGGAAAAGGCTAGAGATGCTGTGAAAGCCGCGATTGATATGGCAGAAGCAAATAATGCACAGCTGTATAAATATACGAATGACAGATTTAATTTAAGTACGGAGACCAAGACGCAGCTTAACATCCGAAATGCGGTGACAGAGCGGTGGGGTGATGAAGTGGTATGGGGATTATCAAATAGTTATTTTGTAAATGAAGCCTTATGTATGCCACCTCTTGCAAGAGGAGCCAATGTCGATAGATTCCAATTGCAGGGAGTTTGGGGAGCACCGATTAAGGTTGCTAAACAATTTTATACCAAAAATGGTGTGCCAATTGAGGAAGACAAAACATTAGACTTCACCAACTACATGACCACGCGTACAGCAGTTACTTCTGAACGCTTTTATATCGAGCCAGGATATGTAACAGCACGTTTGAATTATGATCGCGAGCCACGCTTTTATGCTAGTTTAGGCTTTGATGGTGGACGCTGGTATATGAAAGATGGGGCGAGTTCAGGTTCGGATGAAAACGGTATGTATGTACAAGCCAAAAACGCGGAGCGTTCGGGGGTTGGTCACTTTACCAACTGGAACGAAACAGGATATTTTATTAAAAAGCTGGTGCACTGGGAATCAACCACCAACTCTAACAATGCGCCTACTTGGAAAGCTTATCCTTGGCCAGAAATACGTCTCGCAGAACTTTATTTGAGTTATGCTGAGGCATTGAATGAAGTCAATGGTGGCTCTACAGAAGCAATTGCATATGTAGATAAAATTCGCGAGCGTGCAGGTTTACAAGGTGTGGTATCATCATGGACTAATTTTTCCAAATCACCTACTAAATATCAGTCCAAAGAAGGCTTACGCTCGATAATTCAACGTGAACGATTGATAGAACTTGCATTCGAAGGACAGCGTTTTTGGGATTTGAAGCGTTGGAAGCTTTCCGCAGAATATTTGAATCAAGACATTACAGGATTTTCAATTTCAGGAAAGACTACGGCGACTTATAACGTAGAGCGTACGGTTTTCAATCAGACATTTATTTCACCACGTGATTATTTGTGGCCTATTGGAAATTATGAAACGCGACGTAATCCAATGTTAGTAGAAAACCCAGGTTGGTAATCAAAAAAAATTAAATGTATGAAATCAATTAGAATAAACATATTTCTAGTCATGCTGAGTGTATTATTTGCCTTTGCATGTACCAAGCAAATTGAATACAGAGAGCCTGTTGGTAATGAGACTGAAAAACCAGGAATGGTTTCAAATGTACGCGTGATAAATCAAGAAGGTAAGGCACAAATTTTATACGATTTGCCAAGTTCTCCTAATTTGATGTACGTAAAGGCGATTTATAAAATCAATACAGGTCAAGAAGTGGAAGTTAAATCTTCTATCTATAAAGATACTATTGTGGTGGCTGGATTTGCCGATACCCAAGAACATGAGGTGAAATTGTATGCAGTAAGCCGCAATGAAGTCTCGTCTGATCCAGTAACGGTAAAAGTAAAACCTTTGGAAGCTCCTTTTTGGAAAGTGTTCAACTCTTTGGAAATTTCCAATGCTTTCGGTGGATATAATCTGACAGCAAAAAATCCTTCTCGTGATAATGTCGCAATAATTGTCATGAAGAAAAATGTTTTCAATGAGTATGAGCGTGATAATCAAAAATCTGTTTATACCAAGACCGACAGTATTATCTCCAAAATTAGAGGCTTAGATACTTTGGAACAAGAATTTGCTATTTATGTACGTGATAACTGGGGCAATAATTCAGACACATTGTACACTAAAGTAAAACCATTCTATGAAGAGCAAATGGATCCAGGTAAATTTAGAGCATTTGTACTGCCAGGAGATGCGCCACAAGTAACCAATGGCGCACGTCTTGAATACGCTTGGGACGGTCTATTGGGGTGGCCTTATACAAGCTTTACACATCAAATCAATGGAGGAGATCAGCCTCATATGGTAACATTTGATATGGGTGTATCAGCTAAGATCAGCCGTTTTTGGATTCGTCCATTCCCAGAAGGTACTAGATATTATTTTCTTTCTACGATGAAACGATTTGAGATCTATGGATCTAATAGCCCTAATCTTAACGGAGCATTAGACGATTCGTGGATACTATTAGGAAGTTATGAAGTGGTGAAACCTTCAGGTCTGCCATATGGTACGGATAATGCCGAAGACCAAGCGACTGCGGCGGCTGGATTTAACTGGGAAGTGGACCTCAATTCACCTAAAGTGAGATATATCCGCATTAGATGTTTAGAAAATTTCGCTGGAGGTACTGCGCAAAGTATCAATGAGATAAAAGTATATGGTACTACTTTATAGAAATGAGTTATGATTAAGATAAATAGAACACATACAATAAGGCTAATCTTTGTGCTTACTCTTATTTCGACCATTATGTCCTGTGCCAAATGGGATGAATTCAAGGAATATATCAAGGACGGCGAGATAGTATATGTGGGGAAGCTGGATTCAGTGAAAGTGTTTTCGGGTAATGAACGTATATTGGTCCAAGCTCAAGTTAAACCAGATCCAAAGATTAAAAAAGCCCTAATCAAGTGGAACGATGGCAAGGATTCTGTGCTATTAGATATTACGCATAATAGCATATTGGAACATTATATTCCAATGGCCGAAGGGATTGTTAGTTTGCAATTATTTACGATTGATGACAAGGGCAACAGATCTGTCGCTGTTCCTGCAATAGGAAGGGCCTATGGTCCGCGTTATAGTGCAGGTCTTACCAACCGTTTGACAGCAAATGCCATAATAGAAAACAATAACACAGCTTTAATTGAATGGCAAGAAATGGATTTATCAGCAGGACCGGTGGGGACTGAGTTGCGTTATTTAGCTAATGATGGTACAACAAAAAGTATTGTTGTAGGAGTTAATACGATGAATACTACCATAAATGATTTATCTACAACAGCAAAAACGGTTTCCTATCGCACGCTATATTTGCCGCAGAAAACTAGTATTGATACTTTTTATACGGATTATACAGAATTAGGACTAGCCAAAGATGTAACATCCGAGTACTTAAAGAATCATAAAAATCCTATTGTGACCTCAGCAGTATCTGATAGATGGGGTATTCCAGCGGATTGGGTCACGAATGCTGCGGTTCGTAATTTTAGAAATGGAGCAGGGGCTTATTTTGGAGGCGTAGATCATTGGTTTGGAGGACCATTCTTAGCTATGGAAGCAGGTTGGTCAGGAGATAACATGGCTACTATTAAAAATGGTAAAATCTACCAGACATTAACATTGCCTGCTGGTCATTATACCTTTGAAATGGATATTCCAGACTGTACAGTTGGAGGAGATTTCTATACTGTAGCAGCTTATGGAACTGAAATTCCTAACAGCGAGAATGTGTCCTCAGCATTGGGTTTCTTAAAAACAAGTACCCCAGGCACACATGCACTCAAGTTTACGCTTTTGGAACAAAGCCAAGTGTCTTTGGGATTCGTAGGTAATTTGGAAAACAAAGGTGGAGGTGATGGAACTTTCTGGCGTATTAATGCCGTTAGGTTAAAACAAATTGTAATCGTTCAGTAATGATAGATAGGGTGTATAGTTTGAACCTCCAAGCTTAGGCTTGGAGGTTTTTTCTTTTGAAGGGTTTAATCCTTTAATTTTTCTACCCTATTTGGCGTTTGAGTTCCTTTAACAATGCCTTCGGCACCTTTAGCAATAGCCTCTATACTGGAAATAATATTATTTAAATCCAAAGTGCTTATTTCATCTTTTACCGTATGGTAATAGGTATCTTTATCTATCTGGGAAGTTGAAAATGTATGTGCTGGCACGCCCAACGCTGCTAATACGGCATTATCACTACGATAGAATAGGTTTTGTTGTGGATATGGATCTGCATGAAATTGAAAAGCCGTATTTTTTAGGTTTTTCTGCATAAGATCTCCTAAATTCGAGCGTTCATAACCCGTCAAATAAAGTGTATTGGGACCAAATTTCGAGTCTTTGCCAATCATTTCGATATTGATCATCGCGATCACAGCGTCTGGATCGATGTTATTCGAAAAATATTTAGAACCATACATTCCGATTTCCTCAGCCGTAAAAGCTACAAAAATAAGTGTACGTTCATTATTGTTCAATCCCTTATAATATTTCGCCAAACTAATTACTGCAGATGTTCCCGAAGCATCGTCGTCAGCACCATTTGCAATGGAATCTTGACCATTTGGTTGGATAATGCCAATATGATCATAGTGTGCTGAAAAGACTACATATTCATTTGGTTTTGATTTGCCAGGAATAACACCAGCGACATTAAATAATTCAATCTTATCTGCCTTATTAGTACAGTTAATCTTAAAACTTTTGGCTAAATCTTCTGTTATAACAAAAACTTTTGTAAACCCTTTGGAAGGCGTATTTCCAACGATATTTTCTCTTGAATAAATTTTGTTATATCGCGTAATGAAGGAAGCAAATGAAGGATCTACTAGCACTATTAAATCTTCTTGGGCTTGAGCCAATTCCCTGAATTTTTGGGCAAACTCCTCTCCTTTTTTGATTTGTTTTATTTGAGCGGCTGATTTTTCATTCCATTGGATTTCAGGTTCATTGCTGATAATCAAAAATGTTTCAGCGGCTAAATTTTTAGTGTCCCATTGTATAGAAGCAGATTGACGGCTGATTTTTGTCATATGGAATGTTTGTCTGAAATCATTCCCTTGGTAAGGTTGTAAACCAATCTGATTAAACTCATGAGCAATGAAGTCAGCCGCTTTTCCAATATGCGGAGAAAAGGCATGGCGTCCACCCATTTCGTCCGAAGCGAGTGTATTTAATAATTTTTCTACATAACTTTTCTCAACAATTTGAGCTGAGGTTTGTTGTGAAAATATATTTCCGCAAAGAAATATCAATAGGCTTGGTAGTAGTGCAGATAATTTCATAGTCAAAATTTTAATGAAATTAATAAATAATAGTATATCATGTACCGAAATACAGCATAACTATTATATTTGATATAAAATAAAAAGTCATGAAAGAAGTTACAGTTCAAGAATTAAAGGATATGATGGATCGCAACGAAGAATTTCAATTAATTGACGTTCGCGAACCTTTTGAATATGAAGTTTCAAACCTTAATGGTCTTAATATTCCGTTGGCAGGTATTCTAATTGAAGCAGAAAAAGTTTCAAAGGATATTCCAGTAATTATTCAATGCCGTTCGGGCAAGCGTAGCGCTCAAGCTGTTATGCTGTTAGAACAACAAGGCTATACAAATCTAGCTAATTTGCAAGGAGGTATTTTGGCTTGGAGAGACGAGATTGATCCCGAATTGGACGTATATTAAGATCGTAAAAGTATACAGATATAGAGACGATATTTCGTCTCTTTTTTCGTTATGGGCTTTGCCAAAAGTTTAGAGAATATATTTTGTACTTTTGTACGATGAAAAATTGGTATGCACAGACGAAGCAAGCATTCTTTTTTAGCTTGATGTTTTATATAGGCTCAACGATTCTACTGGTATTGAAAGTTAGCATCGCCCCTATTCTATTCAGTTTTTCGTTAGCCGTATCGATGATTTGGGTATTGTTGGTTTTGCGGGAAATCATGCTATCTCCACGTATTTCAAATCAAGAACGCCTTTTACTTATACTTTTTATTATTCTCCTCAACATTTTTGCTGGAATAGTTTACTTTTATTTATTGCGTAAAAGAGTGATTGGAGATCCAAAAAATTAAAAATGAAAAAGCAATTTATACTGAATTTACTTTTAAATCTGGGAATTATCTTTTTGGTCATGAGTGGTATTTCAGCTTATCAAAGTGGTAATATGCTGATTCTCGGTCTTGCTATTGCGATTTCGGTTGTGCTGATTTACCTAAAAGTGGTATTGCTCAAACACGTTAAATCGGACTTCCGTAAGAAGCAGGAAGAAAAATTTGCGCCACAAAAGAAAAATAAAAAGGGTTAATCGATTAACCCTTTACTTTTATATCTATAGCGCTTATTATTTAACGAAAGGCGCTTTCTTTACTTCAGCTTTTACTTTTTGATTACGGATATGTATAAAAATCTCTGATCCTGCTTTTGAGAATTCTGTATTTACATAACCCAAACCGATAGATTTTTTAAGTGTAGGTGATTGCGTACCCGAAGTTACGCGGCCAATTATATTGCCTTCAGCGTCAACGATGTCGTAATCATGACGAGGAATACCTCTTTCAATCATTTCAAAACCCACTAATTTTTGAGCTGTCCCTTTTTCTTTTTCTGCTTTCAAGTTTTCGCTGTTAACGAAATCTTTGGTGAATTTAGTTACCCAGCCAAGACCTGCTGCCAATGGAGAAGTCGTATCGTCAATATCATTACCATACAAACAGAATCCCATTTCTAAACGTAAAGTATCGCGTGCGCCTAAACCAATAGGTTTGATGCCAAACTCCGCTCCTGCTTCGAAAATTGCATCCCATACTTTTTGAGCATCTTTATTCGCAACATAAATCTCAAAACCTCCAGCGCCAGTGTATCCTGTTGCTGATACGATTACATTATCTACACCAGCGAAAGTGCCTTTAGCAAAAGAATAATATTCCATAGAAGCCAGCTCGATATCAGTCAATTTCTGTAAAGCATCAGCTGCTTTAGGGCCTTGGACAGCAAATAAAGATGTTTCGTCAGAGATATTTTTCATCTCTACACCATACGTGTTGTATTTGCTGATCCAGTTCCAATCTTTCTCGATATTAGAAGCATTTACAACTAAAAGGTAGGTTATATCGTCGATTTTGTAAGTCAAAAAGTCATCCACAATACCGCCAGTTTCGTTTGGAATATAAGCGTATTGTACTTTACCATCATATAATTTTGATGCATCATTAGATGATATTTTTTGGATCAAGTCTAATGCTTTTTCGCCTTTCAAGATAAATTCACCCATGTGACTCACATCAAATACCCCAACACCTGTACGAACAGTTTCATGCTCGTCATTGATACCGGAATATTGAACAGGCATATTGAATCCTGCAAAAGGAACCATCTTTGCTCCTAATGAAATATGATGGTCTGTTAAAGCTGTGTTTTTCATCATCTAATGGTTATAAAGTTTTTGCAAAAATAATTAATATGTTGGGATATTTTCGTCTGATTTTAATATTCTCATAAATAATCCTTTGTTTTTGGATAAAAACAAAAAATTTTCGTTTCTCAGAATGTTGCAACCGTTTGCAAATCTAAAATTGATAGGACTCTTTTGAATTCTGAATTTAAATCTGCGCGAATTTTGATTTTTTTTCCAGTCCAAGGATGATCAAAATGAAGTTCTGAAGCATGTAAAAGCATCGTGTCCATTTCAAATCGTTCTTTCCACAGTTTATTTTGCTTATTACAACCATGAGGGCGATCGCCAATGATAGGATGCATAATATGCGCAAAATGCCTTCTTAACTGATGCATTCTTCCTGTTTCAGGATTTGCTTCAACTAGAGAATAACGAGAAGTTGGAAATTTTCCTTGTGGAACATCGATTTCCGCAGTTGCCAGACGTTTATAATGCGTAATGGCCTCTTGTGAAGTGCCATTCTCTTTTAGTAAGGGATAATCTATAGTGCCTTCTTCTGGACAATAACCTCTTAAAATAGCTAGATAAAGCTTATCCATTTTCTTATCCTGAAACAAAACCTGTGTTTTTTGATCGGTTTCTTTGTCCAAAGAAAATAAGAGTATTCCGCCTGTTTTTCGGTCCAAGCGATGAGCCGGATAGACAGGTTGTCCGATTTGGTCACGTAGTAATTGCAAAGCAAATTCTGAGGCATCGTTCGCAATGGAAGAACGATGAACCAACAATCCATGAGGTTTATTTATTGCGATGAGATGCTCATCGCGGTAAAGAATTTCTAACATTATAAATTTTTAAGAATACCCACGATTTCATCTGCTTTCTCATTGATTTCTGGGCTCAGCCATACTTTTTTGAAAGCTCCCCCTCCTATTGGTGTATTCTCTCCTTGCCATTTAATTTTGACAACCGTAAAAAGATAGTAATTCTCTATTACGACATTGTTTTGTACAAATTCTTGCACGATACGGTCGCCAAATAAAGTCATGCCCAACTGGAGTGCATCTTTATTCTCATAATTCAATTGATCCTCCAACAAGGACTTAGCTTTTTCTTTAATAGCGTATTCGAATTCCTCTTTTTTAGGATTGGTTAATAGGGCAGCTACCATAATTCCAAAGAGTAATAAAGCAAATATTCTGGTTGTGGACATTATTTCGTTTTTATGAATCATATTAGAATAAATTACCTAATGTATCAAAAATCCATTCCGCAAGGATATACATCAGGTAAAAAACAGCAACACACAAAAGTACTATAATAATAAATAAAGTTATCAATAAACCTTTTGCGCTGCCTTGATGTTTTCCTTCAAAATAATGCTCTCGAAGAAGTTTTACGTTCTTTTTGTTGGCTTTATTGAAAAAGTCAAAGGCATAGCCAATCAACGGAATTGAACCCAAAATAGCATCCAATAATACATTCAGAAGCATCTTAACAGCGACCTTTGAGCCTGCTCCATTGCGAAGCATGACGACTACCAATGCCAATGACATTCCAAAGGCCACAAATTGACCAGCATAGGGTATTAAATTCAAAAGAGGATCCAAGCCGAACCTGAACCCTCCAATGCTAAATTTATTATCTAATAGCGTAGACATCCGCTCTATCCAAGCGAAATCTTTCTCGCGCTTTTGCTGTATAAGATGATTTGTTTGTCCCAATTTTATTTCAATTCAAATACTCCGTCAATATAACAAGTCAACTTGATTGGACGAATATCTAAAGTAAGTTCATTTGACTCTGCAACACCATCCATCATCGCGGATTTTGCAAACATACGTGTCGTAGGAACTAATTCTCCAAAATTAAAGTTGCTATTATCGTTTATTACTAACACCTTCCCTACTGAACCACCGTCTGCTGCTGCTAAAATTTCAGCGTTAATACGTGCATCTTTTACTGCTGCAGTTTTCAATTCTTTTTCAATTTCACGTTTTTGTGTATGGTCGTATCCGCTGATTGAAGTGCTTTCCAATCCTTGAGGATCTACCTTATCCAACATACTGTGTAATCCATTTAAGTTTGTCACTTTGATACGATATTGACGTGATTGCAACAGTTCATTGTTCTTTTTCTTATTTTGATAATTGTAACTGTAGATATTTTGAACAGTGAAATCTTCTTTTTTCACCCCTATTGCCGTTGCTGCATCAAAAAGCTGCTTTTCTAAAGTCTCGATAAATACTTTTTTCTTCATATTACCATCCATATAAAATTCTTTCAAGGAAATTGAAAGGTAAATAATATCTGGAGTCACCTCTTTTTCAGCGTATCCTTTAGTCGCTACTTTGCGATAAGATTCAATATTGTTTGATTGGGCGTTTGTCATTAAGATAGTTCCAACTAGAAATGCAATTGTTAGTAATTTTTTCATATATCGTTTGAAATTAATATTTTCTGTATATAACGCATAGACAAACAAAATGCCACAATGTTTAATAATCAATCAAAATAATCTTGTAAATGATTTTATAAATCTTATCTTTAGATAAATTAAAATATAATACAGTAATGCAAGAAGGTAAAGTAAAATTCTTTAATGAGACCAAAGGTTTCGGTTTCATAGTGCCAGCATCGGGCGAAAGCGAAATTTTTGTTCACGTTTCAGGATTAGTAGACAAAGTTCGTGAGGGCGATGATGTATCTTACGAAGTAGAACAAGGTCGTAAAGGGCTTAACGCGGTAAATGTAAAAGTTATCTAATAGATTCTAAATATATTTATTGTGAGAAAGCTCGAAATCAATTGATTTCGAGCTTTTTTGCTTTTTATGAATTGTTCATTTAGCTATTTGTAAATGGATTATGTGTATCACGTTGGTCTGCAAATGGATCTGCACTTCCACCTTTTGGATCAGGACCATATTCATTTGTGCCATTTTCGCCTTCTTGAATATATAAATAGATTAAATATAACCAACCTATGCAGCAAACAAAACCCCATAATATATTCCATCCTGATTTACCTATATCATGTAATCTACGTACAGTAACAGCTAAGGAAGGAATTATTACCGCTAATGAATAAATTCCACTTAAGTATCCTGTAGATTGATATCTAGACATCCATTCCATACCTGGTAAGTTAACAGGTTCTGGTTGATAAGTATAGGTAAATCCTAGCATTTGATCTATTAAAGATAAACCCCAGGATATTATGATGTTAAATAATACAAACATCCAGAATTCTTTTCTTCTGGCACGCCCGCTGAAATTTGCGTAATTGTCTCTTACGACCTTTAAATACCATTCCATAATTTAGTTTTATTAAGTTAATACATATTATTACTTAATCAAAAATAAGATTATTCTTGATTTAATATATTTTAATGAAAAATTTCTTCCAAAATTTGTAAAGAATTAACTGTTCCAAAGTTCTCTGTATGAACTTTGTAGAAGTTAATAATCTGAGAAAGCAGATAAATACGATCTTCGTGCTTCATTTGAATTAAGTGAGATTCTTCATATGGCACATTTAATATAGCATGAAACATGTGGGTATGTGGTGCTTGTAAAGTGTAGGTATGAGCAGGAGCATATTTAGTGAATACGCCATCCACTAAGTCAAAATAGGGTAGAATTTCATCTGAGGAGGAGGGCATATAACCTAAAAACCTACTTAATTTCATTAAAAAACATAAATGAAAATTTTGAATAGGTTCATCTGTCTGATCTAGCCACAGAATAGATTGTTGAATAAAATTAAAAAGGTGAGGATCTGGTTGTTGCTGTTTTAAAACCTTATACAGTATTTCGTTTAAGAATATGGCAACTGAACTTTTGGTAATTTCAAGAGGAATTTGCTGTAATATAGGCCAAGAGGTAGCTTCTTTGATGCGTTGCAAGCTACCTGTATCTTTGTAGTAAACGACCAAATCCAATAGATGTAGAGGCTGCAGCATATTCACATGAATTTTAGCTTTGGGTTTACGTGCTCCATTAATCAAATAGGACTGAATTCCAAATTCTTCGGTGAAAAATTGCGCTACTACACTATTTTCTGAATAGTTCGTAATTTTTAAAGCTATTGCACGTGTTTTATGTAGCATTTATATCCCTTACGCTAAATTTACTTTTAGGCTAAAAGTACTAAGTAAACCTAGTAAACACAAGACGGATTTTGAAAGTTGATCAAATTATAAAATGTGAATTGTTGAAAACTATTTTTTTGGAGAACAATATGAGATAAATTGGAAAACCTCTACATTTGCTGTTCCTGCACTTTTTGGATTATTTTTAAAAATAATTCTGTCCATATTGTTGTAAATCCCAAAAGAAATATAGATATTTGCAAACTCTTTGCAGAGAGTGCAAAAGAGAATTGGTGTATAAATAGACAACATTAAAAATAAATATCATGTCAAGAATTTGTGATTTAACAGGCAAAACGGCATTAAAAGGAAATAACGTATCTCACTCGAACGTTAAGACTAAGCGTAAATTCTATCCTAATTTACAAACTAAACGTTTCTACATTCCTGAAGAAGATCGTTGGATCACTTTAAAAGTGTCTACGGCTGCAATTAAAACAATTAACAAAAACGGAATTACTTCGGTTATCAATAAATTTATCAAAAAAGGATACGTTTAATAGATAATCCGCCTGTTAATTAAAGATATTCATGAACTAATAGTCCGTGAGGATTAAACAAAGTAAAAACAATGGCTAAAAAAGGAAATAGAGTACAAGTAATCTTAGAGTGTACTGAACACAAAGAAAGTGGTCTTCCAGGGATGTCACGTTACATCACTACAAAAAACAAAAAGAACACAACAGAGCGTTTAGAATTGAAAAAATTCAACCCTGTATTGAGAAAAGTAACTGTTCATAAAGAAATTAAGTAATTAATTTTTGGACTTGCGAAAGCGGTTCAATATAAAAACATAATACCATGGCAAAGAAAGCGGTAGCATCATTACAAAAAGGTGGTGGTAAAGAGTTTACTAAAGTTATCATCACTGCAAAATCTGCTAAAACTGGAGCTTATACTTTCAAAGAAAGTATGGTACACAACGACAACGTAAAAGAAGTTGTTGCGGCAGCTACAAAATAAGCAAGAAAGATATTCCTTTTTTAAAGTTTTTCTTTAAAAAAACTGAAAGCCGTTTTGGTATACTCACCGAAAGGGCTTTTTTTAGTATGGCAAGATTTAAGTATATTTGAACTTGATTTTTAAGCATTAGTTATCATAAGTATACATGGGTTTATTTGATTTTTTCAAGAAGAAACAAGAGGCGCCTGAAGCTCAAGAAGCTTTGGATAAAAGTTTGGAGAAAACGAAAGAAGGTTTCTTTTCAAAGATTACCAAGGCTGTCGTTGGTAAATCGACGATTGATGACGATGTGTTGGATAATCTGGAGGAAGTATTGGTTACCTCGGACGTGGGTGTCACAACTACTTTGAAAATTGTCGAAAGAATCCAAGAACGTGTTGCACGTGATAAATATGTTGGAACAGATGAATTAAACCGTCTGTTGAAAGAAGAAATTCAAGCTCTTCTTGCTGAAAACAATAGTAATGATTTCGAGAGCTTCGAATATGGCAATCACAAACCTTATGTGATTATGGTCGTTGGAGTGAACGGCGTTGGTAAGACAACTACTATTGGTAAGTTAGCGCATCAACTCAAAGAAGCAGGTAACAAAGTAGTATTGGGCGCGGCAGATACGTTCAGAGCGGCTGCTGTTGACCAAATCAAACTTTGGGGTGAAAGAGTAGGTGTCCGTGTCGTAGCACAGGCTATGGGATCTGATCCAGCATCTGTGGCTTTTGATACGATTCAATCTGCTGTTTCTAATGGTGATGATGTGGCGATCATTGATACAGCTGGTCGTTTGCACAATAAAGTAGGCTTGATGAATGAGTTGGGTAAGATCAAAAATGTAATGCAAAAGGTAGTTCCTGGTGCTCCACATGAGATTTTATTGGTACTTGATGCTTCTACTGGACAAAATGCTATCGAGCAATGTACACAGTTTACACAAGCTACAGATGTGAACGCATTAGCGTTAACTAAATTAGACGGTACAGCAAAAGGCGGTGTCGTAATCGGTATTTCGGATCAGTTCAAAATTCCTGTGAAATATATTGGCGTAGGAGAGAAGATTGGTGATTTACAGCTTTTCAATAAGCGTGAATTTGTAGAGTCTCTGTTTAAATAGTATTTGAATAAAACTCTCAAATACTCAGTCATTTCGAGTGAAGTGCAAAGCTATGAGAAATCTCATCAGTTTAGATTCTCCCTTCGATCGAAATGACTAAAAATACTTTACTACCTTTCAAGTAAGAAAATCAGGGTTATTAATAATTTTTTGAAATTTAAGTTGTTCGGATAAGCGATTATCGGTACAATTCAACCATAATAATGAAAACAAAACATAGTAAATTCGAACCTATAGTAACAAAACCGCGTGTGAACGTAGTTACATTGGGATGTTCGAAAAATATTCACGACTCGGAAGTATTGATGGGTCAATTGAAAGGAAATCAAATTGATGTTGTTCACGAATCAAATAATATACAAGCAAATGATATTGTAGTTATCAATACTTGTGGATTTATTGATAATGCCAAACAGGAGTCTATTGACACGATTTTACAGTTTTCAGAGCTTAAGGATCAAGGAAAAGTAAATAAAGTAATTGTGACTGGATGTCTTTCTGAGCGATATAAGCCAGAATTGCAAACTGAAATACCTAATGTAGATGCTTACTTCGGAACGAATGATCTTCCAGAATTACTTTCTACTATCGGTGCAGATTATCGTCATGAATTATTAGGTGAACGTCTATTGACAACGCCTTCGCATTTTTCATATTTTAAAATTGCGGAAGGATGTAACCGACCATGTTCTTTCTGTGCTATTCCACTTATGCGTGGTAAACATATTTCAAAATCTATTGATGATTTAGTAAAAGAAGCGAAATTTTTGGCCTCAAATGGTACAAAAGAATTAATTCTTATTGCGCAAGATTTGACGTATTACGGTTTGGATATTTACGGTAAACGTAATTTATCGGATTTAATGCGTCACCTTTCTGATGTGGATGGTATCGAATGGATTCGTTTGCAATATGCTTATCCTTCAGGTTTCCCAATGGATATATTGGACACAATGAATGAACGTAGCAATATCTGTAATTATTTGGATATGCCATTGCAGCATATATCAGATAATATGTTGACATCGATGCGTCGTGGCACTTCTAAGCAAAAACAAATTGACCTTGTAAACAAAATCCGCGATAAAGTGCCTGATATCGCTTTACGTACCACATTGATATGTGGGTACCCAGGAGAGACAGAACAAGATTTTCAAGAGATGTTAGAGTGGGTAGAAGAAACACATTTTGACCGTTTGGGATGTTTCACTTATTCACATGAAGAGAAAACACATGCACACACATTAGAGGATGATGTTCCTGAAGAAGTAAAACAGGATCGAGTAGATGCGATCATGGAAGTCCAACAGGGTATATCATACGATATAAACCAAACTAAAGTTGGAAAAGAATTTAAAGTATTGGTGGATAGAGTGGATGGGGACTATTTCATAGGCCGTACAGAATATGATTCACCAGAGGTAGATAATGAAGTCATATTGAATGCAAAAGAAAATTATGCTCGTATTGGTGATTTTGTACAAGTGAGGGTGGATAGAGCAGAGGATTTTGATTTATTTGGTACTATTGTGAAGTAGTTAGATTATAACTTCTAGACATAAAAAGAAAGCAACCCTAGGGTTGCTTTTTTCTTTAGGTAGCTGATTATAATACTCCTGGTTTTTATAGATTTTTTTTAAAAATATTATATAGAATCTTTAAATCATTTTCATTTAAATTCGCAGTATTTGTCTCTTTTTGAATATAATGGTTTTTAAATCCCTTAACTGCAGCATCTAAATTCTTAACATCATATCCTATCACTCGAAGTGCTAAACGAACATCAAAATTTGCTGGTGGTGTTTCCAAATACTCATCATACCAATATCCGAAGCCCGCTTCTGCTAATTTTTTCCAAGGAAAACGAGAAGGATCATTTTTGCGCGTTGGTGCATAATCCATATGACCAATGAAATTTGCTTGAGGGATTTTATATGTGTCTTTTAAGTAACTTAAAAGTTTAATTAGTGCATCAATCTGTACATCAGTCCATGGATCGGTAGTTCCATTGTTATCCAATTCAATACCTATAGATGATGAATTTAGGTCGGTATCATTGCCCCATTTTCCCGCTCCAGCATGATGACCTCGGTATAAATCATTTACCATTTGGACTATTTTTCCGTCTCTTCCAATTACATAATGTGAACTTACACCAGCCTTAGCACTATGAAATGTTTTTACCGTTTGCGCTAATGAGTCTTGCGCAGTATGATGAATCATCACATAATTAGGTTTTCTTACGCCAAAATTAATCGAGCCAATCCATTCTTTCTCTAAGGAATTAATTTTCTCAATTTGAGAAGTAACAGGGGCTTCGCGATATAATTCAGCAAACTCCTTTGCTTTCTTTTTGTATACTTTTTCGGTAGCGGCATATTTACCACCTCCACAAGAAGTTGCTAAGGCCGCTACAAATAGAAATGGAATAATTAGTGATTTTTTCATTGTTTAAATTGAATTTAAGATGCAATATAGCTAAGTTAAAGGAATTTCAATGAAAAAGGATAATCTCTTGAAGACAACTTGCTGTAAGTCATTTAAATGTTATAGTAACAGGAGAGAATTAAGTACAATAAAAATTTCCCTATCTTTGTAGCGTGAATACAGCAACAAAATTGATAGATATCCGTAATCTTTCCCTTGATCAGATCAAAGAGAAGTTGGTAGAAATGGGAGAGCAAGCTTTTCGTGCAAAACAAATCTATGAGTGGCTTTGGCAAAAGTCTGTTACGGATTTTGAGCAAATGAGTAATCTGAGTAAAGCATTACGTGATAAATTGAAAGAAAATTTTACTATCAATTATGTACAAGTAAAACAATCTCAAGTTTCCTCTGACAAAACTATAAAAAGTAGTTTTGTACTGTATGATGGTAATATCATCGAAGGGGTATTAATTCCTACTCCTGAACGTATGACCGCTTGTGTCAGTTCTCAAGTTGGTTGCAGTTTGACTTGTAAATTCTGTGCAACAGGATATATGGATCGTAAACGTAATCTTAATGCGGACGAAATATATGATCAAGTTGTTTTGATAGATAAGCAAGCTAAAGACAATTACGGTATTCCATTAAGTAATATTGTATATATGGGAATGGGTGAGCCATTGCTTAACTATTCTAATATGATGAAATCTATAGAACGGATTACGTCTCCAGACGGTCTGAATATGGCTGCAAAGCGTATTACCGTTTCTACTGCAGGTATTGCAAAGATGATCAAAAAGTTGGGTGATGATGAGGTGCGTTTCAATTTGGCTTTATCACTTCATGCGGCAAATGATGAGAAGCGAAATGAAATTATGCCTATTAATGAGCAAAACTCATTGAAATCTTTGGCCGAAGCTTTGCGATATTACTATTCTAAAACAAAAAATCCAATTACCTTCGAATATATAGTGTTTAACAATTTCAATGACGAATTGCAAGACGCTAAAGAATTGGCTAAATTCTGTAAGCATGTACCTTGTAAAGTAAATATCATTGAATACAACCCTATATCTTTAGCAGATTTTGTAAATGCAGAAGCGGATAAAATTGATGCTTTCGCTAGCTATTTACGTAGCCAAGGTGTGGTAACCAATGTTCGGCGCAGTCGTGGTAAAGATATCGATGCTGCCTGCGGTCAGTTAGCTATCAAAGAAAAATCAAATTAATTTCGTGTCTTAAAGAATAGTAACTAATTGTATTCTTTTATGTTGTTGAGAAATTATTTCAACGATTTTTTTACACGTTTTATTTCCAAGGTTATTTATGGCTTGTAATACTGCCATGTTTACTAAAGAGGAAGTGTTGTGTATGAACTGTCTATTTCATTTGCCTTTTACAGATTTTCATTTAGATCACAATAATTAAACTGCCCGTCAATTTTGGGGAAAATTCATTTTGAACCAGCCTTTTCGATACTGCACTTAGTCAAATTTTCCCGTGTGGAAACTCTTTTGCATAAGCTTAAGTGTAAAATTCAACCTGAAAAAGGTGTTTTCTTAGGTGAATTATATGGGAAGCGTCTCAAAAGAGTGATCGAACATATTGATATAATTATCCCAATTCCCATTCATATAAATAAACTTAGAAAAAGGGGCTACAATCAAGCGGCTCAATTTGCTTTTGGTTTGAGTCTTGGTCTGGATATTCTACTGGATGAGAATATTTTGAAAAGAGACATATTGTCGATTAGTTACACACAAAAATCAAGAACAGAACGATACAATAATGTGAAAGGAGTATTTTCTGTAAGTATAACCAGAAATCTACAAGAGAAACATATTCTTCTTGTAGATGATGTCTTGACAACAGGAGCTTCCATTTGTGAAGCAGCTCAACTATTAATTTACAAGGGCACAAAAGTTTCGATTGCTACTATTGGGCGTGAATAATATGTTATCTTCTTTTTGGTGTATATGGTTTAGGACAGCCACAATTGCTGGTTCCACAGGATTGAAACCCTATTGCTAGCATTGATAATATTATGCTAATTAGTATAAATCTCTTCATTTTTTTTGGCTTTATTACCTCTATATAGCAAGAGAAATGAAAATGTTGCCATTCCTATCCCTATACAATCCGCATATATATCATATAAATCCGCAGTACGGCTAGAAACGTGCTTTTGAGCTTCTTCTGTAAATAACGCGAAAATGACAGTACTTATTACCACTTTGCTGACGATAATCCACATATTTCCTTTCCATTTCGATTTCATTGCAGACTCCCAATATAATAAGATGGCAAGAACAAAGAAAATTCCCATATGTACTACTTTATCTATACCAGCAAAAAGCTCATATTTTCGGACGTCGGGTAATTCGTTAGGTGGTAATAATAAGAGGGTTAACATTATAATTCCCCATACTATAGCCCAGATATAGCTAAAAAAATATTTCATTGTCGCAAAAGTGTTATAAATCAATAAGAAATCCTAATAATTAACACAATTTAATATGTTGATACATATTAAATAAAATTTATTTGACTGTTAATCAATAGATTATGTTTTTATATACTACTATGTATTGCAAAGTACCATCCAAAGGATATAACTTTGTATTATTATGATAGCGGAAAACACACAAACGCAGATGCGGAAAGGTATACTTGAGTACTGTATACTTTCGATTATTTCCAGAGGAGAAATATATGCATCAGATATAATTGCGGAATTGAAACGCGCTCAATTGCTTGTAGTGGAGGGGACGCTGTATCCTTTATTGACCCGGCTGAAAAACAATGGGTTATTGAGTTACAATTGGCAAGAATCAACTTCAGGGCCACCGCGTAAATATTACCAAATTACTCATGAAGGTAATGAAGTATTGCAAAAACTAGATGTGACATGGAAGGAGTTGGTTTTTGCGGTAGAAACATCATTGCAAGGCAGAAATGAATCAAACAACTAACACAAATATTTACGACCATGAATAAAACAATTATTATAAATATAAATAGTATAGTCTTTCACATCGAAGAGGAAGCTTACGAAACACTACGCTCGTATATGATAGATATCAAAAGACATTTTGGCAAATCTTCAGATAGCCAGGAAATCTTACTAGATATCGAAAACAGAATTGCAGAGATGTTTTCTGAAAAGATACATGCAGGCCGCAAAGAAGTGATTTCTTTGGACGATGTGAATCATGTTATCAGTCAAATGGGCAAAGTGAGTGATTTTGAAGGAGAAACGGAGGAAGATATATATGAGCAAGCAAATGCTAATAGTGAGTCAGAGACGCATTCACATATACCATATTCAGCTCCTGTGGATAAAAAATTGATGCGTAATGCAGATGACAAGATTTTTGGAGGTGTATGTAGCGGTCTGGGAGCTTACTTTAATATGGAAACCAAATGGATGCGCTTGATATTTGTGTGTTTTTTCTTATTTGGGGGGTCGGGCATTATGCTTTATATTATACTATGGATAGTAATGCCTGTTGCGGTTTCGCGAGCGGACAAAATGGCGATGAAAGGAGAATCACCTACTTTACAAAATTTTAAGAAAAGTTTTGAGGAAGAAATACAAGGATTGAACCCTCATTTTTCGAAAGCGAAATCTGAAATTGCAAAAGGTACAGCTGCAGTTGGTAGTGGTGTTTCAAAGGTGGGGAGATTTTTCCTACGCCTGATCGCTTTCTTTATTCTGATAGTTTGTGCTTTGACTCTTTTCGGTTTAGCGATTGCTTGTATTGGTTTTATTACAGGTGTATTGGGGTATCAACGTGAGATGGTATTCCCTGGTACCGAATTTTTGAATACACCGCAAGCTATTGTTGCCTTGATAGCAGGAACATTAGCTATTGCTATTCCATTTTTCGCACTGTTTCAGCTAATGCTTCGTATACTTTTTAGAACACAACCTTTGAATCATTATTTCTCGTTGGGCCTGTGGGCCACGTGGATTTCGTCAATCATTGCAGTAGTATTCTTTAGTTTTATTGGGGCACAAGAGTTCAAAGAATCAAGTACCATAAAAGTTGAAAAACCTATAAATGCTCAAAAGGTATACTATATCTCCGAGAAAGATGTTCGACTTATAGAAGCCTCTGAGGTAGATAAAAATGGTAAAAAATTTAAAATTGAATTAAATGGTGAGGATTTGGAGTACGCCTTGCGTAGGGACATTAGTATCAATTTTGAAAGTATTGACTCACTAGCAAAACCTTATATTCAATACAATTATTTTGCGCGAGGTAGGACTTATCAAGCGGCAACGACGAATGCTGCGGAAATAAATTATTTGGCAAATCAAATGGATAATAAAATAATTTTTAATTCGCACTTTGGTATCAACCCTGATAAGAAGTATAGAGATCAATCCGTGTCCGCAACGCTTTATTTGCCTGTAGGATCACGTGTTGTAATAGATAAATCCATAGAATATAAGCTAAGAGATTTATCATTTTGGGATTGTCAGCGCGCTTACGATTCTGATGAAGAGGTTAAAAGTACAGAGTGGATCATGGGAAGAACAGGATTACAATGTACACCAAGGTTTTTACCTATAGAAAAGAAGTCCGATACTGAACAAACCGAAGCAGCTGTCGAAGATTTGGTCAAACAAGCTGAAAAGCATGCTAAAGAAGCAGAAGAGCATGCGCGTAAAGTGGAAGAAGAAGCAAACAAATTGTCTGAGCGTGTAGCTGTTACTGTGCAATAATCTTTTTTTGCGATAGAAAAATACTCAATTTGTCGCCTTTAAATAAAAATTAAAGGCGACAAATTTTTTACCGACCAATTTTACTATTTCACCGAAAATCTACCTCTTTTGGTCTAATACGAATTCTCATACTTGTATTTTCAGCCTAATTTCGGAGAGAAATAAATAAACAGAAGAGTAAACAGAAACTAACCACACATGAAAATACTTTTACATACTTTAAGTTGCATGGTTCTTTGCTTGCAATTTGCTTTCGCTCAGCAAAAGACCATTAGCGGTATCATCAAAAATGCGGATAATACACCAATTGTTAATGCTTCGGTATTTTTAGTGACTGAACCAAACCGAGGTTTTATTAAATCTGCAATCACAGACGAAAAAGGACAATTCAAATTTTTAGGTTTTCCAAAAGGAAATTTTAGAATAGAAGCCACGGCGGTGGGTTACGCTAAAGGTGAATCTGGAGCATTCCAAACAGCAGACAGTTCTATTACTATAGAGGATATAATATTGCAAGTCTTGACAAAAGAATTGGAAGCCGTAAGCGTGCAAGGTCAACTTCCTCAAATCCAACATACCAATGGAAGATTGGTGATGAATGTAGAAAATTCATCTATCAGTGCTGGAAACAATGCGTTGGAAGTTTTGAAAAGAGCTCCTGGTGTAGACGTTGATAAGGATGACAATATCTCCTTAATGGGACAGCAAGGTGTGAATGTGACAATCGATGGTCGTCAAACCTATATGACGGGTGAGCAATTGGCGACTTTCTTGAAAAGTACGGATGGAAGCCAGATTAAAAGCATTGAACTTTCTACCACTCGTTCAGCGAAGGACGATGCAGAAGGAACAGCGGGTGTGATTAATATTGTGATGAAGAAAAACCGTTTGGAAGGTTTCAATGGCTCATTTGTGGGCAGTGGAGCAGTAGGGGAAAAATGGAGGGGTAATAGCTCATTAAGCGTAAATTATAAGAAAAACAACTCGACCTTCTTTACGAACTATTCTTATACCGATAATAATTACAACGAGAATATTCGAATTACGCGTATCATTCCTAATGATGTTGCCGATACTTATTTTGATCAAACATCTAGATTTGAAAATGCCGATAAAACTCATAATTACAAATTGGGGTTTGAGCAAAAGACATCAGCACGTAATACTTTTATGATCCAGTTTAATGGAGCGAACAATAAAGAAGATCAGCTTACTCCAGGGACGACCCTTATGTCTCAGCCGAATAGATCTGTAGATTCTATAATGGTATCTGATAATAATAATGATGAGAAATTTAACCGTTATTCGGTGAATATCAACAATGAGTTCGTGATCGATTCTACAGGTAAAAAATTAACTGCTGATTTTGACTATAGCACTTTCAAAACCAATTCGGTGTTGAATTATGGGTACTATTCTTATTTCGGCGATGGAGAAACATTAATGTATGCTCCAGAATTTGAAAGAAGCACATTTGGTGTGGACATAAATATATTAGCAACGAAATTAGATTACACACAAAAATTGTGGAAAGGAAATATTGAAACAGGAGCGAAGTACAGTAATGTACAGTCTGATAATGATGTGTATTTTGAAAACCGTGTAGGTTCCAATTGGGAAAACAATACAAATCGTTCGAATATATTTAATTATGAAGAACAGATCTTAGCGGGATATTTTGATTACAGCACTAATATCAAAAAATGGGGAATTAAGGCTGGATTGAGAGGAGAATATACTATTTCTGACGGTCATTCTATTACGCAAAATAAACAAGTAAAACGTGATTATTTTGATTTGTTCCCTTCGGCTTCTTTGTCTTATAATGCTCACGAAAACCATGTTTTTGCATTGAATTATTCTCGTAAGGTTTCTCGTCCTAATTACAGAAACTTGAATCCTTTTGAATATTATGTAGATAAAAGAACGTACAATAAAGGTAATCCATATTTGAATCCGCAGTACACGGATGGCTTTTCATTCAACTACACATTGTATAAAAGATTTAATATTGCGTTAGGACATGACATCACAAAAGGTGCAATGATAGAAAGCTTGGGTCAAGATACAGTATTAAAAACTACGTGGATTACGCGAGAGAATCTAGGCGAGCAGACTACTTCTTACATCAACTTGACTATTCCTTATCGCTTTGGTAAAGTCTGGACCATGTTTAATAATATCACAGGTATCTATATGCACTTTAAAGGTCCAGTTTCGGGTTACCATGTGAACTTGGGTTCAGCGTTTATACAAGCGAATATAAACAACAATTTCAGATTTAGTAAACAATTTACTGGTGAAGTATCTGTACGTTATAATTCGCCTTTTATTTACAATATGTACAAAATTCAGACACGTTGGGGAACAGATATCGGCGCGACTTACAATTTGAAAGATGAACGTACCTCTTTGAAATTAGCAGTTACGGATATTTTCCATACAAACCACAACAATGTGTTTACAGAATTCGAAGAATTTAATTCTAAAATATATCAATACCGAGATAGCCAAACTGTACGTCTGACATTGACTTATAAATTTGGTAATCTAAAACAATCAATTCGCCGGGTGAATGACAGTAGCGAAGAGAAAGAAAGAGCGTTATAATATAAGTTTTGTTCAAGGTTTTTAATTTAAAGATGACCGTAGACTGAAAGAGTCTGCGGTCTTTTTTATAAAACGACTCACCCTGATTGAGAATATACTCACGAATAGTATCAGGAGATGCTTCACCTATTGAACAAACAAAATAACCATCAGAGCAGAAAGTATATTCTTTCCAAAAATGTTTAAATAAGAATGACCTGTGTGGTGAACGCCAAATGTAATAAGTAGATTCTTGTTTTAACTTGCGAACAATAGAAGTAATTGAAACACGAGGGATATAACGAATAAGAAAA
>NZ_JACOIJ010000089.1 GCF_014692495.1 Sphingobacterium litopenaei | reverse complement strand
TTGTCCTTATTGTAAGTTTAGTCAATAAGGATATGCTATTTGGCTCTTATTATCCCAATTTGACATTTTTAAAGCTAATACCCCTGCTTTTTTAGATTAATTTCAGGATTCTTTTCATGTTTACAGTGAAGATCGCCATTGCACCTTGCATTTCCATGTTTTGGATGCCATAGGAATTAGCCCTGCCATATCCATGGACATTTTTGAGTTCACTATTCTTAGCTTCAATTTTATATCTTTCTTTGGATTTACTTCGATAATATTCAGTTTCCTGGAATATCATCTGATCTTTGTGAAGGTCAGATTTTATAGAAACTGAATAGGTTTTTGTTTTAGCTCCAGGCTTATAACACCCCTGCCCAAACGGACAGGTTTTACATTTTTCGACGTCAAAGTAATATGTCTCCGTTTGATTTGTGCCTTGTTCCTTTTTTCCCTGACGGGCCTTTCGGATTGCCAAATGTCCTGCTGGACATACAAACATTCCTGCATCTTTATTGAAATCAAATTTATCTTCATCCTTGCGACAGCCCTGAGTAATGGAAGGATTTAATTTTGCTACTACTTTTATCTGTTGATTATCTTTATTTTTAAGTTTAAGATTTTCTTTTCCTGAATACGCTGAATCTCC
>NZ_JACOIJ010000088.1 GCF_014692495.1 Sphingobacterium litopenaei | reverse complement strand
TCACCCATATCGCCCAGTTTCCCACCTGGTTCCAGTTTACTTTACAAATCACATCTCGTGGTCCTACAACCCCATATATGCCGTAACATGTATGGTTTGGGCTCTTTCCCGTTCGCTCGCCACTACTTGGGAAATCATTATTATTTTCTCCTCCTACGCCTACTTAGATGTTTCAGTTCAGCGCGTTCGCGTATTATACAACTATCCTTCAGATAGTTAGGTTGCCCCATTCGGAAATCTACGGATCAATTCGCATTTGCCAATCCCCGTAGCTTATCGCAGCTTATCACGTCCTTCATCGCCTCTGAGAGCCTAGGCATCCCCCGTGTACCCTTATTTACTTTCTTCACATCCATAGCCCTTTTGCTACTATGGTGTTGCTTTGATATATTACCTCATGATACTAATTGAGAGTCAGTTCGGCCTAGACCGGGGGTCTGTCAATCAACTCAAGCATATCACAACGTCTCTATCTCTGTTGTCTTCTCTTGTGTCTTTTTTTCTTTCAATATGTCAAAGAACTCTTTGTTTCAAGCGGTAGGCTTTAAGCTTATTGCTTTAGGCTTACTGCTAAACTCGTGGAGAATATCGGAGTCGAACCGATGACCCCCTGCGTGCAAGGCAGGTGCTCTAGCCAGCTGAGCTAATTCCCCTT
>NZ_JACOIJ010000087.1 GCF_014692495.1 Sphingobacterium litopenaei | reverse complement strand
GTGGTAAGGCTTTTTTTGTGTTTTAACAATACTCTAGATACCTAGCATAACCTTCTAATTTTCCCATTTGTTCTTTTAGACTCTTTAGCAGCTCGAACTGAGCTTTGTGGTATAGCAGCATCCATTTAGGAAAGTTTTAATCTCCAGGAGCTTTTATTTGAACGTTTGTATGTGGCTTAAATAGACTACTGTTAAATTATACTTGTGTTTATGTGCTAAGGAAGATCTATAAGCAAAGAGTCATTCGCATAGGTATCATATAAGGTGGGATATACACTGATGATGAGCTCTATTTAAAAATATATTAAATCGTAGAAAAATAATCTCCGTACATTTTCCTAAACTGATGATACTATGTCTTGCTAATTATTGGAAATATAGCACTATTTCCTTTAAAATTTAACCTATTTATTTCGCGTTCGTATAAATTAAAAAGTAGAATACTTCTGCTCTTTTTGAGGGAATATAGGTTGATAAGCAACTATGATTTACCTCCTAAAATCAAATTTATCCTCCAATGCTCCAGCGACTTACCTTTATTCTCAAAAATATTTTACCAAAACGCTTGGAAGTAGGTTAGAAACTTCCCTATCTTTGCAGCACTCCGCAAGGGAGGAATGCTGGTAACAGCAGTGAAATACGAGGTTAGAAGCGGTTT
>NZ_JACOIJ010000086.1 GCF_014692495.1 Sphingobacterium litopenaei | reverse complement strand
CAAATTTATCTTCATCCTTGCGACAGCCCTGAGTAATGGAAGGATTTAATTTTGCTACTACTTTTATCTGTTGATTATCTTTATTTTTAAGTTTAAGATTTTCTTTTCCTGAATACGCTGAATCTCCAATTATAGTATTTACTTGAATACCGTTTTTCTCACTTATTTCTAATAATTTGGGTAGCTCGGGGCCATCCCCCTTTTCTGCTGAGGTAACAATGGCTGCAGTGATCAGACGTTCTGGTGTCATAGCAATATGGGTCTTGTAACCGAAGAATTTGCTGTCAGCTGTCTTATGTCCAATGGAGGCATCTGTATCTTTGGAAATCGTATGACGATAGGCCTCATCTGTATCTTGTACCGTTTCTTTCAGCAAATTTAATTTCTCTTTAACAACAGGAACATAGCTTAGGGACTGATCTGCTTCAATCAATTTTTCTAGTTCTTTACAATATTGTATTTCTTTTTCTATTTCATCCGTAGTATTCTTTTTGGGCATACGATCCTTCATGGTATCATCAATGCTATACAGAGCTTTTCGTAATAATTTTGAACGCTCTCTTAATACCTCCAACGCTGAATATGGATTGGATCTAGAAAGTGAATGAGTAGCATCGACAATAATGGATTTAGATTTAATAATACCCTTATCTATAGCT
>NZ_JACOIJ010000085.1 GCF_014692495.1 Sphingobacterium litopenaei | reverse complement strand
AGAAAGCATTCTCCTTCTGGAGGCCATCAGATCCTGCAATCGCAACAGTGTGGGATCTAGGACACCTGTTGATTTCAGTGAGTCCGCTTCACGGCAGGCATACTGGCACAGTCGTATACTGTCTATCCTGTCACTTTTACCCCGGGCAATACCAAAACTCCACTTTATATGGGCAGAATTACCGATATGGATAGGTAGTTTTTTATCACAGCAGAATGCCCAAAGCAAACGGTGGTATATCCCAGTATTCTCTATTACCAATAGAGTATTCTCATTGAGGGCAACTTTATTCTTTTTAAGCCAATCATGGAAATGTTTAAGTCCCTGGATACTGTTTTCAAAGCGTATGGTCTGGATCGGCTGCTTTTGGTGCTCGATCACGCACATTAGGGAAGCATCGAAATAGGGTTTCGATACGTCTATACCAATAAAGAATTTTGTCTTGCTCTCCATAGTGATTATTTTTATGTTTACTAACAGACACTAACTTTTTATGCCCCCATCGGCTCAAGTCCTTCATAATGGGTAACAAACCCTAATTGTTATTTGACCACTAAGGGAAAAAGCGGCAGTGGATTCGATCCAAAACTAGGTATAGAAACCTTGACAGCAACATAATGAGCCACTGCCGATAGTTAGTTGCCAAGACAAAATCGTTATCTGTTTATATAAAATCAAATCTAAAGGACAGCAA
>NZ_JACOIJ010000084.1 GCF_014692495.1 Sphingobacterium litopenaei | reverse complement strand
AGAGTGATGCTAAGCGTAAAAGGCCTTGACAGGCTTGATAAGTTTGATCTATGATAAGTTTGCTATCCATTACTTTTTGAAAGTAGTCTTTGGTTGCTGGACCATATTTTTCTGCTTTAACGAGATACTCTTCAGGGCTCCATAAAGAACGATTAAGTACGTGTTGATGGTGTGGTGGGCAATGGTCGATTTGCGTACTATAACCATGCTTTTTATAACTTCGTTTATGAAAAGCTATTCGGTTGTTTTCGCTATATATCTCTACTAATTCAGTACAATAAATAACATTTACAGTCTTACCAATATATTTATAGGGAACACTGTAAAAATGCCAATCCTCACCAATGACTACATGATAGTTCTGTTGTACTTTGCCTTTAGTATAGTTCTTGGCGACATATTGATTATCTGGCATCCGCTTGAGCGTAGGCTTCTCTTTGTCGAAGAATAATTCTTTACGACTAAAGGTTTTACGTTGGAAGTTTTTATCATGATGAGAATTAAGCTTATCCCATATGGCACTATTTAAAGAAAATAAACTTGTAAATGTTTCATTACGCAAGGGGCCATAGACACGTAAATAAGCTATTCTTACTCCTCCCTCAACAGAAGGTTTGTCTTTTGGTTTAGCAGGTCTAGCAGCTAAAAGAGCAATGTTATTATGATTGGCCCATTGTTCAATCATATCTACAAAAGTAGGTTCATACCGATTACTACGCTTTACCCATTGCTTCA
>NZ_JACOIJ010000083.1 GCF_014692495.1 Sphingobacterium litopenaei | reverse complement strand
AGTCCGTCATTAGTCAATAAACACTCTTCGAAATGTTAGTCCCCTTCTCTCATTCTTATTGCAACTTGGACAGTTCATTAGGCGTTAGGAGCCTGTTTTTACGATTGATAAGTCACGATAAGAACTGCTGTGATCCATAATTCAATACAAATATGGTAACAGGTATCGATTGTTCAAAGGATTATTTTGACATTGCAGTTTTAAAAGAAGGCAAATTAGCTTTCAAGAGCAGGTTTGCAAACAATAGTAAAGGTTTTATGGATATGCTGCCACATATTGTGGGCACCCATGTAGCAATGGAGGCTACAGGACCTTATTATTTCCAACTGGCAAGATTTATTTATGATTCAGGAGTAAAAGTTTCAGTAGTCAACCCATTGGTGATACGCAGGTATGCACAGATGCGTAGGTCTCGGGCAAAGACAGACCAGAAAGATGCGATGGTAATAGCAGAGTTTGCGCAAATGACTACTCCTAAACTGTGGGCGCCAGCTACTGAAGTAATTCAAAGCATCCGTAATCTGGAGACCTATCTTCAAGGGCTAAAGCAACGCAGGCAGATGTTGTCCAACCAATTGCATGCATTTCAGGCGGCAGGTATAATAGAAGATCTACTATACAATGAAATAAAAGAAGAAGTGGAAAGCTACGATAAAAGGATCAAAGATAAAGAGCTCCAGATAGAAGGTTTGATAAAGCAGCACTACGCAAAAATGGCTGGTAATATCAGGAGTGTGCCAGGTATAGGTCCACGAAGTGTTTCTATGTTGATTATTGCTACAGATGGATTTGGGATGTTTGAAAACTATAA
>NZ_JACOIJ010000082.1 GCF_014692495.1 Sphingobacterium litopenaei | reverse complement strand
CCTGTGTCTAGTGTGTTGTAGTTTGCATATATTCTTTAATTCATCATTTACACATTCAATTATAGCTCGTTTTCGTAGCATAATTTTATCTGTCTGAGAAAGATTTAATCCCTTCATATTTTTTCTAGGTTTTGTTACCATTTGTATTCCGTTACTCCAAAGAATATCAGCCATAGCTTTTGATATATAGCCTTTATCTCCATATAATTTACCAAAAATATCTTTGGTCATATCCATCATATGTTTTAGGTTTCGGTCGTCAATATTGCCTTTAGTAAGGTAAAATGAAAGAATTTCGCTTTTATCATTAATAATAAGATGAAGTTTAAATCCATAGAACCACCCTATTGAACATTGTCCTCGTTCGGCTGTATCTCTAAAAACTTTGTGCTGATGAATCCTTCTGTTGTGACATACCTTGATATGTGTAGAATCTATAAAATTGATTCCTTCACTCTTGCCCAAGCACTTCATTTTTACAAACAACATAAACACAACAGCACATCGAGGTTGAAGTTCAACAAAGCGATTATAAGAGGTCATGCCAGGAAACAAATCTTTCAAATGAGGTAGTGCATAATGGACATAAAAGGACTTCAGATTACTAAATTGTCCACTATGAAAAAGAACCATTAAACTAATCAACTCACTCTCACACAATCCAGTTTTACGACATCTTTTTCCTAATTTTTTATCTTCAATTCGCTTTTCTTCTAATATGGGTTGAATTTCTTTGCAAAAATCATCCACTTTAACGAATATTTCTATAACTTTATCTCTCAACATAGGGCTTGATTTAATAATGTATATAATTGATTGTCAATTATATACATTATTAAATCAAGCCTTTT
>NZ_JACOIJ010000081.1 GCF_014692495.1 Sphingobacterium litopenaei | reverse complement strand
AGTAGTGGCGAGCGAACGGGAAAGAGCCCAAACCATACATGTTACGGCATATATGGGGTTGTAGGACCACGAGATGTGATTTGTAAAGTAAACTGGAACCAGGTGGGAAACTGGGCGATATGGGTGACAGCCCCGTACAGGTAAGCAATACAGCGCTAGTGGTATCCTGAGTAGGGCGGGACCGGAGGAATCCTGCTTGAATCTGCCAGCACCATCTGGTAAGGCTAAATACTCCTGAGAGACCGATAGTGAACCAGTACTGTGAAGGAAAGGTGAAAAGAACCCCGAACAGGGGAGTGAAAAGAACCTGAAACCGTGTACTTACAAGCGGTTGGAGCAGGGTGATCCTGTGACAGCGTGCCTTTTGCATAATGAGCCTACGAGTTACTCTTTACTGGCAAGGTTAAGTGATTCAGTCACGTAGCCGCAGCGAAAGCGAGTCTGAATAGGGCGCAGAGTCAGTAGAGGTAGACGCGAAACCTTGTGATCTACCCTTGGGCAGGTTGAAGGTTGGGTAACACCAACTGGAGGACCGAACCGATAAACGTTGAAAAGTTTCCGGATGACCTGAGGGTAGGGGTGAAAGGCCAATCAAACTGGGAAATAGCTCGTACTCCCCGAAATGTTTTTAGGAACAGCGTCGATATATAGTCTTATAGAGGTAGAGCTACCGATTGGGTGCGGGGGAGTCAAATCCTACCAAATCCAGACGAACTCCGAATGCTATAAGATATGATCGGCAGTGAGGCTTTGGGTGCTAAGGTCCAAGGCCGAGAGGGAAAGAACCCAGACCATCAGCTAAGGTCCCCAAATGTAGTCTAAGTTGAACTAACGAGGTCCGGTTGCCCAGACAGCTAGGATGT
>NZ_JACOIJ010000080.1 GCF_014692495.1 Sphingobacterium litopenaei | reverse complement strand
GTGTTCACCTCTTCCCATTCCGAACAGAGCAGTTAAGCCCGCCCGAGCCGATGGTATTGCCGTAACAGGTGGGAGAGTAGGTCGGTGCCTTCTTTTATTAAACAACAAAGCAAAGCCTTATCACATAACGTGGTAAGGCTTTTTTTGTTTTGTAAACTTTCTTTTCTAGCTAATTTAGTTTACTGTATTATCCTAGGTATAGTCTTTTTCCCTATTTTTGAAGTAAAACATTTATTATTATGGGTATTAATAAGGGATTCTTAATAGAAGTAGAAAGAGAAACAGCAAGTACACGTTTGTTAGTAGAAAGGATTAAAGACGAGCATTTATCTTATAAGCCACATCCTAAATCGATGACTTTAGGCGACTTGGCCGCCCATATTGTGGGGTTGCACAATTGGGTAAAGAAAGCTTTATCGGTAGACGTGTTTGATATGCAAACTATGTATACACCTTGGAAAGTAGAATCTGCCCAAGAACTATTGGATGTGTTGAATGCTGGATATACAGATAATGTGGCAACTATTGAAGGAATGTCTGATGAAGCATGGCAGAAAATCTGGACTTTTCAAGTAGGAAGTCATATTATTGCACAATTACCTCGACTTGGAACATATCGATTTATTATTCAGAATCACTTGATTCACCACCGTGGGCAATTGACGGTATATATGCGTTTATTGGATATTCCTTTGCCGGGCTTGTATGGTCCTTCGGCAGATGAAAAATAAATCAAAAGGGCTTGAAATTTGGACTGCCCCCCAAAAGTTGGACAAATTTAAGCAATGTTCTTGATATAATGAGCTCTGTATTCTACAGGGCTCATTCCGTTTAAATTTGATTTAATTCTTACCTTGTTATAGTAATTGATATAATT
>NZ_JACOIJ010000007.1 GCF_014692495.1 Sphingobacterium litopenaei | reverse complement strand
ATATCACAGATGGTAAACAACATGAATCTAAAATCGCCAAGACTATTTCATTTCCTAAAGGCTGTGTGGTCGTTGTAGATAGAGGCTACGTTGATTATGCTTGGATGAACGTTTTGGACAGCAATCATTCCTTTTTTGTCACCTTAGAACTGGAAAATCCTACTTTTGGAGCACAAATCGACATTTGGAATTTAGATAATTCATTTAATTTAAATATTAATGGACAAAATTTATTTAGTAGAGAACTTAACTTTGAAGGATTCCCGTTGCACGATGTTTATTTTAGTGATTTGACATATTATGGCAGCCGAGATATTCCGAGCAGCAATCCAAGAATATCTGTAATATATAGAATTAATGAAGGCTCAGCAACTCGTCCACGTGAAGAAATTCCAGTAGTTAGATTGACAATTGATCAGTTTGGTAATGTAAGATTATTTGGTAGAAAACGTATGTCTGAGAATTTGAGAGAGTTGTTTATCAGACCTGATGTAACAATTAACCCTTTAGCTAGATTAATACCTAATGGCATTAATACACTGGTATTCTCTTCTACGCGTTGGACAATTACTGATGTAGAAGGCAGGATATATGGTATAAGAATTCAAGAATAATTGAAAATTTTAAAAATAGGTTTGTAATCATCTTTTAAAAAATGATTACAAACCTATTTTTTTTATACATCATTTCAGAAAAGTTCGCAAAACTTCATTATATGCCTTTGCAATTTTCATCATTCCCAAATCATTAGGATGTGCATAATCCACGGTAGATTCAATATCTAATCCAAAATCCTTAGCTGAAACAAAATATAGGTTTTGAAGCCCCTCCTTTTTTAATTTTTTATAGGTAGCAAAAATTACTTTTGAAGATCTCCCATATTCTTCCATTGTATGAATATTCTGAAAACCTGGTGTATAGGCAGAACTATGTTCCGCTAAGATAATCGGCACTAAAGTATGTAATTTGCGAATGGACTGCACAGCACTCCTAATTATAGAATCCAGTTGAACTTCAGAACGGTCTTTCGTAATAGCCAAATTCGGAATACAATCTAATATGACGGCGGCAGCATCTTCAGTATTAATAAGATCCAAAAGAGGTTTTTCAAATCTTCCATTTCCAGAAAAGGCTAAATTTATTATTTCATTAGAAAAGTGGCGCCCCACAATATTTGTCCACGCTAAACCAGGTCTGGTGGCACAGGCTCCCTGTGCAATAGATGTACCGTAGACGATAATTGGCTTCGTATTATTTTTCACAAATTTAAAGTCTTTTGCATTCCCAACGCCGATTTCTAGCCATTCTACAGAATTATAAAGAGGCAAATACAGTCGATAAGTATGATTTGTATTTACACCAATATTATTGAAATTGTATGTAATTGTATCTTTAAAACTATATTGACCAAAAGCCCATTGCCATTCTTTAGCTACCTTATCAAAAGAATACAAATCCACCCCACTAACTCCAATAGAAGGCATATGCGGCATATTCAGAACACCTTTTACTTTATAGCGAACTTGAATTGTGTCCGCATTGGTTTCGAATTCTACATACAAACCAGCGGAATTAGTACCTAAATACCAAACGGGTTCTCTAACTTTTGATTTTGCATCAACAGGTAAACGACCGTAATCTTTCTCCGTGTTTAATAATTGTAAACGACCTTGCACTGCCTCTTGATCTAAAGGATTGAAATATTTTTTAGTTTGAGCTATAGCTACAGACAAACTGATCAAACAAAAAAGAGAGCACAAAATGCTCTCTCTAAAAATTTTAGTATTTAATTTCATTATTTTAATACTTTCACTGTAATATTACGGTACCACACATCATCACCATGATCTTGGAAACCAATTAATCCTGATTTGGTAGCACCACCAACATTATTCAATAACTCGAATGCTACAGGCCATTTTTCTTTGCTGAACTTGCTAGCTTGCAATAAATCTGTCCATTCTTTCGTACGGATAGTATATTCCACTACTTTCACACCATTTTGATAATGTTGTACCGTATTTCCTTTTACCACTATTTTAGAACTATTCCACTCACCTACGGGCTTAGCATTTTGAGGCTTCGCAGGAATCATATCGTACAATGAAGCAGACTTTCTATTTCCGTCCACGCCCATTTTGGCATCCGGATGCTTTTCATTATCCAAAATTTGATATTCAGGACTAGATATATAAATGGGTTGTCCTTTTATTTCTTTTGCAAGAACGAATACTCCAGAATTACCAGCTTCCGAAATTTTCCACTCAAACTCTAATTCAAAATTTTTGAAATCGTAAGCAAAAACAATGTCGCCACCTTCAGGATTCGCAACGCCAGGGTTCTTTGAAAACTTCAAAGCCCCATCTTCAATTATCCATTTACTTGGAACATTTTCTTTGTTGTAACCTCTCCATCCATTTAATGAACTACCATCAAACAATATATAAGCTCCCTTTTTATTTTTCTTTAAGGAATTAAGATCTACCCTTGGCAGTTTCAATTCTTCAACTCCTGGTTGTTCTTTCACTGTCTCAGCTGTGTTTTTACTTTGAGCACATGCTGATGAAAATATCAACGATAGTGCTAAAGTAGATTGTAATATGTGCTTTATCATAGTTTATAATTTGAATCAACTAAATTTAGAAAAATAAGTCTTTAATTCCATGTAATATTATTCATACAGGTATTAATAACCTCCGCCCTCCCCTGCATCTTCCATCTGATCGTCACTTCGCTTAGACTTCATAAAGTCTTGAACACCAAATCGATAAGATAAAGAAATATTAAAAGTTCGTCTAGACCAACGGTGCTGAAAATCAGAATATCGTGTCGGTAAATACGTTTCACCTCCAAATCTTCTTGTATTGAATACGTCTCGGACATTAAACATCAACGTTCCTTTACCCTTTAGAACATCTTGCTTCAAAGCCACATCAGCAGCGTACATTTCTTTCATTTTACCCTGTAAGGTCTTCATTGGCGCACGGTAATCTCCTTTTACTTGTAAAGAAGTTTTTGATGTGAATTTAACATTCGTTGTTAAGTTTGCATTCCAAGCCACATTCTCTACTTGGTTGATATTATATTGCGTATTCGGGTTAACACGTTGATAAAACACATTGACATTCGCTGTAGCATCCCACCAGTTAAATAGATTGACTTTGGAAATCAATTCTAAACCTGCATTATTACGAGATCCTACATTTTCCCAACGAGAGAAGGTCGCATTTTCTTTCCCTGCTAAATATTCAGCTGCAATAGGGTCATTTTCATCAAATTGAATCGGCTGTGTCATATCATTCACACGACGGAAATAGGCCGTAGTAATGAAATTCCATTTACTATAGAATTTTGCAAAACTTAATTCCATCGAATGAATGTCCTCAGGCATCAAATTTGGATTTCCTTGCCAAATATTAAGTGGGTCAGACAAGCTGACAAATGGATTCACCTGCCATCCGCGTGGACGTTGAACACGTCTGGAATAAGACATCTGCACTTTATCACCTTCTTCATTGACCTCATACGTCAAGAAGGCACTGGGATATATTCTGAAGTAATCCAAATTCCCTTTCGCAAGATGATCTCCATTAGCAACTCTATCTGGGTCAATGCTTTTATTCTCGGTATTTAAAAATGCATCTTCGGCACGTAAACCAACTTGTAGACCTATTTTTTCGCCCAACATCCGTTGATAATTAGCATACAAAGCATGCACACCACTTTTCATTTCAAATTCATTCGACACAGCATAATCTGGTACCCAAGCCTCATTTTTTAATGTATCCGAAAACTGAAAATCATTTGATGATCTTAAAATGGTACGATAGCCCGCTTCGAACTTATGGTTTTCGCCTAAAGGCAAAAGGTAATCCAACTGAAAGTTCCAGTTCTGCCCTTTTTCGCCTGTTTCATTGAATCGTTTGCTGATAAAAGTTGGATTTTCTTGAATATAATCATTCGTTCCATCCTCTTTATCATTGCCATATGTAACGTTTGCGGTAATCTCTTCTCCTTCTCGTTTCAATATTCGTTTAAAATCAAACATCAGATCATACCCAAAATCATCTTCCTGTTGACGAGATGTTCTAGGCGTAACTATTGGTGTTGATTGACCACGATAAGATTTATAAAATAAATCTTCCCCTCTATTATTATCGCGTATACTGATATTTCCAGCAAGGCTTAAAGTCGTTTTATCTGTTGCATAATAATCCATCCCCAGACGAACAGAATTATTAATTCCTTTTCGAAAAGATTCGTTTGTAGTTTCTGTCGTCAAACCGTTAGGATCTTGCACCCCATTAATAAGACTAATAGTTTTGGTAAAATCATCACCTAAATTTCGTCCATGTCGGAAGTTGTAATTCCCAAAATAATTAAACTTATTGTCCCTATAATTTAAGGTTATACCAGCGCTGTAATTATCATAACTACCACCAGAAACATTAATATTTCCATTTAGCCCTGTGCGAATATTTTTCTTCAACACGATATTAATAATCCCCGTCTGTCCTTCCGCATCATACTTAGCAGAAGGGTTGGTGATAATTTCGACTTTAGAGACTGCATCTGCTGGTAAGGATTGTAATAGTTTATTCACATCCGAACCTGCCATCGCCGATTCTTTGCCATCGATTAAAATCTTCACACTAGAAGATCCACGTAAACTAACCGAACCATCAGCATCCACCTGAAGCGTAGGAACATTTCCCAAAACATCTTGAGCTGTACCGCCTACGGATACAAGGCTTTGCGATACATCGAATATTTTTTTGTCAATACCCAGCTGCAAATCTGCTGTGCGACCTTGTACTAGCACTTCTTCAAGTTGCTTCCCCGCTTCTTTCAATTCTACGATTGCTAAGTCTAGTGTTTTGTTGTCGGAAATTAGGATATCAGCTTGCTCATGATTGAGCATACCCACATAGGTTACCTGTAAACTGTACGTGCCAGATGGAATCGACTCAATGAGAGCAATACCTTTGCTATCTGTTTGACGGCCCTTGATCGGAGCTTTTGAAGTGTTGGTTACGACAGTAACTGACGCTCCCAGGATAGGTTGCTTATTTTCTTGTTGAACTACTTGAACTTTTAGGTTGCCCTGTTGTGCGATTGTATAAAATGGTAGTAACAGCAATAATAGATAGATTCTTTTCAAATACATGTTGTTTATTGAATTTGTGCCTACAAAAATGTAGATTATTAATTCAACATCAACATTCGTAACTGCAATATTACCAAGCAGTAACTTATTCGACAGAAACGGTAAGACCTTCGGCTTTTAGGATTTTGCGGTATATTTCCATTTCTGTAAAGGAACCTTCTAGAATAGCACATTTACCTTCATTGTGTACTTTCCAGGCAATACGCTCTGCTTCTCCTTCGGTATATTGCAGATGATGCATCAAACAATAAATAACATGATCAAACGTATTGATTTCATCATTCCATAGGATAAGTCGGTGGCTTTCTTTGACAGATGCCAAAATTTCCTCTAGGGTATAGGTCTCTTGTGTGGTCTCAACACTCATGCTACAAAAGTAGCTTATTTTTCAAAAAAAACTGTATTTTTAACACGCTTTTGCGATAACTAATTATAAAAAATTAAACTTATTATGTATCAATCAAAGATTGCTGGTATAGGCTATTACGTTCCCAAAAATATATATACAAATAACGATTTAACACGCTTCATGGAGACCAGCGATGAATGGATTCAAGAACGAACAGGTATTAAAGAACGTAGATATGCTGATAGAATTGGTGAAACGACCACTACTATGGCTATCGAAGCTTCTAAAATAGCCATAGAACGTGCTGGGGTGACAGCAAAAGACATTGACTTTATTGTTTTTGCTACCTTATCTCCTGATTATTATTTCCCTGGCTGTGCTGTATTGTTGCAACGCGAAATGGGTATGGGAGAAATTGGTGCTTTGGATATTCGCAACCAATGTTCGGGCTTTGTATACGCTTTATCCATTGCCGATCAATTTGTAAAAACTGGGATGTATAAAAATGTACTGGTTGTGGGGTCTGAAAAACATTCATTTGCATTGGACTTTTCTACACGAGGCCGTGCTGTTTCCGTAATTTTTGGGGATGGTGCAGGTGCTGTAGTCGTTCAGCCAACAACAGAGCCTAATAAAGGAATATTAAGTACGCATCTTCATTCGGATGGAGCGGACGCGGAGAAATTAGCCATGTATTACCCAGGGGCATCGAGCGGAATTTGGCTAGAAGAACAGCCCGAATGGCCGGATCAAGAATTGGGTGGATTATTAATGACACCCAAAATGTTGGAAGATGGCACAGCTTTTCCTGTAATGGATGGTCAAGCTGTATTCAAAAAAGCAGTAGCTAAATTTCCTGAAGTCATTGGTGAGGCGTTAGCCAAGAATAATTTAACTCCTGCAGATATCGATTTGTTAATACCGCATCAAGCCAATTTGCGTATTTCACAATTTGTACAAAAAACATTAGGCTTATCCGATGATAAAGTATTCAACAATATCCAAAAGTATGGAAATACAACTGCAGCCTCTGTCCCTATCGCATTATGTGAAGCCTGGGAAGCAGGCAAAATTAAAGATGGAGATATTGTCTGTTTAGCTGCTTTCGGCGCAGGATTTACTTGGGGCTCCGCTTTGATTAGATGGTAAAATAAAATAGCGCTTTCTTTTTTGAAAGCGCTATTTTATTTTATGATTCTTCTACATAATTTATTCGCTGCAAATTCGGCAACAACGCGGCAATCACCCCGATCAAAGGCAAATACGAACATATATGGTAAATATGTTCTATTGAAGTTTTATCAGCTAAATATCCCAATAATGCCGAACCTATACCCGCCATTCCAAACGCAAAACCGTAGAATAATCCCGAAACCATTCCTAATTTCTTAGGCAACAATTCCTGAGCATACACAATAATAGCAGGAAAAGCAGAAGACAAAATAAGCCCAATAATGACAATAAATACGGCTGTCATGGTCAATCCAACATAAGGAAGCGCTAATGTAAAAGGAGCTGCGCCCAATACCGAAAACCAAATCACATACTTGCGACCAAAACGGTCACCAAAAATTCCCCCTAACATCGTACCAACAGCAATAGCTATCAGAAAATAAAAAAGAAACACCTGAGCTTTTACATCAGTTATTACAAATTTTTCAATCGCATAAAACTGTAGGAAATTCGTAATACTCGATACATAAAAATATTTTGAAAGAATAAGCAACAATAAAACTATCACGGATATGACTATTTTGATTTTAGGTAAGTCTGGCACTTTTACAACTTTTTTAGATGTACCTGCTTGTCGAATTAATCTTTTCTTGTACCAAGTCCCAATGTAAAATGCCACAAAGTGACCTATTATCGGAACGACCAATAACCACATCAAAGCCCATTGACCTCTAGGTAAAACAATGTAAGCAACTGCAATAGGAGCTAAAGCCATTCCGCCATTTCCTCCGATCTGAAATATGGATTGCGCCAAACTGCGTTGTCCTGATGAAGCTATAAAAGCTATTCTTGACGATTCAGGATGGAATATGGACGAGGCTATTCCAACCATAAAAACAGAAAAAAGAATCATTGGATAACTGTAGGCGTTTGCAAACATTAACATCCCAACAATGAGAATACTCATGGACAACATTTGTGAATAGGGATGTGAACGCTTATCGGTATATGCACCTACTACAGGCTGAAATATCGATGCAGACATTTGATAAACAAACGTAATCATTCCAATTTGCCCATAATCCAAGTGATGTTCATCTTTCAATAATGGATATACTGCGGGCAACACCCCTTGAATCAAATCATTCAATAAATGTGCAAAGCTGACTGCAAATAAAATAGAAAATATAGGTCTTGATGACGATGTATTTTGCATAAATAGTTAGTAAAATGGCTTCCTTTTCAGAAAGCCAAAATCTTATAAAACGCGAACCAATAATCCTTTGAGGTACTCTCCTTCTGGAAAAGAAGCCCGTACGGGATGATCTTCGGGTTGCGTAAATTGTCTTATAAACTGTATTTCCTTCCCTGCATCTAACGCCGCCCAAGCAATCACTTGCTTGAAGGTATCAATATCCATCGCACCAGAACACGAGAACGTCGCTAGCAATCCCCCAGACTCTAACAATAACAAACCTCTTCGGTTCAAATCTTTGTAAGCACGAGAAGCTTTTTCCAATGTGGAACGTGAAGGTGCGTACTTGGGTGGGTCCAACACAATCACATCAAATTTCTCTCCTTGTTCGCCTAAAGAACGTAAATACTTATTCACATCCGATTGAATTGCTGTATGCTTTGATGCATCAAACTTATTATGAATCACATTACTTTTCAATGTCTCAATCGCTAGAGCGGAACTATCCACGGAAACCACTTCATTTGCACCTTCTCGAAATGCATTCAGTGTAAATCCTCCAGAGTAACAAAAGCAATCCAACACCCGTTTTCCTTTGACATATTGAGCTGTTAAATAACGATTTTCACGTTGATCACAGTAGAATCCTGATTTTTGACCATCCACAATATTTACCTTGTAATGGATTCCATTTTCAACGATATCCACGAATTCAGGTGGGTTTTCTCCCCACAATAATCCGTTAGTATCTGGCAAACCTTCATGTTCACGTGATTTTAAATCACTACGCTCATAGATTCCCTTAGGCGAAAGAAGATTCACCAATTCATCCACGATAATTGATTTTACCTGCTCTACACCAGCAGCATGCACCTGAATAGAAATAAAATCCGCATATTTATCCGCAATTAATCCAGGTAAGAAATCCGCTTCCGCAAAAATCAAACGAACCGTATCATTGTCAGCTTTCAATAAATGTTTTCTATTATTTACAGCTTTTTGCACTCTTAGACGCCACCAATTCTCGTTGATTTCGTTTGCAGGATTCCACTCCAATAAACGAACGGCCACACGAGAACCATTATTATATACGCCGTAAGCTATAAATTCATCGTCAAAATTATAAACCGCTACGACTTCACCACTTTTGATCTTACCGACTTTTTGCTGAATAGCACCCGAAAACACCCAAGGGTGTAATTGCCAAGCGGCTTTATCTTTGCCTTTATTAAGGATTATTTTATTCATCGATGCAAAAATACGGAATAGAAAAGGATTACCAATTTACTTGCGATATTATTATTGCACAACTCTTATAAACTCAAAGAGCCAATCAAATGATTGGCTCTTTATTTTCTTTAGCTATATTCTAATGTTTTATAAACATTCCTCTAGGATTACTAAGTCCTGAGCGAACAGTTTCAGGTTCTGTACCATCCAAATTAGCTCTTTTGATATTGTTTAAATTTGTCTCTGACCAATAAATTTTATTTTCATCATGATCAACTGCCATCCCAGAACCGCCTCGATTTCCAGAAAAGGAAGCAATTTTCACGGGATTAGTACCATCCAAATTAGCGCGCATTAATCCCGCATTATTACGATCATCATAATAGATTTTTTCATTCACATCATCAATATACAAGCCATATCCGTACGCTCCTTCAATTAACTGCTCGACCCCTGTACCATCAGGTTTTGCTACATACATGTATTCATCATTGACTTCATAAAAATAAATAAGGTTAGTTTTTGTACTGAATCCAACAGCGCGCATAGCACCACCTGAGATATTTACAAATTGCTTTTCAAAGCCGGTTCCATCGAGATTAGCTCTTGAAACGTTTGCACCATCTGCAATGTACATTTTACCTTCTGCATAATTGATCGCTACCCCATAAGGAGATCCTAAACCTGTTAACACCTCTTCAATGTTAGTTCCGTCTAGATTCATACGCAAAATCTTACCGTTGTTGGTATTTTCAAAATCACAAAAATAGATCTTATTGCTTACATGATCATAAGTCATTCCATGACCACCTTTTCCTGACATATTAGCCACGGTCTCAACATTAGAACCTGGAATTAAGGATAGTTTTCTGATAAGATCAGAATTATATTCTATAAAATATAACTCATTATCCGTTTCTATGACCACATTAGGATCAATAACAGCAATATCCTGTGAATAATTACCAGTCCCTCCATCGCCAATAGCCTTTAGCTTAACCGTATACATACCTGGTACTGTATATATTTTGGAAGGATTTGCTTCGGATGAAGTCGTACCGTCACCAAAATCCCAAAGATAGGTTGTCGCATCTTCAGACTCGTTCTTGAATAAAATAGCTTCATTTATATTAAGCTCAACGTTCGATATTGTGAAGTAACTTTTCACTGCTCGAGGCAAATCGTCGAAATTATATTTTTCACCGGAACACGAACCTATCAACATTATGTTGATAATACATCCAGCTAGTAGTAAAAACCTTTTCATAGTTATATGTTAAATAATTAGTTTTTTAATTTAAATTCTTGTCCGTGGACGTAAATCGATAAGTTTGCTTGCTGAAAAGAGACTTTTCCATTAGGCATATTTTTTTTGTTTTTAGGATTGTTCACCACGAGTACCTGGCTATCACCACTGATGCGGGCCTTATTTTTAGAAACTACTAATGCTGTACCCTCATCAATCCCAACAACTGTTTTATCAGAATGATCATATAACACACTTAGCAATCTATTATATCGGCTACGAATTATAAAATGTTGATCAATAATTACATTTTTCAAAAATCCCATTCCAGAGGAAACCTCTACATAATCTGCTTTTATTTCACGGAATGAATCACTTTTTGAGTCTTGCTTTTGTGAACCAGTAATCATGACTTTGGACATGATTGCGGCTCCAGCACTTGTACCAGAAATGGTCGCACCATCACGATAGGCCTCATGCATAGCTTCATATAATTTAGAATCGCGAACTATCTCCATAAATTTATTTTGATCGCCACCCGTTACATAAATCAATCGGGCATTTTTCACGGAATCGATCCAATTTGTATTGTTATTGGCTTGTTCTTTAGAAAAATTGAAACTTACAATCTTATTATTAGAGAATTCGGAAATCTGTTCACTGATATATGCAATAGATTCTTCAGGTACACTTGTAGCCATTGGCAATATTACTATATAATCCGTCGAACGTAATTCTGATGTTTTCACTAAATCTGCTATTAAAGCTGAGGATCTTTCTCCACCGCCGATAATGAATAATTTACCCTTCTGGGCATGAGCTAAAGACATAAACATTATCAGGATAGGCAATAAAAATCCAGTTATACTTACTCTTGCCATTCGATTATTTATAAATGTAAATTGATATATTACCCTTTTCATCCACAGTACCGCGGTACATTCCCGAAGTATTGAACTCCATCGCTACTTTTCCATTTTTATCTAAAGAAATAATACCTCCGTCTCCACCAAGTTTCCCAATTTCTCCAATTACCTGTTTGGTCGCATCAACCACTGATAATCCTTTTAATTCAATTAGGTTAGAAACACGATGTGCAGCCACTTCTCGTATATAAAATTCCCCCCAACCTGTACAAGATATCCCTGCAGTAGCGTTATTACAATAAGTACCTGCACCAATTATTGGAGAATCGCCTACACGGCCATAGCGCTTATTTGTCATACCTCCAGTGGATGTTCCTGCAGCTAAGTTCCCTTTCTGATCTAAAGCGACAGCTCCTACAGTTCCGAATTTTTTATCTTCGCTCGTTACCCCTGCAATCATACTTTCACGAGGATTAAAGTTGTAAGCAGCTCTGCCCTCTTCCTCCTCCTTTTTTGTACGTTCTAATTGTTCCCAACGTTCCTTGGTGTAAAAATAAGAAGGAGATACCGTATCACAGCCCTGAGATAACGCAAAGAGTTCTGCACCTTTGCCTACCATCATCACATGCTCAGATTTCTCCATCACAGCACGTGCTGCATTAATTGGATTTTTTAGTGTTGATACACCAGCAACAGCACCGGCCTTCAAAGTAGCGCCATCCATTATTGAAGCATCCAATTCATTTTTACCTTCATTTGTGAATACTGCTCCCTTACCTGCATTAAATAATGGAGAATCTTCTAAGACATTAACTGCTGCTTGAACTGCATCTAATGCTTCTTTCCCTGATTTTATCTCATCATAACCTTTTTGCAGTGCCATTGTCAATGCTTCATGATACAATCTCTCTTTTTCAGGAGTCATATGCTTCTTTTCTATCGTTCCAGCACCACCATGAATTACCAAAACGATTTTATTATCATTTTCGCTCTCGTTAGTTTTAGAATTACAACCATAAAATGATTGAATTATAAAACCTATAATCACATATTTTAAAATACCTTTCATATATATAATCGTTTATTGAACCGATTTCCAACCACCCGCAACCACGGACCACCAAGCACTTTTATATAAGGATGAACTTTGAGGTTGGAATGTATTCATATTAAATTTATTATTGCTTTCTGTACCTGAAACAGAAAATACTTGTAATGCTTTTCCGGAATGATCCCAAGTTAGTGGAACACCGCTCAAAACCGATTCTGGCTGTTTCGTAATATCTGATTTAACAAAAAAAGCATTGTTAGACCCAAAAACTTCAGCGACTCCGTTTTCATCAATACATACTGCGGTACGTTCATCTACCGCAATCGCATTAGCTGCCTTTCCCCAATCTTTCAATATTCTAGAAAGAAATACGGTCAATCTGCCCTCTCTATTTCGCTGTGCGAAATGCTGATCTGTAATAATGTTACTCATAAATGGTGCTTTAAGAAAATCATCTTTTCCCAAAGACACCTTTGTATTATAAGGATTACTTAGCGCTTCCTCAGAATCTACTCCTCCGCGATCAGCTCCGAAATAATAATTACCCAGAATGGCTGCCCCCGCACTTGTTCCTCCAACAGGTACTTTTTTATCAGCAAGTAGATAATTAATCGCTTGCATAACTTTTGTGCCCTTCCAATAGCCCACATAATCAGCCTGATCGCCTCCTGCAATAAAGAGCATCTCCGCATTTCTAATGATACCAGCAACACGATCATCATCGGCCAATTTGCGCGAATCAATTTTTAGCGTCTCCACTGAATTCACTTTACCTAGACGATTTACATAATCGTTGTATGCATTTGTTCCAGTTGCACGGATAATAACTACGTCACCACCTCCACTACGGTCGATCATCCACTTGAAAGCTGCATCAACATCGGTACCGCCTCCCATGATGACCACACCTCCTTTAGTAATTGTCTTTACATCAGTAGTGTCTCCTAATATACCTAACGATGACGGACGTGCTAATGGTGAAGTTGGTTTGGGTGCATTGGGGTCAAATGGATTCGGTAGTTCCTTATTACCACAACTAGTAAATCCATACAACAATGCTATAATCCCTACTAATTTTATCATGTTAATCCTTTCCGTATTTTGGATTTTGAACCATGTTTTTGTTTACAGCCATCTCGTCATTTGGAATTGGGAAACAGTATTGTGCCGCCGTAGGTTCTAATTTTACAGCACCAGAAGTATTTGCCGCATCTTGGGTTAATCGCTCCACCGGAAGCTTTAAGCGTTTTAAATCATAAAAACGATGTCCCTCAAAAGCCAATTCTTTAAATCTTTCGTTGTAAATATTTTCTAATAAAATCTGCTTCGATGAGAATGTCTGATTCACATAGTTATGAATACGCTCTCTACGTAATGTATTAAGATCATTTGCAGCATTAGTTAATCCTGTAGCACTATTACTTTCGGCCTCAGCTTCTGCCCTGATCAGAACCATTTCTCCTGTACGGAAAATCTTAACATCTGTCAAACCTGGGTTTGTGGTATTTCCACCGATATATTTATTCACCAAATATTGTGATTTTATACTTGGAGGAGGACCAACACGTGAAGGATCATCCTTAATATATGCAGCGTAACGAATATCATCTGTCTTATTGAAGGTATTAATTAATTTAGAAGATGGCGCATATAAAACTATTCCACCGGCTTCTCTATAAAACGCAGCTCCAAGACGAGAATCTCCGATCACTCTAGCTAATTTCCAAACAACCTCTGAATTACTGTTGTCTACCCAAATTTTCGGAAAATCATTTTTAGGTGCGAGAGGCTCTGCTGAGATTACTTCAGACGCATACTTAATTGCATCTGGCCAATTCTTTGCATATAATGCAACTCGTGCCTGAATTGCAGATATAGCTGTTTTAGTAATTCGTATATTCTCTGTAAAAGATGTTGGCATTAAATCTTTTGCAGCTTGTAGATCTGCATTGATATCCTCATAATTGGATTTGACAGTTGGTCGAGCTGGATAGCCTAATGCTCTTGCCTTCATATACGGAACCCCCATTCCCTCTGCATCATACGAAGAAGCATATCCTCTCAACAGTTCAAAATGACTGTATGCCCGCAAAGCCAAAAGTTCTGCCTCATATTGATTTTTTAAAATTTGATTATTTCCTGTTACCGTAATATTTGGCAATGCTTCAAGGACATGGTTAACACGATCAATTACAACATAATATTCATTCCATGCAGAAGTTACAGATCCATAGCTAGAGTTATACATCCAACGGTGTAAAGCAGTATTTGAAACTGTATTTTCTGTTGGCAACAAAACTTCATCTGACACAATTGCACCTGCTTCCAACAAAGTTGTTGAAAGTGGAGCGTAAGCTCCTAAAACGCCCATATTCACATCGTCCAAATTTCGAAATGCTTTGCTTGGATCAATACTATCTGTTGGCGCCATATCTAATTTATCACATGATTGGAGACCTAGTCCAATTAATGATAAAACAATACATATATTTTTTCTGATACTTATCATACGTTTAATTTTATTAGAGTGTGCCTAGCTTAGAAGTTAACATTAATACCAATCGTATACTTACGTGCATTTGGATATTCAAAACGTCCATATTGACGATTGTTTTCAGGATCCAAACCGCGCCAATTAGTCAATGTGAATAAATTCTCTCCTTGTGCAAATATGGCTGCTGATCTAAATACAGTTTGTCTAAATACTGTCCCTGGTATAGTGTAATTCAATTTCAAATTACGTAAACGCATAAATGCTGCATCCTGAATATCCTTGGAAGTAAAATTCCTTGGAATATCTATACGCTGTAGTGTGGCTATATCTCCTGGCTTCTTCCATCTATCATAAAGCATTCGTTTGCTCTGATTGCTGGTCATATAGGCCTGATTTTCATTGTAAAAATCAATATTATTCCATCGTTGCACATCAGACACGAATGATAGCAAACCACTAAGTGTTAAATTTTTCCAATTGAAAGATGTAGATATACCTCCAGTAAGTTTAGGATAGAGACTCGCGTTTAATGGCACCGCCTGCTCTTCCTCATTATATACTGTTAAAATAGAGCCATCTCGATTGTAATACTGCGCTTCTCCAGTTTCAGGATTCACACCAGCCCATTGTGGAGCATAATACGTTCCGTAAGGTAATCCGACTTTTATAATACGCGTATCACCATCAGGCAATTCGTCCGTAATATCAGTTACGCGTAAGATTTGATTGTTATTATATCCACCATTAACACCTACAGTCCATGTGAATTCCTCTTTTTTGATAATGTCAGCTGAGATTTTTAATTCAACACCACGATTTCTCATTTTACCCGTACTCAATAATGCAGACGACGCACCAGAGGTTGCTGATAATGGTTGATCGATAAACATATTTTTTGTAATACGATTGTACCAGTCAAATTCAATATTTATTCTTCTACTTTCGAATAATGACAAATCAAATCCAGTATTGAATTCATCCACATATTCCCAATCGAAGTCTGGATTACCAATATTATTCGGACGAATACCTTGCTGACCACCATAACTTGTAGTTACGCCGTAAGTAGGCAAGTACGCAAAACTACTTCCAAATGGACTTGCTGTTTGCCCGAAACTTGCTCTGATTCTTAAATCTGAAATGAGGCTTGACGATTGAAGGAATTCTTCACGCTTTACATCCCACATTGCTCCCAATGAATAGAAACCATGCCAGCGATTTTTGTCTGGGACAGATGAAAGCGAAGCTCCGTCATAGCGGTAACTACCTGTAAAAGTATACTTATTGGCATAGGTATAACGCGCAGCGCCAATGTAAGACATTAAAGCACTTGCACTACGACTTCCACTTAATGTTGGTAGGAATGTTGTACTTACGGTGATAGCAGCTGGTGTTTCAGGGAGTCTATCATCTAGTCCAAAACCGCGGTAGCTAAATGCTCTATAGTTGTCAAAAAGATATTCGAAGAATCCCGAAAGTTCAAAATCATGAGCTTCGATTTCTTTTTTGTAAGTCAACCCAGATGTAGATACAAAATTAAAATTACGTCTATATCCTTCTCCGAAAGCTCCTTTCTGTCCAGATTGACGACTACCTATATAGGATGACGGATTGATATATACCTGATCTGCTGAATTTCTCAAATCAAGACCAGCACGAGTACTTATTTTCAAACTGGGTGTAATAGCATAAGCCATGTTAAAACCTATAATGGCTTTAATTTGTTGAGTTTTATCAGACGTACCAAACAAAACGTCTAATCCTCGACTTCCTTCCCGCGAATCCAAGAAAGTAATTTCTTCATTAGTCGCATGAAATGCCCCATCTGCAGTATAAGGATACTCATAAGGTAGACCATAATAGACAGAAGCCATTGGCGTTCCAACGCTTGTTCCGCCCTCATTATACGTAAATCTAGAGTTAGAATATCCCAAGTTCAAGTTGAATGCCGCTGAGAACTTTCCGTAATTCATATTCGTATTGCTACGCAAAGTATAACGATCCATACCCGTTTCACGGACAATACCCTCCTCTTTCCAATAACTCAACGCATTGTAGGTTTGCACATTTTCATTTCCACCACTTAAGTTTACTTGTTGCTCCATGAAATTGGCATTTTGAAAAAATAAATCTCGCCAATCTGTATTCACATTGCGTAAACTATCCAATGTCCTATCCGCATTTTGTTGCCAGCTCGCTGACTGCGTATTATAATATGGATTTCGTGAAGAAAATCTCCATCCTGGACCTATATCTTTTCCAGTTTCTAATCCAACCTCTTCTTCGAATCTAAGACGTTCACGACCATCCATCATCTCAAAATTAGGACGTGTAAGCTTTGATGTTCCGTATTGAGAGCTATAATTTATCGCTAGACGACCTTGCTTACCTTTTTTGGTCGTAATAATAATAACACCATTTGATCCTCTAGAACCATATAAGGCTTTTGCAGAGGCATCCTTTAATACGTTCACGGATTCTATATCTTGCGGATTAATGGTTTGAAAATAACCTCCCTCAATAGGAACGCCATCCATAATATATAATGGTGTCGTAGAACCACTAATAGAACCTATTCCACGAATAACCACAGCAGCACTTTGACCTGGTTGTCCTGAACTTGAAATAACACTCATTCCTGCTACCTTTCCCTGAAGTATCTGATCTAAAGAACTCATTGGAACTTGATTAATATCATCAGCCTTAACGAGTGATGCTGCACTTGGGCTTTTACCTTTTGAATAATCAGTATACCCCGTTATTGTCACTTCTTCAATTAAATTATCTATAGATTGTAATATAATTTGAAGATTGGTATTGTTTGACACCTTTATTATTTTAGGCTCATAAGATAAATGTGAGATAATAAGTTCGTCGCCAATTGCAGCGTTTATACTGAATTCCCCGAGTACAGATGTTAAAGTCTTGCCACTTTTACCTTTTACTTCAATAGAAACACCAGCAATTACATTACCATGAACATCTAATACAACCCCTTTTACTACTAGTTGCTGTTGAGAAATATGATATTTAGATAAGTTTGATAAGGGTGAATTGGTTTGGTTAGCATGAACATTCAAAGTAGACATCAAAAACAGTCCACACATTGAAAGTCCTAATGGAACTTCTCCTAGAATGGGCTTAAACCCACTCCTAATAAAAAAAATACTCTTCATAAGATTAAGTTGGTAGTGTTTACTTTGCTAATCTAGTATTTTTATTAAAAATATTATAAATTAAATCTTACTCTATAATAAAAACGCCCCTTTTGTTTCAAAAGGGGCGTTTATAAATTAAATATTTTAATTTTTATTTATTCTTCAATAAATATTCTTTAAAATCTTCGTAGCTAACTGCTAAAGGATCTGCTAATTTTGGCTTTCCTGCCAATTCTTCAGCTCCTGCTGGATAAGTAACTTTTTCAAAAATATCTGCATCAATGCCATCAGGGAATTTGCATGGATGTGCTGTTGATAAAAATACCGAAGCATATTCTCCTGGATTTTCAGCTTTGTATGCTTGAGCTGCTAAATACGCAATTGCTGTGTGTGGGCATGCTACATAATTGTATTTCTCGAACAATTCACGCATAGCAACCTGAGTTTCTTCATCTGTATATGTAAATGAAGAAATAATGCTACGCAATTTGTCTAATTCATTATCAAATAAATCTTGAATACGTACCCAATTGCTTGGATTTCCTACATCCATTGCATTTGCTAAAGTCTGAACAGAAGGTTTTGGTTCGTAAGCTCCCGACTGTAAGAAGCGAGGAACAGTATCATTGACATTCGTTCCTGCGACAAAATGTTTTACAGGCAAGCCCATTTTGTAGGCTAATAAACCAGCCCCGATATTACCAAAGTTTCCGCTAGGAACAGTAAACACAACTTCGTTGACACCTTGTGCTTTTAACTGTGCATATGCCCAAAAGTAATAGAAAGTCTGAGGAATCAAACGAGCAATATTGATAGAATTAGCTGAAGTCAATCGCAATTCAGCATTCAACGAGGCATCGTTAAAAGCTTGCTTTACCAAAGCTTGACAGTCATCAAAAGTTCCATCCACCTCTAACGCACGGATATTTTGACCATTAGTTGTCAATTGCTCTTCTTGTACTTTAGAGACCTTTCCTTTGGGATACAAAATCGTCACGCGAGTGCCTTCCACGCCTAAGAAACCTAAAGCAACCGCACCACCTGTATCACCCGAAGTAGCAACCAACACATCCAACAATTTATCACCTTGTTTGGAGAAATAACCCATCACACGGCTCATAAAACGCGCTCCAAAATCTTTGAATGCATAAGAAGGTCCGTGAAATAATTCCAAAACTCCAGTCTCAGCATCTAAGAATTTCACAGGGGCATCAAAATTGATGGCATCTTCGACGATTTTCTTTAAATCTTCTTTCGGTATATCATCGCCAATCAAAGCAGAAGCTACTGTCAACGCAATTTCTTGCAAAGAATATTGCTGAATATTTTTGATAAATAAGGGATCTAAATTTGGGATAACCTCTGGCATATATAAGCCTTTGTCCTGAGGCAAGGAATTGAATACCGCATCCTGAAAAGATACACGTAAATCTTTATTATTTGTACTATATAGTTTCATAATTTGTTAGTCATTAAAGGATAATACTTTTGGACCTTCTACATTGACAGCCGAAACATATTTAAAGCTTTCGATGCCATTTGCAGAAAGATGATCTTGGATTTTCGTAGTTACCAATTCCGCTACTTCTGGCCCTTTCGAAACCGCTACAACCGATGGTCCTGAACCCGAAATACCAAAACTCAAGGCGCCATGTGCTAAAGCTATTTCTTTCATTGCATAAAATTCCGGAATCAAAATAGCGCGAGAAGGTTCAATAATAACGTCCTGCATACTTCTGCTGATTAAATCATAATCTTCTTGAAATAAACCAGCTACCAAACCGGCAATATTTCCCCATTGGGTTACCGCATCTTTCAAAAGAACTTTCTCCTTAATCAACTGACGCGCATCACGTGTAGGCACATCTACTTGTGGAAAGACAATACCAGCATAGAGTTCCTTAGGAACAGGAATTTTTACAATATCCAAATCCGCACCGCCACGAACTAATGTAATACCTCCCATCAAAGCAGGAGCTACATTGTCAGCATGTCCATGCCCACAAGCCAATCGTTCCCCTTCCACACAGTATGGCATTAACTCATCCTTAGTCAGTGGATTGTTAAGCAAAGCATTTATTGCAAACAAACCCGCCACCGTACTCGCTGAACTCGAACCTAATCCCGAACCAATGGGCATATGCTTGATTAATTCAATTTCTACCCCTATATCCTGCAAAATACCCAAATCATTCAATAGCATTTTCACGCAAGCGCTTACCGTATTTCGATCAGCACCAAGCGGCAATCTGCCTCCGTCCCCAACTATGGAACGAATACGAACACCAGGTTCGGCGACACGGTACATTTTAACTTCGTCACCAGGTTCATCAACCGCAAACCCTAATATATCGAAGCCGCATATCATATTAGCTACTGTTGCAGGTGCAAATACGCGAACCTTATCTAAGATTGTATTAAAATCTATCTTTTTGTCCTTTAAATTATGTTGATAAACAGGCATATTATCTGTTTTAGTTCTTTCCACTTATTTTGCTCCTACGTTTACCAAATCAGCAAACACACCTCCTGCGGTTACTTCCGCACCAGCTCCAGGACCTTTTACTACTAATGGGCGTTCTTTATAGCGTTCTGTTGTGAATGAGATAATATTATCACTTCCCGACAACGCATAGAATGGATGTGTCTCATCTACCATTTGCATAGAGATAGAAACTTTTCCATCCTCCAATTTACCAATGTAACGAATTACTTTATTTTCTGAAGCTGCTTTATCTTTTAGGTCATTGAAATATTGGTCAGCTTTTAACAATTCCGTATAGAATTCATCTACTGAAGCGGCCTGCAAACATGATTCTGGTAAGATAGCACCCAAATCAACATCAGAAGCTTCAATCACATGCCCTGCATCACGAGCTAAGATAAGCATCTTACGCATAAAATCTACACCTCCCAAATCATCGCGAGGATCTGGTTCTGTATAGCCTAAAGCTTGTGCATTTTTTACTACATCATAGAAAGAAGCATCTCCTACGAAATTGTTAAAGATATAAGAAATCGTACCAGAAAGGATAGCTTCTATTTTTATGATTCTGTCACCACTCAACATCAAATCTTTCAATACACGTACTATTGGTAAACCTGCTCCAACATTAGTTTCGTAGAAGAAATCTACACCGTGTTTACGTGCTGTGTCGCGCAACAATTTATAGTTAGCATATTCACCCGAATTGGCAATTTTATTACAAGTGACAATAGAAATATTAGATTTGAAAATATCCACATAATAGGTAGCAGGTAATTTGCTGGCTGTATTATCTATGAAGACTGCATTTGGCAAGTTCATGTTTTTCATGATCTCAACAAAGCTAGACAAATCCGCCACCTGACCTTTGCTATCCAATGCTTGAGCCCAAGAATCCAAATCAATTCCATTGGCATCAAAATACATTTTACGGGAATTAGCAACACCAACAACTTTGATTTCTAAATCATTTTTCTCTGATAAGAAATCATGCTGCTCAGCCAGCTGTCTAAATAAAGTAGAGCCGATATTACCAGTACCCAAGTTAAATACGTGCAGCGTTTTTTTCAATTCTGCAAAGAAAGCATCATGAACTGCATTCAAGGCTTTAGCCAAATCATCTTTTGAGATAATTACGGAGATGTTGAATTCAGAAGAACCTTGTGCTATTGCGCGTACATTAATACCATTACGTCCTAACGCAGCGAACAAACGTCCTGACATACCAGGTGTACGTTTCATATTTTCACCTACGATTGCCAATACCGAAAGATTCGTTTCTACTTCTGGCATTACCAATTTATTGGCTTCCAATTCCAATTCGAATTCCGAAGAAATCAACTTCAGTGCTCTTTCTGCATCGCTAGGATTTACTGCAAACGTAATACTATGTTCGGATGAAGACTGCGTTATTAACACCACATTGATCTGCTCGCGAGCTAATAAAGTAAATAAACGGCCTGAAAATCCTGATTTGCCAATCATTCCAGAACCTGAAAGATTGATGATAGAAATATCAGAGATGGACGAAATACCTTTAATTGGATATTGTGTACAATCTGATTCGAACTGAATAATCGTACCTGGAAATTCTGGTTCAAAAGTATTGCGAATCGCAATAGGAATACGTTTCAAAAATGCCGGGATCATCGTCGGTGGGTAGATTACTTTCGCGCCGAAATAGGACAATTCCATCGCCTCTGTATAAGATAATACAGGCAGAGAGAATGCTTTTTTCACTATCCGTGGATCCGCCGTCAACATACCATTTACATCGGTCCATATCTCGATTACCGAAGCATTCAATACCGATCCAAAAATTGCAGCAGTATAATCCGAACCTCCACGGCCTAAGGTAGTCACACGACCAGCTTCATTTGATCCAATGAAACCCGTCACAAACATCAATTTATCTGCATGCGAATGATTCAAAGAATTGATCAACGAATTGGTTAATTCTTCATTCAAATGCGCATTTCCAAAATTTGAATCTGTTTTCACATAATGTGATGCATCTACGTATATAGCTTCGGGAATGTATTGTTCCATGATTTTAGAAACCATATAGTTGGAGAAGCGCTCACCAAATGAAATAATCAAATCTTTACTTTGCAAGCTTAACTCCTTCAACGCATAAACACCTTGCAAAATTTCTTCTAACTCATTAAGCATCAACTTCAGTTTGGTGAAAACTGGATTTTGATACTTAATTGCAATAAGTTGTTTTACAACTTCGAAGTGCTTTTCCTCTAACAATTTAATGTCTTCGGTGAAAGATTTGCGGTCAGCAGCATTTTCAGCCATTTTTGTCAATAAGTTGGTCACTCCAGACATTGCTGATAATACCACCAAAGGCTTTTCTCCCTTTTCATAAGAAGACTTTACAATCTCTAATACAGATTTGATACTTTCTACTGTTCCTACAGATGTTCCGCCAAATTTTAGAACTTTCATTGGGTTTATTTAATATATGTTTAGTTTGTCATAATAGTCTACCAACAAAAAAAGCCCTCCTCTCTTTCGGAGGAAGGCTTCTTTATATTTACACTCAATTGTACACACAAGTTACTTCCTCCGAGAATATCCCCCCGTAGTAATAATAATTGTTGAAATAATTGAGTTATTAATTTTCATATTTTTTAAATCTGCGTCTAAGATAGAATTATTTTGACATTAAAATCAAATTTATTTTAAAAAAATCACAAAAACCGCTGTTACAATCGATAGAAGCGCATCTATCTTTGCGTATTTATACTCTATACCAGGTACTTATATCTTAAAAAGTGTTAAGAAACTGTTAAAAATACTTTAATTTGTTTGGATAGTACGCACGTATCTATTATCTTCGTATTATCTGCTCCCTGGAAAAGAGTAGATCGAAGGAAAGTTGTAAATAAAAAAAAGCGATTTAATGAACACAAAAAAACTAATAGCGTCAATGCTATTTATAGGCTTTTGTCTAGTGTCGCAAGCACAAACTACCAAAAAGAACAATGAGCAAGATAACCTTGCTAAAGAGTATTTCTCGCAAATCATGGGCGTAGCGGTAAATGCTACAACTAATACAAAACTTTATCAATTTGTATATGATTGGTTAGGCACACCTTACAGATTAGGTGGTGACTCTAAAAGAGGAATTGACTGTTCTAAATTCTCCCTTGCAGTTTACGAAAATGTATTTAATACAACCATTGGTTTTAACAGCAGAAATCAATATGCTAACGTAACACCTGTTAGCCGTAAAGATTTACAAGCAGGAGATTTGGTATTTTTCAAAATCAGAAGCAAAAACATTACACACGTAGGTGTATATCTTGGTGATGATAAATTTGCGCACGCCTCTTCAAGTAAAGGCGTAATGGTAAGTAATCTTAACGAAGCGTATTGGAAACGTTATTATTATAATGGCGGACGCCCAAAACCAGAAGATTCGCACACTATGACTGCTGATGCGTCATCTTTTAAAGAAGATAAATAATTAGCAAAAATTAACTATATTAGAAAGTCCGAATGATACTACGCATTCGGACTTTTTATTTATTTTTGTTCCATCAGATTTGAATTTATGTCAACAAAAAGAACCCTTATACTTAATAAAGAACAAATACTTCAAAAGTCAAAGCGTATTGCTTATCAAATCTTAGAAGATAATTTCGACGAAAGTCATATTGTATTGGTCGGTATTGCAGATAGAGGATATGTATTTGCTCAACGCCTACAAAAAATCCTACAAGGCTTCGCTCCAGACAAAGAGATTGAATTGGTAAAAGTCTCAATTAATAAAGTAAAAAGATCATTAGAAGCTTCCACAGACTTACCTATTGAAACCGCTAAAGACAAGGCTGTAATTGTCGTAGACGATGTATTGAATAGCGGAAGAACGTTAGCTTATGCTTTGGGCGCTTTCATAAATGTACCATTAAAGAAAATGCGCACTGCAGTATTGATTGATCGCAGTCACCCACAATTCCCTGTACACAGCACTTTCTATGGTCAGAAGCTTTCGACTATTTTGAAAGAAAATGTAGAAGTGTATTTAGAAGAATTCGATAAACAAGAAGATGCTGCATGGTTAGCATAATAAATTAAGAAAGGGTTAATCAACAACGATTAACCCTTTCTTATTTTTAGCTTCATTCCTGGTTTAATTACCGAATTTTTCAAAGCATTATCTTCTTTTATCTTAGAGACTGTACTCCCTTCAAATTTTCTAGCTATGCGATCCAAAGAATCACCTTTTTGCACCACATAATAGGCAGTACGTGATTTTTCCGTTTTCACTATGCTTTTAGATACATTCTTCGCTAAAGTAGAATTAATGGGTTGAGCGACTACCAAAGAGCGACCAACAACCAAACTGTTGTTTTTTAAACCATTCCACGCCTTTAAATTCTGGACAGTTACACCAAATTTCTTGGACAAACTTGACAATGTTTCACCTTTACGTACTTTGTACTTTTGAGAAACATTAGCTAATTGCATTTCAGGTTCCTCTTTGATTGCCAATTGAATAGAAGATGGCGCATGTAATGCTACATACAATAAACTATCATTCAGTTGAGGAGTAACTGGAATAAACAAACGTTTTGGCTTATCTACTGTACCATTAATGACATCTTTTTTATATGCTGGATTGTAATGTTTAATATGGGAAACTTCCACATTAACAGCTTCTGCAATATGTCGCATATTTACAGCTTTATCCACCATAACCACCCTAGTTTCAAAATCCAATTCCGTCTTCGCTGGCTCAATACCCAAAGTTGACGCATTACTCAGTACATAGGTCATTGCTACATATTTTGGGATATAGTTTTGGGTTTCTTTTGGTAAATAAGGTGACAATTCCCAAAATGTAGGATTTGTCATACCCGAACGTTGAATAGCGCGTTGCACACAGCCACGACCGCAGTTATAGGATGCTAATGCCAATAACCAATCATTGAATTGATTGTAGGATTCTTTCAAATATTTGGAAACAGCATAAGTAGCGGAATAAATATCCTTACGTTCATCTATATGCGAATTCATATCCAGATCATAAATGCGCGCCGTGGTATAAATGAACTGCCACGGCCCTACAGCCCCTGCAGACGAAACCAAATGAGGGTTCAATGAAGACTCCACTAAAGATAAATACTTCACTTCTTCAGGAATACCCATCTCGCCTAATATCTGATCATAGACCTTAAAATAGTGCTTGCTTAAACCAAGCATACGATTCATATAAGGTCTATAATTCGAAGACACGTATTTGTCAATAAAGAATTTTACTTGAGAATTGTAATCTAAGGGAATAGTCTTTACAGAAGCTTTCATGCGACGTAATGTATTTGCATCCTCTATGGATACATCCACTTTGACATCTACATTTTTCTTAATAGAATCTAATTCAACTAATAAGGCTTTATGCTCATCCATCGAGGTCGCAAAAGTTGTTTGATTATAATAATCGTCTCCGATAAGATCCTTGTAAGCGGTTTGAGCTTTAGTTATGTGTACACTGATTATGGTAGTTAATAATACGGTGTATAATGATTTTTTCATATTGTGCTAGTTTTTGGATACTAGTTGGCAATATTTAGCCAATATTGGCAAAAACACAAAGATTACATTTTTCTCGAAATGTAATCTTTGCTATTATTTTTTATTGATTATTTGTTTTTTCGTTTGTTTTGTCAGCTGGATCTTCGCGTTGTCCATCCTTAAATTCTTTCACACCTCTACCAAGACCGCGCATTAGTTCAGGAATTTTTTTACCCCCAAATAATAAAAGAACTAAAATCACGATAATGATGATTTCTTGTGTTCCTATGAATAATAAATTAGATGTATACATTTTATGTTCTTTCTTTAATTACTTATCAAATCTCTATTTTACAAATATATAGAATTAATTGTTATCCTAATGTAACTATCTTGCTAACCAAGGTGCTGGGTTAAAATCGTTAGCTCCTTGTGAAATACCGAAACTTACAATCGGTACACCGCTCTCTAAATCACGTCCTGCGGTACCAATAGTCTGACCACGACTTACCTTCTGACCACGTCTTACCGAGACAGAGCCTAAATTTGAATAGAATGTAAAATACTCCCCGTGTTTAATAACAATAACTTCTGGTAATGATGTAATAACCTCTCCGTCAAATACAGCTTTCACCGCTGCACCTTCGGTAGTCCTTATGGTAATATCAGGCTCTGATGTTGTTACGCCTTCGTTTGAAGACAAACCGTAATTACGGATAATAGTTCCTTGAGCAACCGGCCACGGTAGACGTCCTCTATTTGATTTGAAATCGGCAGACAAACGTGCAGCTTCTGGTGTAGAGCGTAGAATCTCACTATCCGTTTTCTTAGGTGTTGCTTTTTCTACTTCAGCCACTGATTTACCAGTACGTTTAGCTTCAGCTTCCGCAAGGCGTTTACGCTCTGCCTCTTCTCTACGTCTTTGTTCAGCTATTTCTCTATTGATTGCAGCACGTATCATAGCTTCCATCTTTTTCTTCTCTTGCTGCTTTTTAGTCAATTGACTTTTGAATGAACGCTCTTGCTTCACAATGCTATTCAGCTGCGATTGATGCTGTGAGCGGTCTTTACGAATGATATCCCTTTCTTTTTGTTGATCCGCCAATAGAACACGTTGAGTATTTCTATCCGCTTCCATCTGCGCAATCTTCAGCTCAATATCTTTCTTCACTTTTTCGATCTCGGCAGCTTTGGTTTTACGCGCGTCGGAGAACTGTTGCAAATATTTAATACGTTTGAAAGCTTGGTTGAAATCCTTAGAAGCAAAAATGAACATCATTTTGTTGTATCCATTTTTGTTACGAAAAGCGAACATGATCATTTTTTCATAATCTTTACGCATTTTCTCCAATTCGGCTTTTAGTTCATTTACAGACTTAGTATTTTGATTAATTTGATAAGTCAGACTATTAACCGTTCTGCTGATTACCGTAATTTTTTCTTCCCTCAGGTTTAACTGTTTGCTTAAAGCTGTCACTTCTTTCTGTGACAATAGTTTTTCCTTAGTCTTAGCCAATAATTCTTTGTTCAAACTAGCAATTTCGGAATTGATTTTTTCTAATTGCTTCTTTAATTGCGCACTGCTTTGACCAAATGACAGTTGGCTACAAAAGAAAATAAAAAATATGCTTAATAGTATTTGTCTAAAATTCATGAAAATGAGCTCAGCTTTCTCGTATTTGTACAACTTCCAAAAATAGTGATATCTAACTGACTTGCCTAATAAAAAGATTTATTTAACACGTCATTAATCCAAAACTTTATATTTAGCAGGTACCGTAAAAGGCATTTCCAATTCTTGATTAAAATCAATTTTATTGTAATTCAACACAGCAGTAACATTAATATTCGAAGTATTAAGTTTTATATTTTGATTTTGCGGAAAATTATAACCTGTTACGTCATTGAAAGAACTGTAATAAGCTTCTAAACTATTGCTACTTCCTACAGGCGTCAGGCGAATTACTTTCGGACGATATTTGTTATTCAAGCTGTATTGAAATGAAACATCATCTCTCACGCCTACGATCTGCACATCTTCCGTCGCCTGAGCAACGGTCAATTTATCTGTGCGCAACAAATCCGAAGACACATTTGCAATAAGCAAATCTTGTAAAACCCCAAAAGTCACACCAGCACCAGTATAGCGATGAATATAATTGAAAGGTTTCGCAATGTATTCACCTTGTAATTTATTCATAATCTTAACACTGTCAGGTGTTATTAGAACGCGTACTCCTTCCACATTCAAAAATGTAGCTGTCACGGAAATCCATATTGCTTTATTACGCTGAATACGCACATGCATCGTGACATCCTGATTTTCATCGCCTAATTCTACCCTTGCTTTAGCTCTTCCCGAGAAGCTATGATAATCCAAATTATTGATGAGATAATCTGCATTTTTATCAGAAGAGTTAACTGTATTTACCGCTGTATCAGAAGGCAATTTAGCTGTCTGTTTGCGTGTCCCACAACTAGTCAAAATCGCCAATCCCAATGTTATAGTTAATATTTTATTCCACATATTTTTTCTCTTTTATCTTTTGTTGAATCTTCGCAAAACTTCCTTTTGATTCGGATTTAATCTCTATATCTAATGCTTTTTGCCATTGTACAAGAGCATCCTTTTCACGATTCAACTTACTCAAAATATCACCATAATGTTCTAACAATACAGCAGATGTTTTATTTAATTTTACCGCTTCTTCTATCCATTTCAACGCTTCTTGGTATTCTCCTTGTTGGAATAAAACCCAAGCATAGGTATCCATATATGTTGCAGAATTAGGTTCAATTTCAATTGATCTTTTAGAAAAATCAGCAGCTTTTTCCAAATCCTTTTTGCGTACCGCCAAATAATAAGCATAATTATTCAAAGCCGACACGTTCAGACTATCTAAAGCTATAGCTTCATCGTACGCTGCATCAGACATGTTTTCCATTTTTAATTCATGGTATAAATCACCTAATGAGCCATAAATCAATGAGCGCAAATAATTATTTTCATTTTCAGAATAGTTTAAAGCTGTTTCGAGCATACCCTTACTCGACTCGTAATCTTGCTTTCCAGCAAATCCTAAACTGGTGAAATACAATAATTGAGGATTATTAGGATTATATTTTAAACCTTCTAAGCCATGTTTGATTGCTTCATCTGCCTGTCCTAATCCTAAATCTGTATTGATGACTAATCGCCAAGCATTGATATAACGTGGATTAGAAGAAACTACATTTAAAAACACCGATCTCGCTTCAGCAGCATTTCCACCTTTCCAAAGCAACTCACCTTTCAAAATCTGTCCTTCTAATATATCGGGATGACGCGCTACTAATGAATTAGCTAAGAGTTGCATCTTGTCATCAGACAATATTTGCTCTTCATTCATCAGTCCCATTATAAACTTATATTTATCCCAAAAAACAACTTCAGAAGCATCGAAAGCTATCTTTAAAGCTGTATACATAGGCTCTGTCTTCCCCATGTTTTTATAAGTGTCCGCCAAGTCCAGATAAAGGCTTTTATCATTAGTACGTTTGATTCCGCGTTCGATAACCGCTAATGCTTCTTTAGGTTTATTTTCATTAGCATGTATATAACCTAAATAACCGTACACATCAGGAATCATTGTCTTACCATCTAACTTTGTTAATATTTTCTTAGCAGAAGTAAAGTCTTTCGAATTAATATATACTTCCGACATGACCAAATGCAAAGTATCTGAGGGATTCGCTGAGGTTAATTTCCCATATAATTTCTGTGCTTGATCCAATTGTTTATTTTCCGCATATAAAATCAACAATTCACGGTTCAAACCTTCGTGTTCAGGATATTTCACTTTTAAGTCTTGAAGTAATTCAATTCCTTTAGCCAGATCTTTTTTTGATTTATATAACTCTAAAAGATGATTTGCGTAAAACATATGTTTACTTTTATCATACGCTAATGCCGCATTTTGCACCGCTTCATCATAGTTTCCCCTCTGCCCAAGAATCAAAGATTTTGCATAATAAATATCAGCTACCTCAGGATATTTAGCTGTAATATCATCTAATAGTTGTAATCCTTCTTGAAATCTACCTTCTCTTAATTTTGCTTCTACCGCTTTTAATTCTTCACGATATGCTACTTCTGACTCCGTCTGTGCCTGTACTATTAATGTTGTACAAATGCAAACAAGCAGCATCAAGTATTTTCGAAAGCTATATATTAATTGTTTATTCATCATAAAATAATAAAAATTCATCGTGTTCTCGCTAAACATACTAATGTAGCATTCTAGTCTTACAAAAGAGTAAATTCTAAACTATAAGTTTAAATGCTAAAAACTTAAAAAAAGTTAAAAAATATTTTAGTGTAAAGATGTTTTATAATTGAAAATAAAATTATTACCTTTGCAGTCCGATTGTAGTGATTACAATCATTAAAACATTATTAATTAATTAAATAAAAGCAAGTGAATACGTTAAGTTACAAAACTGTCTCTGCCAACAAAAACACCGTTAACAAAGAATGGATCGTTGTTGACGCTGAAGGCGAGATCTTGGGACGCTTGGCAAGCGAAATTGCAAAAGTAATTCGTGGAAAACACAAGCCAACATTTACCCCACACGTAGACTGCGGAGATAACGTGATCGTTATTAATGCAGACAAGGTTAAGTTGACTGGAAACAAATTAGGCGACAAAACATATGTTCGCTATACAGGCTACCCAGGTGGTCAAAGATTTGTATCTCCAAAAGAATTATTGGCTAAACACCCTGAGCGCATCATCGAAAAAGCGGTACGTGGTATGTTACCTAAAAACCGTTTAGGTCGTCAGTTATTCAAAAACCTTTTTGTTTATGCTGGTACTGAGCACAAACACGAAGCGCAAAATCCAAAACCAGTTAAATTTTAAGGAGAACAAACATGTCAACAACTAACACTTCAGGAAGAAGAAAAACTGCTGTTGCTCGTATCTACTTAGGAGCAGGTAGCGGAAACATTACCGTAAACGGTAAAGACTACAAAGAATATTTCCCAACATTGCCATTGCAATACATCGCTACTCAATCATTATTAGTAGCGGAGTCATTAGCAAATTTTGATGTGAAAGTTAACGTTCAAGGTGGTGGAGTTAAAGGTCAAGCAGAAGCTGTGCGTTTAGCAATCGCTAAAGCATTAGTAGAGCTTAACCCAGAAGTAAAACCAGCTTTACGTGCTAAAGGTTTAATGACTCGTGATGACCGTATGGTTGAGCGTAAAAAACCAGGACGTCGTAAAGCACGTAGAAGATTCCAATTCAGTAAACGTTAATCAAAGGAGGAACACAAAATGGCAAGAACTACTTATCAAGATTTATTGGATGCAGGTGTTCACTTCGGTCACCTTACTCGTAAATGGGATCCGAAAATGGCTAAGTACATTTTCATGGAACGCAACGGTATCCACATCATTGACTTGAACAAAACTCTTACGAAATTAGAAGAAGCTGCTTCAGCTATCAAACAAATCGTAAAATCGGGTCGCAAAGTTTTATTCGTAGCTACGAAAAAACAAGCTAAAGAAATCATCGCTCAACAAGCTAAGGCTGTTAACATGCCTTACGTTACTGAACGTTGGTTAGGTGGTATGCTTACAAACTTCGCAACAGTTCGTAAGTCTATCAAAAAAATGTCTAACATTGACAAAATGCAAAAAGATGGTACATTCGATGTATTATCTAAAAAAGAAAAATTGATGATTCAACGTGAGCGCGTTAAGTTAGAAGCACTTTTGGGTGGTATCGCTGACTTAAACCGTTTGCCAGCTGCTTTATTCATCATCGATGTGAAAAAAGAACACATCGCTGTGGCTGAAGCTATCAAATTGAACATCCCTACTTTTGCAATGGTAGATACAAACTCTGATCCTACTAACATCGACTTCCCTATCCCAGCTAATGATGATGCTACTAAATCTATTAGCCTTATCGCTGGTATCATAGGTCAAGCGATCGTAGAAGGTTTAGAGGAGCGTAAACGCGACAAAGAAGAAGATGCGGAAAAAGAAGCTGCTGCTGCTAAAGCTGCAGTAGATAATGGAGATGCTGATGCAACTTCAGGAAAACGCACTCGTAAAGCAAAAGACGTAGAATAATATTCTATATATAAAGCCGGATAGACAAGTGTAGGTTTCTGGAAGTTTGCTTCCTTACCCACGCACGTCTTTCCGGTTTTTTTGTTAAAAAGAACCAAAAAACTTAACAATAGCTCATCGCTTTGTTAATGACAACATTGTAATTTTATTAAAAAAGAAAATATCATGTCAGTACAAATTTCTGCATCAGATGTAAACAAATTGCGTCAACAAACAGGCGCAGGTATGATGGATTGTAAAAAAGCTTTAGTAGAATCTAACGGAGACTTCGAAGCTGCTGTTGACTACTTACGTAAAAAAGGTGCTAAAGTAGCTGCTAGCCGTCAAGACCGTGATTCTAACGAAGGTGTTATCATCGCTAAAGCTTCAGCTGATGGTAAAACTGGTATCGTAGTAGAAGTAAACTGTGAAACTGACTTCGTAGCTAAAAACGCTGATTTCGTAGCTTTCGCTGACAAAATCGCTGAAGTAGCTTTAACTAGCACTCCTGCTTCTTTAGAAGAATTAAAAGCTTTAACAGTTGATGGTAAAGTAATTTCAGAAGCATTAATCGAGCAAACTGGTGTTATCGGTGAGAAAATCGATGTTTCTAAATACGAAATCGTAACTGGTGAGAAAGTTGTTGCTTACATTCACGGTAATTACCGTTTAGGTGTATTAGTAGGTCTTTCTGCTGCTGTAGAAGGTGCTGAAGAAGCTGGTAAAGACGTAGCAATGCAAATCGCTGCGATGAACCCAATCGCTATCGATAAAGATGGTGTTGATCAACACACTATCGAGCGTGAAATCGCTATCGCTAAAGAACAAATCATCGCTGAAGGTAAACCAGCTGAAATGGCTGAGAAAATTGCTCAAGGTAAATTGAACAAATTCTTCAAAGATACTACTTTATTGAACCAAGAGTTCGTTAAAGATTCTTCTAAAAATATCGCTCAATTCTTAGATTCAGTATCTAAAGGATTAACTGTTACTGCTTTCAAACGCGTACAATTAGGAGCATAATTTTAGTATTAAGTACTAAATTTAGATATAGAAAAGCCTTGCTTAGATGATAAGCAAGGCTTTTGTCATTTTAAGATTTGTCTACTTTCCTTTGATAAATAAACTCCATTACGAATTACGACACCAACAGTCATTTTCACATTTATAGGATATCCGAGTATTTTATATGGCTTCGTTGACTTTGTAAGTAAGATTCTTTAATCTCAACGATAAGGTCTTTATATACATCTTTTCCCCAAGAATTATACTCAACAGATCTTACTGCCATTCCTATCTATAATTACATCAAAAAATAACTTGGGAATCCCCGACTTGTGGATTGCTGTATTTCTAGTGAAATTTATGGCATCTATTACAAGACTTTGATCTACACTTGAAGATGAATATGTTTGATCCACCAAAAATTTATCTTTTGGTAAAACAATAGTAACTGTATCCAAAAAGACTGATACTGCTTGCCAAAATTTTAATGAATCTATCCGCTCACTATTATTGTTATGATACTGTATAATTTCGCTTAGATTTTCTACTAGCCTATCGTGTACTACATAATCCTTCAGTAATAAATTATCGGAAATATAAATTTCACAGTTAGGAATCTCTTTGCCTACTGGGTTTAAAACACATTTTCTAATAAGACCTACATTTGCATGAAATTCATACAAAATCATTGAACTATCTTTTGAAATTAAACGTATAAATTCATTTCCTGTTGAAAAATAAAATTGAAGATCTGAAACATGACTATCATTATTTGTAATCGATTTATTATCCATATTACATGATAATAGTAGAGGAATAAATAATACTAAAATTAATATTCTCATATTTTATAGAATTGATTAAATAGATGATGCCATCCGTAATCAGATTCCATAACAATTACATAATTACAGAGGAAACACTACCGCTTCCATTGAATTCTTGGAAATGGATCGAAAACAAGCCCGGTAAACAATTGGAATCCGCTATCCACGAAGCGATAATTGTAATTATCGTGACCATATATTCCAGAAACATATAAACCGAGATTATTGTGGAAATACACTGTCCCTGTTAAATCTGTCCGGAAAGGATTAACATATGGATGAGGTTTATGGATTAAATTGAAATTTAAAGCTACTTGATAACGATCAAAACTCCAATCTGACATTTCATCTTCATCTTTATTAAACATCTTCATAAAATCACCACCCAATTTGAAGCGATTTTTTCCATATATTTTGATGTCATTTTCTGTGTAACCTCCAATATCGGGAAGTATCCACAATATTCGATCATGAAAACGATTGTATCCAAATTGTACAGAGAAAGAAGATTTAGGCCTATTATTACCCGTCAATTCGCCCAAAGCCTGTATGTATTTGACATTTAATTCCGTAAAATTAGTGGAGAAATTCCCACTGTAACGATTAATCATAGCAGATAAGTCGGAATCCTTATTTATCTTATCATATAAGGCTTCTGCTTCCGGAGTACCATCTGCCAAATTAGGATCAAAAGCACTTCGATCCTGACCATTTGAATAATGTCCAGATTCAACAGCTAAAGCTACAAAAGCATTATTTATAGACTTCAGTCGTCGAAGTTGCTGATAAGCGATTCCAATATGGTATGAAGGCATACGCACAGGTTTGCTATTGTCATGATACATCCGTATTTGTGGCTTGAAATGAAGATATAAGACCGAAGTTTTATTCTTATCGTTTTCTAAATCTTCCTGTATAGTATTAAAGAATGCCAATCGAACTATTGGATTCGCCTCAAACAATATTTTTTCTATCTCCGGAACCATGCTCGTCTTATAGCCGACATTAGCACTCTCTCCAATTGGATAGACATCCCGAAGAACGCCTTGTGCTTTGGTATTCAAAATACTGGAGATAAACACAATTACCAAAAGTAACTTTTTCATAGCCAATTAATTTTCTTCTACAATCTCTTTAATTTTTTCAAAATCATGATCAGAAAGCCCATTTACCAGAGCTTTCGATCCTGATTTCCGATTAACAAATACAAGAAGATAATTAATGCCTTCTGACTTTAATTCTTTATCAAAATCATCTCGAAATTTATTATCACAACTTATTAAAAAAGTTCCAGCAACTTCAACATACATCATCTCGTACATAGCAAGAAAACTACGGATGTATGCAAGGTGTAGGGATGTGACATCTATTGTTGCCAAAAACAAATACTTCGTTTTGACAGCTTGGTTGGTCTGTTTTTTACTCATAACAAATAATTAGTTAGTGTGGTTAATTGTACTAGAGAAGTACAATTACCTATACACAACACAAACTATATAGAAAATTGTTTTAAGTAAAACAAAAAAAATAAATTTTAATGTAGTTTAAAAATTTATTTCAACTTTAATTTCAATTGATGCATTCCAGCTTCCAACTTAATTTCTCTTTCACCTTCTATATTATTGGGTGCATAAAAAGTTGCAGATGAATTGGCAGGAATGGTGATATCGTAAGTAATAGATTTTTTGTTTTTCCTCCAATTAGAAATAATCTTCCCATAAGGCGACTCATGAAACACTTTCGAATGTTCTAATCCTTTTGGAAAAATAGGTCTCAATAAAATATGTTTAAATCCTGGTTGCGTAGGATCTGGAAGAATACCACCAATAGATTTAAAGAACCACCCTCCTATTTCACCAAACATCATGTGGTTGTCCGAAATATCTCTTTTGGCATCTAAATCCCAATTTTCTAACAAGGTAGTCGCTCCATTAACAGCCCACCATCCCCACGAAGGATAGGTATTTTGTACCGCAACTTTATAAGCGGATTCACTATAACCATTATTGTTTAAAGCGTTAAGTAATGCCTTTGCTCCTAATACCCCAACATCCAAATGGAAATTCGTTTCAACTACCTTTCTATTGAGATTAGCAGCAACTTTACTAATCATGTCATCAGGTACTACGCCCCAGTGTAATGGCACACTCAATTCTGTCTGTGTTCCAGATGCATAGACACCTGTTTGTCTATTTAAGAATTTGTCATTTATAGCCTTTTTGATCTTCTCAGATAAGGCATAATAACGTTGATAATCTTCCTCCTTATCAAATAATTTAGCTGCTTCTGCCAAAATCTTAGCATCTACATAAAAATAAACCGAAGAAGTTAGTTCTAAATTAGAAGTGGACTTTACAGGCACCCAATCACCGCGTCCAAAGGTTGTTAAGCCTTTCACACTTATTCCTTCTACATAATCTACATATCGCTTAATATTCTCATAACAATCTTGCAACAACTTACTATCCCCATAAAACTGATAAATTTCCCATGGAATAATAGCAATGGTACTGGTCCAATCCAAACCGTTAGCAGCACCGTATCCCCAACCACCTGTTGGAATAATATCAGGCAATACGCCATTTGGTTGCTGTTCATCACGGTGATCAGCTAACCATTTTTCATAAACTGTAATACCATCGTAGTTGTAAAGAGCTGTTTCTATAGCCAAATGTCCATCTCCTGTCCAACCATTCTTTTCACGCTGTGGACAATCAGTAGGATAACCCATTAAATTGGATAAATAGGCATTATTGGTGATGCGCCAAAGATCATTTATAAGCGAATAAGAAGTATTTACATTTCCTTTGGGAAGAACATCACTATGGACAAAATAAGCAGTAAGACTGGATTCATCGATTTCTATAGGCTCGCTACTGGTAACCTCAACATACCTAAAACCTTTGTAATTAAACTTGGGCATAAATTCATCTTCTTTAGTACCGCTTAGTATTAAGATGTCAGTCTGGAAAGGATCTTTTTCTTTATCACCTAAATAGTAGACATCTATATTAGAAAGGTCCAAACGACCATTTTTATCAAGACGCTCACTATGCGTTATATGAAGCTCTGTTCCTGATTTACCCTTTACTTTTATTTTGGTGACCCCAGCCATATTTTGCCCCATATCGTAGATGTATGTAAAAACATCAATTTTTCTAAAGCTTATAGGTTTATATTCTTTTACCAATCGAATAGGGGCTATTTGTTGGGCTACTATATTACCAGAAGGCACACTTCTGTACCGAACTCCTTCCCATTTCGAATCATCGAAGTCCGGCAGATCCCAACCTTTCTGTTCAAGCCGTGCGTCATAATGTTCTCCTGTATAAATACTATTAGAAATAATCGGACCAGAGGAAGTTTTCCAATCACGTTCGGTAACTAATGTTTCTATTGTACCATCTTCATATTGAATACGCAGATCCATAGCAAAAGTAGGTCTTCCACGCCAAGGTGCTTGGTGAAAATCCCAAACCGCCAAAGGTTGATGATTATACCATCCATTTCCTAATACTACCCCAACAGCATTTTTTCCAGATTGTAGATGAGCCGTAACATCATGCGTCACATACAATGTTCTTCTGTCAAATCGCGTATACATTGGATCTAAATAATGATCTCCTACACGCTTTCCATTGATTGACAGTTCATACAATCCAGCTACAGCTATATATGCCCGAGCAGATTTAATCTTTTTACTCGTTGAAAATTCCTTTCTAAAATAAGGCGCAGGTCGATGATGAATATCTTTGTGATCACTAATCCAGCTTCCCTTCCAGTTGTTCATTCCCATCATTCCTGTTTCAAATGAAGCGATTTCTGAACTGTGAGCTACTTGGTCTTTATCCCAAACTATAACTTTCCAATAGTAGTGTGTTAGAGCCTCTAATTTTTTGCCTGAATATGAAACTAATATAGCGGATTGGTTTATTTTCCCACTATCCCAATAATCAGCAATACCTTGAGTCAAAGCGCTTGAATCTATGCTAACTAATATTTGATAAGCCTTCTGAATAGCACCGTTTCTATTGTCTTGTATTTTCCACGAAAATCTCGGGTTCATAGCATCAATTCCTATTGGATTTGTAAGATGTTCGACTTTTAAATCAATTGGCTTACCATTAGTTTGAATGATACTTGCTCCAAGATTGAAGCTAACTAGAAAAAGTAGTATAGATAACAGTGTTTTCATAACCAGGTATGGATTAGCAATTAAGCCTCGGATAGAAAGATCTTCAAAAACTTAACCATCAGAAAGATAAGGATTTTTACGCATCGATATTTAATATTTTTGTATCAATATAATGTCTTTAAATCTCATACGTATAAAGTAAGAGTAAAGCATATAAAAAAGGAAGATAGCTTCTCAGCTATCTTCCACACACACACTATTAAATCGCTCAAATTAATACTACTTAATTGTTGAGCTTTTATTGTTTAAAAATTCCCATTCTGTTATATGTGAATTCTGATGTTTTTTGAGTTGTATAGCATTAAACTTTTCAATTATTTCAGGATATAATTTTGCTAAATCCCTTGTTTCTGCTCTATCATCTTTTAAATTGAATAACATCCAGGGACTATTTTTATCCTTTCGGACATTTACACGTACTCCTTTCCAATCCCCCATCCGAATAGCGACTTGACCTCCCTTTTCTGGATATTCAAAGTATATATATTCCCGCTGCTTTTGATTTTGTAGTTGATTCAATAAAGTGGGCAAAATCGATATACCATCATTCTTTTGGGTTTCAATTCCTAATATGTCAGTAAATGTTTCCATCATATCAAACTGAACGGAAATAAAATCACTAGTAGATCCTGACTTAATCATTTTGGGCCATCTTACAATAAAAGGTACTCGAATTCCTCCTTCAAACACATCCATCTTCAAGCCTCGCAAATCAGCTGCACTATTGAAATATTTGGCTTGCACACCACCATTGAATGTTGCTCCATTATCACTGGAGAATAGAATAATTGTATTCTCGTCCAATCCAAGCTCTTTCACTTTTTGCATGAGGATGCCAACCTGTTCATCAAGAAAACTAATCATCCCTGCGTAAGTAGACAATGGATATTGAGATGTATTATAGCCTGACTGTCCATAATATGGCTTTTCTCCTGGAAATTTCCCAATATACTGTTGGATGTATTTATCTGGAACCTGCAACCCTACATGAGGAATGGTATATGGTAAATAGAGAAAAAAAGGATCAGCTTGATTTTCCTCTAGAAATTTTAACGCTTTATCGGTGAATTTCGTTCCTGCATATTCATTACCTTTGAATTTTTCGAAATCTGCAACTGTTACTGTTGTAGAATCTAACTTTCTATGTACAGCAAAAGATGTATTGTTTAACGTATGCCATTTTCCATTTTCCCAAAGATGGGTCGGGAAATAATTATGTGCCTGCTTTTGATCTAAATAACCATAAGCATAATCGAAGCCTTGCAGATTTGGATTACCAGAAGTAAAATGCATACCCAAGCCCCATTTACCAATTATTCCTGTTTTGTATCCTGCAGATTTCAACATTTTTGGAATAGAATAAATGCCTTCTGGCAAGGGCATTTGTCCGCCTTCAGTTTCATCGGTAAAACCGCCCATCTCATAATTACCACGAATGTACGAATGTCCTCCATGCTTGCCCGTAAGCAACATACATCGCGCAGGAGCACATAATTATTTTGAGACGGCCTCTTGTGTTTATCTTCCCTTTGGTCGATGTGAAATAAAATGAGATTTCAATTTATCCAAACCAATATCTTCTTCTATTTTGTCAATCTCATATAACCATACTTTATCATTCAGCATCTCTACACGCTCTTTGGAGTTAATCAAATCCAAAGGTTTCACACGAAACTCTTTGCTAATCGGCTGTGTTTGTGTTTGCGCTAAACGTGTATGACGAATAATCTGTAAATGAAAGTTGGGCCACTTACCTACTGCCGAAAAATTCGCGGTATAAATTTGTGCGAAATCATGTTTCGGGACAGAATTAGCAAAAATGCCAGTAGTTTTAGAACCAGAAATTTCAGACACCGAAACTAATAATTCATATGAAGTTTCATTAATAATATAAAACTTCGCCAATCCATCCTTTTGTTCGCCAGCAACCCCAATAAAGATTCCTTTATCCACAAAAGGTAAATTTGCTTGAGCTGGCAAATCATCTAATTCATCTTCGATGGTGCGCATATTTCCATGCACCAATGTCACTTTCGTACGCAATACAGGAATTTCAAAACCAGTATCATCGGTTACACCGATTATATCATTCGCTTGCATAGATGTGATATGCCCTTCTATGGGTTCATCTATAAAACGTACTAAATCTCCTATTTTCAAATTCATCTTATTTCTCTATTTTATCAATCACTGCTATCAACTTATCTACATCCTCTTTCGTATTGTACAAATGTAATCCTATTCGAATTCCAGTTCCGCGAGGAAAACATTTAATTCCTTCTGCCATCAACAAATCATAATATTTCGGATTGATCTGCACATTAAATAACGAAGATTTGACCTTTCTGTTTTTTATTTCGGGCAAAAGTAAACTTCTTTCTTCTAATTTTTCGTAAGCGTAAGTACTAAGCTCGTGCAAATATTTTTGAATATTTTCCAACCCCAGATTTTTCAACAAACGAACTGATTGTCCTAAGGTACCATGACTCAAAGTATCTTGATGTCCAGGCTCAAAAAATGTATCCAAAATACTTTTCGAAGACCACATCTCCTCCTTAGGCCGCTCGCCTTGTTGGGATTCAGCATAGATTTTCGATTTCAAATTCTCCGAAATCATCATATAACCATTGCCAAACCCAGCCATCAACCATTTATATCCCGAACCTCCTACAGCATCAAACCCAGAATTCAAAAAATCAAAAGGTTCTGTTCCGAGATATTGAGTAGCATCTGCAATAACTAGCAAATTAGGATTTTCTTTCTTCAATTTTTGGACGAAACTCAAATCAATTTTCACCCCATTTATATATTGCACAATACTCAACAGCAATACATCTACTGCTTTCTCACGAATTGTATGTTCTATATTTTCTTCGAGATTTTCGTCCACCTTTACTTTTACATAATCCAATCCTCTGCTGATAATGGGATAATTCAATGATGGATAATCTTCATCCAAAATAGCATATCGCAAGCCCTCTGGTAAGCCATTCACCAAAGTATGCAATCCAAAGGAAAAGTTAGGTAATGCAAATAAATTAGCTAATGGACAATTGAAAAGAGTTGCAAATTCAGCTTTCGCTTCCGCAATAAATGCACCTTGCTGATCACGTAAATTACCTCGTACATCAAAGAAATCCTTTTCCCTATTTGCTCGCCAGCTATAATGAGTACGCGGCATTAATCCATTTCCTGGTGTATTAAGATAAGTAATATCAGTCGGAATATCGAAGTAGATTTTGTAATCCATGGGTATTATATTGTTGGTTTTGAAGCAAATTATAAAATATTTTGGAATCAATTAGCTTAGCCCCCATAGATTCTAAATGATCCGAATGAATTTGACAATCGACAAGATCCAAATCAAAATTCTTGCACAAATAAATCAGTGCCGCCTTAGATGCATTAGAAACTTTTGAAAACATACTTTCCCCACAAAATACTTTCCCAATTAATACGCCATATAATCCCCCCACCAATTTTCCATCTTGCCAAACTTCTATGCTATGTGCAAAACCTTTTTGATGTAGATTAATATAAGCTTTTTGCATCTCATCGACGATCCATGTCCCATCTTGGTCTTTTCTATCCGCAGAAGCACAATTATGAATAACATGTTCAAAAGCGATATCAAAAGTAATTTCAAAACTGCCTTTGTCCATTATCTTAGACATAGATTTACTTACTTTAATCTCTTGAGGATATAATACAAATCTTTCGTGTGGAGCATACCACAATATGAGCGTTTCTTCTGAATACCATGGAAAAATTCCATTTGCATAAGCATTCCGCAAACGGTCTAAGCTTAAATCACCGCCTACAGCAAGTAAGCCATCTTCTTCGGCCAAAGAGGGATCAGGAAATATTATTTGTTGCTCGTCTAGTCGAAATATCATAAGCCAAAAAAGCCAGATTGATTAATCTGGCTGTCTAGTTTCTTTACTTATCTCTTCGAATATCTTATCCATATGCTCTACATATTCGTTAGTATCATCTAAGAAGAATTCCAATTGCGGAACTATTCTCGCTTGATTCTTAATACGAGCGCCTAATTTATATCGAATTTCATTCGTTTTCGTTTTGATGGATGCTATATCATCCTTTGCAGTTTTTGTATTCAAAAAGCTTAAAAATACACGCGCTATAGCTAAATCTGGAGTCACACGAACTTTTGTTACCGTGATAAAAGCTCCTGGTGCCCAAGCTCCACCTTCACGCTGAAATAGCTCTGCTAAATCTTGCTGAATAACACCTGCAAATCGTTGTTGTCTCTTACTCTCCGTTCCCATATGAATGTCCTCATGGTTTATTTTGACAAATGTCAATACAAATATACGGATTTGTAGCTTTTAATTGCACGACAAAAAAAAAGACTTGTCGCGGGTTTGGACAAGTCTATAATTAGTCTAAAATAGTTTTATAATTGGATAGAAAATTTCTTGGTGAAGTTTTAAGACATTGCGGTCTATCATGAATTGTGTTTTTTTGGTTATTCACTCGTGAGTAAATACTCACAAAGTTTCATTCTTTCATCTCCCTTTGTGGTTACAAACATAATGAGTTAAAACGGATTACAAAAGAAAAATTTAAAAAAAAGTAAGTGCTTACTTATTTGTTTCTGATTCTAGTAAATCGATTGCATTACCTTTTCCGAATTCATTGGAATAAACTTTTATTAAAACACCTACAGAGGATAGGATTAATGGACCAAAAATCAATCCAAGCATACCAAACATATTTAACCCTAATAATACACCGAAAACAGTAATTAAAGGCGGAACATTACCTAAAGTCTTAAGTATCGTAAAACGTAGAATATTATCAATCCCTCCAACCAATAAAAAACAATACAACGTAAGTCCAATACCACTTCCAACTGTCCCCGTAGCAAATACAGTTATACATACTGGAATATAAATAGTCATAGTTCCCAACACTGGAATTATAGAAGAGACTCCTGTTAAAGTTCCCAATAGGATATAATTCTCCACACCAAAAATCCAATACCCAAACATCGCTACCAAGCCTTGGCACAACCCCAAAATTGGAATACCTATCGCATTCGATCGAACCATTAGATCTACTTCTGCCCAAATTTCATTCTTACTCGTTTCAGAAAACGGTATAGCTCGTCTTATATAATTTTCCATTTGGCGGCCGTGAACTTGCATAAAATACAGGACAAATAGCGCTACCAAAATATTAACCCCTACTTCCATTACCGAATTAAGAATACTTGGAATATATTTTGTCAATCGTTGCAAAAAATTCATTAAGGACTGATCCGACATATCGATATCTTTCAAGATAGGCTTATCCTCCATAAATACTTTTACTTGATTAAATTTCGCTATGATATCAGCTGGATTGCTTAATATATTACTGACCTGTGGAACTAGGTAATCCACTATAGCCCAAATCGGTAGAACAATAAATACAATAGAAATTAGGATATAGAGAATGCTCGCTAAAGATTTATTCCAACGACGTTTTTCAGTCAATTTGAAATAGGAATTTCGAAACAAAATATACAAAGTAACAGCACCTAAAAAGCCAGGTAAATAATACAGCAAGTTCTTAAATATCAAAATACATATAAGAAGAATAATCAAAATCAGCATAATCTGATTTATAGGTGTATTATTTATCTGTTTGTGTCTCATACTATTTTACTTCTTTTACTTTGCCAACACTCAAAACCATAATCACAGCACTTAGAATCAATACGGCCCATCCCCATTTGATATGCAAGGTCTTAGCCAAAAGACCATCTACTAATTTCATTCCGAAATAATTGTTGATCTTAAAATAAACAGCTACTAGTCCCAAAATAGTCCAAATAAAGAAGGCTATAGAAACAAAACGAAAAGCAGCAATTTTTCGCGACACGAAAAATAAAACAGCTAAGCCTAGAATACCTAAGGTAATTAAAAATAGACTTGTATCTGTCTCATACAGATTCCAATTTCCTTTGATTGGAACTTTCAAAAATGGACAAAAAATAGTCGATAAAGCTGCAGCAGCAACACCTAGTAGTGCGATTGGTTTTCTTAATATATACATAATAGTAAAGGTAAATTTCAAAATTTACTTGCCCAAATAATTAATCCTTATATTTGAACATTGTTTTCCGCTGGAAAATTATGCACCAATCTCAACCCCAAATTATGATTGTAATTACAAAATAGATTTTGATTATATGATATAGATCATTATTCAAAAAAATATATTTGTAAATATTTAATTATCAACAGTTTAAAAATTCAAAACTCATTATTTAGAGTCTTTCTAAATTAAACGGTTTGACAGATTTTTGACAGAATAACCAAGGTTTTAGCATACATTTGCATCAGTTATTTGAGCTAGAAAGTTAAAGCGTTGAAGAATTTAAAAGTAATAGCATTCACCCACAAACACGTTGACCTTAAAGATTTGGGGAATTTGGTTATCTGTAACGAAGAGTTGGATGCCAGATTGATCAATCTTAAAAATGCATTAGATATTCCTGAAATATTCTACATCGCGACGTGTAACCGTGTGGAGTTTGTATTTTATGGTGCGCACGAATTGACAGACGAATTTATCGCTGACTTCATGCAAAAAATGAATTTTTGTGTACCTGCCGAAAGACTTCAATGTTATTTAGGTCAAGTAACTCGCTATGCAGGAATGGACGCGCTTAATCATTTGTTCCGTATGTCTTGCTCTCTGGAGAGTCTAGTTGTCGGAGAAAAAGAAATTTTAGCGCAAGTGCGTCGTGCTTACGAAAAATGTCGTGAAGCTGGATTTACTGGCGACTTCCTTCGTCTGATGATGGATAGACTAGTTAAGACAGCAAAAGAAGTTTACACATACACTAACATTTCTCGCAATCCTATCTCTGTAGTTTCTTTAGCTTACCGCAAACTAAAAGAAATCAAATTAGCAGAAAACCCTAGAATTTTAGTTATCGGTTCGGGCGAAACGAATCAAAACTTCGCTAAATACCTAGAAAAGCATAAACACTCAAATTTCGTAATTTTCAATCGTACCCTTGAAAATGCTAAAAAATTAGCCGAAGAATTAAACTGTGAAGCTTATCCTTTGACTGAATTAGCAAATTACAAACAAGGTTTCGACGTGATGATTACATGTACTGGTGCTGCTGGTTCTATCATTGATAATGAATTATACCAAAGCTTGTTGAATGGCGAGACAGATAAAAAAGTGATCGTAGACTTAGCAATCCCGAATGATATCGACGCTGAAGTATTAGCAAACAATCCTATTCACTACATTGAGGTAAGTGGTTTGCAAGCTATCGCAGAGAAAAACATCCAAGAAAGATACAACGAATTAGAAAGTGCTGAAACCATCATTGATGCAAATATCAAAGAGTTTCTTCCCATCATCAAACAACGTCGTGTAGAAGTAGCTATGCGTCAGGTTCCGGATAAGATTAAAGAAATTCGTGAGATAGCAATGAATGAAGTTTTTGCGCAAGACCTTAACAATCTTGACCCACAAGCCCGTGAGGTATTAGAGAAAGTTATCAACTATATGGAAAAAAAATACATTAAAGTTCCTATGGTGATGGCTAAAGAAATTCTTGTAAAAAACACGGAATTCGAAAAGAATTAATCTCCTTCTTCTTTCCTAGACAAAAGATACTTTATTCTGACACTAAAACAGTCGGAAAGTGGTTCAATTTGGCTAAATTTGCATCGTTAATTACATAACGTAAATTAGTCTCAGTGAACAGAAAATTAATTATCGGAACTAGAGGTAGCCAACTTGCACTTTGGCAAGCCAACTTCGTAAAAGATAGATTAGCAAAAATCGGCGTAGAAGCTGATTTAAAAATTATCAAAACTCAAGGCGACATTATCCAGCACCTGCGTTTGGATAAATTGGAAGGCAAAGGTTTCTTTACCAAAGAATTGGAAGAAGAATTATTGTCTGCAAAGATTGACCTTGCTGTTCATTCCCACAAAGACTTACCGACGGTAAACCCTCCAGGACTTATCATTGCTGCAGTTTCAGAACGCGAAGATCCTTCGGAAGTAATCATCATTCACAAAGATTGTGTAGATGTAACTAAACCATTCTCTTTGAAGCACAATGCTAGCGTAGGTACATCTTCAAACAGACGTAAAGCGCAATTGCTTTCTGTACGTCCTGATTTAGAATTTTCTGATCTCCGCGGTAATTTGCAAACACGTATTCAAAAATTACGTGATGAGCAATACGACGCCATCGTATTAGCAAAAGCTGGTGTTACGCGTATTGAGATGGATTTATCAGATTTTCATCTTCAAGAAATAGCTCCTGTAGAAATCATTCCTGCTCCTGCCCAAGGTGTATTGGCGATTCAGATCCGTGAAACAGACACAGAATTATTTGATGTGTTACAACAAATAAACTGTGAATCTGTTGCAAAAACTATCGCTGTAGAACGTAAAGTTTTAAATATGTTTGATGCAGGCTGTCATGCACCACTAGGTTCTTATTGCCGAGAGCGCAATGGAAAATACGAAGCTTGGACTTCTATTGCAGAAGATAACGAAGATTTTCCAGATAGATTTTATATCCAATGGGATACGACTGAGAGCATGGCAGAAAAAATATTTGAAAAATATAAGAAAGACCGTAAACTCCCTTCTTCGGTTTTCATCTCAAGAGATTTGGATGATAATTCATACTTAGGAAAATGGTTAGCAAAACATAACATCGCTATAGATGGCCGCTCTTTGATTAAAATCTACCCTACTATCAATAAATTGGATTCTTTTATCCTAAAAAGAGCAGATTGGATTTTCTTCAATAGCAAAAATGCGATTGAACATTTCTTCAAATTGGAACCTTTGATTTTGAAGAAAACTAAAATCGGGGTTTTAGGTAGAGGTTCAGAATCAACTTTACGTAAATTTGGTCGCGTAGCAGATTTTTCGGGTGATGATTTAGGTATCAGCACAGAAGAAATCGCGAAAGAATTTGCAAAAGTGGTGGATGGACAAACTGTATTTATACCACGTGCTAAGGACTCTTTAATGAGCATCCAAAAAGCATTGACTCCAGAAACACAAGTTATCGACATGCCTATTTATGAAACGGTATTGGAAGAAAATGTGGATAAATCAAATGCTGAAGTTTTGATCTTTACTAGCCCAAGCAACGTACAGGCTTATTTTGCTGAAAATCTTGCTGAACCTGATCAACAAATTATCTGTATCGGAAATTCAACAGCTAAAGCGATCGAAGAAATGGGACTAAAATATACTCTTCCATTCTCTCCTGACGAAATGGGCTTAGCAGAAGCTATTTTTGGATTAGATTATAAATAAAAAACATTAAGCCATTTCTTACGAAGTGGCTTTTATATAAAACAAATACCATGTTACAACGTCCTAGAAGAAACAGAAAATCAGCAGTCATTCGTGACATGATTCAAGAGACGCACTTGTCGCCTTCTAACTTAATATTCCCATTATTTATCATCGATGGTGAAAACCAAAAAGAGGAAGTAAAATCAATGCCGGGCATCTTTCGCTATTCTATTGACAACTTGCTACGAGAAGTAGAAAGCTGTATGAATTTAGGATTGAAAGCATTCGATTTGTTCCCTGCTGTGGAAGAATCGTTGAAAGATAAATTCGCGACAGAAAGTTACCGTGAAGGAACTTTGTATTTACGCGCTATCGATGCCGTAAAGAAAAATTTCCCAGAAGCCTGTGTTATTACAGACGTTGCAATGGACCCATACAGTTCGGATGGTCACGATGGAATCGTTGAAAATGGTGAAATCCTAAATGATGAAACCTTAGTCGTATTGGGTAAAATGGCATTAGCACATGCGCAAAATGGTGCTGATATCATTGCTCCTTCGGATATGATGGACGGTCGTATTGGCTATTTACGTCAAGTTTTGGACGAAAACGGCTTTACGAATGTATCCTTGATGTCTTATACGGCTAAATATGCTTCTGCATACTACGGACCTTTCCGTGATGCCTTAGGTTCTGCACCTAAAAAAGGAGATAAAAAGACCTATCAAATGAATCCTGCAAATAGCAGAGAGGCTTTAATTGAAGCGCAATTGGATATGGAAGAAGGTGCAGACTTCTTAATGGTAAAACCAGGTCTTCCTTATTTGGATGTAATCAAATTATTGCACGATAACTTTGATTTGCCAATCGCCGCGTACAATGTTTCGGGAGAATACGCTATGTTAAAAGCTGCTATCGCCAATGGTTGGTTATCAGAAGCAGTTATTATGGAAACATTACTAAGTTTCAAACGTGCAGGTGCTACTTCTATCCTAACCTACCACGCGAAAGAAGTCTTGGAAAAAGGTTGGTTGAAATAAAATATTACGCTTTGTCGTCATATCGACTTTAGGAGATATCTCATCAGATTCCTCATTGCATTCTAAATGACGATTTATAACACAGGCTCAAGAAATTGTTGAGCCTGTGTTTATTTAACTGCTTAATGTCATTTCGACGAAAGGAGAAATCCAAACTAATAGATTACTCACTCCGTTTGCAAAGACAAAATGCTTTATTAAAATCCTGACCTGAGAATGAATATAATTTACGTTTAAATCTCTAACTTCGCAAGACTATTGAATTAGCACATGAAAGCACAAGATATATCTAGAGAAAAGTCAGCTGAACTTTTCGAAAAAGCAAAAAAATATTTTCCAGGAGGTGTAAATTCTCCTGTTCGCGCATTCAAATCGGTTTATGGTACACCATTATTTATCGAAAGAGGTGATAAAGCACATCTTTGGGATGCGGATGGAAATGAGTTTATAGATTTTTGTTGTTCTTGGGGGCCACTTATTTTAGGTCACAACAATCCTGAAATCCGTGAAGCTGTGCAAGCGCAATTGAGCAAGGGATTGAGTTTCGGTGCGCCTACTGCTTTGGAAAACGAATTAGCAGAATTGATTATTTCAAACAATAAATATGTGGAGAAAATCCGTTTTGTAAGTTCAGGTACAGAAGCGGTGATGTCGGCTATTCGTTTGGCTAGAGGTTATACTAAGCGTGATAAAATCGTCAAATTCGAAGGTTGTTACCACGGCCACTCGGATTCTTTATTAGTAAAAGCTGGTTCAGGATTAGTAACATTTGGTGAGACTTCTTCAGCTGGTGTCCCTAAAGCTTTTGCAGATGAAACTATCGTCATTGGTTTAAATGACAAGGCGGCTTTAGAACAAGTTTTTGTTGATTTCAAAGATCAAATTGCGGCAGTCATCATCGAGGGAGTTCCTGCAAATAACGGTTTATTAATTCAAGATAAAGAATACATTCAATTCTTACGTGATATTACCACAGCTAATGGTTCATTGTTGATTTTTGATGAAGTAATCACTGGTTTCCGTTTAGGATTCGAAGGTGCTGCTAAATATTATGATATTCAACCTGATATCTTGACGTATGGAAAAATCATCGGCGGCGGTATGCCGGTAGGTGCATATGGTGCTTCATCTGAAATTATGGGGCATATTTCTCCTGATGGTGGGGTTTATCAAGCAGGTACTCTTTCAGGAAATCCAGTGGCTATGGCTGCGGGTATTGCGGCTTTAAGTATTCTAGCGCAACCAGGATTCTACGAAAAACAAGAGCAAACCACTTTAGCTTTCGTTGAAGAAATTCGTGCTTTCATCACAGAAAAAAATCTAGAAGTAAAGATTTTTACGATTGGCTCTATATTCTGGTTTGCATTCACTTCATTAGAAAAAATTCAATCTGCAGATCAAATCGATCCAGCTTCGATGGAAAAATATAAAATCATGCACCGTGAATTGTTGAATAGAGGCATTTACTTCGGACCTTCAGGTTATGAAGTAGGTTTTATTTCGTCCGCACATACTGCTGAAGACTTACAAACAGCTATTGCTGCTATTAAAGAAGCACTTTTAGTTGCTTTCTCATAAAACTTTTTAGTGTAGTGGTTTGTTGTAATGAGTATTGATTACAATAAACCACTTCATTATGAAAAATATCGTACGTAAAAATTTATTTTTAACCGCAGCCTGCGGCTTATTTATTACTTTTTCTTGTAATTCATCCAACAATTCTAATACAACTTCTTCTCAAGACTCTCTAACATCGGTAGATTCTACTGAATCCATAGAAGTTACTCCTTTACCACATGCTAAAGAATTTCCAGGTGCAACGCTTACAATTTCTTCTCTAGCTTCCGAGAAGTTGGGTAATGATTCAGCCAAAGTAACTATTAAATACAGTGTCCAAAATTTCAATTTAACGGATCAAACCGATCACGATCACCATATGGCCAATTCTGCGGATGGCCAACATATACATTTCATTTTAGACAATAAGCCCTATGTAGCTTTATATAAGCCCGAACATATATTTAATGTTTCGATAAATTCAGAACATTATCTATTATCATTTTTGTCTCGCTCATTTCACGAATCTATCAAAACTTCAGATGCCTCAAAATTAGTGAAATTCAAAGTAAACGCAGATGGCAAAGTAGAAGAACAAGGCGTACCTTCTGAACCATCTTTATTTTATAGCAGACCAAAAGGTGAATATAAAGGTGACGATACAAAAACGGTATTGTTAGACTTCTTCTTGGTAAATACCGACCTTGCTCCAGATGCGAACAAGGTAAAAGCTACGATAAATGGTGTCGAATTTATGTTAGATAGATGGGTACCTTACCAAATCACTAATCTACCAAAAGGCGATGCTATCATAAAATTAAGTTTAGTAGATAAGGATGGGAATGCACTAACTGGTGACAATGTAACAGTAGAAAGAACAAGTAGCATATTGGAATAAATCTCGTTATAATAAAATTACAAATGCATTAAACTTTTATTGAATATCATTGTCACAATAGATAACTAAGTATTAATATATAACTACTATACACATGAAACGAGTATTACTTGCCTTAGCAATTGCTAGCGCCTCATTAGTGACATTGAGCTCTTGCACAAAAGAGTATATTACCAATTATTTGCCAGGTGTGACTTATACTACTACTGTAAAGCCAAATGATTGGGTACGGGATGGAAATACAAATATTTATTATACAGATTTAGAGTTTCCTGAACTTGATAATGCGTATTATAACTATGGTACTGTGCAGGTTCATCTGGAATTTACAGATAGCAAAGGATATTACAATGCAATTCCTGCTACGATTAAAGGTATTCACTATTCTTATGAATATAAAGTCGGTACAGTTTCTTTGTATGCAGAAGATAGATTAGGTTCAAACCTGAACGCACTTGATAAAGATATTAAAGTAAAAGTAACACTTACAGACGCCGACAACGGCGGAAACTAAAAAATAAAAAGGAATGTTTGGGACTGCCCCCAAAAAGTTAGACAAATTTATGCAATGTTCTTGATATAATGAGCTCTGTATTCTACAGGGCTCATTCCGTTTAAATTGGGAGTGTAAAATAATAACAACATACGATTAGAATACCTGTTAGCCTCGTTGCTTACAGGTATTCATCTTTTATATCTACCAGTAGCTATCCAATAGAGAATAAAAGAAAATTAAAATACTATTATTATAATTTGTTCTTGTCTATTGATTTCTTTCATTACTCCTAATAAACTATACGTTCATTAAATATATTTTCGTCCAACCCACTATTTTGTCTATGCCTATAGACTATATCCTCCAGAAAAGCTATATTTATAAAACATCTACTACTATTACCGAATGATTAAAGAGCTTAAAACGCTAAACTGTGAGGAAGAGCCAATTCATTTGTGCGGGAAAATTCAAAATTTTGGTTACCTCATTGTTTTTAATTTATCGGGCAAATGTGTGGCCGTTAGTGAGAATTGCTCGGAATGGCTTCCTTTTGATTTATCCAGTGCGTTGCATCTGGAATTGAATGATTTTCTTAAAAACATTCCATCGGATTCTCCTCTTGATTTGAATATCAAGGATTTTCAAATATTAAAACAGCAACCATTATCGACAAAGACCAAATTAAATGGTAGAAATTACCAGCTGACGCTTTACGTTCACAATGAGAAATTGTTTCTGGAGTTCGAAATGAATGAAAACATGATCATTGAACTAAATCAGTTGAATGAATTTCAGCAAAATTTCGAACGTAGCGAAAATGTATGGCAAACCTTGTGCGAAAATATCTTTAAGATTATTGATTTTGATCGCATTATGGTATATCAATTTTTGGAAGACAGCAGTGGTATTGTTATTGCCGAAAACAAAAAACTGAAAGAAGAATCTATTCTAGGCTACAGATATCCAGAGTTTGATATTCCTAAACAAGCAAGACAGTTGTATCTTAAAAATCTTTCGCGTCAAACCCCCGATATTCATGAAAAGACTATAGATATTTATGGTTTATCACCAGAACAAATAGATCTTTCTAAATCTCAAATTCGGGCTTTATCTCCTATGCACTTACAATATTTAGATAATTTTGGTGTGCGAGCTAGTGCAAGTTTTTCCATTGTCATTGACAATAAACTTTGGGGATTAGTAGCTTGCCAGAATATTGAACCAAAATATATCCCTTTTGACAAAAGAAGTCTTTGTCTTTTTGTTACTCAATATGCTGCAAATAAATATTTGGTAAAACAACAGCGTATTAAAATTCAGCAAGATCATACTATCAAAGAAATCGAATTGGAACTCAAAGAAAAATTATTCTTTAGCCAATCTTTTGAAAAAACTTTGAGTGAATTTGCGAATCGTTTTATGCAAACTATCTCTGCAACTGGTCTAATCATTAAATCTCCAGATTATACTTTACGATTTGGAGACACACCTAACGAATATTTGCTTCAAGACATACACACTGAAATAAACAAAATAGTGGGTAATGAGAATATCTTTACCAGTCATTCGTTTTCCTTATCGGCAAATAAAAATGTAGATAACAAAAACTGGACAGGCATCGCTCGCTTATGCTTTGATGAAGATAATGAATTTGCTATTTATTGGTTCAGAAAGGAAATTATAGCCGAAGAAAAATGGGCAGGGGTCCCTGAAAAACATCAAATTTTTTCGAAAGAAAAACAAGCTTATATTTACTCTCCTCGTACTTCTTTCCAATTGTGGAAAAAAGAGGTAAGTGGTCAGTCAGAAAAATGGTCAGTATTTGATAATGACTTTTTAGTAAGGATTCAAAAACTTATTCAAGAGTCTATGCTAAGAAAATTGAATGAAGTTCGACGACTAAATCAGAAGTTGATTGAGGCTAATAATGCCTTGGATACATATACACATCAGTTGGCGCACGATCTTAAAAATCCGCTGTCGACAATCAAAACTTCTGCACAATTCATGCAAACCCGACAGGATATCTCTCAAGAATTTGTAGCTAGATTTTCTAAAAATATTGCAGATGCCGCTAGTCTGATTAATGATATTATTGATAAGACCATTGAATCTACAAAAAGCTCTTTCAATATTCTGAAATATGAACTGGTGGCAACTGAAACATTTATTAATCAGCTTATTCAGCAGGCTATTCAGAGGTACAAAGTCCAGAATTTTGAAATCATCCTTGGAGATTTGCATCCAGTTTTTGGTGAAAAAACTTTACTGTATCAGCTGTTTATGAATCTAATTAACAATGCGGTTAAGTTTAGTAGTAAAAACAGCATGACAGTTTTGGAAATATATAGTATAATAGAAGATAATAAGACTGTTTATTTCATAAAAGACAACGGCATAGGCATAGAAGAGACAGAAAAAGAAAAGGTATTTAGTATTTTCAAACGCTTATCCAATGCTACTCAATTCGAAGGAAGTGGAGTGGGTATGTCGATTGTAAAAAGAATTGTCGATCGATTAAATGCCGAAATCAGCTTTGAAAGTATAATTGGATCCGGAACCGTATTTAAAATAAAATTCCCGAATGAATAATAAATTATTAAAAACAGAAACGCAGGATTTACACGATAGAATTGAGCAGGTGATGAATGCACACTTGTTATTTAGTAATCAATTTACTATCGCTCATTATAAAAATTTTATATTAAAATCATATTGCTATATCACGGGCATTATTTCTAAAGTAAGTTTGGAATGGCTTGAATTAAGCGATATTTTGTCTCAAAAGCAAGATTCATTATTGGTTGATCTTAAGCATATGAATATTGATTATACTCAATATTCACCCGTTGTAGTGAATGCTTCTGATAAACATTATAAGCTCGGATTAATTTACATTGTTTTAGGAGCGATGCTAGGTAATAAAATGATTTTGAAGAAACTACAGGAATATCCTTCATTTGATGGATTTCCTTTTGCATACCTCTCCCAACATCAAGATCAATTATCTATTATTTGGAAAAATTTTCAAGTTTTAAATAATCAATTGAGTCCTGCGCAATTACAGCAAGTGATTCAGGGAGCAAGAGATGGCTATTTGCTGTTTGGAGAATGATTAACTAGACGCTTACGTATAAATACGCATGCAACAGTTTAAAATTCCATCTTAAAAAAATTAGTACCTAACTTCTTTGTTTAATTATCACATTGTGCCAATAATTTATTTTTGGCATACCAATTGAATAATACTTGATATAGGATTAAATATTAATATAAATATCAAGATTATGAAAACTATTGAACAAAAAGCAGCAGAATTGGGTTTAGAAAAAGGATATTATTTACTTTTATTAGCTATCATAGGACAAAATGAAGAATAAGTCTATGAAAGTATATATAAAACCAATCAAAACATAAAAGCCTGCAAAACTTATTCGCAGGCTTTCTTATTTTTTCTAGCTTTTAAAAAATTTTCTAGTTATTAACTAATAGATTTTTAGCATGTGCCAATGCTGCTTCTCCTGGATTCGCTCCACTTAACATCTGCGCTATCTCCATTACTCGCTCATCTTCATTCATCAATACAATATTCGATCTCGTCTTATTTTCTTTATCTTCTTTATACACTTTGAAGTGTGAAGTTCCTTTGGAAGCAATCTGAGGTAAGTGCGTTATCGCCAACACTTGCATATTTATCGCTAAACCTTGCATCACCTCTCCCACTCTTAAAGCAACTTCCCCAGAAATACCCGTATCGATTTCATCGAAAATAATTGTAGGTAAAGCCGATTTACTAGCAACTAAAGACTTAATAGCCAACATCACACGAGATAACTCGCCACCTGATGCTACTTTATGAATAGGTTGTAAAGCTTGCCCTTTATTTGCGGAGAATAAAAACTGAACAGTATCCAATCCTTTAGAAGAGACTTTCTCCAACGGTTGAAGAGTTAAGGAAATATCCAATCGCGCATTAACCATTCCAACATGCGCCAAAGTATTTTGAACAGCGTGTTCCACCTCAGATTTTACCTTAGATCTATTCTTGTGGATATTTTTACCCACTTGCAATACTTTAGTTTCTTGCTTTTGCTTCTCAGCTTCTAATTTCGCTAAGATTTCATCATGATTCAATGCGACCTGAAGCTTCTCTTCTAATTGATTTTTAAGTTCAATTAATTCCGATTCAGAATCTACATGATGCTTTTTCAGTAAACTATAGATATCACTCAAGCGTGTATTAACTTCATCTAAACGCTGTTCGTCCAAATGCACTGCACTTTCTTGATTCGCAATTTCAGATGATACATCCTTAATTTCTATGTATGCACTGTTAAGACGATTGGCCAGTTCTTCAGCATCTGAAAAATAGCGAGAAGCTTGCTGAATTTGCTGAATACTTTCTTTTAATAAAGCTAAAGCAGTGTGTTCGCCGTCCGAAAGCAAATAATTTGAAGCCAATAAAGCTCTCTTTATTTCTTCAGCATTTTCCAATTGGCTTTGCTCTTCTTCTAACTCCTTCACTTCACCTTCACGCACATTTACTTTTTCCAATTCATCAAACAAAAACTGGTTATAATCCAATTCAGCATTCGCTGTACGAGATTCTTCTTTTAAGGATTTAAGTTTTTTATCGATTTGCCTTAGTTGCTGTAGTTCCTTACGAAACTCTTCAAGTAAAGATTCGTTTCCTGCAATAGCATCCAACACAAACAATTGAAATTCTTCGGTATTGATTTGCAAGGTTGCATGTTGCGAGTGAATGTCGATTAATCGTTCACCCAAAGTTTTTAATATCGAAAGATTGACAGGTGAATCATTCACAAAAGCTCTAGACTTGCCATCGACTGATATTTCACGGCGGATAATTGTTTCATCATCATATTCCAAATCATTTTCTTCAAAAAATCCTTTCAGATCATACGATGAAATAGAAAAATAACCTTCTATCACACATTTTTTATCTTCATTAAAAAACTGTTTTCCATCCGCTCTATTACCCAAAACCAAACCCAATGCACCCATCAGAATAGATTTACCCGCACCAGTTTCACCCGTGATAATATTCAATCCCTTATCAAAAGCGATATCCAAATTGTCAATTAAAGCGTAGTTTTTTATTAATAATCGTGATAGCATAAAGTATATGTTGATGTTATTTCTACCGAAAAACTAATTTCAAATATAGGGATAAGATTTAGGTTTGAAAACCATAAAAAATTCACTTTCTGCTATTAAAATAATATGTTTGTAACGATATGCCCGATTTCAGCAAACAATTGAGTAAGTATATTCCTGCAGAGGCTGCTCCAATTATTTCGCAATGGATTAATGATACCGCTTGCCGATTTAAAGTCACCAGGAGCCGTGCCTCTAAATTGGGTGATTACCGTGCGCCTTTTCGAGGAAGTCCACACCAAATTACGGTGAATCACGACTTAAATCCGTATGCTTTTTTAATGACTACAGTTCACGAGTTTGCCCATCTTAAAACATATCAGGATTTCAAAAATCTGGTAAAACCGCACGGCGAAGAATGGAAAAACAACTTTAAAAGCTTAATCCAGCCATTTTTGAAATTAAACATCTTCCCTTCCGATATCGTGATTGCTATTAACAATTACATGAATAATCCTGCCGCATCCTCCTGCACGGATTTGAATTTATATCGTGTTTTGAAAAAATACGACACCAAAATCTCGGAAGTAACACATGTAGAAGAATTGCCAGAACAGGCAGTTTTTCAACTAAAAAACGGAAGAACTTTTCAAAAAATGGAAAAACTTCGCAAAAGATATAAGTGTTTGGAGATTTCAACGCAAAAAATCTATTTATTTCATCCTGTAGCAGAAGTTATTCCTGTCAAAGATTAGATACAACATACTTTCTTACACTTTTAATTGTAATTTTATCCGTACAATAATTATTTAGATGATGAATAAATCTTTTGTAGCTGCCTTGCTTATCTGTACAGCTTTGACTTCGTGCAAACAAACTTCCTCTATGTACGATGCGAGCAAATTGGATAGCACCGCACTCGATGCAATTACAGAATCTGCTTATCGTACTTACGTGGAGAAGTTATCTTCTGATGAGTTTTTGGGTAGAAAACCTTTTACTAAAGGCGACACCTTAACGGTAAATTACATTCAAGAGCAGTTTAAGACGCTTGGGCTAGAACCCGGAAATGGAGATTCGTACTTCCAAGAAGTCCCTATGGTAGAAATAGCTTCCAAACCTTCAACTCCTCAACTTACTTTCGAAGGAAAAAACGGCACATTAGCTAAAAAAAATCTAGACGATTTCGTGATTGTTTCACGTAAATCATCTCCCAAAGTTGCTATTCAAAAAACAGATTTAGTATTTGCAGGGTTTGGTATAGTTGCTCCAGAATACAATTGGAATGATTACGAAGGCTTGGATGTCAAAGGGAAAACTGTTGTAGTCATGGTTTCTGATCCAGGGCGTTATGACAAAAATCTTTTCAAAGCCGATACGATGACGTATTATGGTCGTTGGGATTACAAATACGAAGAAGCTGCAAGACAGGGAGCAACTGGTGTGTTGATTATTCATGAAACTGGCGCCGCTAGTTATGGTTGGGATGTGGTTCGTTCAGGTTGGTCTGGCCCTCAACTTTTGTTGGCCGATGATAATATCAAAACAACAGATTTTGAAGGGTGGATTACTACAGAAACGGCTAACGCTTTATTTAAGTTCGCAGGAATTGATCCTATAATAATGGAAGAAGCCAAGAAACCAAATTTTAAAGCTGTTCCATTAAATATTTCTACCAAAGTAGAATTAAACAATACTATTCGTAATTCGAAGTCCAGCAATGTCATTGCTAAAATTAAAGGAACGAAACGTCCGGATGAAACTATTATTTACACTGCACATTGGGATCATTTAGGTGTTGGCGAACCAGTAAATGGAGATTCGATTTACAATGGTGCGATTGATAATGCAGCAGGTGTTTCCGCATTATTCGAAATTGCTAATGCTTTCAAAGCAGCCAAACATCAACCAGAAAGAAGCATTGTTTTCATCGCCTTGACAGGTGAAGAAGATGGCTTATTAGGCTCTGGTTATTACACGAACAATCCTATTTATCCATTGAACAAAACCGTTGCTAACTTAAATATGGATGCATTCAGCGCAGCCGGTGCGACTAAAGATGTTTCGATTGTAGGCTATGGACAAACAGAAATTGAAGATTATGTAGCTAAATCTGCAGCTAAATTTGGTAGAACCGTAGCTGGCGAAAAAAATCCAGGTTCTGGTGGCTTTTACCGTTCGGATCATTTCAACTTTGTCAAAAAAGGTGTTCCTGGATTGTTTATGGGCTCTGGTTCGAAATTAATTTCTACAGACTCATTGGCTAATGACACACGTAGAAAAGGATTAGGAAAATACCACTCTCCACAAGATGAAGTGAATGAACATTGGGATTTTAATGGTATAATAGCAGATGTTCGTTTATTTTTCGATATTGGATATATGATGAGCTACGAGACAACATTCCCACAATTCAAGGCAAAATCCGAATTTAGGGAATTAGGTGAAAAACGACTTTCAAAATAGTACTTTTGTAAAAACTGAAATTTAAAAACAAAACATATGTTAACAGGTATGAAACATTTACATTCAACTTTAGCGGTAATCTTATTACTAGCTTTGGTTATTTCTATTGTAATTACTGCAGTAAATTATTTTAAAGCAAATCCATATAACCGCAAAATTGCTTTAATCGGATTTATATCTGCGCACTTACAATTATTGATTGGTTTGATTATTTATTTTATTTCTCCACTAGGATTCAAAAGCTTTTCTGGTGAAAACATGGGAAATAGCTTATCGAGATTATATTTCTTAGAGCACCCACTTACAATGATTATTGCTATTGTATTAATTACTATAGGTTATTCAAAAGCTAAAAAGGCAACAGAAGATTACGCAGCAAACAGAACTGTATTTATCACATACACGATTGCATTGATCTTGATTCTATCCAGAATTCCTTGGTCAACTTGGTCATTGATTAACTAAAGAACATAAAGGGCTCATTCATAATGAGCCTTTTATGTTTTAAAGCCCTCATTGATAAATCCTTTATAACTCAGAGAAGTAACATTTTTTATCAATATTCTCCCCTTCGCCCTTCCTAAAACATTTAATTTCATTAACTTTACGCACATAAATTTGTATTTTGTATAAAACAATCAAAATGAGTGTAGATATCAACAAACTTGAACAAACTGCAACACAAGTAAGACGTGACATCGTACGTATGGTACATGGATGTCAATCCGGACACCCAGGTGGATCATTGGGCTGTACAGACTATTTCGTAGCTTTATATTTCTATGCTATGAAACACGATCCAGCTTTTAACATGAACGGCGTTGGTGAAGATTTATTCTTTTTATCTAATGGTCACATTTCACCCGTATTTTATAGCACATTAGCTCGTGCTGGATATTTCCCAGTAAGTGAGTTGGCTACCTTTCGTAAATTAGATTCACGTTTACAAGGTCACCCTACTACTCATGAAGGATTACCAGGTATTCGCATCGCTTCAGGTTCTTTGGGTCAAGGTCTTTCAGCAGCTATTGGTGCGGCACAAGCTAAAAAATTAAACAAAGACAACAGCTTAGTGTATGTATTAATGGGTGATGGTGAATTGCAAGAAGGTCAAGTTTGGGAAGCTGCAATGTATGCGCCACACAATAAAGTGGATAACTTAATCGCGGCAGTTGACTACAACGGAGCTCAAATTGATGGTTCTACAGATCAAGTATTATCTTTAGGCAACTTAAGAGCTAAATGGGAAGCTTTTGGTTGGGATGTATTAGAAGTAGAAAAGGGTAATGATATGGCTTCAGTAGTAGCTGGTATTGATGAAGCTAAATCTCGCTCAGGAAAAAGAAAACCTGTAATTATCTTATTGCACACGGCAATGGGTTCAGGTGTTGATTTCATGATGGGTACGCACAAATGGCACGGTGTAGCTCCTAACGACGAGCAACTAGAAAGTGCATTGAATCAATTATCATCAACTCTAGGCGATTATTAATATAGATAATAGAAGATAGATAATAGAAGATAGATAGTAGACATTAGATAATAGAATTATTCGAGATAAGCTATCTCACATCTAAAGTCTCAAATCCACATCTAAATACAAACATGAAAAAATATACATTCACAGAATCTAAAGATACACGTTCGGGCTTCGGTGCTGGTTTATTAGAAGCAGGTAAGCAGAACGAAAATGTAGTAGCATTATGTGCTGACTTGGTGGGCTCCTTAAAAATGGATGCTTTTATCAAAGAATTTCCAGAACGCTTCTTCCAAATTGGTATTGCTGAAGCAAATATGATGGGTATTGCTGCTGGTTTGACTATCGGTGGTAAAATTCCTTTCACAGGAACTTTCGCTGAATTTTCCACAGCACGCGTTTACGATCAAATCCGTCAATCTATCGCTTATTCACACAAAAACGTAAAAATCGCTGCATCACATGCAGGTCTTACATTGGGTGAAGATGGTGCTACACACCAAACTTTAGAAGATATCGGTTTGATGAAAATGTTACCTGGAATGGTGGTTATCAATCCTTGTGACTTTAACCAAACTAAAGCAGCTACTATTGCGGTAGCAAAATACGAAGGTCCAGTTTACTTACGTTTCGGACGCCCAGTAGTTCCTAACTTCACTCCTGCTGACCAAACTTTTGAGATTGGTAAAGCGGTCATGTTGAACGAAGGTAAAGATGTGACTATTATTGCTACTGGTCACTTGGTATGGGAAGCAATCAAAGCTGGAGAAGAACTTGAAAAATTAGGTATCGATGCAGAAATCATCAATATCCACACCATCAAACCTTTGGACGAAGAAGCAGTCTTAGCATCAGTAGCAAAAACCGGCTGTGTAGTTACAGCGGAAGAACACAACCGTCTTGGTGGTTTAGGAGATAGTGTAGCGCAAGTATTGGCTAAAAACTTACCTTCACCACAAGAGTATGTAGCAGTAGATGATAGCTTCGGTGAATCAGGTACTCCTGCACAATTGATGGAAAAATACGGCTTAAACGCAGCAAGCATTGTAGCAGCTGCACAAAAAGTTATTAGCAGAAAAAAATAATAAATGGAAGACGCGCAAATCATATCCATGTTTGCCGATGAAAGCACACGTGAGGCGGCTTTCAAACAATTGTTGAAGAAATATCAACAAAAAATATATTGGCATGTCAGACGCATGGTCATCGATCATGACGATGCGGATGACGTGACCCAAGATATCTTTGTGAAGGTATGGCGTAATTTAGATAAATTCAGAGAGGATTCGCAATTATACACTTGGCTGTATCGTATTGCTACCAATGAATGTATCACATTTCTGAACAAGAAAAAGCAAAAAAATAATGTTTCGTTAGACGATGACAGTTCATCTTACCTATCTGAAACATTAACAGACGGCTCATATTTTAATGGGGATCAAGCCCAAATGAAATTACAGCAGGCTTTGCTAACCTTGCCAGAAAAACAACGCCTAGTATTCAACATGAAATACTTTGAAGATTTGAAGTATGATGAGATATCCGAAATTTTAGGAACTAGTGTAGGGGCCTTAAAAGCTTCATACCATTTAGCAGTGAAAAAAATAGAGCATTTTTTCAATAGCCACGATTAAACCTTTGGTTATTAAATTCATCTATATATACACTCATGAAGGAACACAACACATATAACGAAGAATTAGGAGGCAAAAATCTACCAGATTCATTGCGTGTAAATCCTTTTTTTATTCCTAAAAATTTCTTTGAGGATCAAGAAGAACATATCCTCGGTCAAATTCATTTCGAACGTACTGTCGGAAATATAAACGAAAGTTTAGATACAAAAGCTACAGCAAATGTTCCTAATGGATATTTTGACACACTCGAAACTTCTATTTTTGCAAAAATCGCAGAACAGGGTTTGAAAGATAAAGTGAGTGAAGATGGATTTACTATTCCTACAAACTATTTTGATGATTTAAGTCAAAGTATAGAGGCTTCTATTGCAGAAGAAAATCTTAAATCTATTGTACCTGCTTTAGACTTCCAAGTCTCAGGGGACTATTTTGAGGCTGCGGAAAATCAAATTTTTGCAAAAATTGCTGAGAGTAACATTCATGATCAAGTAGGCAAAGAATCAGGGTTTAGTGTACCAACTTCTTATTTTGAGGAAGCATCAAATGAAATTGAAGCTAAAATCATTGTAGAGAAATGGTCTGAAGAATTAAACCAAGAACACTTTACTGTTCCTACAGGATATTTTAATCAATTGAATGAAAAAATTTTAGCAAGAACGACTAAACAAGAAACTACTATACTTACTCTTCCAAAGCGTACAAATTGGAGAAAATATTCTGCAGCAGCAGCAATTGCGCTTATTGTAGGTGTAGGCTCCTATTTTGGTTTTCAAAATACGATTTCTAATCAAAATGGAAATCAACTTTCAACTACAGAGGTAAATCTTGATCATGTGAGTGATGAAGAAATATTAAATTATTTAGCTCAAGTTTCTGAAGGTGAAGATTTAATCCATTTAGCAGAATACACGTCTGATACTAAAAATGAAAATGTTCAATTGGATTTGGAAATTGGAAAAGAGGAAATAGAAGAGTATTTAAATTACATGCTATAATGTTACGATTGAGATATATTATATTAACCATCTGCTTTATTTTCACTTTACATCTATCTTCACAGGCACAACAAAACTTTGAGGCAATAGAAAGTGAGAAAATTGCTTATATCACTAAGGAATTGAAATTAAGTCCTAGTGAAGCTGAACGATTTTTCCCTATATACAATCAGTATAATAAGGAAATGTGGGATTTGAAACGTGCTAAAAGAGGCTTCAACGTTCGCGGTAATTCTCTTAATGCGGAAAAACGTGATGTAATTGCTTTTGATGCTAAAGAAGTAGAACTTAAAAAGTCGTATCGTGCAGAATTTGCAAAAATTGTAGGACAAACTCGAGCTTCACAATTTTTTCAAGTCGAAGAAGATTTCTTCAATTTACTCCGAAGTAAGATACAGAATAGTAGAAAGAAATAGATAAAAATAAAGTCCTACAAAGTAAATTTGCAGGACTTTATTTTTAAGACTTTCTTTGGCGCAATTATTTTCCTTCCATTTCTTTTCTAATCTTACTATTCTTTCTTCCGTATCCGAAATAAATAACAAGACCAATCAAAATCCATACTATTAATCGAATCCAGTTTTCTTTACCTAATCCAGCGATCATAATTCCACAGGTCAATATACCTAAAATAGGAATTAAAGGAACTAAAGGTGTTTTAAATTCTCTATGTAAATTAGGCTCTTTTTTGCGTAAAATTATTACAGCTAAACATACCAAACTAAATGCGAATAACGTACCAATACTAGTCATATGCCCCACTACATTTCCTGGAACAAAGGCTGCAAATAAAGCCACCAATAACAAGATTAATAAGTTTCCTTTCCATGGTGTTCCATACTTTGGATGTACATCTGAAAATACTTTTGGCAATAATCCATCTTTACTCATGGAATAGAATACTCGACTTTGTCCCAAAAGCATCACCAAAATAACCGAACTAAAACCAGCTAAAATTGCTATTGTAATGGATTTGCTTAACCAAGAAAAACCAGGCATGGATTCTTGAATTGCCATTACCACCGAAGCTTCACCACCACGCGTAGGATCTCTGAAAAATTCTGTATCCACTAGTCCTGTCAATACATGACCAAATAAAACATATAATAAAGTACAGACAGCCAAAGAACCTAAAATACCAATTGGCATAGTACGCTTAGGATTTTTCGCCTCTTGTGCAGCGGTACTAACCGCATCAAAACCAATAAAAGCAAAAAATACGGTTCCAGCTGCGCCTAATATTCCCCAAATTCCACCAAAACGATGTGAAATACCTTCATGGTCTACATACACAGTGGACTGTGGAATATATGGAGTGTGATTTGCAGGATCAATAAAATGCCAACCTAAGATAATTACCAAAACAACAATTGTTACTTTAACAAACACAATAATATTATTAACAACAACAGATTCACTAGTTCCTCTAACCAATAGTAAACTCATTAGCGTTACAATAAGTAAAGCAGGTAAATTCATAATACCTTTAGAAGTAGTGACAAGGTTTTGATAGGGTGTGGGCACTTTACTTAGCAATTCTGGTTCTAAAGCCAATTGAGTTCCAATTTGCATTTTTTGCGCTATTGCTGGTTCAAAAGCACTCTGTAAGGCGGTTAATTGTTCCTGACTATTTATCTGCAAAAGATTTAAGCTTTGAAATGGTGAATGACACCATTCATATGGTATGGGTTTGATACCTATGATATCGACTAGAAAATGATTTAAATATTCACTCCAGGCAATACCCACTGTCGCTGCAGAAACTGAATATTCTAAAACCAGATCCCAGCCAATAATCCATGCCATTAATTCTCCCATAGTCGCATAGGTAAAGGTATAAGCAGAACCAGATACAGGTATAGAAGATGAAAGCTCCGCATAACATAGACCTGCAAATACACAACCTAAAGCCGCCAGGATAAAGCCGATTGTTACGGATGGACCAGCATTTTGTGCAGCTGCTGCTGCTGTACGAACAAAAAGTCCAGCGCCAACAATTGCTCCAATACCCAAAGCAATTAGCGCCCCACTAGTAAGTGTTCTTTTTAATGTTCCCTGGCCCCTTTGCTCAGCCTCGGCTATTAAATTTGCAATCGATTTTTTATACCACATAATTCGGATGTTAATTTTTGTTTATCAAATGTAAAAAAATGAAATTATTATTTTCGAATATTTCAAATTAAATCATGATGCGATGCAAAAGTGACAGAATAACGTTTAAATAATTAACTTAGTTTTAATTACAACTAATTTAAAACAATAAAATTCATAAGTTGCCTACCTCATATCAATCTATTAGAAATTAGGTTTTTAGAATAATTATGCATACCTTTGCAACGCCTTAGGCAATAGTGCCTATTGTATAATTTATTTCATGAACCCATTTTTAGAACTGGGAATCCGTGAGGAAGTTGTTAAAGCCATCTCAGAAATAGGTTTCGAAAAACCTTCTGAAATACAGGAAAAAGCCATTCCTGTTTTATTGACTGGCAGCGACGATTTTGTCGGATTAGCCCAAACCGGCACAGGTAAGACAGCGGCATTTGGTCTACCATTATTAGAGCAGTTAGACTTTTCTCAAAAACACCCACAAGCATTAGTATTATGCCCAACTCGTGAGTTGTGTTTACAAATCGCTAAAGATTTAGAAAAATTTGCTAAGTACATCGACAACGTACACGTTGTAGCTGTATACGGAGGTGCAAACATCAGTGATCAATTACGTCAAATCAGACGTGGTGTACAGATTGTTGTCGCTACTCCAGGACGTATGTTAGATATCATTGGCAGAAATGCTATTGACTTCTCAAATGTAAAATATGTTGTATTAGATGAAGCGGACGAAATGTTGAACATGGGCTTCCAAGAAGACATCAACAACATTTTATCAGAAACTCCAGAAGATAAAAAAACTTGGTTGTTCTCAGCTACTATGCCTAGAGAAGTACGTCGTATCGCTCAAAAGTATATGACTGATCCATTTGAATTAACTGTAGGTACAAAAAATACAGGTAATGCAAATATTGAGCACCAATACTTCTTGGTAAAAGCAAGAGATAAATACGCAGCATTCAAACGTATCGTGGATTCTAATCCAGAAATCTTTGGTATTGTATTCTGTCGTACTAAAATCGAAACTCAAGAAATCGCAGAAGCATTAATCAAAGATGGTTACAATGCAGATGCATTACACGGTGACTTGTCACAACAACAACGTGATAAAGTAATGAAACGTTACCGTGACCGTAGCTTACAAATGTTGATCGCAACAGACGTAGCTGCTCGTGGTATCGACGTAAATGATGTAACACACGTTATTAACTTCTCATTACCTGATGAAATTGAAAACTATACACACCGTTCAGGTCGTACGGCTCGTGCGGGTAAAACTGGTATTTCAATCTCATTAATCAACATTAAAGAGCAAAGCAAAATCCGTCAACTTGAAAAAGTTATCGGTAAACCTTTCGTTAAAATGCAAGTACCTCAAGGGGAAGAAGTTGTTGCAAAACAATTGATGACCATCATTGATAAGGTAAAAAATGTTGAAGTTAACGAAGAGCAAATCAACACTTTCTTACCAGCTATTATGGAAGGTTTCGAAGATTTATCGAAAGAAGAAATTGTAAAAAGATTTGCATCTCTTGAATTCAATCGTTTCTTAGATTACTACAAAAACGCACCTGATTTAAATATCGATGCACGTGAAGTAAGCGGCGATAGACGTGAAAGAGGAGAACGTGGTGAACGCCAAAGTTCAAAAGGATACACTCGTTTATTCATGAACTTAGGTTCTGTAGATGAATTTAGCCGTGGAGATATGTTAGGATTTATTTGTAATACTGCAAATATTTCGGGCAAGTCTATTGGTAAAATTGATTTGAAAGGTGTATTCACATTCTTCGAAGTTCAAGATGAAGAGGTTAATAAAGTATTCGATGGCTTCAAAGGTGTAGACTTCAACGGACGTCAAGTTCGTATCGAAGTATCTGGGGAAGGTCGTTCAGATCGTGGAGACCGTGGTGGTCGCTCTAGAGGCGGTGACCGTGGTGGAAGAGGTCGTGGTGAGCGTAGCGGAGGCTTCGGTGGCGAAAGAAGAGATCGTGGCGGTGACCGTCGTGGTGGATTCTCTGGCGAAAGAAGAGAACGTGGTGGAGATAATGGCGGATTCCGTGATTTCTCTGGCAAACGCCGTGAATCGAAAAGCAAATATTAATCTTAAGAATATTGCGTAAATTTGTTAGGCTACCTATTTGTTTAGGTAGCCTTTATATTTTATGTGATATTGCTTATGAAAAACGAGCCTACACGTATATTTGATCTAGTCAAGTATAGACAGGACACTTACCCTACTTCTTCTATTTTCTCTTATAAAGAAGAAAAAAAATGGAAGAAACTCTCTAATGAAGAATTCCAACAACAAATCGACGAACTTTCTAAAGGACTCATTGCCCTTGGTGTAAAACCACAAGACAAAGTCGGAATAGTAAGTGAAAATAGAATAGAATGGTCCTTACTAGACTTTGCTATTCAACAGATTGGAGCTATCGTCGTGGCATTATATCCCAACATTTCAGACAACGACTATAAATATATTTTAAATCATGCTGAGGTTAATATCATCTTCATTAGCAATAAAGATTTATACCAACGTATCTTTAATCTCAAAGCCGATCTTCTAACACTAAATAATCTTTTTATTTTAGAACAAGGTACAGTCTATCCTCATTGGAGTATTGTTAATCAAACTGGAAAGGTTATTTCCGATTCAGAGTTTCATACGCGAAGAAATGCTGTACAACATGAAGATATTGCCACAATAATTTATACCAGTGGCACCACTGGCAATCCTAAAGGTGTCATGCTTACGCATAAAAATTTGTTAGCAGATATGATGAGCAGTGAATATTCTTTTCCAGTGACTTCATATATGCGTGCTTTGTCTTTTCTTCCTGTCTGTCATGCTTATGAACGCTTGTTTCATTATGTATATATGTACAAAGGCTTAACAATTTATTATGCCAATTCAATGGAAACCATTGGCGCAGATATGAAAGAAGTCAAACCTCATATTTTCTCAGCTGTACCACGTGTCTTAGAAAAAGTGTATGAGAAAATAATGAAAACCGGAGAATCGTTGACTGGCATTAAACGTAAATTATTCTTTTGGGCTATCGCTTTGGGTGAGAAATACGAATTAGAAAAAGACAAACGCAGTGCTTTGTATAATTTTCAATTATCAATAGCCCGAAAATTGATTTTTTCCAAATGGAAAGAAGCTCTAGGTGGAGAAATTGTAGGTATTTCTTCGGGTTCTGCTGCTTTGCAAGAGCGTTTAATTCGATTATATATGGCAGCAGGAATTAATATTTATGAGGGGTATGGCTTGACAGAAGCCGGACCATGCTTAGCTGTTAATGATTTTCAACGCGGAATGAAACTAGGGACTGTTGGTTTGCCATTGATAAATATTGACATCAAATTAGCTGAAGACGGAGAAATATTAGCCAAAGGCGATAATATCATGCTTGGTTATTTTAAAGATCCAAAAGGTACAGAAGAGATTATTAAAGACGGTTGGCTATATACGGGAGATATTGGCCAATGGATTGACGGAAAATATTTGAAAATTATCGATCGTAAAAAAGAAATGTTCAAAACCTCTGGAGGAAAATATATTGTACCACAACCTATTGAATCAAAAATGGTCGAATCACTATTTATCGAACAGTTTATGGTTATAGGGGAAGGCGAAAAATTTCCTGCAGCATTCATAGTCCCATCTTATAATAACCTTTTGGATTGGGCTAAGGAAAGTGCAATGCAACTTACTTCATTATCAAAAGAAGATTTTTTAGCACAAAAGGAGATCAAAGAAAAAATTACCCACGAAATTAATCGAATAAATACATCCTTTGGACAATGGGAACAAATCAAAAAGTTTTCCATTATTCCAGAGGAATTCACTATTGAAGGTGGTGAACTCACTCCTACCCTCAAAATGAAACGTAAAAAGATTATTGAAAAATATAGTAAGAATTACAAAGAAATTTATAATTAACAAGAAAGACCTCTTAATTCGAGGTCTTTCTTGTTATATTTTTTCTTCTGCTTTGAGATATCTTGTCTTTGGATTCTCTTTGGAGAAATTTTGGATCAATTTATAGGTATTTGGAATAAGTGATTCAAAACGTTTCAATGTCTCCTCAGATATATTTTTCCTATCGAAAGGAACGACTTTAACATATTCTTGAATCTCTCCAGCATTACGTCCATACTTATAGTCGTAAGTAAATCTGCCTTCAGCATCCAATTTTACGTTCTTATTCGTAACATTAGGCACCGAAATATAAAATTCTGACTTTGTCATCAATGGATTTTTACTGTCATTGAAAAGACTTTTCGAATTCAAAGCTGTGTATAACTCTTGAGCTACATAAACCGAAGGATCAATGATATGTAGATTTTCGGAAATCAGATTTCTATACACATAATTTCCGTCCTTGCCTTTATAATTTCTCAACTCATCAAAAACCTGTTTAATTTCCTTTATCAAAAAAGGATAATGCGTACATCCCAAAATAATAGCTTTCAAAGGCTGCGCCTTATCTGCCTTACGCATCTGTTCCATTAGTGAAACCAAATGATAACGTACATAATTCTCAGCATCATTTAATTGAATAATCGAACAATCGTCAACATTTTGATTATCACAAAGGAGGCTACTATTATCCTTTTTAAAGTTGTAAACCTCTAATAGGGCTTGATCTATTCTATAATTTGGATTATCTAGCGAAGGGCCGCGATATTCTTTTCTCGGTTCTTTTACATTCTTGCGAATAAAATCAGGTTCTTCGTCTACAGCTTCAGCAAGACCGTATCCACCTTGATTAAATATCTCAATATCACCAGTAAAATTTCCTTCGACTATTTGCTGTCTCAGTGTCCGTTCATAACCTTTTGAAGCAATAGTACCGACTGTCGCAAAAACCGCTATAGAACCATTTTCCTTTTTATCAAAAAACGAAAGCGTCCCTCTTGCTGCAGCGTTTATCACACCGATTACAGGAATATTCAAACCCGTTGTATTCAAAAAAGCTACCGCATCTTCATAGCCATATGCTGTAGCAGTATTACATGCAATGACAATCGCTTTTACCTGTTCTTTATCCTTTTGAAATGAAGTTTGATTCGAATTCTGATAATATTTATTACTTAATAGAAATTGAAAATCTTTGATAATATGCTCTTTCAACAAATCATCCTTACCCGTAGCATTATAATTACCATAAGGCATATTAGCCTGATCTGCTAAATAGATAAATTTTTCGCTTTCAAAATCTAATATTCCATCCTTACCTTGATGCTTTGTATGGTTATTAAATTGATCAAAATTAACTAGTGCATCAAGTACAGTCAATCCACCTGTTCCCGAGTCGAATACGCCAATAGGGAGTTTATTCAAAGGCGTAGCATAATTCTGGAAATTAATATAATAATAGTTGTTAGGTTCCTTTAAAATATTTTCCTCTATTTTCAATGGAGTTTGTGCAACAGAAAATTTTAATGAAAAGCATAACCCAGCAAGGAAAGCTATTTTAAAAAGACTTTTATTCATATTTCATAGGTTGAAAATGCTAAAATAAAAATTTCAATAACCAATCACGAATAAACATGCAAATATAAATATAGCAGACGCAAAAATCAAAAATGATGCGGTAATAGACGACAACAATCAATTTACTAAAATCAGAATATTATTCTGTTACACACAATATAAACATAACTTTATTTCAATTTAACAAAACAATAAAAAACATAATATACCATAAAAAACCATATTTTACCATTTAATCTTAGTGAAAATCATTTACCTTTGTGCGCGATTCTTATAATAAAAGCTATATAACGCACACTAATTTTACTATAGCTAGCAAAATCTAACAGATAAACTATTGAATACATACGGTCAAAAAAATGATCTTTTTTGGCATGCATGCTATTTTAATTTTTTATCCACAGGCTAAATATTACTACAAGGCTATTCTATAAGAAGAATCATTTAATGTCACCATATACTATTAGTCATATGGCTGAATAAAAAACTACAAAGAAAAACGTGATGAAAATGAAGAAATACACTCCTCCTAAAATGGAAGTTTATAGCGTATTTGTGGAAGAATCCATAGCTAATACCTCAAACATTACCATACAACAACCAGCCAATCAAGGCTGGCTAGAAGTATGGCAAGAAGAAGAAATTGACTTACAATATGAATTTCAAAAATAATTTTAATCAAATGAATTTTGTTAAAAATTTATTAATTCTGCTTATTATAACAGTAACACTCTCCTGTCAAAAAAAATTTGACGACGAGGTTGGCGAAGGGATTAGTAATGTTACGCTGAACATAAGTGCCGATAATTTATCAGAAGGTAATTCAAGCACATTACAGGCTTCATTGAAAAGCAATGTATCTAATGTTCAAAAGATATATACTTCTTTAGGTCCAGAACTAGCTATACAAGCTACAGTAGAACCAGAGTCGATAATAAACTCATCCAAAAAAATCGCAGCAACTACGCAGACTTCTTCCTCAAAGGAATTAGAAAATGGAACTAAAATCAAGATTTTTGTTTTTGACTCCAAGGGTAATTATTTCAAATCACTTAACCCATACCTATAAAAAAGGAGATAATAGTATAAAAATTGAGAAGTTAAACATTGGCTCGACTTACCAATTTATTGCATATTCTACCAATAGCACCTCAACAGTACCAGTTCCCAAAGACACAACTAATGTATCAAAACTTGTACTTGAAAATCTAACAACTGAATTCATTTATCACCACGAAAATATTACTGTACGAGTTGCTGGAAATACCATTGAGATGAAGCTTAAACACCAATTTAGTGAGGTGTACACAACCATTGAGGCGGATCAAACAGACAAGAGGTTGGGAAGTAAAATCACAGAACTTACCAATCCAACTATTACAGGAGGTTTCGAAAAAGCGAGTTTTGATCTCGCAACAGGCAGTCCTTCATTCCAAAATAAATTGACATCTGCAAAAGAACTGAAAATTATCGCAAACACAATAGGCAGTGATGTCATACGTTCTGAATCTTTATTTATATTGGCAGATGGAGCAGAAAGCACCTATGATATATCCTCTCTAAAGATAAATGGATTATTTCAGCATATAAATATACCGGACATAAAAATACAACCAGGGGTAAGATATAATTTAAAATTAAAAGTAGTTTGTCCATGTGTAGTAGACGCAACGCCAACTGGGGATTTTAAAGTAGATATTTTCGGTTCAAATGTAGCGTCTGCGACTCCAAAACCGTTGACATTTACGTTTCCTGATTCGGACTTTGGAGCTATTATCGATATATACCAGATCGACAACTCATTCAACATGACCATTAACGACTCTACGTTATATTATGGAACACAAAACAACGCCAACACTCCAAAGCAAAAAACTGAAACCAATGAAATTCAATTTCAAGGATTTAATCAGTATGAGCGTTCTTTAAAACCAAATATTCAATTTGCAGATGGCACGCGATGGGGTAAGAGCTATGTGGACAAAAATAATAATACGGTAACGATGCCTGAGATTTTTAAAATGAATGGACGTAGTGGTTCAAAACCAATTATAAAAATACAAATTGATCCACAAGGACATATTACCATGTTTGGTTCTAAAAATGACACAGGTGGAGAACCATACTATCCCCTTTCTTTGATAGTAGTTTCTGTTCGTCGGACCGAGGTTTTGCCTCAGACTTCCTTCAGATTCCACCTCGCGGTGGACACCCTTGTCATAAGCTAACACTTCCCACTGTAAAGGCGTGTTCGAGACTTACACCCTAGAGTTATTGCCCATGCTGGGCACACAACAATAAAGGGAAGATAATATGCATCTTCCCTTTATTGTTTATTAAATCTTTTCCTTAAAATCATTCGTCTCGATTTCCTTAATCTGGAATGCCTTACTGGATAATGCCGATCTTTCGTAATATTATTAAAAATCAATGCCACTGTGAATAAAATCAATGCCCCTGTTAATACTGGAGATAACACGTACATATAACCCAGTGAAGTTATTTTTGTTCCACCGCTCACAGCTATTAAAGCCGTAGCTCCGCCAGGAGGATGAAGTGAACGTGTAATCTGCATTGCGACAATAGATAAGGCAACTGCCATAGGTGCCGTTAACCAAACCACGTCTGGAAAGAACTTCCCTACTGTTACACCAACTATAGCTGATACGACATGACCACCAATCAGATTTCGAGGTTGCGCTAGTGGACTATAAACAACACCATAAATAAGTACTGATGATGCGCCAAAAGAACCAATAAGGAAAATGTTTTCTAATTGAGGAAGTTGTATGGATTGTAAATAAGCTATTATTCCAATCCCAATAAATGCGCCGATAAAAGACCAAAAGTGATCTTTAAAATCGACTAAAGTTTCTTTATAAACTACGTATTTGTAAACTCTTAATTGTCTGCGTAGTTTCTGCTTAAGCATTTTTTTTATTGAATATTACGTTGACGGATAGCCTCGTAAATCACTACACCTGCCGATACGGATACGTTCAATGAACCAATTCCTCCGAACATAGGAATTTTGGCTAATTTGTCTGAAATACGAATCAAATCATCCGAAACACCTACATCTTCAGCTCCCATAATTACACAAGTAGGAACGGTATAATCTACATCATAAACAGAATCCTTTGTTTTCTCTGTACTAACAACTAATTGTACGCCTGAATCAATAAGAAATTTACCTGTTTTGCCTAAAGAATCTTGACGACAAACCGGGATTTTGTACAATGCTCCAGCAGAAGTTTTAATTGCATCTGGATTAATTTCTGCAGAACCTTTTTTAGGAACAATAATCGCGTGCACCCCAGCACATTCAGCAGTACGCGCAATAGCTCCCATATTACGAACGTCTGTTACTCCATCTAACATCAACAACAAGGGCGTCTCTCCTTTTTCGTAAATCTCTGGAAGAATATCCTCAATATTTTGATAGGTAATTGGCGAAATTACAGCAATTACACCTTGGTGATTTTTGCGCGTAATTCTATTCAGTTTTTCAACAGGAACTTGTTGATAACCGATATTATGCTCTTTGATCAACGCCTTCAATTCCAACAGTAAGCTTCCGCTTAAACCACGTTGTATAAAAAGAGATTCAATCTCTTTACCACTGTCAATGGCTTCGATTACGGCACGAATACCAAATACCATTTGATTACTTTCTCTTTTTTCGCCGCGATCACGACGTTGGAAATTGTTTTGCATTATTCTAAATTATATGTAATGAGATAAGCCATTTCATAAGAGCTTATCAAAATTTTGTACAAAGATACGAGAAATTTAGCTTAGACCTAAATTGAAAGTTTTACGTAATGTTTCCAAGGCAGGATTCTTTTCCACCATCACTTGGTACTTTTCTTGAGAGGTATACGCCTTACGAATAACCGTCTGCTCTAATTGATGTGTAGTGAGATCCAACGCAAAGTTCTTAAGCTCAACGCGCAAATAGTTTAGAATATCTATTTTCCCTTCTTTTAGCTGATCACTTTGCACCATATTTTCCACATCGACCTCAATGATGTTACCATTCAGTCGAGGTTCGTTGGCAGTCATGATCGTATATAAAGTAATACGATTCTCAGCTTTTAATTTTTCAGCTAAAGTATTCCATTTACTGATAAATGAATTGAAGGTGATTTCTCTAAACTCATTTCCTTGCACCAAATCTGACTCTTCCTCTTCATCAACAGATTTTTCTTCAAAAACAGTAGCTAAACTTGGTACTGCGACCGAAGGTTTGAAACTTCCCCAGCCCTTACCTGATGAAAAAGATTTTTTCTCTGGCTCTGGAGCCTTTACGGGACTAGGAATTGCTGATTTTAAAGGTGCTGAAGCTTCATTTTTTACTGAAGGAGCTGGTGTAGATAAAATTGTTTTAGGAGCTGCTGCTGGAGCAGGTTTTACGGATTCAGGAAGTTTTTTTTTTACGTCCACTTGCGTAGCTGATACTCCATTCAATCCTAGCTTAATCGCGGAGGACAAATGACACATTTTCAACAGCGCCAATTCAATTTGCAAACGTTGGTTTTTACTTGAACGATAGGAGATTTCACATTGATTCGCAATATTCAATGCAGATAATAATAATCCAGAACTTAATTCTGCAGATTGCTCGTAGTATTTTTTCTTAATATTCTCACTAACATCCAAAAGCTTTAATGTACGAGGCTCTTTCGTCACCAAAAGATTGCGAATATGATTCGACAAACCAGCAATAAAGTGTCCCCCATCAAAACCTTTGTTCAACACATTATTAAAAATCAATAAGGCTTCTGCCGCTTCTTCTTGGGCAATAGCTTGCATTAATTTGAAATAATAATCATAATCCAGAATATTGAGATTGTCAATGACAGCTTGATACGTCAAATTGCGGTTGGAGAAACTCACAATCTGATCAAACATAGATAACGCGTCACGAAGACCACCATCCGCTTTTTGAGCGATGACATGTAAGCCATCAGCTTCAAAAGTCACATTTTCTTTCGTTGCGATATTGGCCAAATGATTAGCCATATCTTCTACTTTAATACGATTGAAATCAAAGATTTGACAACGTGAAAGAATAGTTGGGAGAATCTTGTGCTTCTCTGTAGTAGCGAGGATAAAAATAGCATAAGCAGGTGGTTCTTCTAAAGTTTTCAAGAAAGCATTAAAAGCCGCTTGCGAAAGCATATGCACCTCATCTATGATATAGATTTTGTATTTGCCCGTTTGAGGCGGGATACGTACCTGTTCGATCAGGCTTCGGATATCATCTACCGAGTTGTTGGATGCTGCATCCAATTCATGAATACTGAAAGATGCACCATTTTGAAACGACTTACAGCTATCACATTCTCCACAGGCTTCTGTATTTTCTGAGATATGCTCACAGTTGATGGTTTTTGCTAAAATACGTGCACAAGTCGTCTTACCAACACCTCTAGGCCCACAAAAAAGGAAAGCTTGCGCTAGCTGATTGTTGTGAATAGCGTTTTTGAGAGTGTTTGTAATATGCAATTGACCAACGACAGAATCGAAGGTAACGGGACGATATTTACGCGCGGAGACAATGAAATTATCCATCATCACAAAGATAGCTAATTTCGTACGCTAAGACAACACATGTTTACATAATTACCGCCCATTAATTGCCAACACGTACAAATCTTTCACCACACCCCTCAATACAAGGATAATATATTGTTAATTGATTTCCTTTCAATTCATAATTAAGTTCATATCCACACTTATCAATTATTAACTTATTCCTATTTCCAGAACTTTCAGATATAATATAAGACGATTCTTCATGTAATAAACCATTTGAAATCATGGAGCATAATGAAGAATTTGATGAAACTTCACCTTCAGATGTAAACTCCAAAATTTTACCACCATTAACTTTTGTAAATTTCCCACTACCATCACCTGGATCAGAATAAACTTCCGACAATTTCCATTTGCCAACAATCGATCCTACAGCATCTTCACTTGAATTATTCTTTTTACAGGAGCAGTACATTAGTTGCAATCCAACAATGCAAAACATGATTATTAAATTTCTCATAATTATAATTATAATTGATTTACTTACAGTAACGACTAAATCAAATAACTCGCTACATAAAGTTCGTTCAATATATTACAGAATCTAGAAATACAAAATATACTATTTAATCATCGTATGCAATTCTTTACGATATTGCAAAGCACTCTTACCTGTAAATTCTTTAAAAAGCTTATTAAAGTGACTAAAGTTATGAAATCCACTTTCATAACTTATATTCGCGATACTCATTGGTTTTTCTGCTAATAACTTACAAGCATGTACAATTCTATATTCGTTGACGAATCGAGTAAATGTCTTATTGGTTACTTTTTTGAAAAAACGACAAAAAGAAGGTACAGTCATAATAGACATTTCGGCAACTTGTTCCAGACTTATTTCTTCCAAAAAATGATCCTTCACATGATTAAAGATCATATTAATTCGATCGTTGTCTTGCACTTGCAGCTCTACAGTAAAGCCAGCAGCATTTAATACCTTATGATCTGCAGCACTTTCCAATTCTTTTAACACCTCTAATAAACTTAACAAACGTTCGAATGGATTTAAGTCTATCATCCCTTCTATTTTAGCGCCGACAGCATTTTTAGTCGCATCAATAAATGCAATTCCCGCTTTTGCCACTTCAAAAAAATCTATTAAAAATTTATTTTCGGGTAGATTCATAAATTCTCTACCAAATAGTTCTGGCTTAAATTGTATAACTGTTTCTTTTTTGTTACCTGTATTCGTATCTGTAAAACCACAATGCGGAAGATTACTGCCAATTAAAATAAGGTCACCTTTCGTATAATAAGAAATATGACTTCCAATTTGCCGTTTTCCTGTGCCTCCATTTACATATACAATCTCAATTTCTGGATGATAATGCCACACATGAGCTTTATTATTTTCATTTTCCACGTATTTGGCGTATGCAAACGAACTTCCAAAAGATGGCTCTATAATTTCAAAGCTTGGGTTGATCTTTTTCATATCTAAGAGAAAGTTAGGCAAAAAATGATCATAAAAGTTAATTTAAAAAAAATTATTCGACAAATAATCAATATAGCATAGAAATTAGAAAATTTACCATAAAAATTATCCAAAATCCACGAATACCTTTGTTATATAAGATATTTAATAATCATTTAAAAATTATTTGTTATGAAAAATCTATTAAAAACAACTTTATTACTTGCTTTATTAGCAGTTTCTTCAGCATCTTACAGCGATGATATCAAAATATTATTAAAACCATACTCATACAAACAAAAATCATTGGTATTTTCGACAAATAAAGCTGAAAAAGTAGATTTATCAATTTACAATGTGTACGATGGTGTACTTTACAAAGAAAGCATCAAAAGTGAAAAACCCGTAACAAAGGTTTACAACTTGGATAGTTTCCCCGAAGGTCATTACATAGTGAAATTGGTAAGAAAAGACAAAACAATAGAGTACGAAGTAAAAATTACTAGAGACAAGGCGCTAGTTTCAGCTCCTTATGTAAGTAAATAAACTTACTTCAGCACTTTACAATCTATGTTTATATTTAAGTGTAGGATTATTTGAAAATTAAATTTAAATAATGAAAGATAAGGTCTGTTAGATTAGTGTATTCCTCTAACATCACACGAACTAAATTTCAAATAATAACACTATAGTATAAACATAGATTTTTTTAAGGAATATGACAAACCAACCTGTTAACCATAATCTATATTGAATATTTACAAGAATGAGCTTTGGTCGTTAAGCTAAATAGACTTGACTGAAGCTTATTCTTTTAAATCCATTATCCAAAAATTGAACTTTCTCTCCCCTATATATATTGTCAACTCCTTATTCATAAAATAAGGGGTTTTCTTTTAAATTGTATGCAAGAGTTTTAGAATCCTCTGATGATCTCGATTTTGCATCCTACCCAAATAATCCTAGCCTTTCAACTCGACAAAAAAAATTGTAAGACCATCAAATCTAAAGATTAATATGATGGCATTTGTGAATGCTTCATCACAAACCAGAGTCTTAATATAGGTGAAATAGCAGATATTTACTTGGACACAGAATACAAAGTCGTATATCACTATTCCCCAAAAATAAAACTCCTCATTACATGAATAAGGAGTCAATGACTAAGTTTAAAATTATATATTAGAATGTATATTTAGTCCAGGCAAATACCGATGTATTAGCGCCTGTAGAAGTATTATTTTTTGTTGCTTTAGCAGCACCTTCCAATTTAATTTTGGATGATGAGAATAAGCTTTCTGGCTCAAATGTATATGTAATATTTGTTGCAGCGTTTCCTGCACCATTACCATCTTTCATGTCTATAATATCTGAAAAAGTAGAATTCGCCGCATTTTTAATCAAAAGATTAGTAATTGTAGCTGTGGCACCTCTTCTAATTTTCACGAAATCATTCATCAAAGGTATTTCATTACCATCTTTATCTTTAGTGGCTAATTGTGATGAATGATTAATGATGGTAATATCTTGCATTTTGAAATTAGATTGGTTAATGTGATCAGGTCCCTTTCCATCATGATTTCCATCCGCTTCAATACCTCTTGGATCTACTTCGTCCGTTTTAAAACCAGCTGTCCATATACCGTATGCATTTTTAACAGTACCCGAATACCCTTGGGTAAAATCAAACATATCATCTTCCGAATTAACAACTAATAGATTGGTCACATCTACAGAACCACCGAAAAATTCGATACCATCATCTGCTCCATCCTTAATATATATGTTAGAAATTTTAGTTCCATTGCCAACACCGTTTAAAGTTAAACCATTATGCTCCTTGTCATCAGAAATATTTGCACCTGTATATTCTAATATGATGTAATCCAACTCACCAGAATTGTCTGCTATATCAGAACCACCATATTGAATTTGGTCGTTTATCTCTGTACCGAAAGTACTAGGATCCGAAGCATTAGCACGAGAAAGTGGTGCTTTACCATTAATAACCAAACCACCCCAGGAGCCCGACTTCGCTGTAGAAGAGGTGAAAATGATAGGCTGAGCAGCTGTACCTTTAGCCAGAATTTTTGCGCCTTTTTCTATTAAAATATAGGCTGACTGAGTCGTCGCAATAATTTTTGTTCCCGCAGGGATTGTCAATGTGGCACCTTCACGCACTATTGTTGGATCTGTCAAACGTATTTCACCAGCTTTAAGAGTTACATTGGATGTGATACTACCTTTTAATTCTGTTGTTTCTGGTTGTGGCGTTACTTTTGTATTATCGTCATTGCTATCACACGCCATAAAACTTAAAGTAACAATAGCTAAAGCTGTGAATAATTTAGTTTTCATTTTTATTTTTTATTTAGTTATAATTCTTGTTTATAATTTTTATTTTATTTACTCAAATGTAAAAACCCAATAAAAACACGTAGTTAAGACTTGATTAAGAAATTATTAAAATTTATAAGAGACACCCGCACTAAGGTCCACTCCTCTTCTGAATGATTGTAAAGTAATGCCTTGACCTGCATCTGTATCTCTTATTAATTCGAAACTAGGATTGATAATATTACGCGCCTTTACATTCACTCCCCATTTTTTGTTGATCGCTACATTCGAAATAAAATCCAAAGTAGAAACACTTTTCTCAATTACATCTTTGAATCCCTGTGTACCAATTGCAAATATTCTATCGCTGAAATAATTTAGTACAATACTCGAAGTCCAAACAAATTCTTTACCATTAAAAACATAGTTTACATCGGCATTCACTAACCAAGGAGACGCACCTTGCAAAGCACTCGTTCCATTAAACTTTGTGAATACTGCATTAGGATTTTCGAGATCTTGTTTTGTATACAAGTAGGAAACATTCGCTCCGGCTGCTAAAACATTCACACCATGCTCGTTTGTAGTTTTGAATAAATTTTTCTTCAACTCTACTTCTACTCCAGCAACAGTTGCTGAAGAACCAACATTAAAGTAAGTCATTACATTATTGCCTGTTTCTGATCTTGCAATAGGGTTTTTCAAGTTTTTATAAAAGGCACCTACGGAGATTAATTCACCCGATGAAGGAAACATTTCCCACTTAAGGTCAAAATTGGTATTCTCAACGGGTACTAGATCTTTATTACCAATGGTACTATAAGTTGAGAAAGTATTTCTGAAATAAGCTGTTTCTAAGAATTGTGGTAAAGTATAACTCATACTTGCCGAGGCTCTCAAATTACTATTTTCGGATAAAGCATATTTTAAGTTCAAACTAGGTAAAATGTAGTTTTTCTTAATTTGTGATAGGCCATCCAATTCTGTACTCGATAAGTTTGTACTATAAACGATATCCTGAAAAACATTATCAAAACGAACCCCTAAAACCGAGGTAAATTTTTCTGTAAATTGGTACGTTCCAGACACTAATCCTGAATGAACACGCTTTTTGCCTGAGTACCAATAAGGTCTAAAATCATCTGAACCCCTACCGGTTGAAAACTCAAAATTTCCATTTTGAAAAGCATCGTACCCGTAGATTCCATCAATATCTTCTTCATCCTCTGTATTCAACACCAGTGACCCATTCTTTTTGTGACCAAATATCATCGCGTTGAAATCACGATCTACAATATTTCCATTGTATCCAATTTCAATTTTGCGGTCTAAGTTTTTGTCGTTTTCGATTTTGTATGAAGCAATGGCTTTTGCTGACCAACCAGTTTCTTTTATATCCGAATAATAACGCTCATTAAAATTCTGAGTATCGTACAAACGGTAAGTACCTGTTTGACCAATATCAATCAATTCTAATGTACGACGATCTGGCTCATTACTCTTCACTACATTATATCCTAAACCTAGATCTAACTCTATCAATTCAGTCACCTCTAACTTAGAAAGCAATTGATTCACAAACAAATGATTATCCACAACATGACTACGTCTGAAATAGGCATTATCAGCAATGTCAAATGCTTTAAAGCCGAAATTTCTTTCGTACTCTTGTCCTTGATCGTTAATATATAGCGAGTTGAAAGCCAAATGATTATTACCAAATGTGTATTTCAAATTAGTCATTCCTGTTTTCGATATGTTATAAATAGAACGATTTGAAGACTGATCCAACGTTATCACACCCGCCGTATTTGTTTGACGAATCACACCGTCATAATACTTGTAATCAGAATTCATTCCTGCAGTCAACAAAACATTCAAACAATTCTGACCAATCATGAATTTTTTACCTCCCATAATGGAAAAACTTGAGTTAATTGGATTTTCCATTTCTTTTGAATTCCATTTGTTGTGAAAATCATAACTAGTCAAGCTCGTAATTGGTGATTTAGTTTCCTTTAGCGTACCTAACCAATTCGTACCATCTATACGACGGAAATTATTTGCCCGAATTGCTTCCGTATTAATACCTGCAGATGCTCCAACTTCTAAAAATGCATCTTCAGTCAATTCTTTTGAGATAATATCAATATTTGCTCCTGCTACATCAGCAGTAATACTTGCATTAAATGTTTTATTAACACCAATACTTTGAATGATACCCGTGTCAAAAAAATCTAAGGATATATTTTTATTCAATGGATCCTCAGATGGAAGTGCTAATCCATTTAAAGTTGTATTATTATATCTATCGCCAAGACCACGAACAAAAACATTTGCTCCACTGGCAGACTTGGTCACCCCAGACATTTTGGTTAATGCGCCCTCAGCATCACTCACCCCTTTACGGGATAGCTCTTGTGCGCCAATTTTTTCCACCATTAGATTAGATACTTTACGTTCTTCTAATAAGGATATTTCGCTAAGTTGCGCTCTCCTTCGGGTTACGACGACCTCATCCAATTTCGACGACTCATTTATCAGCGCGACATTTACATTAGCCCAACTATCATTATCCAACACGACATGAACAGCTTCTTTTGCATAACCTATATAGCTGGTCTCAAGCGTATACTCTCCAATTTTAGAAATTTGAAGAATAAATTCGCCTTTATCGTTTGTGGATGTCCTCATTCCATTTTCTAACACCAATATTGTTGCTCCAGCAATGGGCTGCATCGATTCTAAGTCCAATACCCTTCCCTTAATACCTAATTCATTTTTGTTAATTGATGCGTTTAAATCCTGCTTTACTTGACTATGCATTGCTGTATCTAGGACATTGGCAAAAGTCTCACCAAAATGGAATAGTCCAATCAAGACCATCACCACTACCTTCATGTAAATCTTAGTTTTCAATTTGATTTCATTTTTTCTTAACACAAAGTAAATGAGCGGGTATTAAGGAAGTATTACCTATAGATTATCGTTCTTTAAAACTATTGTTAAGAAATCTGTTCACTTGAATGATGGAATAGTATTGACGATGTAATATTTTGAATAGAATTTTTGATTCTAAGGTATTGTCAATACCTTTAAACTTATCTAAAAGCTTTTTGGAAAATATTCTATGATACGTTCAGAAAATCTCAAATTCCAATATTCTTCTGCGAAAAATGAATTAACATTCCCTACAATTCATGTTGATAAAAACAAGCACACCTTACTGCTAGGAGAATCAGGAAGTGGAAAAACTACTTTATTACATCTTTTAGGCGGGTTATCTGCTCCTACTGCTGGACAGGTCTTCATAGACAGCCATGATATTTATGCACTTAGCGAGGAGAAAAGGGATTTATTCCGAGCGAAAAATATGGGATTTATTTTTCAAGACGCACATCTCTTGAAAAATCTTACCATCGAAGAGAATATCATCCTAGCCCAATATTTAGCAAAAGTAAAACAAGATCGCAACGCAGTGATAACAGTATTGGATAAGCTTCAAATTAAAGATAAAGCTAACAGTTATCCCAATCAATTGAGTCGTGGTCAGTTACAACGTGCAGCTATTGCTCGTGCAGTCATCAATCATCCAAAAGTTCTAATTGCCGATGAGCCAACAGCAGCATTGGACGACACCAACACCAAATATGTAATGGATTTGTTGATGGAAACGGCTGCGACTTTTGAAGTAACACTACTTATTGCAACGCACGATACAAGAATTAAATCTTATTTTGCTAATACCTATCAATTATAAGACGGACGTATGAATACTTTATCACTTGTTTGGAAAAATATAACACAACAATGGGGCTCCACGCTATTGAGTATATTACTTACCGCTTTTGGTGTATCCATATTAATTGTTATTTACATCAGTTCTGTAACCTTAGAAAAACAATTAGAGAACAACACCAAGAATATTGATTTAGTCGTCGGTGCCAAAGGAAGCCCAATGCAACTTATTTTGAGTTCTTTGTACCATGTAGACAATCCTACTGGAAATATTCCTTTGTCAGAAGCTAGCAAAATCGCAGAAAATCCGCTAGTACAACTTGCTACTCCTATTTCTCTTGGTGATAATTATAAAGGTCATCGAATTATTGGTACAGATGAGACCTTTTTAGAAATGTATGATTTGAAATTGAGTACAGGAAAATTATGGTCTAAATCTTTTGAGGTGGTTTTAGGCGCCGAAGTCGCCAAAAAAAACAATTTAAAAATCGGAGACAAAATATTTAGTGCGCATGGTTTATCAGCAGAGGCACATCAGCATGATGAACATCCATTTACGGTGGTTGGTATTTTATCACCATCTTATTCTGTCGTAGACAATCTTATTTTGAGTAATCTTGCTAGTGTTTGGGACGTTCATGGGATTGCGCACAACGACGAGCATATTCATGAAGAAGAACATGACCACGATCATGATCATCAACACGATCATGCACATGATGGACACGACCATTCCACACACGAAAACGATCACGATCATAGCCACGAACATACAGTGCCTCATGAAGAAGAGTTAGTTGCAGAAAAACCACAAAATAATGCATTCATCAAAAGTATTGGAGAAGATATGATTGAAGATCACGGTGTTGAAATCACAGCATTATTGGTCAAATACAGTTCTCCAACTGCTATATCAGTTCTTCCAAGAATGATTAATCAAAGCACACAAATGCAGGCAGCCTCTCCTGCTATTGAAAGCTCTAGAATATTTTCTTTATTAGGCGTGGGATTTGATTCTTTAGGAATTTTAGCTTATGTGATTATGGTGATTGCTGGTTTTAGCGTATTCATCAGTTTATACAATGCAATGAAAGATCGCAAATATGATTTAGCGGTTATGCGAACATTGGGAGCTACTAAAGCTAAACTTTTTACACTTACCATAGTCGAAGGATTGATTATTACATTAATAGGCGGAATAATAGGTTTAGTTTTGGGTCATGGAATTTTATATTATATCAGTCTGCAAACAAGTCAAAGCGCAGATTTCATTCAAGCTTTCGCCATTCAAGCAAATGAATTTATTATTTTAATTATGGCAGTAATAATCGGAATTTTGGCGAGTATTATTCCCGCTATTAAAGCTTATCAAACAACAATATCAAACACACTATCTTCAAAATAATGAAAAATATTATATTCATATTTACACTTTTACTGTTATCAATTGGTGCTAAAGCACAAATTGGCGGTAACAACTTAGGCTTGGACGTACCAGATCATACACCTATGATGAATAAAACATGGGAGGCTATAGATAAAATGATGTATAAGGTTACAACCAGTGGAAACAAAAAAGTATATACTCCACATTATCCTGCTGAATTAAAAAAGCTGGAAAACAAAATAGTGGATTTGCCCGGATATTTGGTTCCTTTGACAAGTGGAAGAAATCATAGCACCTTTATGCTTTCTGTATTACCAATTGCTCAGTGCCAATTCTGTGGAACGAATGGTATTCCTCCTATGGTAGAAATATTCATAAAAAAAGGCACTGTAAAATTCACGGAAGAGCCTATAAAAGTTAGAGGTAAAATGGTGTTCAATCCTGAACCATTAAAAGGTAATGCCGAAATTCAGATCATCGATGCAGAATTAATTCACTAACGATTCAGCAACGACACTTCAATAACAGAAGTTAGGGCTGCAGTCTCTGTACGCAATCTAGCTTCTCCAAGCGATAGAGGAACAAAGCCAGCTTCAATAGCCTGGCTTATTTCTTTTTCGGAGAAATCCCCTTCAGGACCAATCAGAATAAGATATTTTCCTTTTGGAGAAAAGGAAGTAGAAATATATTTTTTCTCCGAATCCACACAATGTGCTATACCCTTTGAAATTACTTTGTCTTTTACTGCTTCTTGAATGAATTTATTAAAAGTAATGGCTGGTTTAACTGTTGGCAAATAAGCTTTCAACGACTGCTTCATCGCTGCAATAGCTACTTTTTCCAAACGTTCTACTTTTACTTCTTTACGTTCAGAATGTTCGCAAATGATGGGTGTATAAGATGTCAAACCTACTTCAGTAGCTTTCTCCAAAAACCATTCTATACGATCTATATTTTTAGTTGGCGCTACAGCTAAATGAATTTCATACGATAGCTTTCCAAAATCCTCCTGTACCGAAAGCACTCGTAAGGTCGTACGTTTCGGATGCGCATCAATAATTTCGGTTTCATAAAGTCCACCGCGACCATCCACTAAGTGAATTTTCTCACCTTGTGTCAACCGTAAAACACGAATAGCATGTTTGCTCTCCTCTTCACTCAACATAAATGTTGGATGATGAGGTTGAATTTCTGGAGTAAAAAAAAGTTGCATATTAAGAATCTGATCCTTCGTCGTCCGATTGTTCCACAACATCCAATTTCACGTACTCGATATTCTGTTGTGTTTTCTTCATGATAGTAAAGCGATATCCTAATTCTTCTAAAGATTCACCGACATCAGGAATCTTTTCGAAGATATGACTTACTAAGCCAGCAATAGTATCATAATCCGAGCTTTCAGGTAATTCGAAAGGCAAATATTCATTCACATCATGCACGCTTGCACCAGCATCAATCATAAATTCTGTCTCCGAAATCTGCTCTACTAAAGGAGTTTCCTCATCGTATTCATCTTGAATATCACCAACCAATTCCTCAACGATATCCTCCAAAGTAACCATACCCGAAGTTCCTCCGAATTCATCCAACACAAAAGCAATTTGAATACGCTTTTGTTGAAACTCCGCCATCAAATCATTGATTTTCTTAGTTTCTGGAATGAAATATGGCTTACGCATAATAGCCTTAAGCTCTACCTCTTTCCCTTTAACCAAAATCGGCAAAATATCTTTTGTATGAACCACACCTACGATTTTATCGATATTATCATCGTAGATCGGAATACGAGAATAGCCTTCCTCAGTCACCGTTTTTATAAAATCTTCAGCGGTATCATTTTGTTCTACAGCGACAATTTTGGTTCTAGGAACCATGATATTCTTCACAATACGCTCATTAAAATCAAATACATTTTTAATCAGCTCATGCTCCGAAATATTTAACGCTCCAGATTCTTTACCCTTATCAAGAAGATATTGCAATTCTTCAGAAGAGTGGTTTGCCTCACTAGGATGAGGTTCAATACCAATCAATTTTAATAGAAGATTAGCCAGCCCATTGAATACGAAAATCAAAGGCATCAAAATCCAATAGAATAATCGCAACGGAACAGCTACTTTCATGGTAGTTGCTACAGGTTTTTGGATAGCGATTGATTTGGGAGCCAATTCACCTAAAACCACGTGTAGCAAGGTGATCGAACCGAAAGCTAAGACTACTCCTAGACCTTTGGCCCAACCTTGAGAGACATCAATATGGAAATAAGAGAACATGTGACTCACAACCTCTGTCATGACTTCCTCACCTATCCATCCTAATCCCAACGATGCTAAAGTAATACCTAGCTGTGTGGCAGCTAGGTATTTATCCAAATGCTCTGTAATATTCTTTGCTATCTTAGCTACATTGCTGCCGGATTTAGCTTGTAGCTCAATCTGCGATGCCCTTACTTTGACAATCGCAAATTCAGCGGCGACGAAAAAGCCATTTGCAAAGACTAACAATAAAGTCCAAAAAATATCGAGAGCCATGTTGATTATTTATTTCTTATTTCAGTATTATAAAGCTCAATACTCTCTTTGATAATATTTTGAGCATAAGCACGTCCATAAAGATTCTGAACCTCTACACTTTTACCTTCTAAAGCTTTGTAATCTTGGAAGAAACGCACGATTTCTTTCATAGTATGCGGAGGCAACTCAGACAAATCGTTGATATAATTTACCGATACGTCATTTTTAGCTACCGCAATGATTTTATCATCTTGCTCGCCACCATCAATCATATGCATTACACCAATAACTTTAGCTTCGATTAAGCTCATTGGATATACGTCTACAGAACTGATTACTAAGATATCTAATGGATCTTTATCGTCACAATATGTTTGTGGAATAAAACCATAATTAGCCGGATACATTACTGAAGAAAATAAAACACGATCTAATTTGATCAAACCACTTTCTTTATCGATTTCGTATTTAGCTTTTGAACCTTTAGGAATTTCAATTATAGCATTTACTGAATTTGGCACGTCATCTCCAGGAGACACTTGATGCCAAGGATGTTGTGTACTCATTAATATTCTTTACTGTTTATTTGTTGTTTACTTCTTGTTTCTGTTTTTAATCCATCTCTTGAGCAGAGCAATACCCAATGGTAAGAATGCAATGACAATCATACCAATGATTATATATTCAACATAATTGATTATTTGTGGGAACATTTCCCCTAAAAAATAACCGGATAATGTTAATAAACTCACCCAAATTAGTGCACCTAAGACATTGTATAGTACAAACTTTTTAAAGTCAAGCTTGACCACCCCTGCAAAGATTGGTGCAAATGTACGAATTATTGGAACAAACCTTCCAATAACTAAAGCTGTTCCACCATATTTTTGATAGAACTCTTCAGCCATTACAATATATTTTTTCTTGAAAATCAATGAATCTTGCCGCTTGAACAGCATGGGACCAGCTCGGTAACCAAACCAATATCCAGCAAAATTACCTGCTATACCAGCAGCCAAAATACCTAAAAACATGGTCGTAATATTGACGTCAATTTTGTTTAAAGCACAAAAAAGACCTGCTAAAAACAATAAATAATCTCCCGGCAAGAAAAAACCAAAGAAAAGACCTGTCTCAGCAAAAACAATCAAGCAAACAATGTAGAATCCGCCATGACTAAGTAAGTACTCCGGATCCATCATTTGCTGGAAAGAAATCAAAAAATCTTGCATAGTTGTTAGTTAAAAGACTCTAGCTGTATTTTTTTATTCAGCATTTGTCACTTCTGAAATTGCTTGACGAATATCATCAGCAATTTTTTGCATTTCATCAGCAGGCAATGATAATTTTGGTTTATCAAAGCTCATATCACTAACTTTATTTAATGGAATCAAATGGATATGTGCATGGGCAACTTCTAATCCGACTACCGCTACACCTATTTTTTTACATGGAAATACTTTTTTGATACCTTGGGATACAATCTTAGCAAATACCCATAACCCCATATATTCGTCATTATTAATATCGAATATATAATCCGTTTCCTTCTTTGGGATCACCAAGACGTGTCCTGGTGTCAAAGGTGATACATCTAAAAATGCTAAAAAATCATTACTCTCAGCTACTTTATAAGCAGGAATCTCACCAGCAACAATTTTTGAAAATATTGTAGACATAAATTATATCAAATCTGTGTATTCGCAAATATAATAAAATATAGATGACTATATCATATATATTATAGTCGAATTGCTATTCTTATTACACTAAATCCACATATATAAACAAAGGAAAGGATTCTATGTGATAGAATCCTTTCCTTTGTTTATATAGATAGTATTATAAGCGGTTATGGCAATACCGCTCATAACCCTTAAAATAAATTATCTTGAAATTTCTAAAATTTCAAATTCAATCTCACCTGCTGGTACTTGTACCGTTGCTGTTTCGCCCACAGATTTCCCCAATAAACCTTGAGCAATTGGCGACTTAACAGAGATTTTACCAGACTTCAAATCTGCCTCTGTCTCCGATACCAATTGGTAGGTCATTTCAGCGCCATTCTTTTTGTTTTTGATACGAACAATTGATAAGGCTAATACTTTTGATAAATCTAATTTTGATTCATCGATCAAGCGTGCACTTGACAAAACTTCTTCTAGTTTAGCTATTTTAGCTTCATGCAACCCTTGAGCTTCTTTTGCAGCATCATATTCTGCATTTTCGGACAAATCACCCTTGTCTCTTGCCTCCGCAATAGCGTTAGCAATCTTAGCTCTTCCTTCAGTTTTCAAGTACTGCAATTCTTCCTTAAGCTTAGCTAACCCTTCTGCTGTGTAATAAGTTACTTCTGCCATAATTATATATTTTAACTTAATTTTTTAACACTAAAATTTTAACAAAAAAATAAACAAGACCATTCGCTCATAGAGAGAATGGTCTTGTTCATCGTTCTACACGAAGATATATTAAATAAATTAAACTTCCAAATAATTCAATATCTATTCCTCATCCACAAATTTGTACCCTAGACCGCGTACAGTTTGTAAATAAGATGGCTTATCTGGGTTACTTTCGATCTTTTTACGCAAACGAACTACGTGCATATCTAATGTACGGGTATTGACGTTTGAGCTGTATCCCCATACGACCTCCATTAATTCCTCACGTGTAATTTCTTTGCCCATATTTTGCAAGAAATGCAACAAAATACGATTTTCTAAGATTGTCAACTCAATTTTTTTCCCATCGCGGATTAAAGAATGGATTTGTGGGTGATGCTCAGTATTTCCAAAGAAATAAACGTCTTTGTTCGCACTCTTTGGCACAAAGAAACGCACCTTATTATCAATCATAGCTACCAGCACATCCATATTGAATGGCTTAGTGATGTAATCAGTAATACCATGACTATAAGCATCTATTTTGTCCACATCTTGGGACTTTGCTGTCATCATGATAATAATGTTTTCAAAGCCTTGCTTGCGAACGGATTGACACACATCAATTCCTTCCTTTCCGGGCAACATCCAGTCCAAAAGAACAATATCTGGCTGTACAGACAGTATCAACTCTTCGGCTTCCACACCATTACCTGACTGAACTACTTTATATCGCTCTGTCTGTAAACGATGACTAATCAAAAAACGTAAATTTTCATCATCCTCTATGACAGCAATTGTTATATCTCTATCCATATATAATTTATACATTTTTTACTTCTATAGGAAAGATCAATGTAAATGATGTACCTATATTTATTTCGCTTTCTACCTTAATTTCACCACCCATAAATTCGGTGATTTCCTTACAAAATGCTAAACCTAAACCTATACTACCTTGTTGGTTAAATTGGTTTTTGACGCGATAGAATTTCTTAAAAATACTATTAAATTCTTTCTTATCTATACCTATGCCGCGATCTTTGAATAAAATAACAAAATTTTTCTTAGTTTGTTCGACTTTTATTTCCAAAAACCTCTTTGATGGGCTCGAATATTTATATGCATTATCAATTAGATTTTGAAAAACACTGTTCAGCAACACTGGATCGGCATATATTTCGTCTTTTACGTCTACATGATCTACAAGCTCCAAATCTGGATATTTAATACGAGTAGACTCGAATATATGCTGACAAAACTCTTTTAAATCTATAAACTCTCCGTTGAATTTTATAGATTTATTTTCAATTTGTGCAAAAGAAAGCAATTTATTCATTAAGCTATTTAGCTTGTCCGCTTCTTGATCTAATATACGGCCGTACATCGCTCTTTCGGCATCACTAATCTGCTCTGCACTTTTGATATTATTTCCGGCAATTTTTATTACGCTTACCGGTGTTTTGAATTCGTGTGTCAAGTTATTTATAAAATCATATTGCAATTGAAACATACGATTATTTATCAACACATTACGATAAATCAAATAACCAATCAATAATAAAATCAAATATATCAAAACCAAAATTCCCACCACAGGGAAAAACCACTTGTTTATTTCTTTGGTGATGTGACTTTGCGAAGTTTCAAGCTGCAATTTATAATCCGACAAAGCTCCTGGCAATGCTATTTCAGTGCGTAGATAAGCCTGTTCATTTATCGAATATTGATCTACGACGGGCAAAATACTGATCTTTTCGTAGAGATTTGGATATTTATTTTTAATCTGAATTTTAGTAGGAGTAATGTAGAAAACATAGAAGTCTTGTTCATAACTCGATTTCTGATAATTTGCATCTACCATCATTTTTCGAAATGACAATATATCTGACATCCGCGGAATATTCATATACGAAATTTTCCCCGGTTGAATATTATAAAAAAGCTTATATACTTCAGTATTCGAGATTCGACTCGTATCGATATTTTCACGCCCCAAAAAGGTGCACAGCTTTAAGAATACACTGTACAACTCTTCGTTCGAAGATAAATCCCCTTCACTAGATTGACGTGAACTTTGAAGTTTGAAATCTTTAGTTAGTTTGTATTCAAAACTTGATTTTGCCGAAGCACCAAAGTTTCCAATACGCATCTGGCGTTCGATAGAATCAATATTCGTAAATAAAATATCCGAAAAATCAATTTTCTGAACGAAAGGATACTTACGAAGAATAGCATTAGAAAAATCTTTTGCTTGCACAGAATCCATAAAACCTTGATAATACGCCACCTCTGGAATTTTTTCTTGAAAAAATTCATTAAAGTCACTTATCGTCTCATCAAAAACTTCCGCCTTGCGATTATTGAAATCTGTTTGTACAAAATTGGTGGTAATCGTTCGAGCAAAGAATACTGAAATAACAAACAACAACGTTACGAAAAGCAAAAAGACTATAAGTAAGCCGAAGTTTTTTCTATATCTCGAATCTATTCTAGCCATTATCTCATTTGTTCTTTCAGGAAGTTTTCAATAGTTTGATAAAACTCCACAATATGCTCTTCTTTTTTGAATCGTCGTCCCTCATCTTCTTTCCAAACAAACTGAAGGTTCACATCGTTGCTCTTTACTTTTTGCACAAACAAATTTACATCTGTCATACTATTATAACGATCCCTTCCTCCTTGGAACATCAGAATAGGCATTCGAATTTTATCCGCATGAAATAATGGTGATATTGCCTTGAATAGTTCATATTCTTTCTGCGGATCCCCGATAATTTTATAATAAAGTTGTTTATACGAGTTGTAATATGGAGGAAACTCTTTAAAATAAGTAAATAGATTAATATATCCCGATGCCGAGATCGCACACTTATACAAAGTAGGATTGAAACAAGCTGCGTATAAAGCAGAATATCCACCAAACCCCGTCCCCATAATAGCGATTCTGTCTTTGTCAGCAATTCCTGTATGAATCAACCACGCGACACCATCATTGATGTCATTTTGAATCTCGCCACCCCATTGCTTAAATCCAGAAACGTAAAATTCTTTACCCAAACCAGTAGAGCCGCGATAATTTACCTGAAAGACAGCATAACCTCGATTTGCCAAGAATTGAACTTCTGGATTAAACCCCCAAACATCTCGACGATTAGGGCCATCGTGAACCAACACAACAACTGGATACCTGTCTTTTTTCTCTAGCGGATAGGTAATATAGCCTTTTATACTTTTTCCATCACGTGAATTGAAGGATACTTCCTCCATATGCGAAAGCGTTTTGTCTCTCAAAGAAGGATTTAAAGGAGTCAATTCTTTGATTTCACCTTTATGATAATAATATATTCCTCCCGGATTTCTATCTGTATAAGTTCTGAATAAAACAGTATTAAATGAACTATCTAAATCTATCATATCTACACTATATCCCTCAAATTTAGATGCGATGGACTTATAAATATTTTTTAAGGCTTCATTATGTACCGTGGTTTCTTTTTTCTTTCGGTAGGTGGTAGAAAACAGTATTTCCTGTCGGGTGAAAGAATATCCTTCCCCATTCAGATCTACTTCCTTATTACTTACCAGAATTTTTTCTTGCCCATTTTTCAAATCCAAATTCACTACTGCAACTTTGTCTCTGCCTCTATTTGACAAAGCATAAATTGTGTTTTTTGAATCTTTAACCGGTCCTAGTGGATACACCATAGAAGAAAAGTCTGTCTCCAAAACATTTTGATAAGGCATACCTTCTTCTTCTCTATACCATAATTTATCCTCTACACTATCGCTTGAAATAGCCAGTCGCACTTTGCCGTCCGAAGAAACAAACCATTCATTAAAATTATGGATGTTTTTATCCACCAAAATAGGCTCATCACCATTCAATGGAATACGATACAAGTCAATGGCTGTGGAATCTCTTCTATTCATTTGAGCCAACAGATAACCATTAAAAGCACGTGTAGGAGCTAACCATTTTACTGTATGTTTTGCAGGCTTTAGAAGTTTATTGATTTTTTCAGTATGAATATCAACAGTAAATAGTCGCAAACTATCTTGATAAGATTCAGCATTGGAAAAGACAATTGTATCCTTTGTTGCCCAAAAATAATATTGGACATTCATGCTGTTTTGATAAGTCAATTGTTTGGAGGAATCAGGATGATCCAAATTTAAAATAAAGATGTTTTTGCAATGATCTTCCAGTCCGAGATAAGCTACCCATTTGCCGTCCGGAGAAATTTTGAAACTGGTATGATCTGGCTTATCAAAAAAATCTTCTATCGGAATGACTTCTTGACGAACATCCCTGCCACAAGCTATTATCAATCCACAGATTGCTAACAACATTACCCTAAAAACCATCTTGATGTTCATACGCCCTTTACTTCTACTCAAATAAAGTAATTTTCTAACATATTTTAATAATTGCAACCTTAATTTTACAGCAGTTTTTGATGGTTTTCCTAACTTTGCTCCATGTATCTATATAACATATCTATAATTATCGAAAATGATCACCATGAAAGCTTAATGGATTGGTTAAAAAATAATTGGTTCAAAACATTACCAACATCCGCAAAATTGTTAAAAATGTTGGATTCTCCACATGAAGGACATACCTATAGTGTACAGCTGGTTTTTGAACATGCATCTGATATTCCTACTTTCCAAAAAGAGAAGGTAAGCGTGCTACAAACCTATATCGCTCAACATCATCAGGAAAAAGCTTTCATTTTTGATAGCACGATGAAATACATATAAAGTTAAAATCCTATATAAAAACAAAGTCTCCTACAGAATAGGAGACTTTGTTTCTTTATGTCTAAACTTCTTGTACCAGACTATTGCTACCGTTCCGCCTACGAGAAAGGGCATAGCTAACAGGAATAAGATACCATTATTAAGACCTTTGCCCTGCGTATTTCCGTGTTGCGTACTGTTTTCGGCATTCAAAGAACACATAGCACACTGTGCTTGGACTTGATTTGAAGAAAGTGTACTCAAACCTAGACTCAAACTAAAACAGACAAGGAGTATACGCAATATTTTCATATTTCAAAGGTAACTATATAAATATCAAAACTAAGTAAGATTGTTATTTCAGCAACACATTAAACTTATCCCAAAAACCATCAACAGGAACGGGAGCTTCGATCAACATATCCTCTTCTTTCACGGGATGCTTAAACGCCAATGATCTGGAATGCAAACATATGGTGCGACGCAATGATCCACGTGGATAACCATATTTATTATCTCCCACGATAGGGCACCCCATATAAGCCAGCTGACAACGGATTTGATGCGTACGACCAGTCAATGGATTGATTTGAAGTAAATAATAACCATTCAATTGTCCTACCACTTCGTAATCTAATTCCGCATAACTCCCATTCTTGACCTCACGATCATAAGCTTTGGTTATCATTTTTTTGCGATCGCGCAACAACCAGTTAGTCAATTTTCCCGATTTGTGAGGAGGTCTTTCCTTCACTACCGCGAGGTAAGTTTTCTTAACTTTTCTATCGTGAAAGGCTTTGTTCATGCGATCAAGACCTTTACTCGTTTTTGCGAATAAAATCATACCACTAACGGGTCTATCCAAACGATGGATTACCCCCGCAAAAGCACCATTCGGCTTATCGTATTTTTTAGCCAAAAAATCTTTGACCATATCTTCTAAAGACTTATCGCCAGAATCATCGACCTGTACAATATCGCCTCCACGTTTATTTATAGCAATTAAATGGTTGTCTTCATATAAGACATCCTTTTCTGTGATTACAGACATGATTTATTTTAGTGAAATACAAATTATTGAACTTCCGCAGCTTCTTTTTGCGCTTCTTTTTCTTTTTTCTTGAAGAAACCTCTTAACAAAAAGTTACTTTGTAAAGCTTCCATATTTTGATCTAATTTCTCTGTACTTGTATTTAAGTTTCTCAGAATTTGCTTGATTTCATTCGCCGCAGCAGGATCATTTGTCAATACACCAATAGCGTTATCTTTATCGTTGAGACGAGCTGAGGTTTGATTTAAATTTTCTACTAAAGCATTAGCTGTTTGTGTAACGCCTTGAAGTTGAGCTGCCGCATCGCGTAATGACGCAAAAACCTTTGTATCAGTAGTCAAATCATGAATAAGACCTTGGTTGCTGTTCAATTTTTGAGTTAAAGACACCAAATTATTTACAGCAAGATTGGCATCCGACATTACTTTATTCATGGATGCAACGGAAGTTTTCAAATTATTAGCTATTTCATCATCCGTCATTAATGCTCCTACAGTACCTTTACCATCTACCATTTGTTGAGAAAGTTTCGCAAAATTGGAAGTGATTATTGATAGGTTAGCACCATTTTCTTGTAATAATCCCATCATTTGCTCCATACCACCACTTGCACCACTTTTAAGCACATCGCCATCCTGTATTTGTGGAACTGAAGCATTACCACCAACTAAGCTGATAATAGAGTTACCAATCAAACCATCGGAGCCTAATGTAGCCACTACGTCTTTACGAATAAATTGACTATTTTTCTCTTCTATATTCATGGTTACACGCACGTTCTCCACACTTTCGAAAGCAATTTCCTTTACAATCCCCACTTTCACTCCGGAGAACCAAACATTGTTTCCTACTTTAAGGCCTTTAACATCTTTGAAATACGAAGTAACTTTAATGTTTTTGCTAAATTTATTTTGTTGCGTACCCATGTACAAAATCCCTGCAACTAATATTACTAAGCCTATAAAGACGAAAAGTCCTACTATTAATGATCTTTTATTTTCTGAAGCACTCATTATTAATTGAATATTATACTATAAAATTATAATCATAAAACGGTTTGACACGCTCATCATCCGTATCAAAAATTTCGGCAAAATTACCTTGTCGTTCAAATCTTCCATCCAACAACATCACCATACGATCTCCTACCATCTTTGCACACGCTAAATCGTGCGTAATAATAATCGAAGAGGTTTGATAACGCTCTTGCACTTCATTAATCAAGGTATTGATGTCCAAACATGTAATCGGGTCAAGACCTGCTGTGGGCTCATCATATAACATAATGTCTGGTCTTAAAATCAATGTACGCGCGATACCAATTCTTTTTTTCTGACCGCCTGACAACTCCGAGGGCATTTGGTTAATTGCTTGAGATAATCCTACACCTTCCAACACATCTTCTACCTCGCGATTGATTTCAGCGCGTGTCAGATTACGTTTGTTACGTACCAAAGGAAATTCCAAATTCTCACGCACGGTCATACTATCATACAAAGCACTGTTTTGAAATGAAAATCCTATTTTAAGACGCAACTTCATCAAATCACGCTCCTTCAAATCATTCACTGTTTCACCAAGCACATTGATGATACCTGAATCTGGTTTTAATAAACCCGAAATCAATTTTATCAAAACAGATTTACCAGTACCCGAACGGCCTAAAACAACCAAGTTTTCGCCTTCGAATAATTTCAAATCCACATTGCGTAATATTTGTCTATCGCCAAATGATTTGCTCACATCGTCCACATGAATGACTGCGTTATCGTAGTTTACCTTTACTTTGCTCTTTTCCATATATTAGGAGATTAAAGGTGTGATAAAACCTAAAAGTTGTACAATTAACAACTCTTCAATAAACACTATAAACATAGATGCAACCACCGCAGAATTGGCAGCTTTCCCCACACCTTCTGTTCCTTTTGAAGAATAATAACCTACATAACAACTTGCAAAACCGATGGTGAATCCAAATACAACAGCGCGTAATACCATTGCAAACAAATCAATCATTTGAATGGATTCGAATACCTGTGTAAAGAAACTTAATAAACTTAAATCATCTTTAGCCGTAATACTTAGATAACCACCGAAAAGCCCAATACCCGCCACATAAAAACAAAGAACAGGAATCATAATGGTAGTTGCTAAGATTCTACTTGCAATCAAAAACTTGAAAGGGTTTGTTCCCGACACTTCCATCGCATCGATTTGTTCAGTTACATTCATCGAACTTAATTCGGCACCAATTTGAGAACCTACTTTACCTGAAGCAATCAAAGCTGTTACCAATGGTGCTAAAGCACGAACGATAGCAATGGATATTAACGCTGGCAACCACGAAGTGGCGCCAAATTCTTCCAAAGATGGTCTAGATTGTTTGGTGAATACAAAACCTACAATAAATCCAGTCAATGAAATCAATGGAAAAGACTTCCATCCTACTTCATAACACTGTCTTATTATCTCTTTAAACTCAAATGGTGGACTCACAACTTCGCGAAAAAATCGCATCAAAAAACGATGCAATCTTGCAAATTCGAGGAGTAAATTATTGATTTTCCTTCCCATTTATATTTCTTAAACGTATGTATAAATTAAAAAGTACGGTGTGCGAAGCACAGCGCAAATGTACAAATTTTTAGGTGACCACTCTTACTCATTACTAAAATTACAAATACTACAAATCAATAAATTGTTTTAATCTGCACTCTAAATATTTTTTTCGCCATCATAAAATAGCCATAATGGCTTTGTAGCGAACATAATTCTAAGCATAAATACCTGTTCTCACAGAAAGGTAAAATTTTAAGACTATCTCAATTAAACCCTCGTAAGTTTTTCGTTGTCATACCAACAAACACAGAGAAACAACGATTATTTACATTTTAATTCATATAACATGAAAAACTGGAAATTCACCCTTTATATGTCAGCGATAATGATCGCTTTTTCCAGCATTTTGACCATAAATACAGCGAAAGCCCAAGTTTACGGACAAGTTTCATTGGATTTATTTTACGACGAATTATCGCCTTATGGAAATTGGGATATGGATCCTAATTATGGTGATATTTGGTATCCCAATGAAGGAAGAAATTTTAGACCATATAGCTCAAATGGGTATTGGACAATGACAGAATACGGAAACACTTGGGTTTCCAACTATGATTGGGGATGGGCACCTTTCCACTATGGTCGCTGGGTGTATAACTCATACCGCGGCTGGGGATGGATACCAGGTTATGAATGGGGACCAGCTTGGGTGGAATGGCGTTCTGGAAATGGGTATTATGGTTGGGCGCCGATGATGCCACGTGTAGGTATTAGTATTGGCATTAATATTCCAGTATCAGCTTGGTGTTTCGCACCAGTGAGATACATTTACTCGCCAACTTTCCATAGACATGCATATTATGGTAGATCCAACATTTACAATAGAACCACCATTATCCATAATACGTATGTTGTAAACAATCACCATTATTACGGTGGCCCAGCGCGTAGAGATATTGAGCGTGCGATAGGTAGAAGAGTCGAAGTAAGAAGTATTAGACAATCTGATCGTCCAGGAAGATCACAAGTAGATAGCAGAAATGTATCTATTTATAGACCAGATCGAGACAATAATAGAACAACGAGTCGTTCTGTAACTTCAAATAGAAGACCTACTAATACAAATAGAGAAGCAACGAGAAACGATAACCGTGTGGACAACAATAGAAGTGCTGCAAGAAATGCACAACGTGAAATACATATAGGTGATAATGGAAAAACAACTATTCGTAATAGAGAAACTAAAACTGAAGAAAGAGCAGTCACAAACAGAAATAATTCTACGGTAAGATCTGAACGTAATTCTACTTCTAGAAATACAGAAAGTGTTAATCGTAATACGGAAAGAAATAATAGAACCATTGAACGTAGTACAGTAGATAGAAGCAATGAAAACGCAAGAAATCGAAGTATTGAAAATTCTAGAGGTAACAATGCTCAACCGCAACGTGTAGAAAGAAGCGTACCTCAAAGAGTAGAAAGAGCACAACCACAAAGAGTGGAGCAAGCTCAACCACAACGTCAAGAAAGAGCACAACCACAAAGGGAACAAAGAACACAAGAGCGTAGTGTTCGAAATACTAACCCAGTATTCCAAACATCAAACTCACGTGGGGCACAATCGTCGAATTCGAATGTGACACGTTCATCTTCTTCACCTCGGGTTGAACGTTCTGCTCCTGCATCAAGCAATAGATCAACAGGAAACGCTCAACGAGGAGGCGGCAACAGCGGTTCGGAAAGAAGTAGAAGATAATAAGAATAAATAAATCATAATTCATCATTTTGGCGAGTTAAGGTATCTTGGCTCGCTTTTTTTGTGTACTTTCGATTAAATTTTAGTCGCCCACAAAACATCTAAGTGGGTTTTTCGTTAAAAAACAACATTCTTTATGGCAAAACTCGAATCCATATTAGATAATGATTTCTATAAATTCACGATGCAATACGCCGTGATAAAACTGTTTCCTAGGGCGAAAGCTAAGTATCAATTTATCAATAGAGGAAAACATCAATTTCCAGATGGTTTTGCGGCAAAGCTAAGAGAGGCTATTCAAGAATTAGGAAAGCTTAAGTTGACGAAAGAGGAAAAGAAATTCTTTGCAGAAACTTGCCCTTACATTGATCCTACATATTTTGATTTTTTGCAAGGATATCGTTATGACCCAGATGAGGTTACAATTATTCAAAATGGTTCAGAACTATCTGTAAAAATCGAAGGTTATTGGTACCGCACTATTTTGTGGGAAGTTCCCATTATGTCTTTAATCTGTGAGTTGTATTACGAGATGACCGGACTTCAACGTGTATCTGATGCGCAAGTGGCCGCTATCGTAGAAGACAAAATGCAAAAATACGACAAGTTGGATATTACCATTGCCGATTTTGGAACAAGACGTCGTCATTCTTTTGCGGTACATGATTTGGTCATTAAAACGTTGAAAAACCATAATTCCAAAACTTTCATTGGTACAAGCAATGTTTATTTGGCTATGAAATATCAAACCAAACCCATCGGTACACATGCGCACGAATGGTTTATGTTTCATGCCGCGAAGTTTGGGTACAAAATGGCTAATTTATTAGGTTTAGAAAATTGGGCGAATGTATATCGTGGCGATTTGGGTATAGCTTTATCTGACACCTATACTACAGAAGCTTTCTTCAAGCAATTTGATAAAAAACTGACCAAACTATTTGATGGTGTACGTCATGATTCCGGTGATGCTATTGAATTCGCCCAGAAAACAATCAACCATTATATCAGTAAAGGAATAGATCCAAATTCCAAAACCATTATATTTTCGGATGGATTGGACTACAATAAAGTTGAACGAATAGTAAACTTTTGCAAAGGTAAGATTGGAATTTCTTTCGGGATAGGAACTGATTTCACGAATGATGTGGGTTTAGAACGCATGAATATTGTATTGAAAATGACAGAAACCCTACCCGAAGAAGGGGAATGGACACCGGTAATTAAGCTTTCGGATGAGGCGATGAAACATACCGGAGATCCAGAAGAGATTGAAATGGCCATAAGATATTTACAGATTGATGAGCATGCATAGAGATGTTTACGGAGAGGCGTTAGCCGAATATTTTGAGAAAGAAGAATTAACTGCTCCTCTATTGTTACATAGTACATACGGTGATATTGAGGAAATGCCTGTGGAGGTATTCTTCCGTGATGCAGAAGATTTTCCAGAATTGGAATTCATTGCTTTATCGCTTTGCGATGGTAAAGTATTGGATGTTGGTGCGGGAGTTGGTGCACATGCTTTATACCTTCAAGAGAGAAATTTTGATGTAACAGCCTTAGAAATTTCGCAATCTGCTTGTAATATTATGCATCAACGTGGGGTTCAGAAAATTCTACAGGAGGATTTCTTCTCATTAAGTAATCAACAATTTGATTCACTTTTATTTTTAATGAATGGGATTGGGCTAGCGGGCACGGTGGAAGGATTCAGAAAGTTATTAGCGCACAGTAAATCATTATTAAGTGAAAAAGGGCAATTATTGTTTGATAGTTCTGACATTTCATATTTATACGATGAATACCGCATCAAAAGACCAGACTACTATTTTGGAGAAATAGGTTATCAATATGAATTCAAAAGCATAAAAGGCGAACCTTTCAAATGGCTTTATTTGGACCAAGAAACATTAATCAAGGTAGCACACGAAGAAGGTTGGGTTGTTCAAATTCTTTTTGAAGATGAGAATGATCAATTTTTGGCAAGAATGGAACCAAGGAAATAATAAAACTGTCATTCCGAGATTGCTCCTTTCGTCGGAATGACAATAAGTAAAATATTATTTCAGCAATATTCGGATTGTATAGACAAAAAAGAAGTAGGACATTTGTGTATGGAGATGTCAGAAAATAATTTGAATTACAATCGGATAGCAAAAGCATTAGCTTACATTCAAGCTAATTTCAAAAGACAACCTAGTTTGGAAGAAATTGCAGCACACGTACATCTCAGTCCTTTTCATTTTCAACGTTTATTCCAAGAATGGGCAGGCACCACGCCAAAAAAGTTTTTGCAATACATTAGTCTACAATACGCAAAACAAATTCTTCAGGATTCCAAATCTACAGAAATAGCAACTTTCGAAACGGGATTGAGCAGTACAAGTCGCTTACACGAGCTTTTTGTCCATATAGAAGCGATGACACCTGCTGAATATAAGAATGGAGGTGCATCACTAGAAATCAACTATAGTATTCAAAGCACTTTATTTGGAGAAGTTTGTGTAGCTTCCACGAGCAAGGGAATTTGTCATGTTTCTTTTATTGACAGGGATGAAAATGCCTTAAAAACTATTCAGTCTTTATTTCCGAATGCACAAATTATATACTCAGAGCAAGCCCTTCATCAGGAAATAGAAGATTTTATTAATTATACTTCAAAAATAAACTCGCCAATCCATTTACACCTGAAGGGCACATCCTTTCAGCTCAAAGTATGGGAAGCCTTATTGAAAATCCCCCAGGGAAAGTTGAAAACGTATGGTCAAATAGCACACGAGATTGGCAATCCTAAATCATCCCGAGCAGTGGGAACTGCGATAGGAAGCAATCCAATAGCTTATCTGATACCTTGTCATCGGGTGATTCAAACTTCTGGACTCTTCGGCGGTTATATGTGGGGACCAATTCGCAAAACAGCGATCATTGGGTGGGAACATGCAACTATAAACTCTATTACAGATGAAATTATTTAATACAGCCGACCCAACAAAAAACTTGCTACCTTATGATGGCTCTGTGATTTATTATGGTCCAATTCTGGATAATCCCTCCTATTTCTACGAACAATTGCTGAAAGAAATAAATTGGCAGCACGATCAAGCCATTATTTTTGGCAAACTAGTTACTACCAAAAGAAAAGTAGCTTGGTATGGTGATCATGCGTATTCTTACAAATATTCGGGCATCGAAAAAGTCGCTTCCCCGTGGAACAACACTTTATTGGAACTAAAAACTATAGTGGAAAAATCAAGTGGCGAAACCTTCAACTCATGCTTACTGAATCTATACCATGATGGAGATGAAGGAATGGCTTGGCATAGCGATGGCGAAAAAGATTTGAAGAAAAATGGCGCGATAGCCTCCGTTAGTCTTGGCGCAGAACGAAAATTCTCTTTCAAACATAAAACTTCCAAAGAAAAGATTGATATTAATTTAGAGAATGGATCATTGCTTATTATGAAAGATGAAACGCAGACCCACTGGTTGCACAGACTTCCTCCAACGAAAATAATCCATACACCTCGCGTCAATTTGACTTTCCGAACTATTACGAACATGTAACATTTCTAATTCTAAATCAATTCAGTTCTTCATTCCCATCTTTCTTCATTATCTTTATTTAGACACTACCAATTTTCTAAATCAATGAAGAAAATATACTTTCTAGCACTTCTATTTGTGCATTTTCATATTTTATCCGCACAGATAACCACTCCAAAAGAACATTTTAGTTTCGCAATTGGCGAGGATTACCATTTAGCAAATTTTACACAGACAGAAGCCTATTTCAAAAAGCTAGCTCAACAATCGGACAGGGTCATTTATCAAGTCATTGGTAAGACGGAAGAAGGCAGAGATCAGCCCATGCTAATTGTTTCTTCACCTCAAAATCTGGCAAAATTATCCGAATATAAATCCATTTCGCAAAGTCTTGCACGTGCCGAACTTTCAGAGCAAAAAGCAAAAGAATTAGCCAAGCAAGGCAAATCTGTAGTATGGATTGACGGTGGATTGCACGCCACCGAAACCGTAGGCATGCACCAATTAATTGAGATAGCTTACCTTTTGGCAAGTAAAAATGATGATGAGACTAAAAATATTCTTGAAAATTGTATTATTCTATTAACACATGCTAATCCAGATGGACAAGAGTTGGTCAGCAATTGGTATATGAGAGAATCACAGCCAGAGAAACGTTCACTGAGTAATTTACCTTCTCTTTATCAAAAATACGCAGGTCATGACAATAACCGAGATTTCTTTATGTTGAATCTAAAAGAATCTCAAAATATAGCCCGACAATTGTTTATTGAATGGAATCCACAGATCATGTACAACCACCATCAAACAGCACCAGCAGGAGCTGTAGTTGCGGGTGCACCTTATCGTGATCCATTTAATTATGTATTCGATCCTTTGGTCATTACAGGAATCGAATCATTGGGTGCTGCAATGTCATCACGATTGTATGCAGAAAATAAGCCAGGTTACACTCAGCGCGGTGGCTCGGTCTTCTCCACATGGTATAATGGCGGATTGCGTACAACCACCTATTTTCACAACACAATTGGCTTATTGACTGAAATTATTGGTGGACCCAATCCATTTGAAATCCCTTTGGTGCCATCACGTTTGATTCCCAATAGTAATACGCACTATCCCGTTCTTCCACAGATTTGGCATTTCAAACAATCTATCGATTATTCGACATCGCTAAATTACGCGGTATTGAATTATGCAGCCAAGTTTAGAGAAGAGCTTTTGTTTAACATATATCGAATGGGAAGAAATTCCATTGAAAAAGGTAGTCAAGACAGTTGGTCTTTATCCCCAAGCAAAGTCGCTGTTGTGGAAAAAGCTATTGAAAATTTAAAAGTACAAGACGAAAAGTTAAAAAATCAACGTAGTAATCCAATACAGGCCCTAGATTCATTGTTGAAGGATTCAAAATATCGTGACCCAAGAGCATATATTATTTCTGCACAGCAAGATAATCCAGCTACAACAATCAAATTCCTAAATGCCTTATCAGCGAATGGAATTCGTATCGAACAAGCAAAAGAAAGTTTCGCTTTTGATGGTAAAAAATATCCAGCTCAAAGCTATCTGATACGAACGAATCAGGCTTTTCGTCCGCATATTCTGGATATGTTTGAAGCACAAGATCATCCTAATGATTTCGAATATGCAGGTGGCCCTCCTATCCCACCATACGATGCAGCTGGCTGGACTTTGGCTTATATGATGCATATCAATTTTGACCGTGCTTTTGATGACGTAAAAGGAAATTTCACTATGCTACCTTATGGTGAGCCTTTAAAAATTAATACAGCAGCACTAGGTACAGAAAAATATGTAGTGTTAGCGAATAAAGACAACGAAAGCTTTCGCGTAGTCAACGCATTACTAAAGCAAAAAGTCAAAGTTTACCGCAATGAAGCTGGAGGTTTTATTTTTCCCAATAATATTCAAGTAAAAGAATTGTTAGCCAAATCAGGTTTGTCCACAACTGGTGTTAATAATTTACCAAATGATAGTAAACTCATTAAATCCCTTCGCATAGGACTTTGGGACACCTACGGCGGTAGTATGCCTTCGGGCTGGACTCGTTTTATTCTTGAGCAATATGGCTATGATTTTACATTAGTTTTTGCACCAGAACTCGACAAAGGTGATTTAAATAAAAAATATGACGTCATTATTCTACCAAGTAATGCTTTGATTAGAACGTTCTCAAGTTCTCTTCCAGCGAATCTCCCAGCTAATTACATATCACAATGGGGAAATATGACAATGAATACTACACTTCCACAACTGGAAAAATTCATTAAAAATGGTGGGCATTTGATTGCAATTGGTAACAGCTCAAAAATAGCAGAAGATCTAAAATTAAACGTGGTGAATCACTTGGTAGACACAGATAATAAACCTTTAAAACGCGAAGTGTACTATACACCTGGTTCGGTCTTAACGGCTTCATTGGACAACAACTCCAAATCAGGAAAAGGCTATCCATCAGAAATTGATTTTTATTTCTCTAATAATAATGTTTACAAAATTCAGGATTCTACCCTCAAGCCTCTAATGTGGTTTTCTTCCGAAAAAGTCTTGAAAAGTGGTTGGTCATGGGGAGAAAAATACCTTAAAGATGGCGTTATAGGATTCGAGAAAAGCATAGAAAAAGGTAAGCTGACCGTATTTACTTCAGATATTACCTTTAGAGGCCAAACACATGGTACATTTAAGCTGTTATTCAATAATTTATATTAATACAGAAAGGGCAAGTTGTGGTTAACTTGCCCTTTCCTTTTATTAAAAAATAAAAAGTATTATTTTACTAAAGCAGCTTCAATTAACTCTCCGTAAAAATCAGTTTCTTTCATTCCAAAAGCGCGAACTTGTTGCGGAATAAAACTTTGCGCAGTTTGTCCAGGAATAGTATTGATTTCTATAAAATAGAATTTGTCGGTTCCATTTTCTAAGAAGAAATCCACACGTACCATACCTTTACAATTCAATCGAATATAAATCTTTTTGATAATTCGCGCAGCTCGATCTTGCTGCTCTTGAGTCAAATCAGCTGGAGTAATTTCTTCTGTTAATCCTGGCGTGTACTTCGCTTCGAAGTCAAAAAATTCACGTGTAGTTTTGACCTCTGTCGCTGGCAAAACCACCAACTCCCCCTTTGAATTTCTGAAAATACCTTGTGAAAACTCTCTACCTGTAACAAATTCTTCTACCAATACCTGAGCACCTGTATTTTCTGCATCATACGCCTTATCCAAGGCTTCCTTTAATTCCGAAGCTTCTTTTACTTTGGACATACCAATACTAGAACCGCCCGCATTTGGTTTTACGAAGTAAGGCAACTGCAACTTTGACTCCACTAAGTGAACAGCTTCTGCTCTATGATTTTCAAAAAGCAATACAGAATTAGCGACATTCAACTCTGGAATATCCGCGATAATTGCTTTTGTGTAGCCTTTGTTCATCGTCAACGAAGATGTTAATGCATTACAAGAAGTGTACGGTAAACCTACCATATCAAAATAACCTTGCAATCGACCATCTTCACCTGGTGTGCCGTGAAGGATGATAAACGCGACGTCAAATGTGATTTTAACATTATTTAACAACAAGGAGAAATCATCTTTTATGATATTGTGTTTCGTTCCGTTTTCATCTTCGTAATACCAACCTTCTGGTGTGATATCGATTAAATATATATCGTATTTATCTTTGTCTAATTGACTGTAAACGAATTTTGAACTTTTGTAAGATACTTCAGCTTCACCTGTATATCCACCTGTGACTAATGCTACTTTTGTTTTCATATTAAGGGATTCTGTTCGCAAATATAATTTGTGATACACGGAAAAACGAATATTTTTGCTGAATATTCGTTAGGTTTATCCACTACAGATAGCGTAACTTTACATTAAAGAAAAATAAAACACTTAGGGATGTCCAAATTATTACTTTATCTAAAAACAGATGAGTTTAGAAAAAACCTCATTTATGCATTAATAGCCATCGCAGGAATTTTCTTAACGGTATATATCGGACTAAGAATTTATACCAAACATGGTGATGCGCAGAAAGTACCTTTATTAAAAGGATTAACCATCACTGAAGCTAAAGAAATATTGGACAAAGCTGGCTTGGAATACAAAATCGATTCGATTTATCAAATGGATGCTAAACCAGGGTTGGTCATCGAACAAAATCCTTCAGCGAGTGCTCTTGTTAAAAGTGGCCGTACAATCTATTTAACAATTATTACGGAAGTAGCTCCGGATGTAGAATTCCCAAATATTATCGAAAAAAACCTAATCGAAGCACAAGCTATTCTTAACAATGCTTCGCTAAAAATTGCAGATACCATTTACATCAATGACATTGCTCGAGATGTGGTTTTAGATGCAAAATTTGCAGGACAAACCATTAAAACAGGACGTTTAATAGCTAAAGGTTCTAAAATAACATTAGTGCTTGGCAATGGTCGAGGGGCTAATGAAGTAGAAATCCCTACATTGACAAACTATACATTGGTAGAAGCGAAATTTGCTTTAGCAGGTCTTGGTCTTACTGTAGGAAAAATTACTGGTAATATAGTAGATACGGCTACAGCTCGTGTTATCAGTCAATCTCCTGATTCGACATCACGTTTTATCAGTATTGGTTCCCCAATTAATTTAGAGTTAGCAAACGACATTACCCCGACAGAAAAACTTCCAAATTAAAAACATGACTACAACAAAGAAATTTCCTAAATTGTTAGGAATCACCATTGCAATAATCCTTGCGGTAGGACTTATTGTGGGGTATAAAATTTATCAAATCTTCTTAGGTGCTTCGGTAACCGATGCGCAGAAATATTTATTCGTATATACGAATGACACTTACGAAAATGTATTGAGCAGAATCCGTACGGACAATGTGGTAAAAGATGCAGATGAATTTGATTATGTATCCAAAGCGATGAAATATCCAACTTCTGTAAAAGCTGGTCGCTACAAATTAGAAAAAGGGATGAGCAACAGAAGACTCATTGGAAATCTTCGCGGCGGATACCAAGAACCTGTATCATTACGTTTTTCGAATATCCGATTGAAAGAAGATTTTGCTGGTTTTCTGGGTCGCAATTTCGAACAAGATTCTTTGCAATTTCTTTCTCTATTGACCAATGAAGCAGTAGCTGAAAAATATGGCTTCACCAAGGACAACTTTTACACGATGTTTATTCCAAATACCTATCAAATCTATTGGAATACATCCGCAGATAAAGTGATTGATCGTCTAAATGAAGAATACAAAAAATTCTGGACAGCTGAACGTATAGAAAAAGCAAAACAACAAAATCTTACGCCTGTTGAAGTTTCTATTTTAGCTTCCATCGTACGTGGAGAGGCTCTTCACAACGACGAAATGCCAATGATAGCAGGTCTATATTTGAATAGATTGAAAAGAGGAATGTTGCTTCAAGCAGATCCTACGGTGATTTTTGCCAATAATGATTTTAGTATTCGCCGTGTGTTGAATAGACATTTAACGATTGATAATCCATACAATACATATCGATACAAAGGTCTGCCTCCAGGACCAATCAATATGCCTCCAATTGTGGCTATTGATGCCGTATTAAATCCGTCAAATCACAACTATATATATATGTGTGCAAAAGAAGATTTTTCGGGCTATCACGCCTTTGCTGAAACAGTAGCAGAACATCAAATTAATGCGCGCAAATTCCAAAAAGCACTAGACGAAAGAAATATTAAAAGATAAAAAATAAAAATATCCATGTTTGTACACGAAGAAAAAGTTAGGGTGAGATATGCAGAGACGGATCAAATGGGATACGTTTATTATGGAAATTATGCAGCCTATTACGAGGTAGCTCGTACCGAAATGTTGCGAAAAACAGGATTTTCTTACAAAGAATTGGAAGAAATGGGTGTCATGATGCCCGTGCTGGAAATGAATATTAAGTATATTCAACCGGCTAAATATGATGAATTATTAACGATTAAAGTAATAATTCGAGAAAAACCAGCCGTTCGAATCAAGTTTGAATATGAAGTGTACAATGAGGCTGGCACATTATTAAATACAGGAACCACTCAACTAGTCTTTGTTGATATGGCTAAAAACAGACCTTGCAAAGCCCCAGATGTTTTCATGAAGCAAATGGAGCCTTATTTCGACTAATGTGAAATGAACAAGCTCCATAATCGATTATTATTGTTAAAACCGTACGACAATTTGGTCGAATGGAGCAAAACAGCCTATATACCTGGTTTTGGAAAACTTCCTATTTATACTGTTGCTACGTTCTTCTTCCAAGAAATAACACGCGAGTCTATTCTCAATAAAGCATCTAGCTTAGCCTACAATTTTATACTGGCTATTTTTCCAGGTATTATCTTCCTATTTACCTTGATTCCTTATATTCCTGTCGAAAATTTTCAAGAGAAATTATTGGGATTTTTGGAAATTGTTATTCCAACGGATGCGTACAATGCCATTAAAAACACATTAGAGGATATTGTCAAAAACCAAAATGGTGGTTTGCTTTCTTTTGGTTTTCTATTGGCAACATTTTTTGCAACCAATGGCATGACCAATCTGATGATGGCTTTTAATAAAGCTTCTCTAACGCGCGAAAACAGAAAATGGATTGTTAGAAGAACCATTGCTTTGGCTCTTTCTATTGCGATTATCACCGCATTAGCATTAGGTATAGGGGTCTTTACAGCGGTTGGGGTCATCATTAACTACCTAAAGGAAAGTATAGATTATGATTTAGCTTGGCTTTGGACCTTCCTTCTTAAAATTTCTCGCTGGAGTATTCTTTTCTTAATCTATTTCCTTACTGTTGGACTAGTATATAAGTACGGTCCCTCCAGTTCTAAGCATTGGAAGATTTTTAGTCCAGGTGCTTTATTAGCAACAATATTGGCAATTCTAACCTTTTCTGGATTTGCCTTTTACATCAATAATTTTAACGCATACAATAAATTATACGGATCGATAGGTACTATTATTGTAATAATGATTTGGATGTATTTAAATTCCTTAATAATTTTGATAGGTTTTGAACTTAATACAAGTATTATTTTATCAAAACAAAGTATAAAAACTCCAATTAAAAAGATAGTTAATCAATTCAAAACATAGTTGCTTAATGATAGAAAAACAGATTCATTCAAGAAACAGAATAAGAACGGCCTTACTTGTTGCGACGATTGCTCTCTTTCTCTTTATTACTACTATTTTCTTTATTAGTATTAACTATTTTGAAGGAATTCAAAAACGTATTTCTAACCTAATAGAGCTTACAAATTACAAAGACTCAAGATACGAAAACGCGGTCAATTACTTCTTAGAAGCAGAAAACCACTTTAGACAATTCTCTATTGATCTCCAGATAAATAATTATAAAGAATATGAAAAAGATCTTCTCAGTCTAAGCCAGATAACTAACGAAATAATAGAGTCACATCAACGCGATAGCGTACAATTTGCATATGATTTAAACTCATTAGTTCGCTTAGATAAGTATAAAGTTTTACAAACTAAAATCAAACAACTCACAGCCTTATCCACACAGACAGATACGTTACAATCAAGACTTCAAAACACAGTACTTTCGTCTCCTCCATCTACTAAAAATCTCACAATAGACATCAACAAAGTAAAGAAATCTCCACAAAATAAAGAAAAATCAATAATTTATAATATTGTAAAAATACAACAAGACCCTGTCATAGATGAAGAGGTGATCCACACCTATAATGAAGAGATTAAAAATTTCTCTAAATCCAATTATAGTCATTTCTTTCAATTTAGAAACACTTACGAATCGATAAGAAAATCCGAAAGGAAATTATTAGCCAATCATTTCACTTTATTATACAGCATTTACCAGACCTTATTAGAAATTAATGATTTGCAATTGTTGAAACAGAAACAAATGCTCCAAAATGAACACCAGGATTTGTTGAGACAATCTGGTAAATTGACATGGCAAACAATATTATGTCTTGTTTTTATCTTTATTCTAATATTTATTATGATTTACTATCAATTCAGAAATAAATATTACGAAGAACAATTAATTCAAGAGGAGCAATATGCGGCCAAGTTAGCTTCCGAAAAATCAGATATCTTAGCAGAAATAAGTCATGAGATTAGGACGCCTATCAATTCTTTAATTGGTATAATAGATTTACTGCGTAGGAGATCTAATATCTATTCGGAAAAGGAAAAACTATTCCTCGATTCAGCATATTCTAATATATCCAATACTTCCCGTACCATTAATGATATTCTTAATCTTAGTAAAATGGATTATACATCCTCCATAGAATTAAAAGATTTTGATATAGAAGAATTGGCCCATGATATTTATTTGATACACAAAAGTCAGGCTGAAATTAAAAATATAGCACTCGAAGTCATCATTGAAGAAGATACCCCAACTATAATTCATTGTGATGAACTCAAAATCCGTCAAATATTGACCAACCTAATATCTAATGGTATTAAATACACCATGCATGGCAAGGTAAGTTGTTACATCATGATCAATGAACTCAACAATTTATACATTCGCATTTCGGACACCGGATTAGGTATTTCGGAAAGCATGCAACCCAATATTTTCAAAAAATACTTTACTAAAAGCGACGAAAACAAATTGAGTAATGGAATCGGTTTAGGTTTGTATATTACGAAAAGATTGGTAAAACAGTTACAAGGTTCAATCACCTTTACGAGTAAAGAAAACTATGGAAGTACATTTACCATAGAAATTCCTATTCCAAAGGCCAAAAAGAAAAATAAACCATCTGTTACTTATAACACCTTAGCTGATTTAACTGGCACTATTTCATGGCTTTTGGTAGATGACAATATTCTCAACATCTTATACCTCAAGCAGTATTTCCAAAGTTTTACGCAGGTCAAAACAGCTTCTAATGGTCTAGAAGCGCTCGAAATCTTAAAGAACTATACACCAGATATTATCATTACAGATATCAATATGCCAATTATGACTGGCGATGAGCTATTAGTATATATCAGAAAGCTACCTGAGCTTGCCAAAACCAAAGTCATAGCTACATCTTCTGATTATGAACAAATCAAAGAATTAGAGAAAAAAAGGATGCTAACCTTTGATAATATCATCATCAAGCCATTTAATGAAAAAGACCTTGTAAAAATAATAATACAGACCTCTGCCATCGACTCTTCGAGCGAATAAAAAACTGTTGAAACTTTTTTTTACATAAATAATTGGAAATAAAACTTTTTCGTATCTTTGCACTTCCTACAATGTAGGAAAAAGGAGAAAATTAATTAATGGCAAAAAAACAAGAAGCAGAAAAAGAGTTAGCGGCGAAAAACGCAGAGCTACAAGGTGCTGACACTAAAGTAGTGAAAGACACTGAGACAATTGAGTCTGAAGCAGATTCAACTTTGATCGACCAAATCAAATCAACTACTTGGTCTACACCAGAAGGTGATTTCGATTGGGATGCTGACGAGAAAGCTTTCGGTAACTACAGCGAGGCTGAGCGTGCTAAATTAGAAGAGCAATACGCTGGTACTTTCAACCAAATCAATCAAGGTGAAATTATCGAAGGTGTTGTTGTTTCTATCAACAACAAAGACGTTGTATTAAACGTAGGTTTCAAATCAGACGGTCTTGTAGCAAAAACTGAGTTTCGTGATCTACCTGATTTAAAAATCGGGGATACTGTTGATGTATTTGTAGAGTCTCAAGAAGATGCAAATGGTCAATTAGTATTGTCACGTAAGCGTGCAAAAACTCAAAAATCATGGGAAGCTATCAATGAAGCATTAGAAAATGATGCTATCATCGACGGTTTCGTTAAATCTCGTACTAAAGGTGGTCTGATCGTAGACATCAAAGGTGTAGAAGCTTTCTTACCTGGATCTCAAATCGACATCAAACCTATCCGTGATTACGATGTTTACGTAGGTAAAACTATGGAATTCAAAGTGGTAAAAATCAACCACGAATTCAAAAACGTAGTAGTATCTCACAAAGTATTAATTGAAGACGATTTAGAAAACCAAAAATCAGAAATCGTTGCTAAATTAGAAAAAGGTCAAGTATTAGAAGGTACTGTTAAAAATATCACTGACTTCGGTGTGTTCATCGACTTAGGTGGTGTTGACGGTTTACTTCACATTACAGATATCTCTTGGGGCCGTATCGAGCATCCAAAAGAAGTTTTAGCTCTTGATCAAACTATCAACGTTGTTGTATTAGACTTTGATGATGAGAAAAAACGTATCGCATTAGGTTTAAAACAATTATCAGCTCATCCATGGGAATCTTTAGACACTGCATTAGAAGTAGGTTCTAAAGTAAAAGGTAAAATCGTAACAGTTGCTGATTACGGTGCTTTCTTAGAAATCATTCCAGGTGTTGAAGGTTTAATCCACGTATCTGAAATGTCATGGTCACAAAACTTACGTTCTCCTCAAGAGTTCTTAAAAGTAGGTGATGAAATTGAAGCTCAAATCTTAACATTGGATCGCGAAGAGCGCAAAATGAGCTTAGGTATCAAACAATTGACTCCAGATCCTTGGAAAAACATCACTGAGCGTTACCCAGTTGGATCTAAACAAAAAGCTGTAGTTAAAAACATGACTAACTTCGGTGTATTTGTTGAATTAGAAGACGGTATCGACGGATTAATCCACATCTCTGACTTATCATGGTCTAAAAAAATCAACCACCCTAACGAATTCACTAAAGTTGGTGAAACATTAGATGTAGTTGTATTAGAATTAGACGAAGAAAACCGTAAATTATCTTTAGGTCACAAACAATTAGAAGAAAACCCTTGGGATACATTCGAAACTATCTTCACCGAAGGTTCGATCCACGAAGGTACAGTAATCAAAGTTGGTGACAAAGGTGATATCGTAGCTTTACAATACGGTGTTGAAGGTTTCTGTCCTTCTAAACACTCTGTAAAAGAAGACGGTTCAGCATTGAAAGTAGATGACACTGCTGAATTCAAAATCATCGAGTTCAACAAAGAGAACAAACGTTTAGTTATCTCTCACTCTCGTATCTGGGAAGAAGCTAAAGAAGAAGCTCGCAAAGAAGAATCTAACGCACGCAAAAAAGACGCTAAATCAGCATCAAACGCAGTGAAAAAAGTAAAAGATTCAGTTGAGAAATCTACTTTAGGTGATTTAGACGTTTTAGCTCAATTGAAAGAGCAAATGGAAGGTGGCGACAAAAAATAATTTTTAGTCACTGATCACATATAAGAAAAGCTCCAATCGCAAGATTGGAGCTTTTTGTTTTTGTAGCTTAATTCGTAAATTTAGGTTATGATATTCGATTCTTCTCTCATTACGGTCACACAATTAGCTGAAGCACTAAAAGATAATACGATTATTCTTTTAGACTGCACTATTGATAAAGTTGGAAAATCACTGAAAGGAAAAAAGTTGGAACTTATTCCTAACTCTTTATTTTTTGATATTGAAGGAAAATTATCTGATAAAAGATCAAAATTACCCCACACTTTAATTGCACCTGAAGTCTTTGAGGAAGAAATGCAAATGTTGGGAATTAACCAAGAGAGTACTGTTGTAGTGTATGACTGCTGGGGAATTTATTCTGCTCCACGAGCCTGGTGGATGTTTAAAGTAATGGGATTTGATAAAGTATATGTACTTAATGGTGGTTTGCCTATATGGAAGAAAAACAAGTATCCAATAACTACGGAATATGCTGACGCTCCCGCGAGAGGAAATTTCAAGGCAAATTTCAGAGGAGATTGGTATGCAGACAAAGAGTTCATTCTTGAACATTATAAAGGTACGGAGATTGATATTTTCGACGCACGAAGTAAAGGAAGATTTACGGGTCTAGTACCCGAACCTCGAAAAGGATTGCACGGTGGGCATATTCCGCACTCCAAAAATATTCCTTATGAAGTAGTACTCGCAGGAGAAGTATTCGCAAATAAGGAGGACATCCAATCCTTATTTGAACATCATAATACTAAAAGCAGTGAACATGTATTTACATGCGGATCAGGAATTACCGCATCAATTATAGCTTTTGCCAGTCATCTTATTGGTACACAAAAAATTAGAGTGTATGATGGATCATGGGCCGAATGGGGAATTGAGGAATTAAATCTTCCGATAGAAAAATAAACCGATTTACTCAACTGATTCACTTAAAGTGTGTTCTTTAGTGTGGATTATTTATGCTATTTTTAACTATAATAAACCATACGTGGTCAAGCCCTATAAACAATTGATAGAGTCGTAAAACATGAAAAACAAAATCCGAATACTTTTATTCGTACTTACACTTTTATTTTTTGCGACAGCCGTCACCGTAAAAAATGCCATTACGGACAATGATATATTAGATTTAGAAGCAAAGAAATTCACAAATACTATTCAAAATAAGGAGCAAATTATAGATAAGATTTTCTCCGATTCTATTTTGAACAAAACTTTTGTCAATAGCGAACGCTATCCACTTCAAGTAAGAGAAATCTCCAAAGAATATCAACAGCATCAAATATATCTATACATATACAAAAATGGCAAACCCATTTTCTGGTCATCCAATATTTATGTTCCAGAAACTGATGCCGGATTGAATGAAGGAATTTCGTATATCTATGCCGATAATTTTTCATTCTTAGTAAAGAAGAAAAAATTGGCTTCGGAACTTCATATAGTAGCATTAATTCCCATTGAGCGACAATTTAATGCAAACTATAAGCCACAAGGTTCTGTAAAATATATTGGAGCGACAACCAACACACAACTGCAAGTAGCAAAATTTGGTGATACAGATGAAATCCGTAACATCTATTCTGTCAATAAAAATTACCTCTTTTCTGTTAAGCTAAAAAGTAACAAGTACAACAATATCTATTTAAATATTCAATTGCTTTGTTGGGTATTAGGTACCATTTGTTGTGTCATATTAATCAGTAGTATTTGTGTTAGTATGGCAAAAAGAGGAAGACCGTTTTTATCAATTGTGTTATTATCAACTACATTTTTGATTATACGTGTCATAGATTTAAATACGAATTGGCTTTCACAAATATCGGATTACAAATTATTCTCACCTCGCACCTACGCATATAGTGATATAGCGCCGAATCTTTGGTCCTTTTTGGTAAACTCTATTGTAATCTTATGGGTTGTCTGTTTCTGTATTTATATTAGGAAATATGTCGTAGTGCCAAAATTTCTGGTAAAACGTTCTATCCGGAATTGGGTATTTCTACTCGTCCTTTTATCCATTTATTATTTATACAACCAACTCTTTAGTCAGTTAGCTACATTAATAACACATTCTTCTTTTTCGACAGAAGATCTTATCACGTTATTTTTCACCTATGACTTTACCTTCTATCATGTTCTCATTTATACGATTATAATCTTCTCGGTAATATTAATTACTGACATTGTCATTTATATTGGTAAGATTCTTACACCCAAAACTACCACTAATCTTAATATACAATTGATTGCCTTAGTTATGGCATTAATAATTGGTGGTTTTTATGAAGACTTTTCGTTGATTAATGTGCTGATTGGGATTCTCATTATGATGCAATCATTTGACAAATCTATGTTGCGACACAACAACATATATACGCAAGTGATTACAATATTGACAATTGCATGTATCACGACTATAAAATATGCGGACGCAATCAACCAAAATAATAGAGAGCATATGAAGTTGATGCTCTTGAATTTGGAATCTGATGATGATGTGGAAGCTATCTCCTTATTCTCGGGGATTGAAAATAAACTGGACAACGATACTCAATTAAAAAAACTAATTGAATTAGCTTCTACAAACCCAAATTCTCAATTAATTGACGATTATATTCAAAAAAACTATTTAACAGGCTATCTATCTAATTATAATTATTCAGGATACTATTATTTCAATGGGAAACCTTTAGATACTTATTTCTCTAACCCTCTAACCGATTATCGAGAAAAAGTAATTACTAATGCTACTAAAGTAAATTATACCCGATCTTTCTATAAATCTAAAACCGAAATTGGTTATTACGACTATTTCACGTTGATGAGTACACAAGATGATGCAGGTAATAGTTATTCTATTATTATCAATCTAAAAAAGAACATCAATAATATTACTACCTATCTACCTTTTTTCACGGATAGACCAGTTGATAATGATGTAAATGCCAAAACGAAAGATTATAATTTTGCTATCTATAAAGATGGTATATTAATAAGTCAAAATGGAAAATTCACTTATCCGAATAAAGACTTATATCAGGATAAAGGAACAGACGAGTTCTTTATTAATGATGATGATAATAATTTTGAACATATCATTTTTCGTCCAGACACGAGAACAACCCTTATTGTAAGTAAGCCAATACAATCTTATTGGCAATTTATTACAGTAATATCCATTACGTTTTTATTTCTTTATCTAGTAACCACGATTGTACGATTTTCGGCTCAAATCATTCCTATTTATATTCGTCAAGATGTATCTTTTGTCAATTTATATTTGAGATTTAGGTATACTCTAGCGCAGATTCGATATAGTTCTCGCATTCAAACTTTAGTAATTAGTTCCGTTTTAATTGCTATTGTTATTTCAGGTATCATCAGTTTTTATAGTATCAAGCTTCAAACAGAACAAAGTCGCAAAGATCAGAAATTCGATTATATCGCAGAGATTGTACAGAATCTGGAAGACATTGCATCCAAAGATTCTTCTTATACACACTTATCATCCTTATATAAAACGATGTCCACACTAACTAATGTGATGGTAACAGATTTTAATCTTTATGATAAGAATGGAAAATTATTTTTCACCACGCAACCAAGCATTTACAATCATAATCTGATTTCTTCATACATCAATCCTAACGCCTACTTGGAAATGAACGTATTGAAGAAAAATGAAACTTTAATGCTTGAGCAAATTATAGACTTCGAATACGAAACTGCTTACGCAACCATTAAAGATTCAAATTACAAGACCATAGCTTATCTGGGCATTCCGTATTTCAATTACCAAGAGGTAGAAAACGAAAGTACGAATATACTCTTGAAAACGATTTTAAATATTTACACTATTATTCTGATCATTTTCGCTTTTCTGGCATTGTATATTTCTAACAAGATAACGGAGCCGTTGCAAATTATTCGTAAGAAGCTTTCGCAAACTAATATGTCTGGTAAGCCAAATGAATCATTGTATTGGGAAAAAGATGATGAAATTGGGCTTTTAGTAAAAGAATACAACTATATGTTGGTAAAATTGGAGGAACATGCGAACCAGTTGAGACATGCCGAGCGAGAAATTGTATGGCGTGAAATGGCACAGCAGGTTGCCCATGAGATTAAAAATCCATTGACCCCAATGAAACTGGGGATTCAACAGTTAAATAAATCTTTCAAAGATAATGATCCAAGATTTTCTGAACGTTTCGAAAAAATTTCCAATTCATTTATAGAACAAATAGAAGCTTTGGCACGCATTGCTTCGGAGTTTTCGGCTTTTGCCAAATTGCCAGAATCTCAGTTTGTCGTCCTCAATTTGATTGAAAAGATTAATAAGTCTATTCATGTGTACGACAACATTCCAGATGTACAAATTGAATTGATAAATGAGTCAGGACTCGGTGACCGAATTGAGATTTTTGGAGACCGCGATCAGGTTATTCGCATGTTTAATAATCTTATAAAAAATGCGATAGAAGCTACATTGGGGAGACGCAGACCTAAAATTAAAATTACACTTAAATCGCACGACGAACATAACGTCTTGGTAGAAATTAGAGATAATGGGTTCGGGATTCCGAATGAAGTATTGCCCAAGATATTCAAGCCTAACTTCACGACCAAAAGTTCAGGAACTGGTCTTGGATTAGCATTCGTAAAACAAACCATTACAGGTATGGGTGGTACAATTGATTATGAAACTAAACTGAATCATGGTACTACGTTTTATATTATCGTTCCATTATACGATCCTAAAGAAGAATTGCGATAGGATTTTTACAAAATTTAGTTAACAAAACACGTATATTAGTATCGTAAAATTTAAAACTGTTTCACAAATGAACTGGAGAAAATCCTTTTATATTGCGGCATTCTTATTAGCCTCATCCACCCAATCATTTGCTCAAGACAACTTGATTAATGCACTAAAAAACAATGTTAGTGACAAAAGCAAAGATGGTTTTGTATTCACAGAAGTAATCAATTTAGGTAATACTTCTATCAAAGATCAAGGTTCTTCAGGTACTTGTTGGTCTTACTCAGGAAACTCATTTTTAGAATCAGAAATGATTCGTATGGGTAAACAACCTGTTGAGATTTCTCAAATTTTTACAGCTTACTATACGTATTTAGAAAAAGCTAAAACTTTCGTTCAACTTCATGGCGACCAAGCTCAAGGTGAAGGTGGTCAATTACACGACGTATTGACTATTTATCGTAAATATGGTGCGGTACCAAAAGAAGTATATACAGGACTTCGTGAAGGCCAAACACGCAACAATTTCTCTGAAATGAGCAACATTTTGCAAAACATGAATGAGAACATTGTGAAAAACAAGAAATTAACTCCAAACTGGCAAAAAGCCGTGACTGGCGTAATGGATGCTTATTTGGGCGTTCCTCCTCAAACTTTCCAATATAATGGAAAAACTTATACGCCACGTACTTGGGCGGATCAAGTAGTAGGAATTAATCCAGATGATTATATCGGAATCAGTTCTTTCAAAGCACATGACTATTACAAACCATTTGTATTGTTGATTCCTGATAACTGGTCCTATGAGAGATTCTATAATGTAAAGATGAATGATTTAACTGACATTATAGATAATGCATTACAAAACGGATATACTGTTGCATGGGCAACTGATGTTTCGGAAAAATTCTTTAGCTGGAAAAATGGTGTTGCTTTCGTTCCTGAAAAAGAAATGGAGAAAATGACACAAGCAGAAGTTGCAGATTTATTTAACGGTCCAAAACAAGAAGCAAAAATTACAGAAGAAATCCGTCAAGCGGCTTATGACGATTATTCTACTACAGATGACCATGGTATGCACATCGTAGGTTTGGTAAAAGATCAAAACGGTAAAGAGTACTATATCGTAAAAAATTCTTGGGGCGAATCCAATGATTACAAAGGATATATGTATGCCACTAAAGAATATGTGAAATACAAAACTATTTCTATCCTTTTACACAAAAATGCTATTCAAAAAGGTATTAAATCAAAATTAGGAATCTAATACGATTAAAAAATCATAAAAAAGCTCAACGTATGTTGAGCTTTTTTATGCAATCAATTATTGGAATATTAATATTTATTATTGTTATACTTGTAATAAAAACATACATTTATCACATGAAATTAAATTATCTACTCGCTTTAGCAGTCGTAAGTATGCTATCCAGTTGCAGTTTATTTCAGAATAAACAAAATTCTCTAGGATCGAATGCTAGCGAATTGAATGCAAAATGGCATATATTATCGATTGAAAATAAAGCTATAGACAAAAAAGTCAATGGAAAAGAACCTGTATTTAGTTTTGATTTAGCTAAAAACGAGTATGCAGCTATTACGGGATGTAATAATTTGATGGGAGGTTTTGAACTCAAATCATCCAATAAAATCAAATTTTCTAGAGGAGTATCTACCATGATGGCTTGTGATAATATGGAGGTAGAGCAAGGCCTTTCTAAAATTTTACCTTTGGTAACATCTTATAAAATAAGCAATGATACTTTGTCATTTTTAGATGCTAAGAAAGCCTTAAAAGCGCAATTCAAATTAAAAAAAGAAGATAAATCAGCACAATTGAAAGGTAAATGGGAATTAGATTATATCGGATTAACTGAAAAATCGATAAATGAATTATTCTCAACCAAAAAGCCTACTTTAGAATTCAATATCAAAGAAGAGACTTTAGTGGGTAATGGTGGCTGTAATAATTATTCTGGCACTTATAAAGTCGATGCACATCGATTAAAATTTGGTGCTATAGCTTCGACTAAAATGGCTTGTTCATCTTTAGAGGGTGAAAGTGCATATTTCAAGAATTTAGAAAGAATTTCATCCTTTAGTGTAGATGAGAATCATTTGACACTCATTACGGATGATATTGCGATTTTGAGATTTAAAAAAGTAAAATAAAAAGGAGGATTTAAAATCCTCCTTTTTTCGTTGTTATCCGAATAAATCCGAACTTAAATATCGATCTCCTCGATCACAAGCAATAAAGACAATAACGCCTTCTTCAATTTCGTTAGCCACTTGCAAAGTAGCGTGAAAAGCGCCTCCAGTACTCATTCCTGCAAATACACCTTCTTTCTTGGCCAATAATCGCGCTTTATCAATAGCATCTTGCTGATCTACATCGATTACACGATCCACCTTGCTAGCATCAAATATCTTAGGCAGATATTCTTTTGGCCAACGTCGGATACCAGGAATAGATGATTCTTCCGTAGGTTGACAACCAACAATTTGAATATTCGGATTTTGTCCTTTCAAGAAAATAGAATTACCCATAATCGTACCTGTAGTACCCATTGCGCTCACAAAATGTGTAATCTTACCCGCTGTATCACGCCAGATTTCTGGACCTGTGGTCTTTACATGCGCCTCGTAGTTGTCAGGATTAGCAAATTGATTCAGAATAAAAACACCTTCTTTCGCTGCTTTTTCTTCTGCATAATCGCGACACACTTCCATGTTTTCCAACAAAGTTACTTTGGAGCCAAAAGCTTCCATAGTCAACGTACGTTCGCGTGTAGAACTAGATGGCATGACCAATTCCAGCTCCATTTCGTAGATGCTGGCAATCATAGCCAATGCAATACCTGTATTGCCACTAGTGGCTTCGATAAGCTTATCCCCTTTTTTAATATCACCACGTTCAATAGCTGAACGAATCATATTCAAAGCTGGTCTATCTTTTACCGAACCAGCAGGATTATTACCTTCTAATTTGGCGTAAATTTTCACCTTAGGATTGTTGTGAAAGCTCGTGATCTCTACCAAAGGTGTATTGCCTATAGCATCTATTATATTTCCCATTATAAAGCGGGTTTAGTATCTATAAATTTTGAATTCGATTGATGATAAACTGTAGTGTATGGATCAATGCTTGAAGTCAACCACACATTACCGCCAATTACAGAATGATGTCCTATTCGGGTTTCACCCCCTAATATAGTAGCTCCTGCGTAGATAACCACATAATCCTCAATAATCGGATGACGCTGCTTACCTGCTAGATTTTTCTCTACACTCAGTGCGCCCAACGTAACACCTTGGTACAATTTTACATGCTCGCCTATGATACAGGTTTCTCCAATTACTAATCCTGTACCGTGGTCTATATGCAAGTATCTACCAATAGTAGCTCCCGGATGAATATCGATTCCTGTACGTTCGTGCGCCCATTCTGTTAAAATTCGTGGGATTAATGGCACTTCTAATAACCACAATTTATTAGCCATTCGATAAACACATGTAGCCAAAAAACCTGGATAAGTACGTATAACTTCGCGCAAATCCTGCGCTGCAGGGTCTCCATCCAAGATGGCTTGGGCATCGGTCAGCATCACTTCATATAATTCGGGTAAAGAATCGTAGAATTTGCGGACGACAATATCGTGATGACAATTGCTGCATTTTCTGCTCTTACGTAATATGCTGAGAAGTTCGACTTCCGAACGATAGAAAATATCTTTGACATCTTCTACTGAAGACAACTGCTGTGGATTTCTTTCGGGAAAAAGTGCTCTAAATAAGTCTCTTGCCCACGTCCAGATACGCGTATTGCTGGGCATATCTTGCGCCTCTAATTGTTTTTTATAAAGATGGTTATAAAAATCTTCCATGACTGCAAATCTACACTTTTGAATTATAAAAATCTACTTTTAAGATAGATATTATAGAACTAATTTATTCATTAATTCTGCGTGCGTTTCCTCTGCCGAAATACATAATCCCGTATGCACTGCTGAAGATTGGATAATCGTACTTCTATTCGCGGTAAGCCACCTAAATCTTTCTGCTTGTTCGAGATTGGCTATTTTGCCATAAGATTTATCGCCAGCACATATTTTTTGAAATGATTCCAAATGTTTTCTTATTTCTTCGATATCCACATTAGCATATAAAGCCTTTAACTTTAGTTCATCCAAATGAAAAAGAAACTCAGCATACCGAAACTTCTTGCAATATAGAGCTACGCCCACATTCACAAATTCCTCACGTTCTACTCGAGGAACTACACGCACTACTGCATACTCATATAATGTTCTTACGCTCATTCTCTATCTGATTTAAAAACAAGGATGAATTTGCTAATCTGCGCAACAAAAATTGCAAGTAAACTTCCCTTACTGCATCTGGAGTTAAGTCTCTCCCCTCTTCTATCAACCATTCGTCTGGAATAACTTTCAATACACCGCGAATATTTTCTTCCGTAAAATAAGAACTGTATTTATCATGTACTTCCTGCACTTTGGAAGCTTGTTTCAGTAATACATGATCTTTGATTTGTACAAAAGGTTTTGCTACATAATCTTCCCAATTGTCCCACGAATGATGAAAATACAAAGAAGCACCATGATCAATCAACCACAATTCCTTATGCCAAACGAGCATATTGGTATTGCGTGCTGTACGATCCACATTCATCAATAAAGCATCTAGCCACACAATTTTTGAAGCTTCCTCTTCATTGAATTGGTCTACGTTGGCATCGTATGTAATCGCGCCATTCAGAAAATGAACACCTAGATTTTTGCCTATAGAAAACTTAAGCAAATCCTGAATTTCTTCATCTGCTTCCAAACGCCAAAACGATTCATCCAAATTCGCAAATACCATTTCTGGCATACGCAAACCCAATAGACGAGCCAACTCCCCTCCAATCAATTCCGCAACCAATGCTTTCTTGCCTTGACCTGCCCCACGAAATTTAATGACATAGCTAAATCCATCGTCAGCATCCACCAATCCAGGCAAAGATCCTCCCTCGCGAAAAGGTTGTATATAGCGAATGATTTCGACTTCTCGAATTTCTGGTTTCTTAATTCCCATTTGTTGTTTCAAAGTATATTCGAAGTTACTCGAAAATATATTAGAAATTGTCATAAAATCCTAAAATCAAACAGGAATATGACTATACGCTAAATACTTTTCTGACTATATTTGTAACACAACATTTGTTTTATACTTAATATGAATACTACGGAAGAATATAATGCGGTCATTGATTTTTGTAAAAATCTATTTGTCAATAAAACTAAAGATTACGGTACTTCTTGGCGCATTATGCGTCTAAGTTCAATTACTGACCAACTTTATATCAAAGCCAAACGTATTCGTACTTTAGAAATTAAGCAAGTTTCTAAAGTGGGCGAAGATATCGCTGGCGAATTTGTGGCTATCGTGAATTATTGTGTAATTGCGTTGCTGCAATTGGAGATGGGCGAAGAAGGGGAAGAAAATTTGGATGCAGCATTTGTTGAACAGAAATACACTGAAAAAGTAAACCAAACTCGTGATTTGATGTTCGCTAAGAACCATGATTATGGTGAAGCATGGCGCGATATGCGTATTTCATCAATGACAGATATGATTTTGATGAAATTGCATCGTGTAAAACAAATTGAAAACAACGACGGAAAAACAATAGTGTCAGAAGGTCTTGCTGCTAATTACCAAGATATGTTGAATTATGCTGTTTTTGCGTTGATAAAAATGGGCTTTATGGATAAAAAATAATATTATGTTGAATACTTCCTATTATACTCCTTTACAAAAAACCTCTAACAAACCAGATATTCTACTTTGGATATCACGTGTGTTCGTAGGTTTATTATTTATATTCTCAGGTTTGATCAAAGCCAATGACCCAATGGGCTTTGGTTACAAATTGCAGGAATATTTTCATGTCTTTAATCTTACCTTTTTGAACGATTACAGTGCATGGATAGCCATTGTGATTTGTGCTTTGGAGATTATCTTAGGAATTCTTTTACTGTTAGGCATTGCACGTAAATCCGTTGCTTGGGGATTATTATTACTCATCATTTTCTTTACGTTTCTGACATTTTACTCTGCATTCTTCAATGTCGTGACATCTTGTGGCTGTTTTGGTGATGCTATTCCGTTGACCCCTTGGCAATCTTTTATCAAAGATTTGATTTTATTGGTGTTCATCGGAATTATTTTTGTCAAAAGGAACAAGATTACGCCGATATTCAAAAGCTCTTTCGCAAATAATGTGTTGACTTTGTTTACGTTCATTTTTGCTTTTGGCGCAGGAATTTATACATACAAATATTTACCTATTTTAGATTTCTTGCCTTATAAAGTTGGTAATAATTTACCTTCTTTAATGAAAGTACCAGAAGGAGCTCCACAGGATGAATTTGAGCATATTTATAACCTAAAAAATAAGCAAACTGGGGAAACCAAAAAAGTAACCGATAAGGAATATATGAGCCAAAAAATCTGGGAAGATGAAAATTGGGAAATTGTCGGTGAACCTCTCACAAAGCTTATCAGAAAAGGTTATCAAGTAGCTATTCCTGATTTGATGATTACGGATAATGAAGGACAAGATTTTACACAAGAAATTGTGGAGAATCCGCATTATAATTTTGTGGTAACAAGCGTAGATGTTACTAAATTTTCGCCAACAGACTTTTTGGCTTTAGATAAAATCAACCAAACTATTAAATCATTGAGCGAAGAATATAATATCCGTGCAGTATTGTTAACAGCAAGTGCGAGTTCGGACGTCGATTACTTGAATGATCAATTAGATTTGGTTTTAGAAACTTTCTATGCCGATGCTGTACCATTGAAAAGTATGGTGCGTTCAAATCCGGGCGTAATGCTATTGCAAAATGGTATAGTTATCGAAAAGTGGTCAAAAGATACTTTTCCTTCGAAAGAAGAATTAATCAATACATATCTAAAATAACGAATGGACAAACCTATTTTCTTAGTCGGCTTCATGGGTAGCGGTAAAACAACATGGGGCAAAAAAATCGCTAACGCTTTGGAAATGCCATTTGTGGATTTGGATCATGAAATCGTAGCAAATATCGGGATGACGATTCCTGAATATTTTAAAGCTTATGGCGAGGAAAGTTTTAGAAAATTAGAAAATGAATATCTCAAAAAACAAGCTGGTAGAATAGCGATTATTTCTACTGGTGGAGGTACGCCATGCTACTATGATAATATAGATTGGATTAATGAAAATGGTTTATCTCTTTATCTGTATCATACGAGTAAATCGCTCTGGTCACGATTAAGCCAATCGGATGTAAACAAAAGGCCAGTTTTGAAAGGGTTAACTGGCGAGGAATTATTTGAATTTATTGATTCAAAACTAAAAGAACGTGAGCCTTTCTATGAACGAGCTCATATCAAATTCGAACAAATACATACGCCATTAGAGCAAATCATCGAACTGATCAAAAATTACGAAGCTAAATAATGAAGAGATTAAGTCCCCTATTTGTTGTTTTCCTGAGTGTTATACTCCTATCGTCCTGCTTTCGGAACACACCTTCCGAGACGAAGCAAAAACATGATAGTAGTAACTCGATTGAAACCTCAGACTTTTCATCGGATAACTTTAATATTAATAGCCTCGAGGATCTTTATCAGTTCCTAACGTTTAATGATGACCGCTATCCATTAATTAGTGCACACCGAGGTGGAGACACCGATGGATATCCGGAGAATGCTATTGAGTCTTTTCAATATTGGGCTAAACAATTTCCGCTTATCATTGAATGTGATGTTCGTTTATCAAAAGATTCTGCTTTGGTATTGATGCATGATGAAACACTGGATCGTACATCCAATGGAACTGGTAGAATTGGGAAATATACCTTGGCAGAATTAAAAGAATTACGTCTAAAGGACAGTAATGGGGAATTAACGAATTTCCAAATTCCTACATTGGAAGAAGCCTTGACTTGGGGTAAGGGGAATGTTTTATTTACTTTAGATGTCAAACAAGATGTACCTTACGGTTTGCTTTCCCAAATTATTCAACAAACTAATGCCCAAGCTTCTGTAATTGTCATTACATACAATGCAAATCAAGCTCGAGCTATCTACCGTATCAATCCTGATTTGATGATTTCTGCGAGTGTAAAATCGGAAAAAGATTTAGTAAAACTTGCAGAAGCAGGCATTCCGGACAACAGATTGGTGGCATTTGTAGGCACTTCACAGCCAAAAAAACCGTTGGTGGAATTGCTTCACTCACATGGTATCAAAACGATTTTAGGTACAATCGGCAACTTAGACAAACAAGCGAAAAGCAGAGGCTATCAAGTTTATGCCGAATATGTGGAAAAAGGTGCGGATATTTTGAGTACGGACAATCCTGGTGAAGCACAGAAAGCTTTAGATTTCTACATTAACAAAAGAAATATCAAATCACCCTTTATCAATCGTTAGGTCATGTCCATTCGTGTTCAAAATCTGAGTAAACAATACGGAAAACAAAAAGCGTTGGATAACATCTCCTTCCAAACGCAAAGCAACCGTATCATTGGATTTCTAGGACCAAATGGCGCAGGTAAATCTACCACGATGAAGATTTTGACTGGGATCCTTCCAATAGAAGATGGTCAATGTTGGATAAATGATATTGATTTAAAATTTAATTCTCTGGAGGCAAAACGAACAATTGGTTATCTTCCTGAGAACAATCCGCTTTATTTAGAAATGTATGTTCAGGAGATGTTACATTTCCAAGCATCGCTATATCAAGTCAAGAATATCGAAAAACGTATTTCAAAAGTTATTGAACGGACTGGATTGCAGCAAGAACAACACAAAAAAATAAAGGAGCTTTCTAAAGGGTACAAACAGCGTGTTGGCCTGGCATGTGCCATCATTCACGATCCAAAAGTGTTGATTCTCGATGAACCAACCACAGGATTGGATCCCAACCAAATTATAGAAATCCGCCAGCTTATACGCGAACTCGCCCAAGACAAAACGGTTTTACTTTCTACGCATCTAATGCAGGAAGTCGAAGCTATTTGCGACGAAATTATCGTCATTCATCAAGGACAGATTAAAGACCAATTTCTATTAAAAGACAAACAAGAACGCTATCCTAATCTCTCGATGGAGGAAATTTTTGTTAAACTGACCAAATAATTTCCTGTTCAACTCATTCTGAGTTTCTTTTGCATTATGATGCAATATTTCCTATTTTCGGACTTAAAACCTGAAGAAATTGCTTAGTATTTATAAAAAAGAAGTTATATCCTACTTTAATTCTTTTATTGGCTATTTAGCTATAGGCTTATTTCTTATAGTAGCGGGTCTACTAGTTTGGGTATTCCCCGAGACTTCCATTTTGGACAATGGCTATGCTAATTTAGATTCTTTTTTTCAACTTGCACCTTACTTGCTCTTGTTGCTAATTCCGGCCGTCACTATGCAGAGTATCGCTGGAGAAAAGGCGAATGGAACTTTTGATTTATTACTAAGCAGACCTATCTCATTTCATCAAATTGTATTAGGTAAGTATTTAGGAAGTTTGACCGTGTCTCTATTTGCATTAGTGCCTACGTTAATCTATCCAAATGGACTTTATTTATTAGCTTCTCCTATCGGAAATATAGATATTGGCGGGATAACAGGTTCTTATGTTGGATTATTTCTGTTGACAGCTGCGTTTACAGCGTTATCCATTTTTGGTTCAGCATTGTCTAACAATCCTATTATTTCCCTTTTGCTTTCGGTAATATTGTGCTTTTTTAGTTATTATGGTTTTGATGCGATAAGTAAGTTTTCGGTTGGCAATGAAAATTGGATAGCAGCATTTGGTATTCAATACCACTATGAAGCGTTGAGTCGTGGCGTCATGCTGGCTTCGGATTTGATTTACTTCATTAGTTTTATTGTTCTTTTTCTGATTCTTTCAGTTGGTCATCTAGGTCGAAAATTTAGAAAAAGAAAGAAAACATTTTCTGTTTATGCCTTCACATTGTTAGTAATATTTCTCTTAAACCAATCTTTTGTCTCCAATCTTTTCGGAAGAATTGATTTTACAGAAGATAAAAGATATACGCTGAGCTCAACTTCTAAAGACATTCTGCAAAAAGCTGATAATGATATTTACATAACGATTTTTCTAGACGGAAAATTGCCTAGTGGATTCAAAAGATTACGACAATCAGCCATTGATATGGCACGTGATATGAATCGCTTGTCCAATGGAGCTATAAAAGTAAACATTATAAATCCACAGGAAGGTTCGGAAGAAGAGAAACGACAAATTTATGAAGCACTCATTAGCAGAGGATTGCAACCGACAAATCTGAGTGTAAAAAATAGCAGCGGTTATTCACAAAATCTGATTTTCCCTTACGCTATTGTGAATAAAGGTGAACAAGAAGTAAATGTAAATCTATTACAAAATAAAATTGGCCTAAATCCAGAACAGATATTAAATAATTCCATTCAAAACTTGGAATATGGATTTATCTCTGCTATCAAAAAGCTTTCTAATCCAATAAAACCCTTTATTGGATTTACTGAAGGTCACAATGAGCCTTCAGACTTAGAATTGTATGATGCAATGCAAACTTTTGCGCAAACCCATCGAGTAGGACGTGTAAACCTGGATTCGATTCAACTGGAAGATTTACAAAAATTTTCAACGATAATTATTGCAAAGCCTAAAACTAAGTTTTCAGAAAGCGACAAATACAAATTGGATTATTACGTGCGCAATGGGGGTTCGCTTGTTTGGGCAATCGACCAGGTGGATGCAGAATTGGATCATTTAAGGCAACCGGGGAAACAAGTGCTAATCGGTAGAGAATTAAATTTGGATGATCAACTGTTTCTTTATGGCGCCCGATTGAACTATGATGTCCTAGCTGATATGAATTGTGCACAAATCCCGATGTCTGTGGGAAATATCAACGGACAAGCACAAATCGAATTGACCCCATGGTTCTTTTTCCCTATTTTGATGCCGAATCGTCCTCATCCAATTATTAAAAATTTAGACGGAATTCGCACTGAATTTATTGGGACAATCGATACTATAGCGAATCCTAAAATCAAAAAGGAAATTATTCTAGAGTCTTCACCTTTTGCCAAAATTTACCAAACAGGTTCTATCATATCCTTGCAAATGGTAGAAGAACAGCCCGATCCTACTAGTTTCCGAAGCGAGCAAAAACCCGTAGCAGTACTGCTTTCAGGCCATTTTCCCTATATTTTCGAAAATAGACCAGCTCCTTCCGGAATTAAAGATCCCGTTAATCTTACTAATATTTCGAAACCAGCCAAGATGTTTGTTATCGCAGATGGTGATTGGTTAATCAATCAAGTGAATACCAAAGATGAATCACCTTATCCATTAGGCTGGGACAGATATACCGAAAAACAATTTGCAAATAAAACTTTACTACAGAATGTAGTAGATTATTTAACGAATGACGAGCAGCTAATAACCTTGCGTAATCGCGAAGTAAAACTTCGCCTATTGGATCAAACTCAAGTTAAGCAGGACAAATTGAAATGGCAACTAATCAATGTAGCCTCTCCTATTATAGTTTTAATTTTGATTGGATTTATACAGCAAACTATTCGTAAAAGAAAATACACTAAAAAAGTCGCAATATAAATTGCGACTTTAGTTGAATAAAAACCAAGAAAGTATTAAAATTAATTCTTTTTCATGCTGCCTGTTTCTGCTAAGCGCAAATGCCAGCTAAATGCTTCTTCTAATAAATGAGGGGTATGTCCACCGCGCTCACATGCTCTATCAAAATAAGACTGTAATTCTTCACGATAGTCTGGATGCACACAGTTATCAATGATTTTTTGTGCGCGTTCACGAGGTGCTAAACCACGTAAATCTGCTAAACCAATATCTGTTACCAAGATATCTACATCATGCTCTGTATGATCCACGTGCGAAACCATTGGTAATACGTGTGAAATTTTATTTTCTTTGGAAGCGGCTTGTGTTACGAAAATACTTAAGTATGCATTCCGTGCAAAGTCTCCCGAGCCACCGATACCGTTCATAATTTTTGTTCCCGAAATATGTGTAGAGTTCACATTTCCGTACAAGTCAAATTCAATAGCTGTATTGATGGCAATAACTCCTAAACGACGGATTAAACCTGGTGTATTGGAAATATTTTGTGGTCTCAATACAAATTTATCTCTGTATTTGCTCAAATTACCGAAGACACGATCATAACAATCTTGCGAAACTGTAACTGAAGATGCAGAAGCGAAACTCAATTTTCCGGAATCGATCAAATCAAAAGTACTGTCTTGCAACACTTCGGAAAACATAGTCAAATCGTAGAAATTACTGTCTTTGAAACCTGTCAACACGGCATTTGCTACTTTACCAATACCTGCTTGCAAAGGAAGCAAACGCTCCGTCAAGTGACCTAACTTTACTTCGTTTTCAAAGAAATTCAAGATATGTTTCGCGATGTTGGTTGTTTTTTCATCTGGAGCAGCGATATCTGCAGGACTATCCTTTTTATCTGTAAATACGATAGCTACAACTTTATTTGGATCCAAAGGAATAGTCTTACGACCAATTTTATTCCAAGGCGCTACAATAGGAATTACATTACGATGTGGATAATCTTCAGCTTGATAAATATCGTGCAACCCATAAAATTCCTCCGGAATAGCTGTATTGACTTCCAAAATTACTTGTTTCGCAAGATTCGCAAATGTCAACGAGTTACCTACAGAAGTTGTAGGCACAAAACTTCCGTCTCTATCAATATAGGTTACTTCCAACACAGCGATATCGACTGGAGGAAGGTTTTTATTATGTAATAATTCTGCCGCTTCACTTAAGTGTTGATCAATAAACAATACTTCACCAGCATTGATTTTATTACGTAATGTACGATCTACTTGGAAAGGCATACGTTTTTTCAAAGCACCTGCTTCAGCCAATTTACCATCTGTATCATGACCCAATGAAGCACCTGTCATCAACGTAATCTTTACATTTTCTGTCTTTGCACGTTCTGCTAAAGCCGGAAGTACGACCTTACTATCTCCCGCCTTCGTAAAGCCGCTCGAACCCACAACCATACCGTCTTTAATTAGTTGAGCTGCTTCCCCTGCAGTCATTACTTTACTATGCAAAGATTCTAAACGTATTCTACTTAAACTCATTTTCTATGTATATTACTAGGCGTTATCTCTCTTATAATCAAATAACATTACAATATTAATGATTAATAGAACGTCATTTTTATTATTTTCAGTCACTTAATTATCTATATAGTAGAAAAACTATTTAATAAACTGACTATCAGTAATTTAATTATATTTTTGATATTAAAATTTATTAAGTGTTATATTCAATGTATTAATAAACATGCATTTACATTCTAAAAAGACCGATTATTATTTAACACAAATCAATAAAAACTAGAATCATCAAGTGACCAAACACTCACTTTTTGGTTATTTAACTTAAAAACGAGAAATTTGTTTTCAAATTATGTTATATGGAAAAGGAATATGTAAATAAGTATTACATGACCGAGGTTGATGCATTCGAAGACAGTATATATTGTCATCATGCATTAATGGGAGATAGTTATATTGGTGAGCACGTCCACAAAAAAGGACAATTTTTATACACAGAAGGAGGTGTTGTCTTTTTGAAAACGGCTACAAAATCTTACTTTCTTCCTGCGAGACATTACATTTGGATTCCAGCTGGTATGAAACACAGTATTCATCCGAGTTCTTCGCACGTGGTAATGCGAAACCTTTATTTTCCTAAATATGAAACAGATACTGACTTTTTTGAAAAAATAAACATTTATCCGGTAAATGATTTATTGATCGAACTTATAATGTTTACCAACCGTTGGAATGGTAATATTTTCCCTGTGGAAGAGCCGAAATACTCAATTGCTAAAGCTTTCAAGCTGATTTTGCCAGAACTTTCGCAATCCGAATTACCTCTGGCTCTACCTTATCCCCAAAATCAAAAGCTAAAAGACATTATTAAGTATTTAGAATCCAACATTTCGGAAAATGTAAGCTTCAAAGTACTTGCACAAAATTTTGATATAAGTGAGCGAACACTTGCTCGATTATTTCAAAAAGAATTAAACATGTCTTTTATTCAATATTACACAATTTTGCGTATGTTAACGGCGCTTAAGCTTTTATTAGACGAAAAGTTAAGTGTAAACGAAGTTGCTTTGAAAGTAGGATACAGCAGTCTTCCAACATTTAGTAATACATTTAACAAAGTAATCGGGGTTCGCCCAAGCGATTACGTTAAGCATCAGCACACTTTATTATAATACTTCTAATCTAAACCTTTAAAATTATGACGTTTAAAACACTCGTATGGTCGGCATTAGCGACTGTATCAATTTTATCTTGCTCTACACAGATTAGCACTGTCAAGTCTACTGAGGATGAACCAAAAGCTATCCAGCTTTTTAATGGTAAAGACCTTAAAAACTGGACACCTAAAATCAGAAATTATGCGGTAGGTGAAAATTTTGGAAATACTTTCCGTGTAGAAGATGGTATGATGAAGGTAAGGTACGACCAATACGACAATTTTAATTTCCGTTATGGTCATATTGCTTACAATACACCATACTCTTATTATGTACTACGCGTGGAATATCGTTTTGTAGGTGAACAACCTAAAGGCGGCGAAGGCTGGGCATGGCGCAACAGCGGGGCTATGCTGCATGGACAAGACCCAAAAACTATGGGTATAGACCAGAACTTCCCTATTTCCATTGAAGCACAATTTTTAGGGGGAGATAATGATCCTAAATCCGTACGTACGACTTCCAATCTTTGTACACCAGGTACACATGTCGTAATGAATGATAAATTATTCAGTCCGCATTGTATTAATGCTAAATCTAAAACCTATCATGGTGATCAATGGGTAACAGCAGAATTCGTAGTATTGGGTGATTCGGTAATTCGTCACGTCTTGGAGGGTGAAACTGTAATCGAGTATTCTAAACCACAAATTGGTGGAGATATGGTAGATGGGTACGATCCTGCCGTTAAGAAAGATGGGCAACCATTGACTGGTGGATATATATATTTACAATCAGAAAGTCATCCAATAGATTTTCGTAAAGTGGAATTATACGATTTAGAAAAGTATAAAAAGCAACCTCAGCAATTAGACAATATAATTAACAAGATATTAACGAAAAAAGGCTCGAATTAGACTGCACCCCAAAGTTTAGACAAATTTAGTTTAAAGATTTATAATAATGAGTTCGGTATTCGACCGGGCTCATTTTGTTTAGATTGGATTTGATTCTCTCATTATTGTAATATTTGATATACTCCTTAATTTCTCTTTTTAAGTGTGCTATGCTGTTGAATTTTTGGATGTAAAATAGCTCTGATTTTAATGTTCCAAAGAGGTTTTCAATAACTGCATTGTCCAAGACCTAGCATTTTCATGATTTTAAGTACTGTTTTGTGGTTGACAGCATCACCTTTCTTGCGTAATTCGTCGGTGATACGTCTATAACCATATCTACCTTTATGCTTGTTATAAATACTCTTTATCAGTATTTTAAGTGATTGGTATTTGTCCTTTCGCTCACTTTTCTCATGATAATAATAGGTACTTCGTGCCACCTTGCCATAACTTAGCAATAATGCTAAATCAAATTCGTGCCTTAATTCTTTGGCTTGGATTTTTGTTTTGATTCCGCTTCCTCTTGTGCTTGAATTAAGGCATTTTTAAGAATGCTACCTCACAACGCAATTTTTCGTTCTCTATTAATAGTTCCTCTTCTCGAGTCAATGGCTTAT
>NZ_JACOIJ010000079.1 GCF_014692495.1 Sphingobacterium litopenaei | reverse complement strand
TTTGTTGTTTAATAAAAGAAGGCACCGACCTACTCTCCCACCTGTTACGGCAATACCATCGGCTCGGGCGGGCTTAACTGCTCTGTTCGGAATGGGAAGAGGTGAACACCGCCGATATAGGCACCCAAAGTTTTTGTTAGTAGTGAGTAATGTGTATTGCGTAGTGAGTATGTATACTCTGTACTCAATTCTCCATACTCTGTACTAATTGACATACTATTGAAAGAAAAAATAGAACGTAAGAAGAAGACAACAGATTCTATCCGCATTGGAAAGCTTCGGGCTATTAGTACTACTCAGCTTTGGTCTCTCAACCTTTACACCTGTAGCCTATCAACGTAGTCATCTACTACGACCCTATAAGGAAGTCTCATCTCGTGGCTAGTTTCGCACTTAGATGCTTTCAGCGCTTATCTATTCCCGACGTAGCTACCCAGCCGTACACCTGGCGGCATAACTGGTTCACCAGCGGTCAGTCCATCCCGGTCCTCTCGTACTAAGGACAGATCCACTCAAACTTCCAACGCCCACAACAGATAGGGACCGAACTGTCTCGCGACGTTCTGAACCCAGCTCGCGTGCCACTTTAATGGGCGAACAGCCCAACCCTTGGGACCTTCTCCAGCCCCAGGATGTGACGAGCCGACATCGAGGTGCCAAACCTCCCCGTCGATATGAGCTCTTGGGGGAGATCAGCCTGTTATCCCCAGAGTACCTTTTATCCTTTGAGCGATGGCCCTTCCATACAGAACCACCGGATCACTATGTCCGTCTTTCGACCCTGCTCGGCTTGTAGGCCTCACAGTCAAGCAAGCTTTTGCCATTGCACTCCACGTACGGTTACCAAGCGTACTGAGCTTACCTTTGAAAGCCTCCGTTACCTTTTTGGAGGCGACCACCCCAGTCAAACTACCCACCAAACAATGTCCTCCGCTCTGCGGAGTTAGAAACCGAATACAGAAAGGGCGGTATTTCAAGGTTGTATCCACGAATCCTGGCGAATCCGCTTCAC
>NZ_JACOIJ010000078.1 GCF_014692495.1 Sphingobacterium litopenaei | reverse complement strand
GATAAAGAGTATTTATAACAAGCATAAAGGTAGATATGGTTATAGACGTATCACCGACGAATTACGCAAGAAAGGTGATGCTGTCAACCACAAAACAGTACTTAAAATCATGAAAATGCTAGGTCTTAAAAGTCTGATACGTACCAAGAAATACAAATCATATCGAGGAGAACAAGGCAAAATAGCTCCTAATATATTAGAGCGAGCGTTTAAAGCACAAGCACCTGAGCAGAAATGGGTAACTGATGTTACGGAGTTTAAAGTAAGGGATAAGAAGTTGTATTTATCGCCCATAATGGACTTGTACAACCAGGAGATAATCAGTTACCAGTTAAGCGAGCGAGCTGATTTCAAACAGATATCAGGCATGATTCACAAGGCATTTAGAAAGTTAAAAGATGGCAGTAATTTGATTTTCCATTCCGACCAAGGATGGCAATATCAGATGAGGCAATATCAACATTTATTGAAAGAGCAGGGTATTACTCAAAGTATGTCTAGAAAGGGAAATTGCTTGGACAATGCAGTTATTGAAAACTTCTTTGGAACATTAAAATCAGAGCTGTTTTATATTCAAAAATTCAACAGCATAGCACACTTAAAAAGAGAAATTAAAGAGTATATAAATTATTACAATAACGACAGAATTAAATCCAATTTAAACAAAATGAGTCCGGTGGAATACCGAACTCATAATTATAAATCTTTAAACTAAATTTGTCTAAATTTTGGGGTGCAGTCTACAAAATAGTTGAAAAAAAATTTTTTAAAGTAGAATAGTTGTTTGATTGTTAATTAACTTTATATTTAGAGAAAATTTTTAAGCTAAACCATTTTCTAATCAATTTATATCTATATTTTAATGTTAATCGATATATAAACCCTTAATAGACAATTTTTTTAATTAATCATAATGATATATAGTTTATAACCGTTGTTACAATAAGGTTAGGCTGTTAAATTATAGGAAGTAAGACAAAATTTATATTGAATAGTTATTTATTAAGGAAGTGTAAAGCAAACTGTGTCATTGAGCTCTAAATAGATATAGGTCCCCTTCGGACCTATATCTATTTAGAGCCGCCGAAGGCTTTCATTCTCTCACCAAATTTAAGGTGGAGTTGTTGCA
>NZ_JACOIJ010000077.1 GCF_014692495.1 Sphingobacterium litopenaei | reverse complement strand
TCGGCAGTGAGGCTTTGGGTGCTAAGGTCCAAGGCCGAGAGGGAAAGAACCCAGACCATCAGCTAAGGTCCCCAAATGTAGTCTAAGTTGAACTAACGAGGTCCGGTTGCCCAGACAGCTAGGATGTTGGCTTGGAAGCAGCCATTCATTTAAAGAGTGCGTAACAGCTCACTAGTCGAGCGACCGGGCGTGGATAATAAACGGGCATCAAGATTACTACCGAAGCTATGGATTACATCATACGATGTACTGGTAGGGGAGCATTCTATCGTCGGTGAAGCACTATGGTGATGTAGTGTGGAGATTATAGAAAAGCAAATGTAGGCATAAGTAACGATAAGGCGGGTGAGAAACCCGCCCACCGAAAGACTAAGGTTTCCTGATCAACGCTAATCGGATCAGGGTTAGTCGGGGCCTAAGGCGCAACCGAAGGGTGAAAGCCGATGGACAACTGGTTAATATTCCAGTACTTTTATATACTGCGATGTGGTGACGGAGTAGTGACACTGCCGCCAGCTGACGGAATAGCTGGTTAAAAGGCGTAGGTATTAGGACCGTAGGCAAATCCGCGGACCTAGCTGAACCCCAATAGTACTGCAAACCTTCGGGAGCGCAGATAGAGCAGGTAATCAGACTTCCAAGAAAACCCGCTAAGCTTCAGGTATATAAAACCCGTACCGTAAACCGACACAGGTAGTCGAGGAGAGAATCCTAAGGTGCTCGAGTGAGTCATGGCTAAGGAACTCGGCAAAATGGCCCTGTAACTTCGGGAGAAGGGGCGCTGTCTCTGAGAGGAGCAGCCGCAGTGAAAAGGCCCAGGCGACTGTTTAGCAAAAACATATGGCTTTGCAAAATCGAAAGATGAGGTATAAGGCCTGACACCTGCCCGGTGCTGGAAGGTTAAGAGGGGATGTTAGTCGCAAGGCGAAGCATTGAATCGAAGCCCCAGTAAACGGCGGCCGTAACTATAACGGTCCTAAGGTAGCGAAATTCCTTGTCGGGTAAGTTCCGACCTGCACGAATGGTGTAACGATCTGGGCGCTGTCTCAGCCATGAGCTCGGTGAAATTGTGGTATCGGTGAAGACGCCGATTACCCGCAACGGGACGGAAAGACCCCATGAACCTTCACTATAGCTTAACATTGAAATTGGGTACAGGATGTGTAGGATAGGCGGGAGTA
>NZ_JACOIJ010000076.1 GCF_014692495.1 Sphingobacterium litopenaei | reverse complement strand
AAAAAGCGGTCTTTTTAGGCCGCTTTCTTTCTTAAATTTTGTGCAATTGCCAATAATCCCCATTCTATTGACACAAGATCTTTACCGCGGAGCATAAAGCGGCGGAAATTATGATTTTGTTTTATGTTTCCGAAGACCGGTTCCACATCACAACATCGTTTTTTACGTTTTGCAATACCTTCTTCACTATTAAGCAGTTCATATGCTCTATCCTTGTGCCGGTTTAGATTTTCATTTACTTGAATTATTCTGTTTCCTGCACCTTTATGACAAGCTCCATTTAAAGGACAATTGCTGCAATTTTTTGCCTGATACTTTTTTACTTCTTGCTCGAAACCAGAAGCATTTTTTATCTTGAAGGTTCCTAAACAAGTCATACGTTGCCCCATTGGACATATATACCAGTCTTCATCTTTATTATAATACAGATTATCCACACTAAAAGGAACTTTAATTGGATTACTATTTTTTTGCTCCTTATCAAACATATTATATTTAACGTATCCCTTTATATCCTTTGCTTCAAGATAATCGTAATTTTCCTCGCTGCCATACCCAGCGTCTGCAGTGACCGCTTCTGGATGTTTGCCGTAACTTTGTTTATGCTGGTCAAGGTGTAAGCTTAGTGTTCGTGTATCAGTAGGATTGGAATGAATAGTATAATTAACGATATATTGGTTAGAGGTAGAGATTTGAATATTGTAACCTGGTTTCAGCTGCCCATTAAGCATAGGATCTTCTTTCATGCGCATGAAAGTAGCCTGTGTATCCGTCTTGCTATAGCTGTTTCGCTCACCAAGAATAGCCTCCTGTTGTTCATACTCCTCAATTTTAGTCGGATAGTTTTTAGTGACATACTGTAGTTTAGAACGCATTTTCTTACTTACATCCTTATTATCAGCTAGTACAGCATTGAGTTTGTCAACAGTAGCCTGGACCTTTTCTTTATTAATATCTGTCAAATCAGGGGGATCAGGTAAATCATCTTCTGTTTTAGCAACGCTTTGGGCATAATCCCAAATTTCTGCTAAGGCCTTTTTCATCTTCTCCTTATTGGTGTGGATCGACTTCTTCCAGACAAAAGTATATTTGTTTGCATTAGCTTCTATTTTTGTCCCATCTACATAAACATCATCAATACTTAAAAGGCCTTCATCGGCCAATAGTTTTACTACTCCCTCAAAAATACTGCGTAATGCTTGCTTCAAGCGGACTCCACGAAATCTATTAATTGTATTATGATCAGGAAAGCTCATGCCGCTTAACCACATAAAATTAACATTTTCGCGGCATGCCATCTCCAATTTACGACTACTATAAATATTGCTAAGGTAGCCGAAAACTAAAACCTTCAATAACATTTGAGGATGATAGCTAGAGGAGCCTTTAATTTTATAGGCAGCCAATAAC
>NZ_JACOIJ010000075.1 GCF_014692495.1 Sphingobacterium litopenaei | reverse complement strand
AAAAAAATCAAACCTTAGTCAATAACGGAAATAGATATTAAAAAGACAATTCTATTTTTTTATAAATAGTTAGAGTCAAACTTCATTTTTACAATGGAGAGTTTGATCCTGGCTCAGGATGAACGCTAGCGGCAGGCCTAATACATGCAAGTCGAACGGGATCCAGATGAAAGCTTGCTGATTCTGGTGAGAGTGGCGCACGGGTGCGTAACGCGTGAGCAACCTACCCATATCAGGGGGATAGCCCGAAGAAATTCGGATTAACACCGCATGACACAGCGATCTGGCATCAGAATGCTGTTAAATATTTATAGGATATGGATGGGCTCGCGTGACATTAGCTAGTTGGTAAGGTAACGGCTTACCAAGGCTACGATGTCTAGGGGCTCTGAGAGGAGAATCCCCCACACTGGTACTGAGACACGGACCAGACTCCTACGGGAGGCAGCAGTAAGGAATATTGGTCAATGGAGGGAACTCTGAACCAGCCATGCCGCGTGCAGGATGACTGCCCTATGGGTTGTAAACTGCTTTTGTACGGGAATAAACACTGATACGTGTATCAGCTTGAATGTACCGTAAGAATAAGGATCGGCTAACTCCGTGCCAGCAGCCGCGGTAATACGGAGGATCCGAGCGTTATCCGGATTTATTGGGTTTAAAGGGTGCGTAGGCGGCTTATTAAGTCAGGGGTGAAAGACGGCAGCTCAACTGTCGCAGTGCCTTTGATACTGATGAGCTTGAATGTGATTGAAGATGGCGGAATGAGACAAGTAGCGGTGAAATGCATAGATATGTCTCAGAACTCCAATTGCGAAGGCAGCTATCTAAGTCATGATTGACGCTGATGCACGAAAGCGTGGGGATCGAACAGGATTAGATACCCTGGTAGTCCACGCCCTAAACGATGATAACTCGATGTTAGCGATATACAGTTAGCGTCTTAGCGAAAGCGTTAAGTTATCCACCTGGGGAGTACGCCCGCAAGGGTGAAACTCAAAGGAATTGACGGGGGCCCGCACAAGCGGAGGAGCATGTGGTTTAATTCGATGATACGCGAGGAACCTTACCCGGGCTTGAAAGTTACTGAATTATCTAGAGATAGATAAGTCCTTCGGGACAGGAAACTAGGTGCTGCATGGCTGTCGTCAGCTCGTGCCGTGAGGTGTTGGGTTAAGTCCCGCAACGAGCGCAACCCCTATGTTTAGTTGCCAGCATGTAGTGGTGGGGACTCTAAACAGACTGCCTGCGTAAGCAGAGAGGAAGGTGGGGACGACGTCAAGTCATCATGGCCCTTACGTCCGGGGCTACACACGTGCTACAATGGATGGTACAGCGGGCAGCTACCTTGTAAGAGGATGCTAATCTCGAAAAGCCATTCACAGTTCGGATTGAGGTCTGCAACTCGACCTCATGAAGTTGGATTCGCTAGTAATCGCGTATCAGCAATGACGCGGTGAATACGTTCCCGGGCCTTGTACACACCGCCCGTCAAGCCATGAAAGTTGGGGGTGCCTAAAGCATGTAACCGCAAGGAGCGTGTTAGGGTAAAACCGATAATTGGGGCTAAGTCGTAACAAGGTAGCCGTACCGGAAGGTGCGGCTGGAATACCTCCTTTCTAGAGAATACGTTATTGGTATTCGTTACGTTATATACATGATTAAAAGAGACATTAGAAGAAAGTGCCCACCCCGAAAGAAGTAGGAGTGGTTACCGAGAGAAAGATGAGAAGAAGATAGCTAGTCCCGTAGCTCAGTTGGTTAGAGCACTACACTGATAATGTAGGGGTCAGCAGTTCAAATCTGCTCGGGACTAC
>NZ_JACOIJ010000074.1 GCF_014692495.1 Sphingobacterium litopenaei | reverse complement strand
GGATTAAAAATAATATCGTCAGGAACTGGCGATTACACGGGCGGAGACTCAAATAAGACTTTGGCAACAAAGCACAAGTCTGTGAAGCCCGAAGCCCATTTGTCTTTAGCAAATGGGTAGTTCACTATCTGTAGAGTAATATTCAGATTATAACCTATTTTGCTATTCTGTGAGTTAAACCAATTACTGTGATAATGCCAGATCGCAGACTGCAAAATTGGATTGAATTGGCAATCACGTAGTAGCTGCGCATAATAATTTATAAAATGCGTGAATTTTGTTAATCCCCATAAAATTTTATTTAATGTAATTGAATTTTGATTATTATCCACTCTAAAATTGTGTTTTGATTTAAGCAATTGATGGAAATCTTCCACAGTATATCGTCCTATAGAGCCACTATTGTACATCCAAAGTAATAATTGTATGTCATCATCTCGTTTTGAGAATTGATTTAGAATTAAGAATCTATCAAAAATTACTTTACCTTGGATATTGATGTTATTTTTGAAATATTCATCCACTTTTATCTGCTTAAGGATCAATTGTGGTAATACAGATGGATAGTTTTCTGTATAATATTTTTGCAGAGGTTTTGAATTTAAGATGAAATCAATTTCTTCTGTAATTTTAGGAGACAGCGGTGCGCTTATATAATCTGAAAAGAGTGCAACCTGTAATAAACTATAAAAGTCTATTAATTCATTAATATTTTCTCGTGCTTCTATTTCATTCGAATCAGAAACAGATTCTACGTGATGGTTTCGTAGTAAGTTATCTAACTTGCTTGAATCATTGTCTTCCAATAATTCAGCTATTATTTCAAATCCTTTCTCTGCTTTTGATTGATTACGATATTGTTTTAATAAAATATCTAAGTTTAGGGATTGTGCTTTCATAACTATGCATATAATGATTTGACAACTAAATGATAAGGTATTAAATATTGGCTATCAGGTTTGCATATGGCATGATGAGCTTTGTTTTCCACTAATAATGGAATAGAATCTTGTCCAAAGTGTTCGTTTCTAACGATTTCTTCTTCCTTGGACCAAATGATTTGGTCAGCTATCGTAAAGTTTCCTTGTTTTTTATCCAGTAGCTGCATTGAATCATGTAGCAGGTTTTGAATAATAAATGAATTTGGTTTTAAGTTCTCTAAAACTGGAAAGGATATAAGTCCTAATCCCGACAATATCGTTTCAATAGACGATAAACTTTCAAAAATAAGGTTTCTCATTTTAAAGCCATGATGGGCAGGAGCGAAAAGAATCATTTTGCAGGAATCTAACCATTCTTTGTGATCCCGTTTGGCTAATAATAACGCTTTGCGCAGAACTAATGCACCCAAAGAATGAGCGACGAGCACAATTTGCTCGTATTTAAACGATTCATTTATAAATGCTCTTTCAATACCCCATGCATTGGTGGAATTTTCTGTCAAATTGCTCAGCGAATTATATAAATTTTGAGAACTTTGGGCAGCGGGATTTTTAAGGCTATCATATCCATAAATAGAATATCAGCATTTTTGAAATCATTATTTAGACGTATGAAATCTGGAAATTCTCCCCAAGTATTAATTGATCTACCATTAAAACCATGTATAAAAATCACCAATGTCTGGGGATTATCAAGTGCGAAAAAAGCAATGGTATGGCTTCCTTCATCAATAAAAATAGGTGGTGTATGATTCATTTTATTGAAGTTTAAAGTCTGTTAGAATTGTTAATATTAAATTCACAAGTGTCCTAAATAAAAATTTTAGACATATAATATACCTCCTTATCTAGCTTCTAGATAAGTTTTCTGTTTTAAAGTCAAATTATACCCTCTATATTACTTTTAGAATAGTTTAAATTGC
>NZ_JACOIJ010000073.1 GCF_014692495.1 Sphingobacterium litopenaei | reverse complement strand
AGGATTAAAAATAATATCGTCAGGAACTGGCGATTACACGGGCGGAGACTCAAATAAGACTTTGGCAACAAAGCACAAGTCTGTGAAGCCCGAAGCCCATTTGTCTTTAGCAAATGGGTAGTTCACAAATACTCTATTTAGCTAAATAGCCACCATCAACAGGATAGTAAGAGCCAGTTACAAACGAAGATTTGTCTGAAGCTAACCAAAGCGCTAATTCTGCAACTTCTTCAGATTTACCCAAACGTTGCATAGCATGTTGTGTTTCGAGGAAAGTTAACGTTTCTTTATCTAAATTATCATCCACAAGTGGAGTGGAAATAAAACCTGGGCCAATTGCATTGATACGAACACCTTTAGTACCGTATTCCCAACCTGCAGTTTTTGTAAGTCCTACTACTCCATGTTTTGCGGCTACATAAGCTGAAGAGTATGCAAAGCCTACCTGACCTAAAATAGAAGCCATATTGATAATACTTCCTCCTACTTTTTCGATTTCTGGAAGTTGATAGTGCATACCGTAGAAAACACCATTCAAGTTAATATCAATGACTTTTTTCCAACTTTCAAGGCCATAATCGCCAACTGTAGCTGCATCACCGCCGATACCTGCATTATTAACCGCAATATGTAAAGCTCCAAATTTTTCTACAGCAATATCAACTAATTTTTTATTGTCTTCTGGCGAAGAAGAATCTGCTTTTACAAATACAGTAGCTTCACCTAAAGAATTAGCTAATTTAGTACCTGAATCTTCATTCAAATCTGCTATTAAGACTTTAGCTCCTTCTTTGACGAAAAGCTCAACAATAGCCTTTCCTATACCTGAAGCTCCACCTGTTACAATTGCTACTTTATTCTCTAATTGTTTCATAATTATCTGATTTTAATGATGAAGACAAGTTAGGTGTTTTAATGTTTGCAAAGTATGATGTTGATTTCTTAAAATAATGACTTATAACAAATTAAAACTTTATGGAATATTAACGAATATATCATCATATTACTAAGTAATGCTAGACCAAAATTAAAATTATATGCTTTTAATAAATAAGCTTATGAGCAAGATGAATCTGAAGTGCGCCATTTATTTTACTGTTTTTGTGGCAATTTTATGTTTTACTAGTTGTACTTCAAAGCCTAAGCAAGTTTTAACATCAACAGTGAAATCTTCCTTAAAGAAAGACAGTGTTGAGAAGTTTAAATTAAACTGTGGATGTATGAGAGGTAGTGGAATTGAGTTTAAAAGAGATTCTTTATTTACACAGGTAGAAATAAATCCCGAACCTCCAGGAGGTATGAAGGTTTTTCGAGAATGGATTATACAAAATTATAATTTACCGCAGAAAGCGTACGATAATAGAGTAAAGGGTAACGTTATGATTTCATTTGTCGTGGAAAAAAATGGAACATTAACCGATTTTGTAGTTGAATTTGATAAAGGATTTGGTACAGGAGAAGCTGGAATAGAGATGTTGAAAAAAGGCGAGAAGTGGAAGCCTGGTATATTTAGTGGTATTCCTGTCAGAACGAAATATGCTTTGCCTATCCGTCTTGATATAGAAAGAATGAAAGTTGATACAAGCAAATAAAGAGGCTGTTCAAAAAGTATAAAATGAAAAATTTAAAATATGATTTTAGCAAAAAGCTATTTTATTTGGTAATGAAAAATGCAAAAAATTAAATTTTGAAACACTAATTTAAGAAAGTGTAAATAAGTAAAGAGGCTATCTAAAAAGGTCAGACAGCCTCTTGGAAGTGTAAAGCAAACTGTGTCATTGAGCTCTAAATAGATATAGGTCCCCTTCGGACCTATATCTATTTAGAGCCGCCGAAGGCTTTCATTCTCTCACCAAATTTAAGGTGGAGTTGTTGCATTGT
>NZ_JACOIJ010000072.1 GCF_014692495.1 Sphingobacterium litopenaei | reverse complement strand
TACTAGTCGAGTAGATAAGGACATTTCAGTCCAAACCTCTCACAGAACCGTGCGTAAAGATCTCCCTTTACACGGCTCTTATTATCCAACCGACAACTTTATCCCTATATACCAGTGTTCAAACAGATGCGGACTTCTTTCGGAAATCTCTGACATCCATTTTATGGCTCTGTCTTTTCGGTTCCGTAGCCTTTTATATTTCCGCATAGCCCATCTTACCAGTAACCTGTTCATGTGCTGAAGTACTTTGTGTAGCTCTGTTTTGTAGAAAGCTCCGTAGTAATTGATCCATCCTCTGAGGACTGGATTTATATACCGGGACAACGTTTCTAAGTCACTGCCTCCTCTTCTGTGCAATTGCCATGTCCGCATCTTTTCTCGTATGGAAACTTTAGCTTTATTGCTGACTGCAGGAAGAAAACTGGTAAAGTTCAACCCCTGTTTGGTCTGAGCTTTTCGTCTTTTGAACGTATACCCTAGAAAGTCGAAGGAAATTATGGGATAGGATTTCTGTCGTTCTTTTCTGCCACAATACACGATCTTGGTTTTCTCTGGATGCAGTTCAAGTCCACAGGCTTTTAGTCTGTGTTCTAATGCTTTCTTCAGTTCCACTGTTTGTATTTCTGTTTTACAGTGTATCACACTATCATCAGCATATCGTTCAAACGGACAGTCCGGATAGTTAATTCGTAACCATTCATCCATACAGTAGTGTAAAAAGAGGTTAGCGAGCAGCGGACTGATAACTGCTCCTTGAGGCGTCCCTTTTGATCTCTCTGTAAGAATCCCATTGGATTGCTGTACCGGTGTTTTAAGCCACCTTTCAATATACAGCAAGATCCATGGGCAATCTGTGTGCTTACGAACTGCTCTCATAAGCAGCTCGTGTGGTATGTTGTCGAAGAAACCTTTGATATCAAGATCCAGAACCCAATCATACTTCCAACATCGCTCTCTAGCTGTTCCAACCGCCTCCTTTGCACTTTTGTTGGGGCGATAGCCATAAGAGTCCTTATGAAATATCTTATCCAACTTTGGTTCCAGAAACAGTGTGACCACCGTTTGAGCAATGCGATCTGTTATCGTGGGTACTCCAAGTGGACGTGTCCCCCCTCCTTTCTTGGGAATTTCTACTAGTAGAACTGGCATGGGCATATAGCTGCCAGAACTCATCCGATTCCATAGTCGATAGAGGTGTTTCCAGCTATCTGCTTTGAAATCCTCTAAGCTCATGCCATCTACTCCAGCACTACCACGGTTTTGTTGTACCCGCTGGTAGGCTTCCAGTACTATGGACTGAGAAATAATAAATGGTTTTGTCTTAATCATTCCTGTACCTCCTATGGTTTGTACCATAGTTTTCTTTGTGATAAGAACTGGATAATACACCCCCTTCGCTCCATCTCCATTACAGAGACTTCATCACTACTACGAGATGTTCCGCCCGTGTGCTTCGCATCGGTACTTTTGCTCTTGTGGGGCTACCACTTGAGGGTTTCCCTTAACATCGAAACGACACGTTCTCACGTTCCGCCTAAATGCCTATAATAGCTTCACGCCATCTTTACGCCGGATATCACGGAAGCAGTAATCAGGTTTCCCTTCCGTTTGTCCCAGAGCAAGGTCAAGACCCTGGTTTCGATATCATCTATTCAGCTTTCGACGCTTCATCGATGGTTCACTTTCGTTCGTCTCTCTATTACATACCTGACATCTTTAACTATGCCTTTTCCTTTATCGCTTCTCACCAGATCTCTTTAACCCAGCAACATAAAGGTGGTTTGAAGCCTGCGCCTGAACGTCGACTTCGAGGGGCCTACCCTCATCATTCAAACAGCACCAAAGCAATATCATGCTTTGTTCGTGACACACCGACCTCTGCTGACTTCTG
>NZ_JACOIJ010000071.1 GCF_014692495.1 Sphingobacterium litopenaei | reverse complement strand
GTCCTAATATCTGAGAAAATACGTTTATATTTACCATGGCGGTGATGGAATTTTAGCGAATTAAATATAGCAATCCCTGCTATATAAATACACCGCCATTTTTTCCCTTATTTTGGACACTACTGATAATAATTCCTTTGCGCACAATCTATAACTAAAAAAGCACGAAATAACACGAAAGATAGTTCCAGAGAAAAATAAATCTTTCGTGTTTTGAATTTCTAACTTGTAAATACATTAGATCGCAATATCGTATTGTCGACCTTGTGCTGCCGCTTGTGCATCTTTGCTGCGTCCTATTAAAGCTCCAATTCCTAAGCCTATAGGTAGTCCAATTGCGAATAATCCCATGTTGTGCGTAAAAAGTCCCAATATTATTCCGAAAGGAATTCCATAAAGTGTAATACCAACGGCTGTCCATTTTTTACTGTAATGACCTACTGGGACGATGTCAATGTCTTGTTCTAAAATAGTTATAATTTCGTTTTCTGTTAAATTTACTAGTCGGTACAAAGCTCCATTAATCTTGGTGGAAGCATTTAATTCATGCACTTTTTCATTGATTTTTGAAATGGTAGATTCGGATAATGGTTTTGTTTCAGCTATTGCCAAAACTTTATGCAAACGCCGATATGCTTTCGCTAATTTATCATCGAGCATGCTATCCGTCATTTTGGGTTGAAGTTGAATTAATTTCATATTAATTACATTGTTAAAGGTAGTTGGTAGTTTTTTTATGTTAAGTTATATTTCTGCGTCTGACTTAACAAAGTCTAAATATACTAAAAAGTCTATCAATTTTGTATAGAATACCTAAAAATAAGTATTTATACAATAAAAAATATTAACTGTACAATATTATAACGTGATAATACGTGGAACGCTACAATAAAAATCATTTTTTAAGACTTATGAATGCTTCTTCTCATGATGACAAGCTTAATAAGTAATGATATTATTTGTATACAAATCAATGAATTATTAGGAAATTAAAGTTTCTTTGTTTGGGTTTTTGTAATTTCATTAAGAAATATTGATTACTTAAATTTAAATTAATCTGATTCTGCTCTGTTTTTTAAGCTTTCATTCATTAATACGAAACCTTGTTTCGTTTTTTCAAGATTGAATAATCCAACCAATAATCCACTAAATTCCTCGGAATGAACAAAAGATGTCGTTCCCTCCTCATTTTCAAAAAGGTCAAAACGGTGTTTTCCGTCAAAAATTCCGCGTATAAAAAGTTTACCTTCCCAGACCAACTTTCTGTTCGTTTCATTCTCCAATATAATAGGTTTGAAGGTCATGTTCGATCCTTCGGGAGGAGCAATAGTGACTTGAATGGTATTATTCACTTCAGGATTTCCTTTAATAGTTTGGATAAAAGGATTCCAACTGGGATAAGCTTCGAAATTCAGTAGAATGTCCCAAACTTTACTAGGTGTGGCATTAATGATAATTTCAGTTTTAATTTCTTTTTTCATACTGTCTTGTATTAGGTAAATGCTTTGTTAATTGAATAGTACAAAGTTGATGTTTTTAAGACAGTAGCCACTTGATATAAATCAAGAAATTAAAATGGATATTTTCGACGAATACGACTAAATGTTTCGGCAGTCATACCCAGCATTGATGCTATATATTGTAAAGGAACCTGGTTAAATAATTCTTTATTATTCTGAAAAAAATAATGGTAGCGCTCTTCGGCTGTCATGGAAAGATGGCTAAATACGCGATCTTCTAAAGTGGTGAAGCAGTGACAAATGAAAAGTCGTTCTATTTCTGGCCATGTGGGTACAAAATCTTTTATTCGATTGTATTCGTCTTTATTAATCATATACACCTCTGCGTCTGTAAGTGCTTGGAACGTCCAGCGGGCGGGTTTGTCAAACATAAAACTGGCTAAATCCGTCAGGAAATAATTTTGGTAAGCTATCCATTGCGTAACTTCTTTATCAGCAGTCTCCACGAAAACACGTATGTAACCTGATAATATGAAGTACATCGCTTGGCAGTTTTGATTAGTTCGAAGTATTATTTCACCTTTTTTGATTGGCTTCCACTTAAATAACTCTATGATATGGTTTAATTCCTGGGTATTTATTATACCAAATGTGTTTTGAATACTTTCTTGTAACTGTGATAAGTGTGTCGGGGATAAATCAGGAATACTCTGTGTTTGCATAATATAAAGGTAATTATGAAATGTATTAATCTCTTATTTATATTGGTTTATTAAAGTATGAAAAATTGTTATAATAAAAAGTTATTAATACCATTTAATACCATTGAAGGGCAGGGTAAATTACAACGCCTGAGGGTGTAAATTAAACTGTGTCATTAAATAAATACTTATTTTTAGACACAGTATAATGAACAACGAGAAATTTGATTTTGAGCGCTTCAAAGAAGAAGCTATGAAAGGCCTTTACGAAGGCAAAAA
>NZ_JACOIJ010000070.1 GCF_014692495.1 Sphingobacterium litopenaei | reverse complement strand
ATATGTTTTTAATTAAGATTTTTAATCTTTTTCCTTGTCCCGAACTCACGTTAAGTTTATATATTGTTAATAGCTAATATTATAAATATCGTAAAAATCAAATAATATTTTATCATATTTATAATATTAAAAACAATAACCAACTATAAATTTTTATTTTAATAAAATTACACCATGCAAAAGTTATTGGAAACATTGAACCAAAAAACTGAAAAGCTCTTTTTAGGCGGAGGAATTAATAAAATTCAAAAGCATAAGGAGAAAGGAAAAATGACAGCTTGGGAACGAATAATATATCTTTTGGATGAAAATAAACCATATACCGAAATTGGAATTTTTGCAGGTGATAATATGTATGAGGAGCATGGAGGATGTCCTAATGCTGGAGTAGTAGTAGTTTTGGGATATGTACAAAATAAGCTTTGTATTATAGTTTCTAATGATGCTACTGTTAAAGCAGGAGCTTGGTTTCCCATTTCTGGCAAAAAAAATCTTCGCGCACAAGAAATAGCTATGGAAAACCATTTACCCATCATATACTTAGTTGATTCTGCAGGTGTTTATCTTCCTATGCAAGAAGAAATTTTTCCCGACAAAGAACATTTTGGTCGCATATTTCGTAATAATGCTAAAATGTCCTCAATGGGGATTCCACAGATTGCAGCAATAATGGGTTCTTGCGTAGCGGGAGGAGCTTATTTGCCTATTATGTCTGATTATGCGTTGATCGTAGAAGGTACTGGTTCTGTTTTCTTAGCAGGATCCTATTTGGTAAAATCTTCTATAGGGGAAGTTATAGATAACGAAACTTTGGGAGGTGCTACTACACATACAGAAATATCTGGTGTAGTTGATAATAAATATCCTGACGATGCCTCTTGTCTCAATGCCATCAAAAATATTATAGAGAAAATAGGAGAGAATCCAAAAGCTGGTTTTTCTAGAATTGAACCTAAATTATCCAAATTAACTCCTGAATCTATTTATCAAAATTTACCTGATGATAGATTAAAGCCTTATAATATGCTTCAAATTTTAGATGCTATTGTAGATGAAGGTACTCTGGAAGAATATAAGAAGGATTATGGGAAAACTTTGATGTGTGCTTTAGCTCGAGTGGATGGTTGGGCTGTAGGTATCGTGGCAAATCAACGTGAAATTGTAAAAGCGAAGAAACCTGGTGGAACCCAAGAAATGCAGATGGGAGGGGTTATTTATTCAGATTCAGCGGATAAAGCAGCGCGTTTTATTATGAACTGCAACCAACAAAAGATTCCGTTGGTATTTTTCCAAGATGTAACAGGATTTATGGTTGGTTCTCGTTCAGAACATGGCGGAATCATCAAAGATGGGGCAAAAATGGTGAATGCTATGGCTAATTCCGTCGTTCCCAAATTTACTTTTATTATAGGCAATAGCTACGGAGCAGGGAATTATGCGATGTGTGGTAAAGCCTATGACCCACGATTAATCTATGCTTGGCCAACAGCACAAATGGCTGTTATGAGCGGTGCTTCTGCTGGAAAAACCTTATTGCAAATACAAGAAGCTACGCTAAAAGCTAAAGGTGTAACCTTATCTCAGGAAGAAAAACAAATCCTCTTGAAAGAGATAGAAGATAAATACAATGAGCAACTAAGTCCATATTATGCAGCAGCCCGACTATGGGTGGATGGTGTCATTGATCCAAAAGACACACGTAAAATAATTTCAATGGGTATTGAAGCTGCTAATCATAATGCGGATATACCGAGATATAATGTGGGAGTGATACAGACCTAATAAATCTTGTTGAATTCTAATGATTATTTGCACTTGCTTAAGTGCATTCGCAATGAAGTAGAGAAAAGTCGGTATTGCGGAAGAGGAACGATGAATCAATCCCTAAAATTTATAGATTCTTCCTTCATCAGAATGACAATTTTTTTTAACTTTTTCTATTGAGCAATAGCTAAAAATATAACTGCAAGAATATAACATTTTGAAAAATACTTACCCGATGTAGCAAAACTTATTTTTTTACGTTATAACTGTTACTAAACAACTAATTATGAAAATTATTACTAAGATCACTACTCCAATTTGTTTACTTATCTTTTTAATTACGTCATGCAAAAAAGATGAAGTTTCTTTGCCTCTTACTAAAACTTCATTTGTTGGTTCTTTTCAAGCTACGGAAACGAATAACAATTTTATATCCGAAAATATTACCCTATTCTTAAATCATGATAATACTTACTCTATGTCAAATCCTAAGTCTTTATCTCTTCCAATAGAAAAACCTCTCTATAATATAGTAGATGGCTCAGGTAAATACACTATAGAAAACAATACTATCACTTTCCAAGATACATTAACTAGAACTCTTCAAGCTATGTATCCATACTATTTATCTGGAAAATATAAGTATCATTTTGATGGCGATAATTTGCATCTAGAACAAGAAAATTCAAATTCTGGAATTAAATATAAATTAGAATTGCGAGCTCAGAAAAATTTTAAAAATTAAATGCATAATATATTGCTAAATACTCCGCTAAACAATCTGGATTAGGCATAATATCTTTGGAGACTGTTTTTTCTAAAGAAACACCTGAAAAAATCTTCTTAACGGGTATTTCTAACTTCTTACCACTCAAGGTATAAGGAATGTCTTTTATTTGAAAAATACAATCCGGTACATGTCGTGGGCTATATTGCTTTCTTAAAATAACTTTTATTTGAGTTTGTATTTCCTCATTTAATTTTAACTTAACGTGAGTTCGGGATAAGGAAAAAGATTAAAAATCTTAATTAAAAACATAA
>NZ_JACOIJ010000006.1 GCF_014692495.1 Sphingobacterium litopenaei | reverse complement strand
TACTATATCTTACCGATATAATAGTCCCAAAGACTGTTAATGTTTAATGAACCGCCGTATGCCGAACGGCACGTACGGTGGTGTGAGGGGTCAGGTAATCAAATAATGATTACCTTCCTACTCTATCTTAAATCTACTATTTCGTATCCTTTGAATTTGTCCTTTGAAAAGGTGAACAATTGAGGACTAAACTTCTTACCTAAATACAAGCTATTAATGGTATAAGTATACTTATTGCTTGATTTGTCAAAGATAGTCACATCTTGGATGTGGTTATTTTTGTTGATACGCAGTTTAATCTTGAAATAATTCGTCTTTGTGTCTTCTGGAGATAATTCGATGACTTTAGCCCATTCAGTGTTTCCCTGTCTCACAATTTTCTCGTCTGGCATCAGAACATACTTATAACCTTTTTGGTAGAAGTTGAACAGATTATTAGGGCCAATAGTGTTGCTATTGTTTTCGTTTTCTGAAATTTGAACTTCCTTGATATCTTTTGAAATATTCCAAACTGACTTACCATCCGAAATAACTTCTTGCTCAGGCAAAGAAATTGCGTATTGATTTTTCGGCTTATTGAAGTACATTACTCCATTTGTAGTATGTGTTTTTTTGTTCGCATCTTGAATACTCAGCGTGAAATCGGATTGAATCGTTTGGTAAGTGCTGTACTTTTTAGATACATCATTCAAAATTTTTCTAGCAGCAGCATCTGTTTGTGCAAATGACATTAACGCGCTTCCTACCAAGGCAAATGATAATAACAGTTTTCTCATGTTTAATTTTCTTATCTTAACGTTTCTAAAAACTGTTCCAAAGAATACTCATCCGGATATAAAACTTCTCTTGCTTTACTTCCTTCAAAAGGACCTACAATACCTGCAGCTTCCAATTGATCGATGATTCTTCCTGCTCTGTTGTATCCTAATTTCAATTTACGTTGAATTAAGGACGTAGAGCCTTGTTGATGCATGACGATAAGACGGGCAGCTTCTTCAAATAAGGCATCTCTATCGGAAAGATCAAAATCCATAGAGCCAGATCCTTCGCCCGATTCATCAACGTATTCAGGCAACATAAATGCTGAAGGATACCCACGCTGTCCACCAATGAAATCAGAAATTCCTTCAACTTCTGGTGTATCAACAAATGCACACTGAATACGGATAAGATCCGAACCAGACGCTAAAAGCATGTCTCCACGACCAATTAACTGATCCGCACCTCCTGTGTCTAAGATCGTGCGTGAGTCAATTTTTGACAACACTCGGAATGCTAGACGTGCAGGGAAGTTGGCTTTGATCGTACCTGTAATGATATTAACCGATGGACGTTGTGTCGCTATCACCAAGTGAATACCTACCGCCCGAGCCAATTGGGCCAGACGAGCAATCGGTGTTTCGACCTCTTTACCGGCTGTCATCATCAAATCTGCAAACTCATCAACAATAAGAACTATAAACGGTAAGAATCGATGACCCTCCTCAGGGTTTAATCTGCGATTGATAAATTTTGCGTTATATTCTTTTAAATTACGAACCTGTGCATTTTTTAATAGATCATAACGTTGATCCATTTCGATACACAAGGAGTTTAATGTGTTAATTACCTTTTTAGTATCCGTGATAATAGCATCTTCTTCACCTGGTAATTTGGCTAAGAAATGTCTTTCAATTTTTTTGAATAAGGAAAGCTCTACTTTCTTTGGATCCACCAAGACAAATTTTAGCTCTGCTGGATGTTTTTTGTATAATAATGAAGTAAGGATCGCATTAATACCCACCGATTTACCTTGGCCTGTAGCACCAGCAACAAGCAAGTGTGGCATTTTCGCTAAATCCGCTATATAAACTTCGTTAGAAATGGTTTTACCTAATGCAATAGGCAAATCCATATCCGTTTTTTGGAACTTCTCTGTCGCCAATACCGAACGCATCGATACCATCTCTGGTGTACTGTTTGGCACCTCAATACCAATAGTCCCTTTACCCGGCATAGGCGCAATGATACGAATACCCAATGCTGCTAAACTCAAAGCTATATCGTCTTCTAAGTTTTTAATCTTCGAAATACGAACACCTGGTTTCGGGATAATCTCGTACAGCGTTACTGTTGGACCTATAGTAGCTTTGATATGTTCGATCTCGATATTATAGTTACGCAAGGTATCTACAATACGATTTTTGTTGGCTTCAAGTTCTTGTTGATTGATCGTAATTTTTCCTGTTCCGTATTCTTTCAATAAATCCAAAGTAGGGTATTGGTAACCTGATAAATCGAGTTTAGGATCATATTCTCCGAATTGAGCCACCAAGTCATTTGCTGTAATCTGTTTTTCTTCTTTGACTTCTTCTACTGCGAGTTCGACATCGTCTACTAATACTTCTTCAGCTGGTGTCTCGATTTGCAAAGGAGCGTTGACAGATAAATCTATTGAATTAGAAGATACTTCTTCTCTAGCAGGTGTTTTAGTCTCAAATACAATACTATTAGAGCTTTCTTCTTCATCTAGTTCCTCTTCTTCATTTTCGATTTCTTGCTCACGAAGGCTAGCATAACGATCATTTAGCGTTAGAGTAGAAGCATCTGGACGAACGTTACGAAGTGTATTGGAAACTTCAATAATGGCACCATCAATGTTTTCCTCTTCTTCCGAAATAACTTCTTCCTCTTCTTTGTCCGTTGCTAGTGCAGTGTTTGATTTTTGTACAGGTTTGTCATTAACCAAATCATAATCCGCAGCATCAGAATCCGAAGATGAAGCCATAGAAGTTAAGGCTAATTTTAAATCTAGATTGTAGATTAATACTAAAGCAGTCAGATAAGCAAAAATTATGATTCCTCCGACACCAAATTTTCCAATTTGCGCATTCAAGAGTTGATTGGTCCAGTAGCCAAATTTGCCTTCTAATATATGAGGTGTATCGGCAATATAATCCTGAATAAAACCAAGTGTTATGGACAAAAAGATAATACCAATAATGGAATATAGAAGTGTTTTCCAAATAGGAAGTAAGGATTTTTGATATAATAATTTGTAACCCAAAACAAAGGATAGGAGCACAAATAAGAAAGAAGCCACTCCAAACCATTCAAAAATGAATTGGTTTGCAAGTAAAGCACCTAGTTTACCTAATTTGTTTTCAACAACAGGGATTTCCACACCTTCATCGGCCAACTCTTCACTAGTACCGAAAAGTGTACTCCAGGAACCATTTGTAGCACTGATGTAACTTTGATCTTCCTTCCATGTAAACAAATAAGAAGTGAAAGCTACGGCTAGTAAAAAGGCGCATAGAATTAAAAATAATCCTCCTATTTTAAGTGCTTTGCGTTGTCCTTCGCTGAAATCTATTGTATTAAACGGCTTTAATAACGGTTCCTTTTTAGGACTCGATGTTTTAGCTGCATACTTAGTTTCTTTCGAACTTTTATTTTGCGTATTATTTTTAAATGAATTGCCCTTATATGCCATGTAAATGTATTCTATTCCAATACAAACTTATTAAAAATATCGCATAAGATTTGCTGAATTTTAGTATTACTTTAAGCTTGTAGTTTTCAATTCGTAAAGGATAGAATACGTGAAAAAAAGAATTGTTAATACGAAAAAGACCTTAATCTAACTAATTGAAAGTTGCTGAAGTTCTTCCAGCATAAGTGAGAACTTGGGCTTTATTTTTTGAAACTGCGCATTCATTTCCTCAATAGGAACGCCCTCTTTAGCCATATTTTCTAAAACCTGAAAATCTTGAAGTAAGTCTTTTGCGCCAATATACTGCATAGTAGGTTTGATGTGATGAGCAGTTTTTCTGATAAGAACTGTATCCCCAGTAGACAATGCATCTTCTAAAGCTTTGAAATCGCCCGGAGATTGAGAGATATATAAATCTACTAGCTCTTTAATCAAATCAGCATTCCCCATCATGGATTCATTAATAATGTCCAGATTAATAATTTGAAAGATCATTGTGTATTAGATTTTTGTGACTACTAGGTTATCTATGCAATTTAATAATAATTCTTCATTGGTCAGACCTAATTTTGGATGTTTGTAGCTGTCAGCTATCTCACAAAGTGGATGTAAGGTGAATTTTCGATCTTGGATGTAAGGATGAGGGATTGTTAGTTGTGGAGTTTCGATAATCTCCGAGTTAAAATACAATATATCTATATCGATTATCCGAGCACCCCATTTCTCTTTTCGGACACGACCTAATTCGTTTTCAATTTCCTGACAAATCAATAAACTTTCCTGGGCATCATGTGATGTTTCGAACAGTAGTACTTGATTGAGAAAAGTTGGTTGGTCTTCTACACCCCATGCTTGGGATTCGTATAAAGAAGATTCTATGACAAGATTGCCTAGTTTTTGGGAAAGTAAGGTTTTAGCACTGTACAATTGTTCGCTAGGATTTCCAAGATTAGCACCAAGTAGGATATAAATTAAATTCATTAAAGCCCTTTAAATATATTTTCTTTGTTTTCCGTTTAATTGCAGTAAATTTATTACTTAAATATATTATAACGTATGAATTTTTTAAAACAAGTTCTTGCAACTATTACAGGAGTATTGATTACTGGTGTAATATTGTTTTTTGCTTTTATCTTTTTTATTGCCGTATTAGTTTCTAGTTCTTCTTCGGAGACGAATGTACCTGCACCAGCTAATTCGTTGTTGTATCTTTCTATGGATTACGCTATCACAGAGAAATCTGAATCTAATCCTTTGAATGATTTGGATCTGCCATTTGGTGTAGGAGCGAAAGAAGTAGGTTTAAATGATATTTTGGCTCGTATTAAAGCAGCTAAAACAGATGATAATATCAAAGGTATATTTTTGAATCCAACTACAGTAGGTTCTGGCTTTGCTACATTAAAAGCCATTCGTGATGCATTAGTGGATTTCAAAACTTCGAAAAAGTTTATTGTAGCTTATAGTGATGGTTATTCTCAAAAAGCATACTATCTTTCTTCTGTAGCTGATAAAGTTTACTTAAATCCGCAAGGTTCTTTAGATTTTCGCGGTTTAAGTTCTAGTACCATGTTCATGAAGGATGCATTTGACAAATTAGGTGTAGAAATGCAGGTCGTAAAAGTTGGAACATTTAAGTCTGCTGTAGAGCCATTGATTTTAAATTCAATGAGCGAAGCCAATAGATTACAAGTTACGTCTTATCTGAATAGCATTTATGATGCCTTTTTGGATGATTTGTCAGCGGGTCGCAAAATTAGCAAAGAATCATTGCGTCAATATGCCGATACTTACGCGGTACGTAATGCAGATGATGCGCTGAAATATAAATTTATCGATGGCAAGCTTTATAAAGACGAGTTGATCGCTGAAATCAAAAAGCGTTTGAGTCTAGCAGATAAAGACGATATTTCTATTGTACCCGTGACTAAATATGCAGGAAGCAAGGAAGAGATTAAAGGCTCTGATGAAATAGCGGTATTGTATGCGTATGGTGATATTGTAGATGGAGAAGGTGAGTCTGGCCAGATTGGTGGTGATAAGATTTCACGCGAATTACGTAAGCTACGTCAGGATGACAAAGTAAAAGCGGTTGTTTTACGTGTTAACTCTGGTGGTGGTTCAGCATTAGCTTCGGATATTATTTGGAGAGAGGTGGAATTAACCAAAAAAGTAAAACCAATTATTGTTTCGATGGGTGATTATGCCGCTTCTGGTGGTTATTATATTGCGGCAGCAGCGGATTCAATTTTTGCGGAAAAAGCAACTTTAACTGGATCTATAGGCGTTTTTGGTGTTATTCCGAATTTCAAAGGATTAATGAATAACAAACTAGGTGTTAAATTTGAAGATGTCAAAACAGGAAAATTTGCTAGCTTGATGTCTACACCTGATAAACCTTTGACAGAGGAAGAAAAAGCCATTATTCAAGGTGAAGTAAATAATACATACCAAACCTTCATGGATCGCGTGGCGAAAGGCCGAAAAATGACCATAGCGCAAGTGGATAGTATTGGTCAAGGACGTGTTTGGACAGGGGATCAAGCTTTAAAAATTGGATTAGTGGATAGAATAGGGGATTTGAATACCGCTATTAATGCGGCAGCTTCAAAAGGAAAATTAAGTTCTTATTACACAAAGGAATATCCTGCTAAACAAGATCCTTTTGCTTCCATTTTCTCTACGTCTAAAGACAAAATAAAAACTTGGATGTTTGCCGAGGAACTTGGTGAATATCAAAAATACTTGATGGAATTGAAAAAAGTAATGAATCAAACGGGTATCCAAGCGCGCTTACCTTACGCTGTAGAAATTTATTAACTACTAAAAAGCAAAGAAATGTAAATATTTCTTTGCTTTTTATATATTTACACCTTTAATCAACTTAACTAAAAAATATATTTTAAGGAGAAATTATTATATAACAATAATTTTTAAAACACCTTCGAATACAGGAAAAGAATATGAAAACAATTGACAACTTTAATTTTTCGGGTAAAAAAGCTTTAATTCGTGTGGACTTTAATGTTCCATTGGATGAAAATTTTAACATTACTGACGATAACCGCATTCAAGGAGCAACACCTACAATTCAAAAAATATTAAAAGATGGTGGTTCTGTGATTTTGATGTCTCACTTAGGTAGACCAAAAGATGGTCCTACAGATAAGTATTCATTACGTCATATTGTAGCTCATTTATCCAAAGTTTTAGGTGTCGATGTACAATTCGCTAATGATTGTATTGGACAAGAAGCTATTGATAAAGCTGCAAACCTAAACGCAGGTGAAGTTTTATTGTTAGAAAACTTGCGTTTCTACAAAGAAGAAGAAAAAGGAGATAAAGACTTCGCTAAGAAATTATCAAAATTAGGCGATGTGTATGTTAACGATGCATTTGGTACAGCTCACCGTGCGCATGCTTCTACAGCCATTGTTGCACAATTCTTCCCAGAAGCTAAATATTTTGGTTACTTGATCGAAGCGGAATTGAAAAATGCTGAGAAAGTATTAAATAATCCAGAACGTCCGTTTACGGCAATTATGGGTGGAGCAAAAGTTTCAGATAAAATTCAATTGATCGAAGCTTTATTAGATAAAGTTGATAATCTTATCATCGGTGGTGGTATGGCTTACACTTTTGTAAAAGCACGTGGGGGTGAAATAGGTAATTCATTGTGTGAAATAGATAAATTAGATTTGGCTAATGAATTAGTGAAAAAAGCAGAAGAAAAAGGTGTTAACCTAGTATTACCTACTGATGCGCAAATTGCTGATGCTTTCTCCAATGATGCTAATGTATACGATGGTCCTAATGATCAAATTCCAGCTGGTTTGGAAGGATTAGATATTGGCGCTGAATCTGCTAAACACTTTGCAGAGGTAATTTCGGCATCTAAGACTCTATTATGGAATGGTCCAATGGGTGTGTTTGAATTTGATACTTTTGCTAAAGGAACTAAAGCCGTAGCAGATGCGGTAGTATTAGCTACAGAGCAAGGAGCTTTCTCTTTAATCGGAGGCGGTGATTCTGCTGCAGCAGTAGCAAAATTCAATATGACGGAGCATGTAAGTTATGTAAGTACTGGTGGTGGTGCATTATTAGAATATATGGAAGGTAAGGTATTACCAGGTATTGCTGCAATCCAAGACTAAAGTTTTATCTATTTTAAATAAAAATCCCATAATAAAATCATTATGGGATTTTTATTTTTTATGTTAGTCTCATATACGGGGTAATAAAAAAGGTTTACAAATGAATGTAAACCTTTTTTATATCATAGAAATGAAATAAAACTATTTAGCGTCAGCAGCTAATTTGTTTAAGATTTCATCGTTTTTAACGATTTGACTTTTTTTAGGCATTTGTGAACGAGAACCTAGTTCAATGTTACGACCTAATTTCAAAAACTGAACTTCAACACGTGAAACAGTTTTGTTTCTTCTATCTTTTCTTTTTAAACGTGTAACTCCCATTGTATTTAATATTTTTATTTTACGTTTTAAACGAGGTCGGAAGCGGATTCGAACCGCTGTACAAGGTTTTGCAGACCTCTGCCTAGCCACTCGGCCATCCGACCCTTTTCCCTTACTGGGTGTGCAAAAGTAACTCTTAATTTTGAAAATGCCAAAAATAAATTCAAATAAAAGATATTTTTTCGAGCTCTGGTTTTTGGCATCTAATTTGTATTTCTACAACGAGAGGTTACTTCATTGGGATTTATAGAGGTAACACTAACATTTAGATTAATTTAAATATTAAGGTATGAAAAAAATTTTACTATCATTAGGAGCAGTGTTATTAATGGCAGCAGGAGCTCAAGCTCAAACTGGCTATGGTTTAAAAGCAGGTGTTACACTTCCATCGTATAGCTACGGTAGTTCTGATAATTTATCAGATACAAAATCAGCAACTAACTTTTATATTACGGGTTATTTGAATGCTAATGTAAGTCCTAATTTTGCTATTCAACCAGGTATTTCATTGCAAGGAAAAGGTGCTACTTTAGTAGATTACAAAGTAGCTGGAACTACTTACGAAGTTAATCAAAATACGATGTGGATTGAAGTTCCTGTAAACTTTGTAGGTAAACTTCCAGTAGGAGGTGCTGAATTGCAATTAGGTGCTGGTCCGTATGTAGGATTCGGTATTAGTGGTAAAAATAAATTCGATAGAATTTCAGGTGATGGAGATTTTGCATCAACGACATTAAATGAATTTAAATTTGGTAAAGATGAAACATTAAAAGGAGTTGATTTTGGTGCTAACATTACAGCTGGTGTCAAATTAGCTGGCGGTTTCTTAATCAATGCGAACTATGGATTAGGTCTTACTAACATCGCTGGAGATAAATTCCCATCAAGTGATGTTAAAAATAGAGTTTTATCATTTGGTATCGGTTTCGAATTCTAAGAATAAAGGTAATATGTTTTATGATGAGGTCTTCCTTTAGGGGAGACCTTTTTTATTGTTGTTTATCCATCTCTGTCAATGATTTTATTTTATTACATAGATATGATTTCACAATAAATATTCACTTATAGATTTTCCAAAGTTTGTTTACATTTGTAGTATGATTGAACTACCCGTTATACCTGTCCATCAGACACAGCGTAAACCAGATTGGTTACGCGTAAAGCTTCCTGTAGGAAAAGAATATCGTCATGTTCGTAATTTGGTAGACGAACATAAACTACATACAATTTGTGAGAGTGGTAATTGTCCTAACATGGGAGAATGTTGGGGAGCTGGTACTGCTACATTTATGATTTTGGGTAATATCTGTACGCGTTCGTGTTCTTTTTGTGCTGTGGCAACCGGAAGACCTTTAGCAGTGGATTTAGATGAACCAAACCGTGTAGCAAATTCAGTCAAGTTAATGCAGGTTAAACATTGCGTCATTACATCGGTCGATCGTGACGATTTGAAAGATGGTGGGTCAACAATCTGGGCTGAAACAATCAACGCGATTCGTCGTGAAAGTCCAGAGACAACTTTAGAAACTTTAATACCAGACTTCAAAGGTCAATGGAATAACTTAGAACGCGTTCTAGCGGTGCGCCCTGAAGTTGTTTCGCACAATTTAGAGACTGTACGTCGATTAACTCGTGAAGTTCGTATACAAGCTAAATATGATCGTTCATTAGAATGTCTTCGCCGTATCTCTGAAGCAGGCTTACGTACCAAATCTGGTATTATGTTAGGTTTAGGCGAGATAGAAGAAGATGTAATTGAAGCTATGCAAGATTTATATAATGCAGGTGTGCATATATTGACTTTAGGTCAGTATTTACAACCTACAAAAGCACATCATCCAGTCATAGATTGGATTACTCCAGCGCAGTTTGATAAATACAAGCAAATTGGTTTGGAGATGGGCTTTAAATATGTAGAGTCAGGACCTTTGGTTCGTTCTTCTTACCATGCCGAAAAACATTTATTCGATATGCAATAAGTAGAAAGGAGCTTTAAAGCTCCTTTTTATTGTCTAATATAAACCGATTCGCCAGCAACAACTGTTCGATTTGTTTTTATATTTCTCAATTTATCAGTAGAAGCGGTCATTATATCTTCAGCTAATATCACGAAGTCTGCATCTTTACCTTTTTCAATAGATCCACGCTTCTTTTCTTGAAAACAACCATAAGCTGCCCAAATGGTCATACCTCTTAAAGCCTCTTCTCTAGACAATGCATTATCCATCTGGAAGCCTTCTTTAGGTAAATTGGCTGCATCCTGTCTGGCTACAGCAGCATGGAAGCTATATAGAGGATTAAAATGTTCGATAGGAAAATCTGTTCCAATAACTACTTTTCCGTAATTTCTTAACAATTCTTTATACGCATATGCTCCTTTTGCTCGTTCGGCTCCAATTCTTTCTTCCAGCCATTTCATATCGGAGGTGGCGTGCGTAGGCTGAATGGAGGGCATAACTTGATAATTTTTGAACTTGATGAAATCTGAAGGATGTACAACTTGAGCGTGTTCAATCCTCCATCTTCTGTTTTGTAAATTTAAAGCTCCATATAAGTCTAATAACATTCTATTAGCAGAATCTCCTATGGCATGTATAGCGACTTGAAAAGAGGAATTGGCAAGTGCAGCTAAAGAGGTTTCAAATTCTTCTCTGGAATGGAGTAGAAATCCCTTTGTGCTATCATCACTGTAGTTTTCGAGCATACAAGCCCCACGTGACCCTAAAGCGCCATCAGCCATCATTTTGATGGCTTTTATAGTGAGCTTTTCGGATTCATAAATTCCTTCATTTATATATTTTGTGATATTGTGCGGCTCGGCAAAGATCATAGCATAATTCCGAATTTTTAGAGAATCCTGTTCATAGAATTTTTTCAATAATTCCAGTTGTTCAATATCTAAGCCAGCGTCCACTATACTCGTAAGACCTACAGCAAATAATGAATCTTGTGCTTGCTTTAATTTTATTAAGATATTAACCTCATTGCCTGCGGGTATATATTTCGATACCAATGCCATGGCATTATCAATTAATACGCCCGTCATGCGATTCGTACTATCAACCACAATTTTTCCTCCTTCTACTGTTATTGTAGAATCAATTTGCGCTACTCTTAGTGCTTCAGAATTGACTACAGCAGCATGATAATCTATACGATGTAAGAAGATTGGAATATCAGGGAAGTACTTATCTAAGGTGTCGCGAGTCGGGTATTGTTTGTCTGGCCAAAGTGATTGATCCCATCCAGCACCTATAATCCATTTGTTTTCTTTATGTGTTTTGTAAAATTCTTGGATTTTGTTAATCACTTCCTGTATAGACTTGCAGCCTACTAAATCAACTTGCTGGAAATAGTCAGCTAACATAAAGGAATGTCCATGACCATCGTAAAAACCAGGATAAATGGGTTGCTGTTTTGCATCAATTATTTCTTTGGCTTTGTAGCGGTCAAGAATATGTTTGCTGGTTCCAATGTCAATGAAGATTCCATTTTTTACAGCAAAAGCTTCTTGTATGGTAAAAGCAGAATCCACAGTATAGACTCGTGCATTATAAACAATTAGATCCGCTTCAATATTGGTTGTACAGCGTACAAATAATAGAATAGTGAGAATTAGGCTTATTGAAAATTTCATGGGAAGAATCTTAATTTATTAAAGTTATTAAACGAAGGCATAAAATACAAAAAAAGGCCTAGTAAAAACTTACTAAGCCTTTTTATGAGGTGAAATTGCTTTTTATTACATGGCTTCTGCCACCACTTCTTCCACTTCCGGAACCATGCGTTTTAATAAACCTTCTATCCCAGCCTTCAACGTAATAGTCGATGAAGGACATCCACTACACGAACCCCTCAATTCCACCGTCACTGTTCCATTCTCAAAAGATTTATACGCAATAGCACCACCATCTTGTTCTACAGCTGGTCTTACATAATCATGTAATACTTGCTGAATTTTTATTTCTACATCCGTACCGTCAAAAGTAATTTCTTCATCTTTTGCAATCTCTTGGATTTTTAATTCTGATTCTACAGCACCCTTTACGAATTCTTTCAATAATGCTTCGATATCACTCCAATCTGCATCTTCAGTTTTAGTAATAGTCACAAAATTGGAAGCAAAGAAAACACCATTTACAAAGTTGAATTTGAATAATTCACGTGCAAAAGGAGATTCTTGTGCTTTTTCTCTATCTGGATAATCTACGCTACCATTAATAAGAAGTTTGTTAACCAAAAACTTCATTGTTGATGGGTTAGGAGTAGACTCTGTATATACGTTAATTGTTGCCATTTCTTAAAAAGTTATACAAATATAGGGCTTAGAATATTTCGAAACGTCATTAAATCGTAAAAGCTTATAAAGACACCCCTGTATAATTCCAAGGTGTTACATTTTTGATTTCTGCTTTTACTTCCTCGCTAACATTCAAACCTTCTACGAAGGTCGCAATAGTTTCTTGGGTTACGTGTGAATTAGTACGAGTCAAGTCTTTCAATGCTTCATATGGTTTTGGATAACCTTCGCGGCGTAAGATCGTTTGAATAGCTTCAGCAACTACTGCCCAGTTGTTTTCCAAATCTTTTTGGAAAGCCTCAGCATTCAAAATTAACTTACGCAATCCACGTAAAGTTGATTTGAAAGCGATTAGAGTGTGTGCTAAAGGAACACCGATATTACGCAATACTGTTGAATCTGTTAAATCACGTTGTAATCTTGAGATTGGCAATTTAGCCGCTAAATGTTCTAAGACAGCATTTGCAATACCCAGGTTACCTTCTGCATTTTCGAAATCAATAGGATTTACCTTGTGTGGCATTGCCGATGAACCGATTTGTCCAGCAGTGATTTTTTGTTTGAAGTAATCCATAGAGATGTACGTCCAAATATCACGACAAAGGTCGATGACAATGTTATTGATACGTTTTAATGCATCACAGCTTGCTGCAAAATTATCGTAGTGCTCGATTTGTGTTGTCGTTTGCGAACGGTCCAGACCTAATTGCTCATTCACGAATTTATTACCGAAAGCAACCCAATCCACTGCAGGATAAGCAACATTATGCGCATTGAAGTTACCTGTTGCACCACCGAATTTTGCCGAATAAGGAACAGCGGTCAATGCGTTTACTTGTTTTTCGATACGCTCGATGAAAACTTTGATTTCTTTACCAAGACGAGTAGGAGATGCTGGTTGTCCATGTGTACGAGCCAACATCGAGATATCTTTCCATTCTTCTGCTAAACCTTTTAGCTCATTCAACAGTTCACTCACTGTAGGAAGGTAAACCTTGTTGATTGCTTCTTTCCACGAATATGGAATAGCTGTATTGTTGATGTCTTGAGAAGTCAATCCAAAGTGAATGAATTCTAAAGAGTCGTGTAATCCGAGTTTTTCAAATTCGTTTTTAAGAAAATATTCTACAGCTTTTACATCGTGGTTAGTGACTTTTTCCGTGTCTTTGATCCATTGAGCATCTTCAATACTGAAATTTTGATAAATGCTTCTCAATTTATCGTTCAAAGAACCATCAAAATGTGCTAATTGAGGAATTCCGGATTCAGCAAGCGCGATGAAATATTCCACCTCAACTAATACACGGTATTTGATAAGGGCAAACTCTGAAAAATAGTCAGATAATTCTTTCGTAGCATTGTAATATCTTCCGTCTACGGGAGTTACGGCTGTAAGCGATGATAATGTCATAAGTTAAAATAATATAAGTCTGAAGGACTAATTAAGTTAGCTCCAAAAATACGAAAATAAAGTACTTATTGGCAGATTATTATAAACAAAAAAGCCCGTGTCATTTAGAACACGAGCTTTTTGGAGTATCTTAACTCTTATCGGAATTATTGAGCGTTAGCTACTGAATCAGCGATAGAATCAACAACTGCAGTAGCTGAATCAGCTGTAGCGTTGATAGAATCAGTTAAAGCTGAAGCTGTAGAATCGATAGCGTTAGTTAAAGAATCAGCAGTTTCTTCAGTTTTAGTAGTGTTGTTACATGAAGCTACAGTTAAAGCTAATGCTAAAAATCCGAATGCGAATAAATTTTTCATCTTTTTAAATTTTCTATTTTAATTGAAACAAATTTGTTTACTATACCTATTAATACGGGTAACTCTAAAAGGTAACCCAAAAAATAAAACTTTTTTATTTTTCTTTTAACACCTTGATTATCAGGGGAAAAAATTGTTAATTGTCTTATTTCGGATGCAAATATAGTACAGTTTTCTTGAAATGCAACAATAAAAAGTTATTTTAATACAAAAAAGAATTATAGCTAAAGGAGAGATTATGTTTGAAAAAGTTCAAAAGTTGATAAAGTTGTTTAAATCTGTGGATTTAGCGCAACTGGACAAATTATCCCAGAAAGTGGATTTGGCTGCGGTCATAAATTCTGTTTCTAAAATGGATGAGCACCAATTGCAAATGGCTATGAAAATGTTGACATCGCAAAAGAAAAAAAAGGATCCTCCTCCAATTGATGCAGATTTTTATTCAGTTGAAGAAAAATTGTCTCACGAAGATCGCGCTTTGCAATTAAAAGTTAGAGCATTTTTGGAAGCTGAAATAAAACCTCTTGTCAATAATTATTGGTTACATGATGAATTCCCTTTTGAGATTATTCCAAAATTAGCAGAGCTTAATGTTTGCGGATATGTATATGAAGGCTATGGCTGCGCTGGAGGAACTTCCTTAATGGATGGAATTATTGCGGCCGAATTTGGACGTATTGATCCTTCGATTGCTACTTTTTTAGGTGTGCAAAGTGGTTTAGCGATGGGTTCTATATATATGTGTGGTTCGGAAGAACAAAAGCAGGAGTGGTTACCACAAATGCAGCAACTGAAAAAGATAGGGGCATTCGGTTTGACAGAGCCTGAAGTAGGATCGGCTACGGCTGGAGGTTTGACTACTACATGTCGTAAGACTGCCGACGGTTGGGTTCTGAATGGTCAAAAGAAATGGATTGGTAATTCCACTTTTTCGGATATTACTATTATATGGGCTAGAGATATTGAAGACAATCAGGTAAAAGGATTTATAGTTCGCAAAGAAAATCCAGGTTTTTCGGTAGAGAAGATAAAAGGTAAGATGGCTTTGCGAATTGTTCAAAATGGGTTAATCACACTGACGGATTGTTTAGTTCCAGAATCCGATCGTTTGCCTAATGCCAATAGTTTTAGAGATACTGCAAAAGTATTACAAATGACTAGGGCAGGAGTAGCGTGGATGGCGGTAGGCTGTGCGCGTGGAGCTTACGAGAACGCTTTGGAATATACATTGAAGCGTGAGCAGTTTGGTAAACCTATTGCATCATTCCAATTGATTCAAAATCATTTGGTAGAAATGCTCTCCAATTTGACGGCGATGCAAACATTAACCTATAGATTATCCGAATTACAAGATGAGGGAAAACTGAAGGATGAGCATGCTTCACTAGCGAAAGTATTCTGTACGTTGCGTACAAGAGATATTGTTTCACGTGCGAGAGAAGTTATGGGGGGAAATGGTATCTTGTTAGAATATAACGTGGCAAGATTTTTAGCGGATGCGGAAGCTATATACTCTTACGAAGGAACAAAGGAAATCAATTCCTTAATAGTCGGTCGCAGTATCACAGGTTACAGCGCCTTTGTATAAAAAAATAACCGGGAACTCGCCAGCTCCCGGTTAACCTTTAACAATCCTGAGAATTAATATAATGAAAATTCTACGCGGCGATTTTGTTGACGGCCTTCTTCTGTGCTATTAGAACTAATAGGGAATTTAGAACCATGACCTGCAGTTTCAATTTTGCGAGATTCTACACCTTTTGAAACTAAATATGCTTTTACAGCATCTGCACGATCTTTAGATAATTTTTGATTTACAGCATCTGAACCAATATTATCCGTATAACCATCTAACTTTAAATTATATCCTTTATCTTTCATTAATTCAGCAACTTTATCTAAGTAGCTAAATGAAGAAGAACGGATAGTTGCCTTATTGAAATCAAATTCTAGATTTCTTACTGCTTCAATAACAACTTGCTTTTCACCATCAGTTAATTTAAGTTCTGGAAGAGGACATCCTGCTCCATCCACTTTTGTTCCGGCAGGTGTATTCGGACATTTGTCATAAATATTAGCTACACCATCATTGTCGTCATCTTTTAAATCTTTAGCTAATTTGCTCAATTGATCATTGATAGCTTGTTGAGATTTAAGAAGTGCATCTTGACCAGCTTTTAGCTCATCATATTTAAGAGCTAATAAGTCATTGGAGTTGCTACGTTTTGTATTTTGAATGAATGCTTTTGATTTCGAACCTAATGCAAATTCAACTCCAGCGTGTAGGTAAGAGAATAAATCGTATGGGAATGAATGATTAGTTTTTCCGTCAAAATAATCATTAGTCCAGTTAAGTTGATAGCCTAAATCTAAATTAACACCTTTGCTTACAACGAATTTAAGTCCTAAATCTACTGGAATGAATACTCTGTTTAAATCCGTTTCTGATGAGCTAGAGCTTCTATTTAAATTCAAATACCCGATACCCGCTGACAAATATGGTCTTACTACATTTGAATTGAATAAATTAGAAACATACTCTCCAGAAAAAGCAAAAGACCATGGAAGTTTAGTTTCAAATTGTGTAGTAGAATTTGATTCTTCACGGATTTTACCACCTAAATATTGAAACTTAAACCCAAAATTTGGAGATAAATGTTTTTTAAGATATGCGCTATAGCCTAATTCTAAATTACCTTCATTAAAACCAAATTTATTTTCTTGGCTTAATAAACCAACATTGAGGCCCATTGACCAAGTTCTGTAAGTCGAGCTTGGAGCAGAGCTATCAAAAATAGTTGTTTCCTGCGCAATACTGTTAGAAGTGGTGAAGATGGCTACAAGTAAAGTAGTGAGTTTGGTAAAACTAATCGTTTTCATAAATGAGAAGTTAAGTATAATTAATAAATAACAATATTATATTGTTTAATACAATTTTATATTGCAAATATAAATATAGTTTTTATATTCTCATGATTTATGAAAATAATTTTATTATTAGAATTAATTAATTTTATTTAATAATGTATTGATATACAATATGTTGGTGGGGTTTTTGTCTCGTGTGTAAATTCGATAGCTGTAGTTGGAAATCTACACTATCCTGCATAAAAAAGGCTTTGGAATATTCCAAAGCCTTTTAATCATTTTTTAAAACCTTTTATTTTTAAAATAAAGTAAACTCTACACGGCGATTTTGTTGACGTCCTTCTGCAGTACTATTAGATGCAATTGGCTGGTTAGGACCGTAGCCTGTTGCTTCTATACGTGAAGCATTAGCACCTTTAGATACTAAATACGCTTTAACAGCTTCTGCACGCTCTTTTGACAAACGTAAGTTTGTTTGTAAAGAACCTGTATTGTCTGTGTGTCCTGCTAATTTTAAGCTAAAGTTTTTCTCAATTAAGATTGCTGCAACTCTATCTAATGAAGAATATGAAGTCGAACGAATAGTAGATTTCCCTGTTTCGAACTCTAAGTTTTTGATAGCTTCATCTACCACTTTTTTGTCTTCTTCCGTAACAACGATTTTCTCAATTACTTTAGTTTCGTTTTTAACGGTAATAGGACAACCTGCACCATCTACTTGTACACCTGTAGGTGTATTTGGACATTTGTCGAATTTATTTGGAACACCATCGCCGTCATCATCTTTCAAGTCATCATTGATTTGCGCAATTTGGCCTTTCAATTCATTATTAGAAGCAATTAAAGCATCGCGTTCAGCTTTAATTTCATCGTATTTTTTATTTACGTCAGCGGCTAACGTTGCAGCAGGGTTACTATTTCCTAAGAATGGTTTACCTGATCCGCCAATAGCAAATTCAAGACCGGCATGTGCATACGAGAATAAATCATTTTTGTATTGACCTCCCGGGATACCATCAAAATCTTGGTTAGCCCAGTTTAATTGGTAACCTAAATCCAAATTCACACCTTTTGCAATTGCAAATTTCAAACCTGCATCTACTGGTACATATAATTTGGTTTGAGCATCAGCAGTATTAGTTCCAGCAGCAGTCGTAGTAGTGGTTTTAAAATTTAATGCTCCAACACCTACAGAGAAATATGGCTTAATAATGCTGTTTACAAATCTCCAGTTTGTATTTGCTAGAGTCCATTCAGCAGACAAAGCAGCTGACCAAGGTGTCTTAGCTTCGAATTCTGATATAGTAGCTGTTGCGTCTTCATTGATACCGCCAACTTTACCACCCAAATATTGAGCTTTTAAGCCAAAAGATGGAGAAATGTATTTTTTGATATAAGCACTATAACCTAAATTGTGATTTAATTTATCAAATCCAGCTCTGTTGAAACCAAAAATATTGGATTGATTTAAAACTCCTGCATTCAGTCCAATAGACCAAGTTTTGTAATCTGTACTAGGAGCAAATGGAGTCGTGTCGTCAATAGTAGGATGTGAAACTTGCGCGAATGTTACTGTAGTAAATAATCCAGCTGCTAATGCGAGAGAAACTTTTTTGTAGTTGTTCATCATAATATAATTCTTTTTTTTCTCTCTATTAAACAATTATGTTGCCAAAAAATAAATCTTTAAAAATTGCTTATTAGAAAAGCGATTTTTAAAGATTTATGTAATTATTTCTCTACAAAAGAGAGGTTTTATTCTTCCGTTCTGCGTGCGAAGAATTTAGGAATTTTGATATCATATGCCATTTTCTTAACAATATTTTCTTCGATTATTTTGCGTAAAAAGGTCTTTTTACTTTTTGTCACCAAGAGTACGTCTAATAATTCGTCTGCTATCACGGTGTTGATGGCTGATGAAATATCTTCTTTATACTGTACGAAGAAAGTTTGAGATTTAATAACATAAGAAATATCTTCAATTCCAGTTTCTTCAACAATCTTGTCAATAAAGACTTCGAAGCTTTTATCTATATTGTGAACAGATTCGTTGCTTGTGTTCACATGTATTAATACCAATTCGAAATTCGTACCATAAACTTTAATCGCTTGCTTCAACACATCGATTTCACCATATTTGAAATTACACAGCAATCCCACTTTATCTACTTTAAATTTTTTCTCGCTATATGGAACCGCCAATACTGGAACTTTGGTGTTCAAAAACACATCAAACATGTTGGATCCAATCAGTAAAGCATCCAAACCAAAAGCACCTTTTGTACCCATAATAATGGCGTCATATTGCTCTTTCGCTGCTAATCTACGTACCTCATCGTATAAATTTCCGTCTGCATATAAAGGCTGAAATTGAATTCCTGGCGTGTCTTGATTCTGCTTTTCCATCAATTTTGCCATTTTTTGTTTGGCTTCAGGAACGCGAGGATCTACCAAACTAGGATCTTTTAACGCATTCATATAAATATTGCTGTGGTCCGTAAAGACGTGCAACAAGTCTATTTGAAAATTATTCTTTTCGGCAAGCTGAACAGCATATTCCACCGCTTTATCCGAGTGAATAGAAAAATCTACTGGTATTAATATTTTATTGCTCATTGGTATGCTATTAAATATTGTCAAAGAAAGTTGGTTTGTGTAATTGCAATGTGATTTCGCGCGATACGGATGTTGAAAATATTCGTTCGAAGAAAGATTTACGGGTTTTCGTTACCAAAATCATCTCATAATTATTAGTGTCAATAATATGATTGATTACTTCTGGCACGGTATCTAAATGTACATTATCATTTTGGATGGGTTGTGCTACTATATTTATGGTTTCAATATCACTTAATTGTTTAATATTAAATGTCCAGTCTGTAAGTTGTTGTTTGACATCCTTTTCTTTCTTGTTATCTCTATAAATATGGATAATATCAAGATTTTTTATTGGAGAAACATAATTGATGTAATTATTTAGCGTTTCGATTTCTTCGGCTTTAAAATTTGTTAGGATAGCCGTATGATTTGCCGAGAAAGTTTCTGCACCAGATGGAATAGCAATAACCGGGATTTTTGAATTACTCGTAATAAAAGATGTATTACTGCCCCAAATAACAGATTTTCCTTTGCCTACGCCCGTGGTACCCATTACTATCAAAACAAATGTAGGCGCTACTGCATACTCAGGTAGTACATCAGTCAAGAAACGAGACACACATTCCGATTCAATGGCTATAGTTGGAAAATCTTTTGCTAACTGATCTTTCAATTCTTGCATCAATACATCGGCTTTTAACTGCGTAGAGTTTTCTGCGTCGGTAGCTGTGCTAGTAGTGTAGCAATGAAAAAGGTGAATGTCATAATCATTCTGTTTAGCAATCTGACAAGCGTAGCGAGCTGCATATAAGGCATTTGTCGAAAAATCGGTCGGAACTAGTATCTTTTTTCTCATATAAATTAGTTATCACTGATAAGCAATAGGATAAATTTACTAAACATTATTCAATAAAAAGATGATGAGGGGTAGCTTTTAGAAATGATTTTGGTCGTTTTTCATAGTAAATTAAAGCCAGAACAAATCTGTAATATGATTGTATTAGCCAGCTATTTTGAGTAAATTTGCGACTTTAAAAAAGTATAATTTCATGACCAGTAGAGAAATACGCGCAGCGTTTTTGGATTTTTTTCAAAGCAAATCACATCATATTGTACCATCTGCTCCAGTGGTAGTTAAAAATGACCCTACTTTAATGTTTACAAATGCCGGAATGAATCAGTTCAAAGAATTGTTTTTGGGTGAGGCAGCGGTCAAATATGCGAGAGTAGCCGATACACAGCGTTGTTTGCGCGTATCTGGTAAACACAATGACTTAGAGGAAGTAGGTATTGATACTTACCACCATACGTTATTTGAAATGTTGGGTAACTGGTCATTTGGTGACTACTTCAAAAAAGAAGCTATTGAATGGGCTTGGGAATTGTTGACGGAGGTGTTGAAGTTGGACAAAGACCGTTTGTACGTTACGATTTTTGAAGGTGATGCTTCGGAAAATTTGGAACGTGATACAGAAGCGTACGATTTCTGGAAGAAACATATTGCAGAAGACAGAATCTTATTAGGTAATAAAAAGGATAATTTTTGGGAAATGGGTGACCAAGGACCATGTGGACCTTGTTCAGAAATCCATTTTGATATGCGTTCACCAGAAGAACGCGCACAAGTAAAAGGCCAAGATTTGGTAAATGCAGACCATCCTCAAGTTATTGAGGTTTGGAACTTGGTATTTATGCAATTCAACCGTTTGAAAAACGGAAGTCTTGAACCCCTACCAAACAAACATGTGGATACGGGTATGGGCTTTGAGCGTTTGGTACGTTGTATTCAAGGCAAAACATCGAATTACGATACAGATGTTTTCCAAGGTTTGATTGGTTATATTTCAGAGAAATCAGGTATTAAATATGGTGCTGACGAGAAGACAGATATCGCAATGCGCGTTATTTCTGACCACATTCGTGCAGTAAGTTTTGCAATTGCAGATGGTCAGTTGCCGTCAAATAATAAAGCTGGTTACGTAATTCGTCGTATTTTACGTCGTGCTGTACGTTATGCCTATACTTTCTTGAATTTCAAAAATCCTTTCTTCCACGAATTGGTTCCTGTTTTGGCAGAGCAATTCAAAGGTGTTTTTGATGAATTGTATCAACAACAAGATTTCGTAGAGAAAGTTATTTTAGAAGAAGAAGTTTCTTTCTTGCGTACCTTGACTACAGGTATTCAACGTTTCGAAAATTACGCAGAAGGCAATCAAGTAATTGATGGTGATTTTGCTTTTGAATTGTTCGATACGTATGGTTTCCCTATTGACTTGACAGAATTGTTGGCTCGTGAAAAAGGCTTGACTGTGGATATGGAAGCTTTTGATAAAGCTTTGCAAGCTCAGAAAGAGCGTTCAAGAGCGGCTACAGCAATTGATACGGGCGACTGGGTAATTGTAAGTGATAATGAAGATACAGAATTCGTAGGTTACGATACATTAACTGCGAAAACAGAAATCGTCAAATACCGTAAAGTTTCGGCTAAAGGTAAAGACCAATATCAATTAGTATTGTCGGTTACGCCTTTCTATGCAGAAGGCGGTGGTCAAGTAGGTGATACTGGTGTTTTAGTTTCTGAATCAGGTGAGAAAGTTTATGTTACAGATACGAAAAAAGAAAATGGTCTTTTTGTTCACTTTGTGAATCAATTGCCATCTTCTTTGGAAGGTTTCTTTGATGGAAAAGTTGATGCAACTAAACGTTTGGATACAGAATCTAACCACTCGGCTACGCACTTGTTGCATGCTGCATTGAAACAAGTATTGGGTGACCATGTGAATCAAAAAGGTTCATTGGTAAATCCTGATGTCTTGCGTTTTGATATTTCGCATTTCTCAAAAATGACGTATGATGAAATCATAGCCGTAGAGGATATTGTAAATGCGAAAATTCGTGAGAATATTGCCTTGAAAGAAGAGCGTCAAGTTCCTTATCAAAAAGCGATAGAATCCGGAGTAACGGCATTATTCGGTGAGAAATATGGTGATTACGTTCGTGTAATTACTTTTGATGATAAATTCTCCAAAGAGCTTTGTGGTGGTACGCATGTGAAAGCTACTGGACAAATTGGTTTCTTCAAAATCGTAGCAGAATCGGCAGTTGCTGCGGGGGTTCGTCGTATTGAAGCCATCACAGGTACAAAAGCTGCTGCGGTTATTCGTGAGCATTTCGAGTTGGCGCAAAACATGAAAGAAATCTTAAACAATCCTAAAGATTTCGTTTCTGCAGTTTCTAAAATTGTAGAAGAAAATGGTGCGTTGAAAAAAGAAATCGAGAATGCGGTTCGTGAAAAATCATTAGCCATGAAAAAGGATTTGGAATCTAAATTCGAAGTAATTGATGGGGTGAATTTCTTGTCTTCTAAAGTAGACTTACCAAATGCAGATGCGGTGAAAACTTTAGCGTACGCATTGAAAGGAGCGTTGAATAATTTATTCCTTGTATTAGGTGCTGAATTTGATGGAAAACCTAGCTTAACTGTGGTGGTATCAGAAGACTTAGTAAAAGAAAAAGGATTAAATGCAGGTGCAATTATTCGTGATTTAGCGAAAGATATCGAAGGTGGAGGTGGTGGTCAGCCATTCTTTGCGACAGCAGGTGGTAAAGACGCAAGCGGTTTGGATAAAGCAATTGCAAGAGCAAAAGATTTTTTGACAAAATAAAATAGAAAAAATAACATGAAAAAGCTACAATCTTTTTTGGCGGGTGCAGTATTATTGAGTGTGATAGGATGTTCGAACAAAGACACAATTTCCATTTCAGGAGAAATTCAGAATCCTGGAAACGTGAAAGTAGTAGCTTTTTATGAAGGTGACCGTAAGTTGGATTCCGTCTTTCTTTCGGACCAAAATAAATTCCAATTTGAGCGTGCGGCAACGCAATCGCGTTTGCTTTCTGTTCAAATTGGAAAAAATAAATACCCTATTATCCTGACTCCAGGAGAAAAGGTGAAATTTCAAGCAGATCTACAACAACCTGAAGCTTATCAGGTAGTAGGTTCTGAATTGTCTACGGCTTTGAAACAATTTGCGCCTATCAAAGCGCGTAAGGAGTTTTTGGAAGATTCTTTGCAATCGGATTTTACCAAACGTATTGCTAATAAATCAGAAGCTGAAATTGATGCTTTACGTTCGGAATATTTGGGTGAGTATAAGAAAACCATGAATTTCTACACGAAGGAAGCGGTTTCTTTTGCTGAAAAACACAATGACCTAGCGGGGTTCTATGCCGTAAGTACATTGGATCCTGAATTGGCGGAAGCAGAACTAATTGCTTATTCTGATAAAACTAAAGAGATGTTCAAGGATAACGCGATGGTTAATCAATTCCGTGAGGAAATTGAAAAACTGAAGAAATTAGCTGTTGGTCAGCCTGCTCCAGAATTCGAAGCGTATACACCTACTAACAAAACGGTGAAGCTTTCAGATTACCGTGGTAAATATGTGTTGGTGGATTTTTGGGCTTCGTGGTGTATGCCATGTCGTAAGGAAAATCCGAACCTGGTGCGTATTTACAATACGTACAAAGGTAAAGGTTTTGATATTTTGGGAGTGTCGTTGGACAATAATCCGGGCTCGTGGATGCGTGCAATTGAAGAAGATAAGCTGACTTGGACGAATGTATCAGATTTAAAAGCTTGGTCTTCGGATTTGATTATCAACTACCGAATCAAAGCTATCCCAAGTTCGGTGGTATTAGACCCACAAGGAAAAATTATAGCCAAAAATCTTAGAAGTAAAGAATTGGAAGACTTGCTCAAGTCTACTCTATAAGATGAAATATTAATGAAATTGTTAAGCTAGGTTTACGGCTTAACAATTTCATAATATTTGATTAACTTTATCTTACCATGAAGTACATATTTTAGCAAAAAAAGAAGCTATGAGTGCGAAGCAAAAAATACTTGTGGTAGATGATGAGCCAGATATTTTAGACCTCATTTCCTACAACTTAACGCGAGAAGGCTATCAGGTTTTTACCGCTACCAATGGAAGATTGGCCATTGAAAAGGCTAAAGAAGAAAACCCAGATTTAATCATTTTGGATGTCATGATGCCTGTGATGGATGGGATAGAGGCCTGTCGTTTGATGCGTGCTATGCCAGAGTTCAAACATACATTTATGGTGTTTTTGACTGCCAGAAGTGAGGAATATTCTGAAATAGCAGGTTTTCATGTCGGTGCAGATGATTATATCGCTAAGCCAATCAAGCCGCGAGCTTTGATGTCGCGTATCAATGCAATTTTGAGACGTACGAGTCAGGAAGTCGTGGAAACATATTCTGATAAAGTTGCCATTGCAGATTTGGTGATTGATCGTGATGAATTCATTGTTTACCGTGGAACAGATAAAATTATCTTAGCTCGTAAGGAATTTGAATTGCTTTATCTTTTGGCATCTAAGCCTAACAAGGTTTACACGCGCGAACAGATTCTTAAATCCATTTGGGAAGATTCTGTAGTGGTGACAAACCGTACTATAGATGTGCATATTCGTAAACTTCGTGAGAAGATTGGAGAAAGTTATGTTTCAACCGTGAAAGGTGTAGGATATAAGTTTGATTTGAATTAAGAATTATTTCAATTAAGATTTAGAATTTCGATTGACGATTTTTTTTAGTCCGTCATTTCGAATGAAATGAAGTGTAGTGAGAAATCTCATTTGAAGTGTCAATTAGGAAATATCATATCTTTAGATCTCTCCTTAACGTCGAGATGACGTCATCTTAAAAAGTTAATTGCTTCTGACGTCGGAATGACGAAGTAGAAATAAAAATAAAATCCCGATTAGTTATTTGCTAATCGGGATTTTTTATGTTTAAAATCTCGTAGAGATTATTTGTTTTTATTGTGTTGTGCAGCTTGTTGCTGTCTCATCATTTCTTCCATTTTAGATTGGAAAGAAGATTTCTTTTGCACTTTAGGATTCTTTTTATTCTCTTCCAATTTAGCCAAGATCTTTTCGTCATTGATTGATTGACGGATAATAAATTGTGTTAAGAATGTGAATACCGCACCTAAGAAATAGTAATAGTTTAATCCTGAAGGGAAGTTGTTCAACATGAAGAAGAATAACAATGGCATGATGTAACCGATGTATTTCATTTGGTTACCCATTCCTGAAGTTGCTCCTGAAGTCGCGTTATTGTACCAAGTAGTCAATAAAGTCACTAAAGTCATCAACACACACATTAATGAAATGTGGTTGATACCGAGGAAACCTGAGAATGTAATAGGCGCATCATACGTCGACAAGTCTTGCATCCACAAGAAACTTTCACCTCTTAATTCGAATAAGTTAGGGAAGAAGAAGAAGAAAGCTAATGTGAAAGGCATTTGAAGCAACATTGGCAAACATCCGCCAAGTGGGTTAACCCCAGCTTGTTTATACAACTTCATTTGCTCTTGTTGCAATAACATAGGGTTGTCATCACCAACTTTTTCTTTGATTTCATCCAATTGTGGTTTCAAAACACGCATTTTAGCCATAGACAAGTAGGATTTACGTGTCAACGGGAACATCGCACCTTTTAACAATAATGTTAAGATTAAGATAACGATACCGTAGCTCAATGCATATCCATCTAAGAAATCAAACAATGGAACTGTGATGAATCTGTTGATCCAGCCCATTGGACCCCATCCCATATTGATGATTTTCTCGTATGATTTATCTTCGGCTTTTAAAGTTTTGTACTTGTTAGGTCCAAAGAAATAATTGAATTCGTACGTATTATTTGCTTGCGCGTTGAAAGCTAATTCAGCAGTTGCTTTGTACGTTTTCACCACACCATCTTGCGTCGCAAGTTTAGTTACCAAATTCGTGTTTTCGAACTGTTGTTTCGAAGAAAGGATAGAAGAGAAGAAGTGTTGTTTGAATGCAATCCATTCCAATTTGCTGTCTTCAATTTTCTCTTCGTCATCGCTAGATTCGGACAAGTGGTCGATATCACCCTCAGCATCTTTGAAGAAAACTGATGATTTTTCTCTTTCAGATTTGATGTTTTGCTCTTTTTGTAAAAGTGTAGCTTCCCAATCTAAGATGATTGTTTTTTGCTGAACATCTACCAAATTTTGAATACCTACCGCATTTACATTTAATGCTAAATTGTGACCATCAGTCAATGTGTAGTTATACTCTAAGTATTGGTCTTCTTTGTAATTTAAACGAAGTGTAGCTGATGTAGCTGTTTTATTTACAACCGAGAATACTAAGTCATTCGTGTGAATATTTTCGCCAGCTGCTTTGAAAACAAAACCAAATTTATTGTTTTCACCTTCTAAGATGTTCAATGCTGAACCGTCGAAGTTTTTCTCACCTTTTAATAATACATTCTTAACCTTACCACCTTTTGATGTCAAGTCAATTTTTAGAATGTCATTCTCTAAAGTAACCAATTCTTCTTGGCCTACTTTAGCCGCACCAAAAGGTTTTGCTAAAGCTGCAGAATCCAATTGAACGATTTGGTTTGTTGTATCTTTAACTGCTACCACTCCGCTTTTTGCAGCAGCAATAGAATCTTGTCTTGCTTGTTCTAATTTTATTTCCGCTTCACTAGGTTTCATTAAGTAGAATGATCCCCCGAAGATTAAGAAGATTAAAACTAATCCAATAATGTTATTTCTATCCATTTAAATTGTTTTGGTCAAAAATTATTTCTTTAAAGCTTTTTTGTTTGCTAATGCAGCAGCTACAAAACTAACAAAAAGTGGGTGAGGATTTGCAACAGTTGACTTTAATTCTGGGTGGAATTGACCCGCTACGAAGAAAGGGTGATCTTTTAATTCCACAATCTCTACTAAGCCCGTATCTGGATTGATACCTGAAGCAATCATACCCGCTTTTTCATATTGTTCCAAATATTCATTGTTAAATTCGTAACGGTGACGGTGACGTTCTGAAATTTTCGCTTTGCCATAGATAGCAAAAGCTTTAGTTCCTTTTTTGATTTCACAGTCATATGCACCAAGACGCATTGTGCCGCCCATGTTTTTGATGTTTTTCTGTTCTTCCATCAAGTTGATCACAGGGTGAGGTGTGTTTTCATTCATTTCGAATGAATTTGCATCTTTCAATCCTAATACGTTACGTCCAAATTCGATTACCGAACATTGCATACCCAAACAAATTCCGAAGAAAGGAATTTTGTTTTCACGAACGTATTTAATGGTAGTAAGCTTACCTTGTAAACCTCTTTCTCCGAATCCTGGCGCTACCAATACCCCATCAATATTTTTTAGTTTTTCAGCTACGTTGTCATCAGTCATGCTTTCTGCTGCAAAGTATTTCACTTTTACTTTAGTTTCATTAGCAGCACCAGCGTGAATGAATCCTTCCGTGATAGATTTGTATGCATCCGGAAGTTCTACGTATTTACCTACTAAAGCGATGTTCACTTCATTTGTAGGATTTTTAAGACGACCTAAAAATGCTTTCCAGTTTTCTAGATTAGGCTCATTTTTAGTCGATAATTTCAATTTTGTTAATACCGTCTTGTCTAATTGCTCTTTCAACATCAATAAAGGCACATCATAAATAGTCGACGCATCGATTGATTCGATAACGGCATTGATGTTTACATTACAGAATAAAGCTAATTTTTTACGGATATCTTGTGTCAATTTGTGCTCTGTACGACAAACCAGAATGTCAGGTTGTACACCGTATTCTAATAAAGTCTTCACAGAGTGTTGAGTTGGTTTCGTTTTTAGCTCACCAGCGGCAGCCAAGTAAGGTACTAATGTCAAGTGAATAACTAAAGAATCATTGTTACCCAATTCCCAACGTAGTTGGCGCACCGCTTCTACAAAAGGTAAAGATTCAATATCACCTACCGTACCACCTAATTCTGTGATGACGATGTCGTATTCGCCAGATTGGCCCAGAAGCTGCATGCGACGTTTGATTTCGTCCGTGATATGTGGAACCACCTGTACCGTTTTTCCCAAGTAAGCACCTTCACGTTCTTTTTCGATTACGTGTTTGTAGATACGACCTGTTGTTACATTGTTTGCTTGTGAAGTCGGAACATTCAAGAAGCGTTCGTAGTGTCCTAAGTCAAGGTCAGTTTCAGCACCGTCCTCCGTCACGTAACACTCTCCATGCTCATATGGATTCAGGGTTCCTGGATCGATATTGATGTATGGGTCAAACTTTTGAATGGTAACTTTAAAGCCACGTGCCTGAAGAAGCTTGGCAAGAGAGGCAGCAATAATGCCTTTCCCTAACGACGAGGTTACGCCGCCCGTAACAAAGATATATTTAGTCATAGCAATTATGGAATTTTCAACTCTAGATGTGGGGATTTTACTCCATTACATCAGCCTTATGTACGGGATACAAAGGTAATATTTTTTTCGGGATTAGGGAAATTATAATCATTTGTTAACAATTTCTTGCATGACTTTGACAGGTCAGCGGCAAGAAATTGACTAACGAAGTTTTTGCAATAATTGAATAGTAGGCGCATCAAATTCGGATTCCCCAAAGAGCGACACGCCAGCTGCACCTTTGGTTTTCGCTAATCGAATAGTTTGTTCTAATTCATTTAAATTCTTGAAATCAGGTAAATACAATCCAGCGTACAATGGATATTTTCCTTTTAAAGAATTTACGCCTTCTTCTACAGCAGTGCCGATCCAATGAATGGGTTCTTTGTAAAATCCGTGATAAATCATCGGAAAGACAGCCGAAAGATTCCACATTGGCCAATCTTGTCGCACGATGCGTCGAGCCAAATCTGGAGTAGGGAAGACAGCTGCCGTTACGGGCTTTTGATATTCTTTTGCTACTTCACAAATACGGTTTACTACCTTTGTAATTTGTCCGTATCGGAATGCTCGCCAAGAAAGGCTTTGCTCAGGACGTTGAACTTTATCAATATCGATTCCTGTTTCTTTTAGAAAAGCTTCTTTGCTGTATTTGCTATAACAAAAATCGTAATCAGCTAATTCGGTTGATTGGTCCAAATTATAATTTTCCCAAAGACTAACCGGAAGAATCACGTCGGGATAACGAATGTAGTCCAAATGCAATCCATCCACATCATCCATGGCTAATTGTTCTCGTGCTTTTTCTTCCAGATATTTTGGAACATCGGGATGCGAAGGACACAAAAATCTGTAATATCCCACATAAGGCGGATTAGTCGCACAGGATTTTCCTGAACGGCTTACAGCGTAATATTCTGGATGATTTTCCAATAATTCTTTTTCCCCACGATTCATTGTCCACATCCACCGATGTGCTTCCATTCCCAATTCTTTGGTAAGCTGAAAATGTTTCTTGCTGTAATTTTCAAAGAATAGTCCTCGTACGCCAGCTTCTTTATAGCTTTGAAGTTTCTTTTTTATCTGTGCTTCCGATTCTTTAATATTGGGCCTGATCCATAGCCAATAATCAAATGTAAAGGAAGGTGAAGTTTGAGCTAATAGTTGGGCAGGATTTAGCTGTAAAGTGGCCAGCCCCATTCCGGCTGCTTTCAGAAATGATCGTCTGTTATTCATAATTCGTAGTATAATTTCCGTGGCTATCTATGGTGAAATAATAGTTTTTTCCCTTTTCTTTTAAAAGTATATGATAGAACTTCATGTCTGCTGATAAGGTGATTTGTATATCGTACTTTGATAAATTTTTTTCTACATAAGAAGAAAATCCTTCTAAAAGTTTCAAATCAGCTGTGTAGTACTGATGTTTATTTTTATATAGTTGTTGTAAATAATGAATATTCCAAGCTGTTTTTTCGATGTTATAATACACTGGTAACGCACTCTGCAAATCATCGTCTGCAAATTTGAGGAAACCCCATTTTTCAGGATAATGCATGTTAATAAGTCCAATTGGCGACCACACCCAATTATCTTCTTCAATGATTTTTCCGTTTTCTTTTTTTCGAATGTAGTTTTGATTTATAATATCATGTTGCCATTGCACTCTCGAAAAATTTATTCGCCAATAAGAATTTACTTTTGGGGTAGGGTTACCACCAAAATTCCCTAGTGAAGTAAAAGGTATAGCCATTTCTACTGCCCAATAGGAATCTATATCATTCGGATTGTTCAACGTACCATCCACGTGTACGGCTGATTTTATGTTTTTGGTGTCCCAATGCATTACGGCTTGTCCACCAAAACGGTAAGGTTTGGGCATAAGCAAATCCATAACGGTATTGAGTGCGTTGATTTCAATTTCATAATAAACGGGTGAGGATAATTTTGGCTTGATAAAAATTTCAAAGTCATTGTCGTGATAGATAATTGCATCGTGCTGTTTTAAAGTGCCCCAAATATGTGGCTCCTCCAATTTTACATAGATGTATAAGTTAGCTTCATCCCAAAGCATTTTAAATTGAGTTTGGTATTTGGGTTTAGTTTTGTGAACACCTTCAATATCCATAAATTCTGAAGACCATGGCGCGTTATTCCAAATCGCTTCCATCTTACCATCAATTTCGATTTCTTGAGATATTTTCTTTGCCGTATACACTTTGGGATCACCCTGCAAAGCCTGTACGTGCTGGATAGTATGTTGTGCATTTACGAAATTCGCACCCCCTATAATGAAGAAAAGTATGATCGGAAAAAGTTTATTCATGGTCATACAATTTACATATTTAATTTGTTGTGCCTAACTTTTTCATTCGTTTACAAAGTAAATGCTATAGATTTTTTACATTTAAATAAAATAATAAGATAACTATGGAATATAGAAGAATGGGGAAATCGGGACTGCAATTGAGCGTATTGTCTTTTGGGTCTTGGGTAACATTTGCTCGTCAAACTGATGATCAGGATAATGATAGATTAATGTCGATAGCGTACGAGGCTGGCGTAAATTCCTTTGATAATGCTGAAGTGTATTCTGCAGGCAAATCTGAGGAAATGATGGGGCGTATCTTAAAGCAAAAAGACTGGGATCGTACTTCGTATGTCTTGTCCAGTAAAGCTTTTTTTGGATGGAAGGGTGAAGATAAAAAGCCTAATCAACATGGCTTAAGTCGCAAACATTTGATGGAAGCGTGTCATGAGGCTTTAACTCGCCTTCAAACAGATTATCTGGATTTATATTATTGCCATCGTTCGGATCCAAATGTACCTATGGAAGAGGTGGTGCGTACGATGAATGCATTGATTCAGCAAGGAAAGATATTGTACTGGGGTACGAGCGAGTGGTCTGCTGCGGAAATAATGGAAGCACATATGGTCGCAAGAGAATTAGGTTTAGAAGGTCCAGCGGTGGAGCAACCAGAATATAATTTATTCAACCGTCGCAAAATGGAAGCTGAATTCTTGTCCATTTTCCAAAATATCGGCATGGGTACTACGATTTGGAGTCCTTTAGCTTCGGGTTTATTAACTGGAAAATATAATAACGGTATTCCTGAAGGATCAAGAATGTCTTTGGAAGGTTATGAATGGCTAAAAGAAAGATCCGTATTAGATGACAAAATTGCTAAGGTAATTGAATTGGCTAAGATGGCTGATGAACTGGGTGTAAGTTTACCTACATTGTCTATTGCGTGGTGTATCAACAATACAAATGTAACTACTGCCATACTAGGAGCTACTAAAGAAAGTCAATTAAATGAAAATCTGAAAGCTTTAGAGGTATTACCTTTGTTGACACCGGAAGTGTTAGCGAAGATTGATGAAATAATGGGTACAAAGCCAGAGATATTAAGGTAAATAAAAAAGGATGTAACATTGTTACATCCTTTTTTATGTTTTGAAACGTCTCGAGTACGTCTAAACTTATTTTGCAATACGTTTAGATTTGATACGAGCAGCTTTACCAGTAAGGCCGCGCAAATAGAATAATTTCGCACGACGTACTTTACCTACGCTGTTTACGTCAATTTTTTCAATGTTAGGAGAGTTTACAGGGAAAATACGTTCAACACCTACACCGTTTGAGATTTTACGAACGGTAAAAGTAGCGTTAGCACCTTCGCTGTTTAATTGGATAACTACACCTTGGTACACCTGAACACGCTCTTTGTTTCCTTCGCGAATTTTATAATGCACGCTGATGGTATCTCCTGCTTTGAAAGCGGGAATCTCATTTCTTACTACCGCTTGTTCTTCTACAAATTTTACTAAATCCATGATTTCGAGTAATTATATAACGATTTATATCCTGTAAAAATCGGAATGCAATATTACAGCTTTTATTTTAATTTTAAAAATCTTTTATTAAAAAGTCACCTCACTTCGAAGGTGAGTGCAAAGGTAGGAATTATATCTGATTTTTCCTATATTATTAAAAAGCATTTTTTGAAAAATCCCGGATTAGGGTTCGTGAAAAATTATTTTACAATAAATCAGTGGGTTAATGGACAAATGTGAAAAAAGTCTTGACAAGTAAAGAAATCGCCGTATATTTGCATCACAATCAAACAAAGGTGATACCTTTTCGGGGTGTAGCGTAGCCCGGTATCGCGCCACATTTGGGATGTGGAGGTCGTAGGTTCGAATCCTGCCACCCCGACAAAAGCCACTGATTATCAGTGGCTTTTTCTTTTTTCGGACACATTTCGGACAAATTATATCTGAATATTGATTATTCAATAACCTAAGCAAAGTTAAGTTAAGCTAGAAGAATAACCCTTCTTAAAGAATGATTGGAGCATAATGCTTGTTTCTATAGAGCGTGAAAAGTTCATCTTATTCTTATAAAAAATCAAGAGGGCTAGGAGTCTTTTGCTTGTCTATGTCAGTGATATGAGTGTAGATCATAGTCGTTTTTATATTTTCATGACCCAATAACTCTTTTACAATTCGGATATCGATACCTGATTGGATTAAATGTGTGGCATAAGAATGTCGCAATGTATGTACAGAGCCTTCCGACTGAACATTTGCTTTGATCAATGCTTTTTTCAGAATCAACTGTACACTTCGTTCGCTATACTTGCCACCCTTCTCACCTTCGAAGAGGTACTCCTTTGGCTTGAATGCTTGATAATAATGTCTCAAAGTCGCCAGCAATTTGTCTGGTAATGATACAATCCGATCTTTATTACCTTTGCTTTGATGGATTCTGATAATTCCATCGGAAGATTTTATGTCTTTGATTTTGAGATTCAACAGTTCGCTAAGACGTAGTCCACAACTATAGATTGTCATCAGAATAGCCTTGTGTTTTAGATTTTGAGTGTTATCGAGAATATTTCTTACTTCTTCTTTTGAAAAGAATTTAGGTAATTTAGAAAATGAGCGTTTCGGGTATAAGTAATCCAATTGGATTTTTTTGTCCAATATCAGTTCGTACATCTTCTTGATTGCGCCCCCTAATCCTTTTTGATAGGAAACACTAATTTTCCCATTTTGAACTTTTTCGTTTATAAACGCCTCAATATCTGACAGTGGAATTTCTTCAAGGGAGGGATATTTGCTAACATGTTTAAGAAATATACTAGCGTAATCCTTGTACGATCTAATGGTATTGCCAGCATATCTCTGCATCAGCAATCTCTTTTCGAAGGTTTCAAGTATGATTTCGCTATTCATATCAGGGAGATAGTATTTTATAATATTTTGTTTCGCTATTTGTGCGGTTTTATTTTTTAAATACAAATATATCAATATCTTATGTAGAAAGAAAAGTCAAATAACGAAACACGTATATAGGGTTGGTTAAGCGAAATTTTCCGTATATTCGTTTCGTTAAAACAGATGTTGTTAGCAATCCGCTGCGCTCCTTGCTAACAATGGCTCGGCGACTTACGTCGCTTGCCGTAAGCCGCCGCTTCGCGGACTGCTTACAACAAGCGACTTGGCTAAATAGCTCCGCTTTTGTATCTTCGATACAGCTTCGCTACTTCGCCAAGTCGCCGAGCCATTAGCCGTCAGTGTAAACGCCAAACGCACAAACAGCACATTTGGCTTTTCCCAACACAAAAGCCAACACTGAAAAACCAAAAGAGCTGTTTTTTACCAACGCTCTAAGTAAATGACCAATATGAGTAGACTGCAAACAATAGAAAATCGACTAAAAGAAATAAACGGAACTGTCTTTCAAGAACTATGTGATAGTTATTTAACTATTAGGGATAATAATTACTTGGCAATATCTAGGACAGGAAGTCAAACAGGAAAACAAAAGACAACAAAAGGAACACCTGATACTTTCTTTCAATTACCTAACGGAAATTATTTGTACTCTGAAATAACAACTGATACAAGCACAAAAAACAAGCTTGCCAATGACATAAAAGCTTGTTTTGACCCAGACAAGACGAAAATCCCTGTTGAAAAAATTCAAGAAATCATTCTTTGCTTTAATTGGAACATAGACCAAGATAAAATAACCGAATTGAATACGCTTGCTCAAAGCTATAAAGCTGATGTTAGAATTCGTTATTTGATGCTACAAGAACTAGCTTTAGAACTTCACTTAAATCATAGAGATTTAGCTCATTATTATTTGGGTCTACCTTTAGATACAGGTCAAATAGTTTCAATAGAAAACTTCATCAAGGAGTATGATAGAGCTTCAAAAGGTATTGCAACACCATTAAACAATACATTTTTACATAGAGAATCAGAACTCGAAGAATTAAGTAATGCCATAGATAGTCACGACTTTATAATTCTTACAGGAGCACCAGGAGTTGGAAAAACGAAATTAGCAATTGAAGCTATCAATAATTATCTATCAAAAAACCATTCTTTTCAGGCTTACTGTGTTTCTTACAAAAGTCATACTCTACTTGACGATTTGTATCAATATTTTGATGTAGACAAAGATTATATACTTTTTGTAGATGATGCAAACAGAATTGATGCGTTTGAACAAATAACAGGTTTTTTCAAGGCCAATAGAAAAGGGAAACTTAAGATAATAATTACAGTTAGGGATTATGCGTTTCAAGAAATTGGAAGAAAATGTCAAGAATTTTCAACTCAACGAATAGATTTATTCAAGCTATCAGATGAACAAATTATTGACATAATAAAATCTAAGCCATTTGAAATATTAAACCCTGATTACCATAGAGAAATAGTAAGAATTTCTGATGGAAATCCAAGATTGGCCATAATGACTTCGCTTTTAGCTAAGCAAGAGCAAAATTTATATGCCTTACACAATGTTTCCGATTTATTTGAAAAATATTTTTCAACTTTCATCAAAGATGATGGCGAGTTTGAAAGTCCTTTAAACATAAAATGTCTTGGACTAATTGCTTTCTTTTATACTATTCCATATAAAAATAGAGAAGTAACAGAATCCATTTTAAAAGAGTTTGATGTTTCGTATAATGATTTTATTGACATAATTGATACTCTCGACAAATTAGAATTGGTGGAAATTCAATTTGAACACGTGAAAGTGCCAGAGCAAAATCTTGCGACTTTTTTCTTTTATAAAGCATTCATCAAGGATAATTTACTTTCATTTAACACTCTCTTAAACAACTATTTTGAGAATTATAAAAATAGATTTACAGATAGTATAATTCCTGCCAACAATACCTTTGGTCCACAAAATGTAATGGACAAAATTAAACCCGACTTAGTAAAATATTGGAATCACATTAGTTCTGACAGCAACAAATCTTTTGATTTTCTCAATTCATTTTGGTTCTATTTACAAGACCAAACTTTAGAGTTTACATATCAGCAAATAGAAGCATTTCCGAAAGTAGCAGAAACTACATACGATACTTCTTATGAAACAAATCAGTTCAATTATAACAAGGATGAAATCATTGAATTACTAGGTAATTTTTTTCGTCTTAATAGCAAGAATTTAAAGGATTCAATTGGATTATTATTTGAGTATGTATCACGTAAACCAGATAAATTACCCGAATTAATACATAAAATTAGAGAATTTTTGATTTTTGATAGAGATGATGAATACTCGAACTTTTATAGACAAAAAACTCTATTTGATATTCTAATAGAAGGAGTTGAAAAGAATGATGAGTTACTTTCTACATCCTTTTACGAACTAGCAAAAACTTTCCTTTCTCATAAATTTCAACAATTTAAAGGAGGAAGAAAAAATAGTTTTATTCACTATCAGTATCCAATTCCAAACAATAAGACTATTCAGGAATTCAGAACAAAAATTTGGAATACTTTAGAAAGTAGTTTTGAATCTCGACCTATAATGGCTTTTAGTCTTTTAAAGAATTATTCAAAGGTTCATCCGGATGTCAATAAAGAGATAATGTCATTCGACATTCCATTTGTACTCAATATAATTGACAAACATTTAACCAATGAAAATTTTGAGCATTGTAAATATGTTCAAAACCAAATAAGATGGTTTAGAAGACACGATTTTGATTTACTTGAATTCTCAAATCTAACGAACAGATTTGTTAATGAAACATACTTAGCCTTTTTGAAAATTGATTGGGACAGATTTAGAGATAAGGAAATGTATGAATTTGATGATTTTCGAGAATATGATCGATTAAAAGAGGCGGAAATTAGAAGCTCATTCATTTTATCCAACGAGGACGAAATCAACGATTTTTACGATACTTTCATTTTACTTAAGAATTCAGCAGACAATAATTGGAGTTATAACAATTCACTAGATTTTGTTATTGATGAAAATTGCTCAAAAGACCTAAAAATAGGTCTTGCCTTGTTAAAGAAAGTAATTGAAAATGATAATCAAATTAACTATGTTCCAAGAGTTACTTTTAGAAATCAGTTGAAAGTTGAAAATGCAGTGAATCAAATTTGGGAACTTATTCAGCAATCACAATTTGAAAACAAAGAGCTTTGGGAATTATCATTTTATGATTACATAGATGATACTTTAATCAATGATGAACTAGCCGATTCATTGATTAAAACAATTTCAAAAATGAATAAACCCAATACAATTCATTTTGACAGACTTGAGCGATTTTTAAAAGTAAAGCCAAACCTGTTTCAGTCAATTTTAAAATTAATTACAGATAAAAACGAAAAGGAAGGTGTAAGATTACAAGTTTGGATGGACTTTTTCAGCAAACACTTTGAAAGTCTTGGAGATGACATTGAGTTGATTAAAAAAGCTTACATCCAACAAAATCTTATTCAACATCATTTTGATTATCAAGGACAAGGATTTTTGGAAATATTAAAGGTTGATAAAAATTTCCTAGTTGAGTTTGTTGAAAGTCTATATTCTTCCACTGAAAGACATAGTCTTGGTGGAGACCATAGTGATATGAGTTTTGTATGGAATATTGATGATATAGAAAATACGCTCATCCAAGTATTTGACCTAGTTATTGAGAAAGATTTATACTTTGGCATTTTGGAGCATTACTGCAATGTATTCTTTAGAAATCTTAAAGAAGAACATAGATTGAGAGCAGATAATTTCATTAGACAATATGTAAGCGATAATAATAACGATTACAAAAAGATGCAAATTGTTGTTGACCTAATCAGGCATTCAAGAAAAGAATTATTTGAAGAGATTTTCCTATTATTCATTTCATTAAATCAAGATAAAGAAACTTTTAGCAGGTTAATGTGGAGAGGAAATGGCGGGACTTATTCTGGAGATGTTATTATTGGAGATATCCAAGCCTCAGAATGGAGAAATTTATTGGAAATCGCTAATAAATCGGATGTGGGAATAAAATTGATTCCTATTAAAAACTATATCAATGAACAAATTGAATCTTGTTTAAGAAGTGGAGATTGGGAAAGACAAAGAAAGTTTTTGAGAAAGGACTTTTGAATAGCCAACGCTTAAAGCCATACATATTTGCAATTCGCCTAAGCCAAAACAGGAGCCAAAAATTGCAAAAAAGTATGTCTTTGCCAACACTTTCGTACGAACAGAAAAGAACACCGAACGGCTAACAAGGTATTGCCAAAAGCGGGGTTAAAGTGCTAAATTCAAGGTTCTCCCCTTCTTTTCCGCCAAAAACGAAATTTATTCGTTTTTTATTTTTAATTTAACTCATAAAAATTCGTTTTGGCTCGCCTCGGTGCAAAATCGAAACTTACGGCTTCGATTTCCCCGCCTTCGGCAATACCCAAAACGTTGTTAGCAATCCGCTGCGCTCCTTGCTAACAATGGCTCGGCGACTTACGTCGCTTGCCGTAAGCCGCCGCTTCGCGGACTGCTTACAACAAGCGACTTGGCTAAATAGCTCCGCTTTTGTATCTTCGATACAGCTTCGCTACTTCGCCAAGTCGCCGAGCCATTATGCGTAATTTAAAAACAGACGAACTATGTCAATGACACAAATAGCTTTTATAAGAAAAGCGGACTTACCGACAAACGGACAAATTCAAGAAACTATCCAAAAACTTGGGTATGACTTTAAAATATTGAGTGGACTTGACAAACAAATAGATGAAGACGGACTTGAATGCAACATTAATGGACATCAGACATATTTTGAAACTTATGTTGACATCGCTACCAACACAATAGAAGACAACGAAGCAGATTATATAACAGACATAACCGACCAAGATACAGCGATTTCATTTGTTTGGGGTGCAGACTTTGCTGCAGGTGCTTGCATCGGACTTATTTCTCTTGCTTTAATAGACCATAGTAATGCTTTGATTTACTATATGGACGACCAAATGAAATATTCAAGAGAAATGTTAGTTGCCGACACACCACAATTTCTCGAGGAACTTCAAAAGCAAAGTAGAAGAACAGCAAATCATCAAGAACCTGTTAAACCAAAACAGACAAACACTCAGACTAAAAACACGTTTTGGAACAGACTAAAAAATATATTCAAATAAACTACGCATAACACGGGTTTTGCGTCAGGCGGGCTGACGTGCAAACTTTGGGCTTTGTGCTACTATTAAACTTTTGTAATAAATTGAAACTTTGTGCTCTGAAACCCGCCCGAACGCAAAGCCCGAAAACGTTAGCAATCCGCTGCGCTCCTTGCTAACAATGGCTCGGCGACTTACGTCGCTTGCCGTAAGCCGCCGCTGCGCGGACTGCTTACAACAAGCGACTTGGCTAAATAGCTCCGCTTTTGTATCTTCGATACAGCTTCGCTACTTCGCCAAGTCGCCGAGCCATTGTAGGCAATATAAAAAAAAACACAGCTTAAAAACTAACCTAAAAATTAATGAGAACATTTTTACTTTTAATATTCATATCAGTTTTCTCACAAGCCAATGCTCAGAATGAACTAACAATTAATTATTCTGAAATTAAAGAGAAAATTGAAAACCAAAATTCACCTAATTATTATCCAACTATTTTAAAGAGATATAATAATTTTGACAAGAAATTAACACTTGAAGAATATGCATTATTATATTACGGTTTTACTTTTCAAGAAAATTATTTAAAAAATCAATCGGAAGAAATCGAACTCTCTAAATTAGAAAAAGAAGGGAAATACGAGGAGCTAATTTCCGCTTGTGAAAAATATCTTTTAATAAATCCTGTAAGTTTAAAAGCAAATGACTTAATGGCTTATTCACTTTATAAACTCAACAAACCCGAATCGGAATGGAGAAAATTTCAAGAAAGATATAGAGCACTTAGAAAAGTAATTGTTTATAGTGGAAATGGTTTGACTTGTGAAACTGCTTTTAAAGTAATTAGCGTTTCGGATGAATATGATGTAATATACACTTATTTTGATGTTGAAAATATTAAAAAACAAAGTTTAGTTGGTTTATGTGACAAATTTGAAATTTCTCCAACTGAGTATTATCACTCAGATATAATTTACTTCGACATTTCTCAAAAATTAATACGAAGTGAAAATCTAAAAAAATAATACTGCCCACAACATCGCATTGGCAAAATGGCGGGTTAAGTGCAAAACTCATCTTTTGTGCATTTTATCCGCCGAATGTGGAACACATTCGCTTTTTATTTTGTAAGTTAGCTCTGTGAAAACACATCGGCTACGTTTCAGCTAAATTGAACTTTTCGTCCAATTTATCCGCCACTTCGCTAATACTTTTACGTTATGCACAATAATCCAAAAATGAGCGTACAGATAGTAAATGAAATAGTTGGTCAATATCATATTTCTAAAGGTGTAACGAAAATTGACCTTGAAAATTTAGCTAATAATCCTAAAACACAATCTATTCAATTTGTAAGTCCATTATCTGACGAAGAAATTGAACAATTGGAACTAGTTGTTTTTTCTAAAAGACCAGACATCTCTTTGCGAGTTTATGGGCACTATGGAGAAACTTGTGACTTGTCATTCATTCAAAGAATTCCGTCCTTAAGAAGAATTTCAGCTGACTGTTTAATGGACGTAAAAGGAATAGACGTTTTAACTCAACTTGAGAATTTAGAACATTTAGGAGTTGGAGTATTCAACTTAGATAACTTCGATTTTCTTGACGAAATAAATCCAAACCTTACGGAACTTTATCTTCATCAAACAAGGTCAAAAAAGCCAAAAATAAATAGCCTACAGAAATTTGAAAATCTCGAATACTTGTATTTGGAAGGACAACAAAAGGGAATTGAAACTATAAGCAATTTGAAAAATCTGAAAAAAATTGTTTTAAGGTCAATTTCAACAAACAATATTGACTATCTGAAAAATTTAGAACATCTATGGTCAGTAGACATAAAGTTAGGTGGAATAAAAGATTTAAGTGGTTTGGAAAGTCTTAAATCAATAAAGTATTTGGAACTATGGCAAGTAAGAGACTTGGGAGACCTTTCCTTCATTTCCAAACTGGAAACACTTCAGAACTTATTTATTCAATCCCTAAAACAATTAACGAGACTACCTGATTTTTCAAACAACAAGAAGCTTAGGCGTATTTATTTAGAAAATTTAAAGGGTCTGAATGATTTGTCTTCTTTGAAAAATGCACCAAGTTTAAAAGAATTCATTTATGTTTTGGCGGAAAACCAAGAACCTGAAAAATTAATTCCAGCACTTGAAAATACGTCTATTGAAAGTGTCTTTTGCAAATTTGGTAGTGACAAAAAAAATAATCGTTTTGACGCACTTGCACAACAATATAATAAGACAGAATATAAACACAAACCATTTGTCTATAAATAAAATTACTGTGCATAACATTGGCTTGGCGCAATGGCGGGTTAAGGCTAAAATAAAAGTTTCGGCATTTTATTCCGCAAAAAGCCAATTATATTGACTTTTTTCTCAAATTTATTCAATTAATTGGCTTTTGCTTACCGTTTCGCTAAATTGAAACTTTTCGCTTCAATTTCCGCCACTGACGCCAAGCCCCGAAACGTTAGGCGACATTTTACAAAATAACGCAACATAAATTGAAAATCAGTAAAAAATCACTCTACTTTAATTCTATATTTTTTATTTCACTTATATTAATATTAGTGAATTTGAAAATATATGAAAGAACAATTATTCGATTTGAAATAATTGGCTTTTTCTATCTAATTGGAGTTTTAACATTTTTTGTTTTAATTAATAAACTCAAAAATATAAGTCCTTGGAATAATTTCAATAATTTTATTTTTTGTATTTCTGTAATTGGAAGTTTTTTATCTTTTCTACTTTTAGGTTTTAATTACTTCTTTTCTAGTAATAAAATTAATACGGAAAACTATAGAATTCAAGAAAAAAAGGAAGTTATGTTACCAAAATATAATCGAAGTAAAAAGTCTCCGTTGGCAGTAATAGATATAAATAATTCATTTACTAAAGAAATAAAATTCGGACGAGATCAAATCGAAAACTGGAAAAAAGCAAACTTTGTAGAATTGGATTTATCAAATGGACTATTTAATTTTCAAATAATCAGAAATAAAAAGTTAAAATAAAAACGTCGCCTAACATCGTATTGGCGAAATGGCGGTTTAAGGGAGAGATTGAAAGTTTCTCCTTTTTTTTATCGCAACAGCCTTTTATATTTCCTTTTTTCATAAATTTAGAAAATAATAAAAGGCTGTTGCTTAGCTTAGTGCAAAATTGAAAGTTTTGGCTTTCTAATCCGCCACTATCGCCAATACTTTTTCGTTGTTAGCAATCCGCTGCGCTCCTTGCTAACAATGGCTCGGCGACTTACGTCGCTTGCCGTAAGCCGCCGCTTCGCGGACTGCTTACAACAAGCGACTTGGCTAAATAGCTCCGCTTTTGTATCTTCGATACAGCTTCGCTACTTCGCCAATTCGCCGAGCGGTTGTGCGTCATACTAAGAGTCCCCGTAACCAAGAAAGATAAATGGCAACATTAATACCTTCATACGAGAAAATACTGTCATTAAAGGTAAAACCTGAAGAAGGAGAATTACATTTATTGAAATTTTTGGATTCACATCTTGACGAGTCATTTGAAGTGTATTTCAACCCATTTATGAATGGCGATAGACCAGATATTGTAGTAATGCGAAAAGGTCAAGGTGTTTTGATAATTGAAGTTAAAGATTATGAACTAGACAGCTACCAGTTAGACGACAAAAAGAATTGGAAAGTAAAAAATCAAAATTTCAACATAAAATCACCCATTTCGCAAGCACTTAAATATAAAGACAATCTATTTGAACTACACATTGAAAATTTGCTTGAAAAGAAAATTAAAGACATAAGACATTTTAATATTGTTTCTTGTGCGGTTTACTTCCACAATGCAAATTCTGACAAAATCAATGACTTTCTAATCGAGCCATTCAAGCACGACAAAAATTATTTGACTTTTCTAAAGTATAATATTGACCTTATTGGGAGAGATAATCTAAATGAAATGGACTTCAATGCTCTTCTTATTAATAGATATTTGAAATCAGAACGACCATCTTTTCTTTTTACAGATGATATTTACAATAGCTTTAAAAGATTCCTTAAACCACCAATCCATTTAAAAGAGCAAGGTCAAGATATTCATTATAGCCCTAAACAACTTGAGATAATTTATGATGCCACAAGAAAAGAACAAAGAATAAAGGGGGTGGTTGGCTTAGGCAAAACAACAGTTCTTGCAGCAAGGGCGGTACAAGCGCACAAAAGAACAAAAGGGAATGTTCTAATATTGACCTACAACATTACTTTAAGAAACTACATTAAGGATAAAATCAGTCAAGTAAGAGAAGAATTTGCTTGGGAGAATTTTGTGATTTCCAATTACCACCTATTTATAAACTCTGAATTAAATAATTTGGGTATTCCTGTAAAAGTTCCTGAAGGGTTTAACGAACTTTCTGAAGAAGAAAAAGACCAGCATTTCGAAAAAGAGTACTATTCAAACAAACAACTTTTCGTTGATAACAAAGATAAAATTAAGCCATATAATGTCATTCTTATTGATGAAATACAAGACTATAAAAGAGTATGGATGGAAATTATCAAAGAATGTTTTCTTGCTGAAAACGGTGAGTATGTTTTATTTGGTGATGTCAAGCAAAATATCTACAACAATAAAACGGACTCAAGAGATGTATCAACAAATGTTCGTGGTGTAACCGAACTAAAAAATTGTTTCCGTTCTGATTTTAAAATCAAAGATTTAGCAATATTATACCAAAAAGACATCTTTAAAGACAAGTATGAAATAGATACCTTTAATCAAAAGACACAAACTCTCGAATTAGCATTTGAAAGGAATCAACAAGGAAGTATAAATTATATTTATTTACAAGATGCAGACAGTGTGAGCACTTTGTATACAATCATTCACGAAAATGCTATAAACAAGGATATTCCACCTAATGACATAACTATTTTAGGAAATTCAACCTCGCTTTTGAAAAAATTTGAAGCCTATTATAGATACTCATCAAATGAAAGAACAAACACAATGTTTGAAACATATGAAATGGTGTATCGAATGGGACTTAACTATTTGAAAAACGAAAAACCAGAATGGCTAAAAGAAGGCATTATTTTGATGAATAGACAAAATGATAGAACAGAAACAAAAGCATATAATCAACTTAGTATCCTTTTCACTTTGAACGATTTATTTACCGAATATCCTGATAGATTTAAAGATAAGATGAATATTTATTGTGAAAAATACTCGACAAACTTGGCTAAATTCCAAAGTTATCTCGAAAAATACAAAAGTGAGATTTCTGATTTTAAAAAGGATTTTGGTCCATCAAGACAAACAAGCAATCTTAAAATGATTCGCAACAACAAAAAAATACATTTCCATATGAATAGTGGAACAGTGAAAATATCTACTATTCATAGTTTTAAAGGTTGGGAGTGTGAAACCATTTTTTTAATTTTAGAGAACTTAAATTTTCAAATGACTTTTGACGAAATACTCTACACAGGAATCACAAGAAGTCGAGCAAACTTGATTTTAATAAATTACGGAAATAAAGATTATCATAATAAAATAAAGGGGTTAATTGAACAAGTTAAATAAAGTACGAACGCACAACAGCACCTACCCAAAAGTGGCGGTTCAGTGGTTAAATCAAGCTTTGTGCTTCTATCAAAGTTTGTGCTTGGATGACAGTGAAGTGCTTCGAAATCGCCACCTTCGGGTAGCTGCAAAACGTTGTTAGCAATCCGCTGCGCTCCTTGCTAACAATCGCTCAGTGTAAAAAGACAACGACAGTGAACAAAATGAAGGACAGAAATAAAAAGCCAACCGCACATTCAGGCACATTTGCTTGCCCCAACGAACGGGCGACCGCTTCGCAAGCAAAAGAGCCTGAATTTTTGTCAATGCCTAAGTACTGCGTTTATAGGGTTGGCAGAAGAGAGCCTAGGTTCAATTCGAAGAAGGCTAAAGGTGGGTGTTTGGAGAATGCGGGGCTAAGCCAATCCTGTCATACCGACAAAATCCTTTTATTCTGACTGGAATTTTAATAGCTGTAATGTTTATGTTTAGTATTGAAATGGGTAATTTTATTATTGATCTTTTTTAAAGATAATAGCTACCTATAACACGACTTTTGCGTTAGGCGGGCTGACGTGCAATCTTGGAGCTCTGTGCTTCTAATACACTTTTGTGCAAAACTGAACATTTATACTTCAATTTCCACCACTTCCCGAAGAAGAAAAAGGTTATCAGTCAGGCTATAGGTTATCAGTCAGGCTATACCACTTTTAGATTAACAATCTCCTTTTTCAATAGCAACAATACATTCTGAAAGTAATTTTCTGACATTTTTTAATTGACGAATTTTGCTATCGATTTCATTTATTTTATTTTTTACTACTTCTACTTTCTTATCAATAGAAAGACGATTATTATACCAACTGTCAATCAGCTTTTTAATTTCTGACAGGGTAAAGCCCGCTTCCTTTGCACCTTTTATCATTTCAATTTTTTCTACAATACTTTCATCGTAGTCTTTGTAGTTGTTTGTTTTTACTTTTTCATCAGAAACGCCTTTGAACAAACCATAATTTTCATAGTATCTCAATGTCGGAATAGAGACACCTGTCCGCTTTGATAATTCGTTTATTAACATAATATAGTATTATTGTTGAAAAAAAATATGAAGTATATACCATACTTCATACTTGTAGGTATTAAATATACATCATATTTTTATGGATTAACTTTAAAATCTGCAGGTTATGAGTACAAATATGTTGTAGAAGTATTTTCAATAATTTGAAAAATATTATTCTGATTGACGGGCTGTTTTTTGTTGACGTATGAAATCAATAATAATAAAGTTAAAAAAACAACTTCGGATTAACGTGAGCAAACGGTAGTTGTTTGAATGATAAGAAGTGAAAAAGAATTTTTTAAAAATTTTCAAGAGATTAGTGGTAATAACATTCATCACCATTGGAGCATTGCTTATAGCAACTGGGCTGTATATGCAGCAAGCTAAATTCGGGAAAAGCCCAAGTGGAACACGGCTTGAAAGAATGCAACAATCACCGAATTTTAAAAAGGGGAAATTCCAAAATTTAAATCATACACCTACTCTTGCCGAAGGACATAGTTGGATTAAAGTGCTTTACGAAGCCTACTTAAAAGACAAACCAAGACATAACCCGTCCGACATCATTACTTCCGTGAAAACAGATTTGCTGAATTTGCCAGTTGATAAGGATATTTTAGTGTGGTTCGGACATTCGTCTTACTTTATGCAAATTGATGGAAAGCGAATTTTGGTTGACCCTGTTTTTAGTGGAAATGCTTCGCCAATTCCAGGCACGACCAAATCATTCACAGGTACGGACATTTACACTGTTGCCGACTTGCCTAGTATTGATTATTTGTTTATTTCTCACGACCATTACGACCATGCTGATTATGAAACACTAATTGCATTAAAAGAGAAAACAAAAAAAGTGATTTGTGGTTTAGGAGTAGGCTCTCATTTTGAACATTGGGGATACGATAGTAGTAAAATAATTGAAAAGGATTGGAACGAAAAAGTAGAATTGAATAACGGTTTTACTGCTTTTGTAGAGCCTGCCCGACACTTTTCGGGTAGAGGTTTATCTACGAACAACACTTTATGGGCTTCGTATGTATTACAAACCCCAAGCATGAAAATTTATATTGGTGGCGACAGCGGGTATGACACACATTATGCAGAAATAGGCAATAAATATGGTTCTATTGATTTAGCCATTTTAGACAATGGACAATACAATGAGGCTTGGAAATACATTCATAACCTGCCCAAAGACGTGTTGAAAGCAGCCCAGGACTTAAATGCGAAACGGATTTTTCCTGTCCATTCCTCAAAATTTGCATTAGCAAGTCATGATTGGGACGAGCCGCTAGTTAAATTATCAGAACTTAATAAATCGTATAACATTCCCTTAGTAACTCCAATAATTGGGGAATTAGTTTATCTAAAAGATACTACGCAACAATTTAAGCAATGGTGGTTAGGACTGAATTAGAAAGACCTATTATCTAACGACTAAAAGTCTTAAAACGTTAACACTAAATAAATAATGCTGATCGCGCAGCATCGTATTGGCGCAATGGCGGTTTAAGGGAGGAATTAAAGTTACAACTTTCTATTCGACTAAAGCCAGCTATATTGACTTTTTTCTTAAATTTATTCAATTATTTGGCTTTTGCTTACAGTATCGCTAAATTGATCCCGATATTTATCGGGATGCTTCAATTTCCGCCACTGACGCTAAGCTCAAAAATGTTAGCTGCAACCAATAGAGACAACAATCTAATAACAAGAATTTAGAACTTGGAACAAAAGACTTAACCAATAAAGCAATTGACAGACCATCTTTTAGATAAGTATGGTTCAGAAAATATGCTCGTAACGGACTATTGGGACGCTGACAATACAGCAATTGGACTTGCAGATAAAACAAAAAAATATACAGTTTATATAACTGACAACGGAAGAGTTGACAGTGTGCTTTATGTTTCGCTGTCAAACCCACCATCAACAGAAGAATTTCCATATACACCCTGAGTGACTTTAATAATTTGTCTGCGGAAGAAGTTGAAAAAAATCTTATCAAACATTTAAAACTCATAGAATGACAGCCGAGGATATTAGAGACATAATAAATAGTGAAATAATTGCCGAACCTGATATAAATAATGTATCTGGACTTGACTTAACAAAGTGTTTGATCGAGCCTACAAAACAGAAATATAAAAACGCTAATGACTCTATTAACGTTTACGAATTATGGACTGTGCTTGAAGGAACTGAAGACGGAAATGGCTACAAAATTTATTTTGACGAAGAAACTAAAATGTTCGGACTTGCAATAAATTCTGACAAAGACGAGTTGATTGATATCGGAACTTATGGGACATTTTTGCAAACATTATATTCGATGTGAGATTTGGCAGCAGCTAAAACGGGTTTTGCGTCAGGCGTTTAAGATGAAAATTGAAGTTTAACTTTCTATTCCACTAAAAGCCAGCTATATTGACTTTTTTCTTAAATTTAATCTGTTAATTGGGTTTGCTTATCGTCTCAATAGTTTTGAAACTTTTATGCTTCGAAATTCACCTCTGAAGCCAAGCCCCGCAGACATTATGAATCATATTCCAAAAGCCAAAATGAACAAAAAATTGATATATCTAATATTCGTATTAACGCTAAATTTTTCTTGCGTTGAAAAGAAATCTACCAAAATAGAAACTATCAATCCCGAACCGATCGCAACTTCAAAAACTGATACTTTAAAATTTACTTCTGCAATACGTGCTATTTTTCAGGACAGTAAAGGCAATTATTGGTTGGGAAGTCATAATGAAGGTGTAAGCTTTTATAATGGGAAATCATATGATTATTTTACAACAAAGGAAGGGTTATCCGACAATCAAATTCGATCTATCCAAGAGGATGAGAATGGTAGAATTTGGTTTGGAACTGCAAACGGAATAAGTGTATATGAAAAAGGGAAGCTTACTAATTACCCATCTAAAAATAACAATGGAATATTAGATTGGAATAAAACCCATGGAGATTTATGGTTTTATGCTTGGGAAGAAGATGGAATTAATCGTTTTGACGGCATAAATATGAACTATCTGATTTTTCCAAAACCCAAAAATAAACAACCTGATAAATCTTATGGTGTTACGGGTATCTCAAAAGATAAAGACGGTAAAATTTGGATTGCAACTTATTCAGCATTATTTAGTTATGATAACAAAATGGTAAACATCTTTGATGCTGAAAAATTAAAACTAAAGGATAATGAGCAATTGCATATAAGAACTGTATTAGCCGATTCAAAAGGTCGGATCTGGATAGGAAATAATGGAATTGGCGTTTTGCTAATTGAAAATAATTCCATCATTAATTTTTCTGAAAAGAATAATTTAATCCACCCAACAAGCACCAGAAGAGGAGGTAATAAATCACTACCCGGTACGCTTGAACACCCTTTTGCTATAGAAGAAGATTTGGATGGCAATATTTGGTTTGGTGATTTATATACTGGGGCTTGGAAATATGACGGTCTAAAGTTTACCAGCTATTCAATTAGCGATAATCCATCTAAACCCATGATTTGGACCATTTATAAAGACAACCAAAACAATTTGCTTTTTGGAATGGCCGATGGTAATATATTTAAGTTTAACGGAAAAACTTTTGAAAAGCAATTTAAGAATTATGAAGTCAAACAGTAGTTTTTAAAATTGGGTGGATTACTTGTTAATTGAACATTCTTTTCAAATCAACTTCACTAATAAATTGTGAACTATATGCTCCGAGATCCGCTATTTCTCCAGCACTAAAACTTTAAAGTCAATTTTATTGGAAGTGTAAAATACTAGAAGGCGCCTTAAAAAATCATCTTTTCTAGAATAATAAATTATATCCGCTATATTTAGATGTTTTTTCCAATTAAAATCTATACATCAAATTTCGGATCGTCCTATGGTTGTTCAGTCGCACAGCATCTACCGTTTGATTGCTATTATCAGTCTAGTGTGTCTCGTGACTGTGCAGTTTAAGTTGATATACAATACGTTCGAATTAACGAACAACCAATATTATCTCAAAGAAAAGGATATTATCAATCAACATTATAGCGCCCAGATTCGTAACGATAAATTGTTCCCTGGTGCTCAAAAAATTATCGATAGTCATATTATGCCCCGTATGGCACTCTTTCAAAAGTTGTACGAAACTGATAGTGAAGCTTATGAGAAGACATTAGCTCAGGTATGGAAGGAGATGGTCGCTGAGTTGCGGTTGAAGCAAAACATGGATACGATTTTTCCTAATATGATCGAGAAATACCATCTCAGTGACAAACTGCGGTATGGGCTATACATTGAGCATTTGAGTCTTTCGTTTGATGGCGTAAATTATGTTCCCGTTTTCTTGCCAAGTGTCAAAGGTATTACTCCTTCTCATCCAAATGGTGATATGATAGCAGGCACGCTGAATAAAGTAGATAAGCAAAGTCAGGTGTCTGGATATACGGTTAGTGCGCATACGAAGAATTCCTACCAAATAACATTTATGCTGTATGTAGATCAGGAAAATAGACAATTACAAATTTTTAAGGCAATGCTTCCTACATTTATGCTATCGCTGTTAACCATAGCGCTTGTGGTCGGAATTTATTTTATTACTTATCGCAATTGGATGAAGCAGAAGAAATTGACCGCGATGACCTCTGATTTTATCAATAGTATTTCGCATGAATTTAATACGCCCATAGCAACTATTTTGGTAGCTAACCAATCTTTGGAAAGCTCAGTTAATGATAATGATAGAACCAAATCCAGAGATTTGATTGCTGTTATTAAGCGGCAATCCTTGCGTTTGAAGAATCTTATCAATCAATCGCTGATGATTTCTCAACTTTCTAGTGTCAATTTAGAAAAGAAGCGATATTACCTGCCTTCAGTACTGTTGGAGTTATTAGAAGATTACAGTTTAAAATTAGATAGCAATGTCTCTATTGTTCCTGATTTGCAACATGAGGTCAATGAAGTGGAATTGAATAAATTTCTTTTTACCACGATGATATACAACTTGCTGGATAATGGTATTAAGTATAATACTTCCAAAGAAAAGATTATCCAAGTAAAAGTGTATTCTAAGGAGCATTTTGTGTTCGTTGAGATACAAGATAATGGTGTGGGAATAGATTTGCAAAACTTAAGGCATATCTTCAAAAAGTTTTTCCGCGGCAAAGAACGTGTGGAAGAAGGAGGACTAGGTCTTGGTCTATTTTATGTACAACAAGTGGTCAATCTGCATGGGTGGGAATTGCGTGTGGATAGTGAGGTCGATAAGGGAAGTAGTTTTATTATTAAGATTAACGCAAAGAAATAATATGTCAGCGAGAATACTTTTAGTCGAAGATGAACTGGATTTGGGAAATGTTGTAAAGCAATATTTGGAGCTAAAAGGCTTTGAAGTGACTTGGGTGCAACGCGGCAAACCTGCAGTAGAGCTTTTAGTATCTAAAGTTCACTATGACTTAGTTATTCTGGATATTCAACTTCCAGATATGAATGGTTTTGAAATAGCTGAACAAATCAAAATGATTAACAAAGATATATTCTTCCTGTTTCTAACCTCTCGAAATGAAAAGAAAGACCGTATCTATGGTCTCGACATAGGCGCGGAAGATTATATTACCAAACCTTTTGATATAGATGAATTAATATTACGTATAAAGGTTATTTTAAGACGATCGGGACTATTTAATGATGCAGAAACCCATACCGTTCCTCACAATGTATTATATCAAACTTCGGATGTTTCTTTCGATACGAGCTTGATGCAGCTGGTGGTTGGTAATCAAAAACCTATCGTGTTAACGCAACGTGAAGTCGACTTGCTGGAATACTTTTTTACACACAAAAATAAAGTGCTTAAAAGGGATGAAATCCTTACAGCGGTGTGGGGTGAAAACGATTATTTCATGGGCCGCAGTTTGGATGTTTTTATTTCGCGCTTGCGAAAAATTCTTAGTCAATCTTCCACTATTCGTATTGAAAACATATACGGTGTAGGTTTTATATTCAAGTTGGAGGATTCCAATCCGTAAAATATCGCCTTCGTATTTTACTATTTCTCTTTTTATTAACAATCTGTTAACAATCCATTAGGAATGGGTTAACAACTTGCTGTTTATTCTCTTCTTAATTTTATGCAACGGCTCTAAACCGTTTGTAAGTGAGATTATATTATACCAATTAAACGATGAATTTAAACACAAATATGCGTAGTGAACATTCTGGTAAACCATTTTTTCAGTGATTATGGACTAGATTAACAAGAATTTCAAATTATATACCTATCTGAATTATTAATATCTACAGAAAAACAAACTAATCAATTATTTATGAGATGAGAAATTTACACATTTTAAAGTTTATGACAAGAGCGGTTCAAATACTATTGCTAATAGTTATGGGGACTTCTATGGTATTCGCTCAAGGTAATTCCAACATCGAAATTCAAGGGGTCGTAAAAAGCGAATTGAACGAGAATTTGGTTTCCGTAAGTGTTACCAATTTAAAATCCAAACAAAGTGTTGTGACCAATCAAGTTGGTGCGTTTCAAATTTTAGCTCAGCGTGGCGATTCTCTTCGCTTCTCTTATGTTGGGTTTGAAGACCAGGTTGTAGCCATTAACAACAGCATTACTCTTACCATTACGCTAAAAGCATTGAACAACAGCTTAAATGAAGTCGTGGTAGTAGGTTATGGCCAACAACGTAAAATCAACATGGTCGGCTCGCAATCTACTGTAAAAGTCGAAGATCTTAAACAGCCAGTAGCGAATTTAAGTGCGACGTTAGCGGGTCGAATTGCAGGTCTGGTAGGTGTACAACGTACAGGTCTTCCGGGTAGTAATTCCGCTGATGTTTGGATACGTGGTATCTCGACGTTCAATTCACAGAATAGTGCTTCACCACTTATCGTGGTAGATGGCGTACAAGGAAGGGATTTAAATGCTTTTGATCCCGAGGATATCGCTACGTTGACCATCTTGAAAGATGCATCAGCTACGGCAGTATATGGAGCGCAAGGTGCAAATGGCGTGATCTTGATCACCACCAAAAAAGGTCGTGTAGGAAAACCTTCTTTGATGTTTAACTACAATCAAGGTATGGTAGATTTTACCAAAAGACCAGATTTAACTAATGCGGAGCAATATATGCGCTTGCGTAATGAAGCGATGGTGGCTTCTGGATTGGCTCCAGAATACAGTGATGAGTATATCCAAAATACATTAAATGGTACCGATCCGAATTTATATCCTAATGTTAATTGGTTAGATGCTTTATTCAAAAAAGCGTCTTATAACAGAAGGGCTAATTTTAGTGCGCGTGGGGGAACAGAAAATACGCAATACTATACGGCTATTTCATACTATGATGAGACCAGTTTGCTAAAAACTGATAATTTACAAAGCTATAAGGCTGATACTCGTTTCAGAAGGTATAATTTCACTTCAAACGTGGATATGAATTGGACCAAAACCACAAAATTTTCTTTGGGAATTTTAGGGTATGTTATTAACAATAATTATCCGGGTGTAAATCCGCAAGAAGCGTTTGGACGTGTGATGCAGACAAATCCGGTATTATATCCTTTGATGTATCCAGGGAATTTTGTTCCCGCAGTTAACCAATCTTCTGATGCTCAACCTAATCCTTATGCGTTAGTAACACAGACTGGTTATCAAAATAATTTTTCCAGCCAATTGAATTCTAGTGCGAGAATTACACAAGATTTGAGCAGTTTCACCAATGGCTTATCGGCTTATGGAATGTTTTCATTTGATACGAATAACTCACACAATATTGCGCGTACGCGTAACAGAACAACCTATTCTATTGATCGTGCAAACCCATACAATGAAGATGGTTCATTGAATTTAGTGATTATGTCCAATGGTTCAGAAGATTTGGGCTATGACAGAGGCAATAGCGGTGATAGACAATTTTATTTCGAAGGCGGTTTCAATTACAATCGTCAGTTTGATAAGCATAATCTGAATGCGTTATTGTTGTATACGCAGACTGATGAAGTTTCTGCTTTCGCTGGCGATTTAACCTCTTCATTACCTTATCGTACGCAACGTATGGTAGGTAGAGCGAATTATTTATACGATGATCGTTATGCTGCAGAATTCAATTTTGCATATGATGGTTCGGAAAACTTTGTGCCAAGCCGAAGATTTGGTTTCTTCCCTTCTTTTGGTGTAGGCTGGATATTATCGAATGAGAAATTCTTCGAATCGGCTAAAGAAACTTTCCAAATGGTCAAATTGCGTTATTCCAACGGTATCACTGGATCTGGCGGTGGTGGACGTCGCTTCGGTTTCTTAACTATTGTTTCCACTGGTGCTAACGGCTATTCTTTCTGGAATGGTACTAGTAATGTGAATTACGGCGGAGTAGCAATTTCGGATTATGGGTATGATGTGACCTGGGCTGAATCGCACAAACATGATATCGGTTTAGAGTTTACTACGCTGAAAGGAAAGTTAAATGTTACGGTGGATTGGTTTAAAGAAAATCGCTCTGGAGTATTCTTGCAAAGAGGTAGTTTGCCAAATTATTTAGGTCTTCAAAACCAACCTTATGGAAATTTAGGTATCATCAAAAACCAAGGTTTTGACGGTACTGTAGCCTTAGAAAATCTAGAGTTAGGCAAGACAGTTTGGTCTTTCAATGGTACTTTCTCGTACAACAAGGATCAAGTAATGGAGAATGATAATCCAAGTCAATTATTCCCTTATCTAGAACGTCGTGGAAGAAATTACTTAGCGGGCTACGGTTATGTTGCAGATGGTCTTTTCCAAAGTCAAGGAGAAATAGACGTGCATGCAGATCAAACAGCTTTGGGTGCGCAACGTGTTGGAGATATTCGATACAAGGATTTGAATGGTGATGGTGTAATCAATACCTATGACCAAACAAAAATAAGTAATGGCGATGTGCCTAACTTGGTGTATGGTGCTGGCTTCAATGTGAACTATAAAAAAGTTTACTTCGGTGCCTTTTTCCAAGGGGTGCAAGGAGCCGAGAGAAGAATTTCGGGTGATGGTATAATTCCATTCAACAATAGTATCGGTGCGGAGCGAAGCAATTTGTTTGCTATTGCAGAGTCGCGTTGGACTGAAGATAATCCTTCATCTGATGTGTTCTATCCACGCTTAGGGTATGGTAATTCGGTGAATACAAACAACGCTGTAGCCTCATCTTGGTGGGTAAAAGATATTGATTTTCTACGTTTAAAAACTGTTGATTTTGGGTATTACTTGCCTACAGAGCGTTTGAAAAATTGGGGATTGAAAAATTCTAGAATTTACGTGCAAGGAGTGAATTTGTATTACTGGAGTAAATTCAAACTTTGGGATCCAGAGTTGAATACTAGTAACGGTTCTTCTTATCCGAATACACGTACAATTTCATTAGGAATTCAAGCTAATTTTTAATCTAAAACAAACTTAGCGATGAAGAAAAATCATATCCAATTAGGTGGGATTAGCAACATTAAAGTAAACAACATGAAAACTAAAATATTATCAATACTGATGGCAGGAGGTGTTTTTCTATCCTCTTGTGCCGGCTTTCTGGATCAAATTCCTGATGATGTTTTGACTGTAGATGATATCTTCAAGTCAAAGAATTATGTAGATAATTACCTTACGCAAATATATGCGAACCTTCCCAATGAAATGGCTCAACGATTTGTTGGAACTCAATTTTCTGGGCCATGGACCGCTGCTTCTGATGAAGCTAAATATAATTGGGATTTCAATTATGCCAATAATATGAACAAAAGTACGTGGTCTACTACAGATGGTTCGGTATCTACATTTTATGACAATTATTATAAATCCATTCGTAATGCAACTGATTTTATCGATAAAATAGATTCAGCAAATCCAGCGGAAGTTAATGAGTCTATGAAATCAAGATATAAAGCCGAAGCCAGAGCGCTTCGAGCGATATATTATTATTTTTTGATTCGAATTTACGGACCAGTTCCTTTGGTTACACAGGTTATTCCTGTAGATGCACCATTGTCTGAGGTTCTTTTGCCACGTAGCAGCTTCGATGAATGTGTTGAATTTATCGTTTCAGAGTTAGATTTAGCTTATGTGGATCTGCCGACTATTCCCGTGAATAGTGAATATGGCCGTATGACCAAAGGTATGGCAAAAGCTTTCAAACAACAAACATTGCATCTAGCGGCTAGCCCATTATTCAATGGCAATAGCGATTATGCCAATCTTAAAAACACGGATGGCAAGCAATTGATTAATACAACGTATGATGCCAATAAATGGAAATTAGCTGCGGATGCCGCTAAAGAATTTTTGAATGAATTTGTGCCAACGACTTACAAGTTGTATGAAGAAAATAATGCCGATCCATTTGTAAAAGCATATTTGTCGACACGTAATGTAATGACCAGAGAATGGAATGAAGAATGGATTTTTGCACGTACCAATGCAGCAAACTATTCAGATTACGATAGAAGACCAAAACACGTAGGATATACTACCAATGTACAGGGCGGAGGCGCATTGGGTGCTACTCAAAAAATTGTGGACGCTTATTATATGGCGAATGGTTTGCCTATTACAGATGCGGCTTCAGGATATGAATCTTCGGGGTTTGAAAATTTCCGCGCACCATTTGACGTAAATGCTAGAAGTACGTTCAAGGCTTGGGCAGATCGTGAGCCACGGTTTTATGTAGGGATCACCTATAATAGAAGTTATTGGCTCAACCAAGGTTCAAATTCCAGTGAAGTAATTACAGTTATGGAACTTTCAGGAAATTCCGGACGTAAACAAAGTACTTCCGATGTCTCTCCAACCGGATATATTGTCCGTAAAAATGTCGCGACCAATGATAACAGTAGAGGATCTGTTCAGTTGCGGTTAGCACAAATCTATTTAGATTATGCAGAGGCTCTGAATGAATACGCTCCAAACAACGCCGACATTTTGACTTACCTAAATCTTGTTCGTCAACGTGCAGGTATTCCGACGTATGGCAATGGAGCTGGACAAATTACTCCTCCGGCATCGCAAACGGCTATGCGTAATGCTATTCGCCGTGAACGTCAAGTGGAATTAGCTTTTGAAAATGTTCGCTATTTCGATTGTAGACGTTGGAAGACAGCTGCTACAGAATTTGCGGGTGAAGTTTTCGGGATGAATATGTTTGCGGATGGCAATGCTTTTTATGACAAAACATTAATCGAAACACGTGTATTCAGACAAAGAGATTATTTATTCCCAATACCGAATAATGAAATCTTGAAAAATGAATTAATGGTTCAAAATCCTGGATGGTAGTATTTTAAAAAGAACAGAAATGAATATTATAACTAACATAAAATTCAGTTGCTTGCAATTGGTAACGGTTATGACTCTCTCGGGTATCATCCTAAGTTCTGCAAATTCCTGTGTAGAAGATGTGGATTATACAGTAGAAAATGAGGGAACGATATATATGGCGCAGGCCTTAGAAAGTAAATCATATCTTCAGCTATTTGATATAGATACAATTCAAGATATATTCTTTGGTGCCTCGTATGGAGGTATTAAATATCCTGATATTGATATAAACGTCAAATTCACTGTGGATGAAAGTTTGATCAACGCATACAACCAAGAACATGGTACCAATTATATTGCTTTCCCCCAAGCGTCATATAATATATCAGGCTTAGAATCGGTAATCAGAGCAGGAACGGCGAATAGTGATCCTATAAAAGTGATGATTACGGCTAGACAACTTCAAATTGGTAAATCCTATATGTTGCCTGTGAAGTTAGTTTCAGCAGGTTCTTCAAACATAAAAGACGATTTGAATACAGCTTATTTTAGAATTGATTCGCTTATTCGGAGAGAAAGAGATATTACCAATTTAGGTGCTTTCTCTGTGAGTCACGAAAATAATGGTGGGCCAGGTGCTGGCGAAGGTTCTCCAAAGTTGGTAGATAATAATTTGGGAACCAAATATTTAACACAAGGATATGCTCCGGGTATGTGGTTTCAGGTTAAATATAATACACCTCAAGTAATAGGTGCGTACACTTTTACTTCTGGTAATGATGCGAGTGAAAGAGATCCTAAAACTTGGCGTTTTGAAGCGTCTAATGATGGTAATACATGGACTGTATTGGATAATAAAGTGGAGTATTTCTTTTCTGACCGTAATCAAACTAAAAGATTTGAAACGACCAATACTACGCCATACACGCATTATCGTGTGACTGTAGTGTCTAATAATGGATCGAATTTATTCCAAATGACTGAATGGCGATTGATTCAATATTATTAGAATTATATGAAGCCTCATAAAATATTAATATGTATCCTATGATAAACTCAAAGTTACTGTGTGTGTGTCTTCTGCTGTTTCTTAGCTTCTCTTGCCAAGAAGCAGCAGTAATTCTTCCCGAGGAGGAAGAGGAAGAGGTTCCGGTTGATTCTGAAGATCCCAATGCACCTCCGCGGTTGTGGCGTGAAAATTGGTTAGAACATGAGCTTTTACTTACTAGACAGTATTACAATGATTCCATCGTTATTTATCACGATGACGATATGGATCCATCGGTGACGTGGCCTAGACGAGCTGCAACCAAGATTTGGAATTATACGTGGAAAACGTATGGTGGATTCGGTTCTGATATACGTCTAAAGGTAGCGCTGCATGGTGGTACTTACGGAGGAGGTCACCCGGGTTATTATTTGAGTAATAGCCATGGATATATTAATATAATCGACGTGGGTTTAGGTCGCCAACGTTGGTTAGATAGTGTCGGAGAGCCTTTGGATTTGATAGCACACGAAATAGGACATATTGTGGAAGGTACATCATATAATACGTTAAACTCTCCCTCTATGCCGATTTGGGGAGATAGTAAATGGATGGAAATTTATCAGTATGATGTTTACAAAGCTTTAGGTTGGGCTGACAAGGCACAAAACTGGCATAATCGGATGTTGGTAACAAAGGATAATTTCCCTAAAGAAAATACCTATTGGTATAGAGATTGGTTTTATCCTATTTATGACAAATACGGAAATGTAACCGTTTTGAATAAATACTTTAAGCTTCTTTCTCAGCATTTTCCTACAACTAGTATTCCTAACGGAAGAAAGTATACCCGGGACTTAAATTTTGGGGAATTCATACATTTTTGGAGCGGAGCGGCTGGTGAAGATCTTTCCGAATTAGCGTTAGCGGCTTTTGGGGACAAAGATCGACATGGTAATCCTTGGCAACCTCAATTTCAAAAGGCTAAGCAAGATTTCATTGCTATTACTTACTAATAAATCTAATATAGACTTCTATTAATATGAACAAACAGAAAATTAAATTTTTAGCCCTTTTCTTTTATTTTTTCACGCTATGGTTCCCAAATCTATTTGCACAAAGTCATGGAGCAACTGATCTGGTGGATTTTGTAAATCCTTTGATGGGAACGGATTCAAACCCTTCCTTGTCTAATGGAAATACTTATCCAGCTGTTGGAGTGCCTTGGGGAATGAACATGTGGACTCCTCAGACAGGAAAAATGGGGGATGGATGGCAATATACCTATGCTTCCAACAAAATTCGGGGATTGAAACAGACCCATCAGCCTTCTCCTTGGATGAATGATTATGGTCAGTTTTCATTAATGCCTGTGAGTGGTAAATCTGTATTTGACCAGGATGAGCGTGCGAGCTGGTTCTCGCATAAAGCGGAAGTTGCAAAACCGCATTATTATAAAGTTTACCTGGCGGATTATGATGTGACAGCTGAAGTTACACCAACAGAAAGAGCTGCTATGTTTAGATTTTCTTTTGGAAAAACCGATAGTGCGTTTGTGGTATTGGATGCTTTTGATCGCGGTTCGGAAGTGCAAATTATTCCAGAGAAGAATATGATTATTGGTTACTCATCTCGATATAGCAGAGGGAAATTGCCAAATTTCAAAAATTATTTTGTAGTCGTTTTTGATAGACCATTTACAAATCAAGCTGTTTGGGAAGGAAAGACGAAGAAAAATGGTGTGCTTAAAATTCAAGCGGATCACGTGGGTGCAATTGTAGGATTTAAATCTGCAGGTAAGCACGATGTAATCCATGCGCGTGTCGCATCATCTTTTATTAGTGCAGAACAAGCGCAGCTCAATTTGAAAGAATTGGGAAATAATTCTTTTGATACGGTTGCCTCTAATGCAAGAAAACAATGGAATGATAAACTTGGAAAGATAAAAGTAGAGGGTGGTACAATTGATCAAATGCGAACTTTCTACAGTTGTCTGTATCGTACATTGTTCTTTCCGAATAAATTATATGAGCTGGATGCCAAGGGAAATATAGTTCATTATAGTCCTTACACTGGAGAGATTTTACCAGGATATATGTTTGGAGGAACAGGGTTTTGGGATACTTTTAGGGCTTTATATCCTTTGTTGAATATGGTGTATCCTTCCATCAATAAAGAGATGCAAGAAGGTTTGTTAAATTGTTATAAGGAAGGAGGTTTTCTTCCAGAATGGAGTAGTCCGGGTTTTGCAGATATCATGGTAGGTAACAATTCGGCATCTGTAGTAGCTGAAGCTTATCTAAAAGGAATACGCGGGTATGATATTGAAACACTTTATGAAGCCTTAAAACACGGCGCAAATAATGAAGGCCCTATGACCGCTGTAGGTCGAAAAGGGGTACAGTATTACAATGATTTAGGGTATGTGCCTTACGATGTGGGGATTAATGAAAATGCGGCGCGTACTTTAGAATATGCTTATGACGATTTTGCGATTTATAGATTGGCAAAAGCTTTAGGAAAACCAAAGGAAGAATTAGAACTATATGCGAAACGCAGTCAGAATTACAAACATCTTTTTGATCCTTCAACGAATTTAATGCGTGGAAAAAATAAGGATGGAAGCTTCCAAAGTCCTTTTAATCCTTTGACGTGGGGAGATGCATTTACAGAAGGAAATAGTTGGCATTACTCTTGGTCCGTTTTTCATGATGTACAAGGATTAATTGACTTGATGGGAGGAAACAAAACTTTCGTGAATATGTTGGACTCTGTTTTTGTGCAGCCACCAATATTTGATGATAACTATTATGGAGGTGTTATCCATGAAATACGTGAAATGCAAATCGCTGATATGGGACAATATGCGCACGGTAATCAGCCTATTCAACACATGATTTACCTGTATAATTATGCCGGAGAGCCTTGGAAAACTCAATATTGGGCGCGTGAAACCATGAACCGAATGTACAGTGCTACGGCAGATGGTTATTGCGGTGATGAAGATAATGGACAGACTTCAGCTTGGTACGTGTTTTCAGCTTTAGGTTATTATCCTGTTTGTCCCGCTATGGACGAATATGTATTAGGTGCACCATTGTTTAAAAAGGCTACTATTTACTTAGAAAATGGAAAGAGTTTTGTCATTGAAGCGCCAAACAATTCGGATAAAAATATCTATGTGCATCAAGCAAGTTTAAATGCCAAAACGCATAATTATAATTATATCAAACATGCTGATATTTTGAAAGGTGGTGTTTTCAAAGTTGATATGCGTGAGCAACCCAACAAATCTAGAGGTACACAATCATCATCGTTTCCTTATTCATTTACAACTGATAAAAATAAATTCTAAACTGTAATATGCATTTCAAAAATTATATTGGACTTTCTGTAATTTGTTTCTTTTTGACTATTCATTTTTCTTTTGCGCAACGCGATTGGTCTAATATCAATCGTGATATACAGCATGCGGTCCAAGTGGATACCTTAAAGAAGAAAAAATTCACTTTAATATTTATCAATAAATCCAAAGATTTCGATTCACAAATAGGGGATCGATTGAAGGAAGTGTTTTTTATAAACTATCCAAAGCAGGTAAAGCTTTATAACAAAAACTCAGCTCCTCAGGTGATTTTTGTGATTGATCCAGAATATGACGGAATAGCTGCTGCGGGAGGTGGAGTTATTCGTTTTAATCCAGAATGGTTCAAAAAGAATCCTAAAGATATTGACATCGTAACGCATGAAATTATGCACCTGGTTCAAAGCTATCCGCATAATGCGGGTCCTGGCTGGATTACAGAAGGAATTGCAGATTATGTGCGTCATACTATGGGAGTAGATAATGCGGGCGCTAATTGGAGTTTGCCAGAATATCGAAGCACGCATAAATATACAGACGCTTATCGTATTACAGCGCGTTTTTTCTTGTGGCTAGAGAATAATAAGAAAAAAGGATTGGTTAAGGCGTTAGATGCTCAAATGCGAAATAAAACCTATACAGATGCTTTTTGGGTAAATAAGACAGGTAAAAATGTAGATGAATTGTGGAATGAATATATAGCGAACCCTAAAATTTAATAATAGTTACGCGAAAGGAGTGTATATGCACTCCTTTTTCATAACCATCTATTTATTTTTTTGATAGACTCGAACATAATCGACTTCATATAAAGCTTTTTGAATATTCTCATCTATAGGACCTCCAAAATTTCCGCCCATAGCAAGGTTGAGAATGATAAAAAAATTGTGATGAAATGGAATATTTGGAGAATTTTTCATTTCATGAATCAGCTTGTCGTCTACATAAATTCGAATGGACGATTCACTCCAATCCACTTTGTATATATGAAATTCAGTAGTTGCATTCTTAATAATCAGCTTACTGCCATCTGCATTACCTCCTGATCGCTCGGGATAGTGTAATGTGCCATATACTGTATTGAGTTCTTTGCCAACGTGTTCGACAATGTCTATTTCTCCACATTGTGGCCAGCCTACAGTTGTGATATTGGATCCAAGCATCCATGCAGCAGGCCAAGTTCCTTTACCTTCAGGAACGCGAGCTCTAACTTCGATGATGCCATATTTAAAATCAAATTTTCCTTGAGTTTTGATTCTTGAGGACGTAAATGAACCGCCTTTATAGTCTTCTTTTATAGCTATAATTTTAAGGAGGCCATCTTCAAACAGCAGCAGCAACAATAAATCAACTTTCCATAGCCATAATTTGTTTTTAAAGGATTCGATATCGAATCCTTTTTTGTTTATATCGATTTTTAATAAACGATAGTTTATTCGAATTAAAAATTATTTTAGCTTTTAAAAGGTAAAATTTTCTGGTAATAATATAGTTATTAATAAAATTTTCTGAATAATGCATTTGTTGTTGAAAATTATATTGATTAAATGCAGTTTTGTGATTTAAATCATTAACAGATAAGTTCAGAGAATTATGTCATCAAATGCTACCTATAGTAAATGTTTGTCTCCTGAATTAGATAGTCGTTTCAATCATTTGTGGTGTCTAGTAGGAAATACTCCGATGCTAGAATTACGATATACTTATAAAGGGAAGTTAGGGAAGATTTATGTAAAGTGCGAAAATTACAACCTAACAGGAAGTATTAAGGATCGTATGGCGCTTTATATTATGTACAAAGCGTATATGAATTGCCAAATTCGACCTGATGATATCATTGTAGAAGCAACAAGTGGAAATACAGGTATCGCATTCTCGGCTATAGGAAAAGCTTTGGGACATCCTGTAAAAATCATTATGCCTAATTGGTTGAGTAAAGAACGTATCGATATTATTAAAAGTATGGGTGCAGATATTCAACTAATCAGTAAAGAAGAGGGTGGATTTTTAGGTAGTATACGATTAAGTGAGGAATTGGCGGCTCAAGGTGGAGTTTTCTTGCCTCGTCAGTTCGAAAACTTATTTAATTCAGAAGCGCATGAATTGACTACTGGTAAAGAAATAGCACTTCAGTTAGCATCTAAAGGTCTTGTAGCCGATGCTTTTGTAGCGGGTGTAGGTACAGGAGGTACAGTGATGGGAGTGGGTAAGCAATTGAGAAATTATAATCCATTTGTGAAGATACATCCTTTAGAACCACAAGAAAGTCCTACATTAACAACGGGATACAAAGTAGGAGCTCACCGTATTCAAGGGATTTCGGATGAATTTATTCCAGCGATAGTGAAGTTGGATGAATTGGACGAAGTAGTTTGTGCATCGGATGGTGATTCTATCATTATGGCTCAAAAATTAGCTAAGCAATTGGGATTGGCCGTAGGAATTTCTTCCGGAGCCAATGTTATTGGAGCTATAAAATTGAAAGAGCAATTGGGTGATGATGCGGTCGTTGTGACACTTTTGTGTGATGACAATAAAAAATATTTAAGTACAGATTTGGTAAAAGATGAACCTGTAAAAGAAGGTTATATTTCTACAGATCTTAACTTTACGGAATTTCTACCAATTGCAAGGCTGGCAAAGCCTTTAATCGGTTAATAAAAATTTTGTTTCATCTTATTTGATTAGGAATTGTTTGTGTTAGAATAGATTAAGCCGAGTTCCTGCTCGGCTGATCTTGATTTTAGCTTTTAAAACCAAGTCTATGAAATTATTTTTTAAATTTTTGATTCTAGTAACTCTTTTCTGGTGTTCGCATACGGTTATTGCTCAGGATTCTTTAGTTAATTTAACGGATATAGAGTTTTCGGATGGTGATGCGGTAGATTCAAGTGCGGTGGTGAATTTTGATGATGTTGAATTTACAGATGGGACAAATGTAGATTCTACTAAAGATGTGCTTTTAAAAGACAGTACGCAAGTAGATTCGGTACAGACGGTTCTTCCTGGTTCAGACGAGGCCAATACTGAAGATTCTTCTCTTTGGGGCATATTTATCACAGGGGTGTTGGGTGGTTTTGCCGCATTCTTTATGCCTTGCATTTTCCCAATGGTTCCGCTTACAGTGAGTTTCTTCACGAAAAAAGCAGGTTTTCGTTCTAAAGCCATATCTCAGGCTTTCATGTATGGCTTGTTTATTATTGTGATTTATGTGGCTCTGGGCATGTTGATTACCATTGCTTTTGGTCCGGAAGCTTTAAATGAACTCTCAACCAATGGTATTTTCAATTTCTTCTTCTTCCTTTTATTGGTTGTTTTTGCTACCTCGTTCTTAGGAGCTTTCGAAATTACTTTGCCAAGTTCTTTTGTTAATAAAATCGATGCCAATTCAGACAAAGGAGGATTAGTTGGATTGTTCTTTATGTCAGCTAGTTTGGCAGTGGTTTCTTTCTCCTGTACAGGTCCTATTATCGGAACATTATTGGTGGAAGCAGCTACACGTGGAGAACGTTTGGGACCAGCTATCGGAATGCTCGGCTTCTCTAGTGCACTAGCTATTCCTTTTGTGCTTTTTGCAATGTTCCCATCCATGTTGAAATCTTTGCCAAAATCTGGCGGATGGTTAAATAGCGTAAAAGTGGTTTTAGGATTCTTAGAACTGGCTTTAGCCTTGAAATTCTTGTCGAATGTGGATTTAGCATACAACTGGAATTTCTTGGATAGAGAAGTGTATTTGGCTTTATGGATTGTGATTTTCGGGTTGTTGGGATTATATTTAATCGGCAAAATAAAATTCTCACACGACAGTACATTGGAATATTTGTCGGTGCCGCGTACGATTATCGCCATTTTGGTCTTCACGTTTGTGATCTATATGATTCCAGGAATGTGGGGTGCACCATTGAAAGCTATTTCAGCTTTCTTGCCTCCAGTTGGCACACAGGATTTTGATCTGACTTCGGGTATTACATCCTCAAACACTACAGCACATGTTGATGCTTCTTCGCGCAAGCATTACACCTATTTCCATAGCAAGGCAACGATAAAAGGCATGGATCCTTATTACGATTACGAAGAAGCTTTGGCCGCTGCTAAAGAACAAAACAAGCCACTTTTGGTTGATTTTACAGGCTGGAACTGTGTAAACTGCCGCAAGATGGAAGCTGAAGTGTGGAGCTCGCCTAAAATCAAAAACTTAATCAACACGGAGTTTATTTTGGTGGAATTGTATGTAGATGATAAAGTCTTGACGCTGCCAGAAAGTGAACATTATATTTCTCCGAAAACAGGAAAGAACGTCAATACAGTAAGCAAACGCAATGCAGACTTGCAAATCACCAGATTTGAGAGCAATTCGCAGCCGTTGTATGCTTTATTGGATTCTCAAGGAGAGTTACTAGTTCCAACAAGTGGCGCTGTATATGATATCGACAAATATGAAGCTTTTCTTCAATCTGCTTTAGAAAAGTTCAAATCAAAAGAATAGATTCAACCTAACCTTATAAACACAAAGCCCAATTGGAAACAATTGGGCTTAATTTTTATTTTTCTCGTGACCAAATCTCATATATCGGATCGCCTTTTGAACTTTTACCGCTATGATGCCAATCGCTCTTTTCTATTTTTCCATTGAAATCTAATGTAGCACCTACCCGTGAATTATCTCTTGAAAAGAATAAAATATTTTCTTGATAGTTTCCATCTTTAAAAGAATATTTACCACCTCCAGTTCCATAAAAGCCTTTTTCAGCAGGATTAATAGCTATCCATTGGAAATAGCCATCTACGAGGATTTTGATAGTTTTTCGGTTTCCGCGTTGAATCGTTTGGATGTTATCATTTGTTTTACGTCCCGTGATTCGCCATAGTCCATCGAGATCCTGTTTTTTAACCGATTGTTTTTGAAAAGGAAATCCATTGATAAGTAGGTTATTGGATTCAATTTCGAGCGGTAAAGAGAAGGTTTCTCCGACTTTTTCTGGAGACTGGTCGTCAAATTCATAACTAACAACCAAATTATTGTTTTCAATTTTGTACGTACCGCCTTGTGTGCCTTTGTAGGTATTATCGCTGTATATACTATGTGTTATATAGCCGTCGATCACCAGGATCAAATGATTGTCCTCGTTCATTTTGGCGAGGTAAGCACCGGATAAATCTTGCCCAAAACTATACGTAAGCGTACTTGCGAAAAAGAATAAAATTAAAAGTAAGTTTCTCATAATTAATGGTTTTGATGAAATTAAATATAGCCATTAATTTTTGGAGGAACAATTTCTCTTTGTTGTTTCGCTTTTTGTTAAAAGTGGTAGGCTGTTTCGCTTTTTGTTTCCGATAAGACGAAATAAGTCTGAACAGTATTTACTTGAGGAAGAACTGCCAATTTATGGCGCAAGAACATGTGATAGGATTCCATATCTTTAGTTGCAATACGTAACATAAAATCATACGAACCTGCCATTTGATAGCACTCCATTACTTCAGGAAATTTAGAAACCTCATTTTCGAATTCATTTAGTGTTTCGAACGTATGGGCTTTGAGGAATACTTGAGAAAAGGAGATTAAGCCTATTCCAATTTTATTTCTATCCAATATCGCAACAGTCTTTTTAATATAACCTGCTTTTTTAAGCTTCTTAACACGTTCATGAATAGCAGCTATGGATTTGTAGAGTTTCTCGGCCAATTCCTTGTTGCTTAATGTAGCATCTTCCTGCAATAATTTCAGCAATTTAATATCGGTAGGGTCTAAGTTCATTTATATATCAGGTTTTGATAATATTCAAAAATATCAAATTGAGATGAAATAACGTAATATTTACAGGTAAAATTTAAATTACCTGTAAATATTTAATTATTATAAGCTAAAATCGAAATATACTTTTGTGAGGTTTAAATACTGGATTTTCCTACTGTAATATCTAAACTTTGAGATTGAATGATGTGCGAGAAGAATTCTTTCAAATCCAAGTATTCATCTGGCAAAAATATAGGTTTGTTTATTAAGGATTGAATCTGAACAATTAATGTTCCTTCGCTTTCCTTTATAATATAAAGATATCTTGCAGATTTATCTGCAAGAGCCATATTAATGTTTTTGGGTTTGTTTTTAATGGTATAAGATGTTGGAAGTTTTATGTTTAAAATAAAAGACTCTTCTAAATTTGAACCCAAATCTACAGGATAAGACCTTTCATCGAGATTAAATGGATTTTTTGTGGTTTTTCCAGTGATGAACGGAATAAATTTTAGATCACCTCCATTTATATTTGCGAAATTTTTAAATTCTATTTCTTGTGTTTCAGTCAACATTTGTGATGGATCATCCAGGTTATGAATTTCGTGGTTATTAATTCTATAGTTGACTGTTTCTTCGTACACTTTTTCTTTGTACTCTTCCAATGAATTATGACTGAAAATTTCTTCTCGTCTATTGGTTGCTGAATATCCATTTCGCATAGAATTTAAGGTCCCTCGAAGCGTACCGTCTTCACTCAATTCGCCTGTAAAATCGTAGGAAACTCTGCTACTAAGAAGTGATTCTAATTTAACCCATTTATAGCCAGTTTTTTTAAGTAAATTTCCTTGATAATTTATACACCGAAGTGGTAAATTTCCAAATGGAGCATGTGCGTCTGAGGCATCTAATAAGTATTCTATCGAATCCAGCTCAATATGGGCAACTACATAATTATAATCTGTAATGGTTGGTCTGAATAGAGCAGGCATTCCATTATCCCTGGTAGAAAGAATTACTGGACTGGCATCAATATTTGCAGCTTGAAGAGCGGAAATTAAAGCGAGATTAATATCTGCTGTATTACCGCTACGTTGTTCTAGGGCTTTTTTTACACCATTATCTGTAAATAATCCATAGGACTTGTTCCATTTTATTTGGGATTTAATATAATTGTAAATGGCATTTGCTTTTGCATATGGAGTCATGTCGTCTTTGATAACGGTGGGAAGAATGGACTTAAATAATCCAGTTCTGCTCAACTCTTTGCCAAAATTATCAGCTCCATATAACTGATCGCGCACATTTTCCCATGTACTAGTGTAATTGTGTCTTGGACCGAAGGGAATAGAGAAGGAAGCCAATTCAAATGTTAGAGTTCCCATGAAATTTTTGGGTGATGTCATGTAATCTTCACGAATAAAAGCAGGAATATTTTTCGCGATATAAATAGTCTGTGTTCCGCGGACATCACCGGTAGATGTCACAATTTTGGTGTCGTAAGGTAGAGTTTTTCTTGTATCTAACTTGACATAACCTTTCATGTTCACGTTGTATTGGCATATTTCTGGGATCTCAGAGATAAACTCAGAATGTTTTTTAGGAATATAGCTTTGAAACTGCCAAGATTCTAAATTGTATAAAAAAGGAGATTCGGTCGTGTAACGAAGTTCAATGATAGAACCTTCTTTCACATTGGCTAAGGCGATCTTTACTGCATCCCGGTTTTCCGAAACTTTTTCTGTCAGAATATTTTTCTTCTCTAGGTCTATTTTTTCAATTTTTCCATCTTCTAATAGATTGTATGTTATTCCCTTTATACCATCTATTGTTTCTCTATTACTGTTACTTTTATATAATGGAACCGTGAAATTAGCATAATCCAAGCCCTCTTTATTTTTAATAAAGATTTTGGTATGATAATAAAATCTTAATACTAATTCTCCTTTGATGTCTTGGTATTCGATACGAGCTCTTCCGAATTCTTGTAGCACTATGGCTTCTGCGTGTGGAGCATAGGTATCTTGGTCGAAGTCTTCTTTTGAAATTTTTCCAAAAGAAAAATCTTGTGCCTTTACGTAAGAAAATAAAAGCAGCATGAATAATATTGATAAAAACTTGGGCATTTTTTTTTAGGTTATTATTGTTAAAGTTTAACCTAAAATAACATTATTTTTTATTTGTTGGTAAAAAAGTTTATTCGATATTTTCGTTATTATATTATAGTATATTTGTTTTTCAGATTTTATAAACCATACATTATATGAAAATTAATAAGCTTAATACGTTTACTGTTTGTGCAGCTTTAGCATTAGGGACATTAGCATCTTGTAATTCACAGAATAAAGAAGATAAAGATGAAGTCCATAATGCGGCGACCCAAGTTATACCTGAAGAAGCCAAAGATATTATTGGTCGATGGGATCTTACGGTGGAAAAAGATGGAAAGCAAGTTCCTTCATGGTTAGAAGTAAAATTATCTGGTTTCAGCACGTTAGTGGGTTATTATGTCGCTGATGCAGGTAGTGCGCGTCCTGTATCGCATATTAAATTTGAGAATGGGAAATTTTCTTTTGAAGTGCCTACGCAATGGGAAGATGGGACGGGGCTTATCAAAGTAGAAGGATCATTGGAAGGAGGCAAGCTAAAAGGAAAGATCATTAGCAATAAAGGTAATGAATATACATATGAGGGTGAAAAGGCTCCTTATCTAGTGCGTACAGCAGAAGGAAAATTAGGTACGCCAATTGAATTGTTTAATGGTAAAGATTTGACTGGTTGGAAGACTTCTTCGGATGACAATCAATGGGAGGTGAAAGATGGAATTTTAATTAATAAAAAAGCTGGTGCGAATTTAATTTCAGATCAAACTTTCGAAGATTTTAAATTAGAAGTAGAATTCAAATATGCTAAAGATGGTAATTCAGGAATTTATCTTCGCGGACGCTATGAAGTCCAAATTGAGGATTCTCCATTAGATAGACATCCAGGATCGTTGTATTTTAGCGGTGTTTATGGCTTTTTGACACCAAGCGAGATTGTGACAAATGGTCCTGACCAATGGAATAAATATGAAATTACATTGAAAGGTAGAATGGTAACAGTAGTGGCGAATGGCAAAACTGTTATCAGTAATCAAGAAATTCCTGGAATTACTGGCGGAGCTTTAAATAGCAAAGAAGGCGAACCTGGTCCAATTTATTTGCAAGGAGATCATACAGGTGTAGAATTTAGAAAAATTAAAATTACACCTATTCAATACTAACAAAAATGGCTTTGAAATCTCAAAGCCATTTTTTATACCCCTATTTGTACTACAACAATATCTTCATTATGATAAGCCGGATAATAAGAAGATATAGATCCCGAATTTTTGTAATCTCTCAATTCTTCATATAAGACTTCACGCAATCGGCCTTTTCCTTTGCCATGTATGAATTTTATCTCTGAAAAATCCCAATAAATTGCCGAATCAAGACATTCTCTAAAACGATCAATCGACAGCGCTAATAATTCATCCGCTTCATAAGATTGGAAATCGTCCACAAAAGCTTCTGCGTGTAAATCAACTGTTTTAGGAGGTTTAGGAAGTGTTCTCATCGACTTAAAATAAAAAGGGTTTGTCAGGATTATTGCGTAAGTAATCTAGTTTACTTTCAAACATTACAGCCATTTTTTGCGCGCGCCAAATGGCTTCATTTGCTTTTTCGCCTTTGAATAAGCTATTTACCGTAGTCTCAAAGAGTGATAACCATTGATCAAAATGAACTTTGCTAATAGGTAAATGCGCATGAGGAGGAAATGGTCTGCCGTCATAGGTGTATTCATCTAACAAAATGGTTTGCCAGAATCTGTACATTTTTTCCAAATGTTGAGGCCATCTGTCTTGGATGTTTTGATTGAAAATAATACCAAGCATATCATCTTGTTGGATCTTTCCGTAGAAAGTGTCCACCAATAGCTTTATATCCTCCATATTTTCTATATCTCTCATGTGCTAAACGGTATGATGCAAAGTTGATGATTTTTACGCAATACCTCGTCATGAAGCTGTAAATAGATTAGGATTTAATAATGGCTACAATTTCTTTAAATACTCTTTGTTCGGCATGTTGTAATGGAGTGATTCCGTCATGATCAGGAATATGCATATTTGCGTCAGCATCTTTTAGTATCTGCACTATTTGTTGATATTTGAGGCTGCCGTCTCCTAGAATAACAGCTTCCATTAATCCCGTCCAACCTAATCTGTTGATATGATCTATAGGAAAATCCTTTGTGTTAGCAAGTAATTTGACGGTTTCAATATGACCACGTTCGCAGGCAGGTATCAAAGCTGTTCCATAATATCTATTAAAAATGTCAAACCTGGCTCCGTTTGCTAAAAATAGTTCGACCAATTTTGTTTGACCAGTTGCACCAGAATAAAGAAATGCACTGTCTTTATTGTTTGCTTGTTGATTGACATTCGCGCCCTGAATAACAAGTAATTTAGCCATTTCATAATTTCCCTCGATTGTCGCTAAGAGTAACAATGAACGACCTTCATCATCTATAGTATTAATATCAAATCCTCTTTGGATAGCATTAACCACAGCGATTGTATCATTTTGATTTATGGCTTTTATAACATCTTGTTTTGTCATTTTTGCAGATGAAGAGTTTAAATTTTGTTGCGCTTCGCAAGATTGCAAAGTGAATATAAAGCTAATTAGAATTAAAAATAGTTTAGTCTCCATATCCTTATTTCTTAAATAAAAGTATAAGACTTCAAAAAGATAACTTGAAATTAGATATTTTGTTTTTAGATGAAATGAAATCATCTGGACGAGCCTCAAATCTTGCAATTTTATTTTTCTCGAATATGTAGACATACGTTTTTGATGAGTAGTGAAAATTATCTTTCAATAAATCAGTAAGTTTTAAATTTTATACAAATAAATATTTGGAAGTAATCAAAAACGCTGTATATTTGCATCACAATCAACAAAGGTGATATCTTTTCGGGGTGTAGCGTAGCCCGGTATCGCGCCACATTTGGGATGTGGAGGTCGTAGGTTCGAATCCTGCCACCCCGACAAGAAAGCTCTAACGAAAGTTAGGGCTTTTTTTGTACTAAGGTTTACCTATTTATTTAAAATTCTATCCTAAACCAATTTCTGTATATCTCTACGAATGCATAGAAATGCTTATTAAATTTTTACTAATACTTCTTCTTCTTTAGGGGCATAATACCAATTATGCCTTCTGGTATCTTGTATAATACAAGATATTAACATATCCTTATCAAGAATTAACATGTTTGAGGCTATTTCACAATTCTATTTAATAATTATATAAATTTATAGCCTGATTATATAACCAATAAGAATCAAAGACTTTATTAACACGAAATGACCTAAAGAAAATCTATGCCTTATTTAATAAGTGTTAAAAAAACATTTATTATTAATTATGAAAATTTAATCAATCTATAGTTACCAATTATGAGAGACAAACTTTACTTAAAAACAAGCCCGTTTAAGCGATTGTTGTTATCCTTGATGTGTTCCTTGATGATTCTTTCATCCTATGCACAAGAAGATTTGATACGCATCGCTGGTGTGGTCACGGGGACAGATGGCCCACTATCAGGAGTTACTATTTCCTTGCAAGCAGGAAGAACATTAGGTTCTACTGATGTTAAAGGGTATTATGAATTTGAGGTTCCTCGAACCGCCACAGTGATTTTTAATCACCTCGCTTATGAAAAGACAGAGATTAAAATCACGGATTATAAACCAAACTCGACAGGAGTTTATGTCATTGACCTAGCTTTAAACGAAAAAATAGGTAATGAAATCGATGAAGCCGTCGTTGTTGGATTCGGTACACAGAAAAAAGCGTCGTTAGTGAGTTCGATTACTGTGGTTAATCCCAAGGAACTAAAGGGGCCAAGTTCCAATTTGACCACCATGCTTGCTGGACGTGTTTCAGGTATGATCGCATACCAGCGATCGGGAGAACCAGGTGCAGATAACGCACAATTCTTTATTCGTGGTTTGGGATCTTTTGGTTCAGGAAAAACTGATCCATTGATCTTAATAGATGGTATTGAGTCTACAGCAACTGATATGGCTCGTCTTCAACCCGATGATATTTCGGCATTTTCTGTATTGAAAGATGCAACTGCAGCAGCTGTATACGGTGCTCGTGGTGCAAATGGTGTTGTTTTGATTACCACTAAGACCGGTGCTCAAGGTAAAACAAAATTTATGGTTAGAACGGAAGGGAAGTTGTCTACTAATACGCAGCATATTCAGCTGACCGACAATATTACCTACATGAACTTGGCAAATGAAGCTGTCTTAACAAGACCCACTCCAAAACCTTTGCCTTATTCACAAGCTAAAATAGAGCATACGATTAGAGGAACTGACCCTTATTTGTACCCAAATAATGATTGGGTAGATATGTTGATCAAAGATTATACATTCAACCAAGGCTACAATTTAAGCGCAAGTGGTGGTGGTAATAGAGTACGCTTCTATGTGTCAGGAACATATAATGCTGATAATGGTATATTGAAAAAACATGGAACAAGTAATTTCAATAACAACATCAAATTAATTAACTATTCATTACGCTCGAATATCAATATTGACTTAACTAAAACTACAGAAGCTCGTGTAAATCTATATGGACAATTTGATGATTATAATGGACCTATTCGCGATGGTGCAGAATACTTTAGAATGGCATTATGGTCTAATCCAGTTCAATTCCCCGCAGTTTATCCAGCAGAGTATCTTCCATATATCCAACACCCCTTATTTGGTGGATATGTGGTAATGGATGGTGTTAATACGAATGGTTCATTATTAACTAATCCATACGCAGAATTGGTTAGGGGATATAGACAATATAATCGTTCCACATTAATGCCACAATTGGAGATCAAACAAAATTTAGATTTCCTTACAAAAGGATTGAATTTCAGAACAATGGCTTATGCAAAGCGCTACTCGTATGGTCAGACTTCTCGCTCATATAACCCATTCTACTATTCGGCAAGATTAGATCCGGCTGATTATACTGTGGATTTAAGTGTAATCAATGACGGTACCACTGGATCTGTAGGACAGGTTGGCCAAGAATTTTTAGGATATGGTTCATCAGGATCGGATATCAATTCTACTTTATATTTAGAAGCTGCTGCTAACTATGCCCGCAATTTTGGTAAACATGATGTATCGGGTATGTTGATTACCTTATTCCAAGATTATAAAATTGCACGAGATAATATTACTTCACTACAATTAGGTCTTCCTCGTCGAAACAATGGTCTTTCAGGGCGTTTTACATACGGTTATGATAATCGTTATTTAGCTGAATTTAACTTCGGTTATAATGGGTCTGAACGTTTTCACGAATCAAAACGTTTTGGTTTCTTCCCTTCATTTGGTTTAGCGTATAGAATTTCGAATGAGAATTTCTTTGAATCGCTAAAGCCTGTGATTTCGGATATGAAATTAAGAGCGACATATGGTATTATTGGTAACGATGCAATAGGTTCGGATACTGATAGATTTTTTTACTTGTCAGAAGTTAATATTGGAAATGGAAACTATAGCTCTACGTTTGGTTACGATTACCAATATAGTAGGCCTGGTGTCAGTGTGAGTCGCTATGCAAACCATGACATCGCCTGGGAACAATCCCGACAAATTAACTTAGGTTTTGATATGTCATTTTTGAATGGAAGTATCAATATCGTAGCAGACGCATATAAAGATTATAAATCAAATATTCTAGAATCTAGATCATACATCGGTACAACTATAGGTCTTCAAGCAACTCCTATGGCTAATACGGGTAAAGTAGAAAAACAAGGTTTTGATATTGCGATAGATTACAGCAAAAGCTTATCTACAGGATGGTTTTTCCAATACAGAGGTAATTTAACATTTGCCCAATCTAAGATCACAAAACGGGATGAGTTGCTGTATCCAGAAAATATGTCATATCGATACCAAGTTGGGCATTCGGCAGCACAACAGTTTGGATTAATTGCAGAACGCTTGTTTATTGATGAGTATGATGTTGCTAACTCTCCAATCCAACAATTCGGTGATTATATGGCTGGGGATATCAAATACCGTGATATGAATGGGGATGAGATGATTACTTGGAATGATGCTGTGCCCATTGGTTATCCTACTTCTCCTGAATTGATTTATGGATTTGGGGGTACAACAGGGTATAAAGGTTTTGATTTCTCATTCTTCTTCCAAGGTTCGGGTAAATCTTCATTCTTTATCAATCCAGAAAACATAACGCCATTCGTCCATAATGTTAATGCTGGCGCTCAAAACGGTTTATTGACTGCGATTGCTGAAAGTCATTGGTCTGAAGAAAACAGAAATATGTATGCTTTCTTCCCGAGATTGAGTGACTATTTTGTAGGTAATAACAACCAACAATCTACTTGGTGGATGCGTAATGGCGAATTCTTGCGTCTAAAAAATATTGAATTAGGATTTAATGCGCCTTCATCTTTGTTGGATCGCTATAAGTTAGGTTCTGTTCGTTTCTATGCCAATATGATGAATGTATTTACAATTAGCAATTTTAAGTTGTGGGATGTTGAGATGGGAGGTAACGGTTTAGGTTATCCAATTCAACGTACATACAATTTTGGTATTCAAGCAAATTTTTAATTATGAAAGCGAAAAAATTAAAGAAATATATCACGTTAGCTTCTGTGTCAGCTGTATTGTTGAGTACAACGAATTCTTGTAAGAATTTTTTGGATATTGTGCCTGATAACGTTGCTACAATAGAATATGCATTTAGATTACGTGTAGAAGCTGAAAAGTACCTTTTTACACTTTATAATTATATTCCCAAAGAAGGCAATGTATGGAATAATCCAGCCTTTCTAGCGGGAGACGAAATATGGATTCCTTATCAAACCAGTATTTCTCCATGGTCTTTCGAGATCGCGAGAGGTAATCAACGTGTGACTGATCCCTATGTGAACTATTGGTATGGGAACTATGATGCTAACAGAGGTTTGTATCAGGGTATCAGACACTGCAATATCTTTATTGATAATATGTCTGATCCAACTTTAGTCCCTGATATTAGTTCTTCGGAACGAGCTCGTTGGATTTCGGAAGCAAAATTTTTGAAAGCTTATTTTCATTTCTATTTGATGCGTATGTATGGGCCTATTCCAATTATGGATGATGATATTCCGGTAAGTGCGCCTAAGGAAGTGATGGATGTTCCGCGTAATTCCGTGGATGAATGTGTAGAATATATCGTTAATTTACTGGAGGAATCTTATTCCGATTTACCAGATCAAATTGTTGACCGACAAAATGAATTGGGTCGTATTACCTTGCCGATTGCTAAGGCGGTGAAAGCACAAACTCTATTGCTAGCAGCAAGTCCTTTGTTTAATGGTAATCCTGATTTTTCAAGTTTGAAAAATAAAGACGGTAAATTCTTGTTTCCACAGCAGTTTGACCAAACTAAGTGGGCAAGGGCAGCAGAAGCAGCGAAAGATGCTATAGAAACTGCAGAAGCTAATTTACATTCGTTATTTACATTCACACAAGGGGGTAACTTGTCTATTTCTGATGTGACTAAATTGGAATTAACATTGAGACAGGCTGTGTGTGAAAAATTTAATGAAGAACATATTTGGGCGGATCCAAATAGCCGTACTTGGGATTTACAACGTGATGCGATGCCTCCATTGAGTGCAGAAGAAAATCACAATGATAACCGTAAAATTTTCTCTCCGCCATTGAAGATTGCGAAGATGTTTTATACCAAAAATGGTGTGCCTATTAATGAAGATAAAACATTGAATTTTAATGATGATACGGAATTGCGTACAGCTACACAAGACGATAAATATCGTATCGAACCAGATTTCACAACAGCAAGATTGCATTTTGATCGTGAACCTAGGTTTTATTCTTCATTAGCTTTCGATGGTGCGCGTTGGTTTAAATACGATACTCCAGGATATTCTGACGAAAATTCTAAAGTAGTTCGTAGTAAAAGACCAGACTATGCTGGTAGTACACACGCATTTCACTTTAATGAAACAGGCTATTTTATCAAAAAACTAATCGATTGGAATCAGGTAACTACAGCTTCGGGGGTAACATATAAAGAATATCCTTGGCCAAAAATTCGTTTAGCAGATTTGTATCTGATGTATGCAGAAGCCTTAAACGAATCCGAAGGTCCGGGCAATGAAGATGTCTTTGTGTATTTGGATAAAATCAGAACTCGCGCCGGATTAAAAGGCGTGAAGGAGTCGTGGACAAATTTTTCTACCAACCCTAATAAGTTTACAACAAAAGAAGGGCTTAGAGAGATTATACGTCGTGAGCGTTTAATTGAGCTAGCATTTGAAGGTCAACGTTTTTGGGATTTGAGAAGATGGAAAACAGCTGCGGTATCCTTAAATGAACCTATTACAGGGTGGAATATGCAGGGAGAAAACACAGCCTCCTATTATGTGATCAGAACAGTGTATAATCAGCGATTTATCGCGCCAAGAGATTATTTCTGGCCTATTAGTGAAAATACGGTAATTCAGAACTTGAATCTTGTTCAAAACTATGGTTGGTAGTAATAATTTATATATCATGAAGAAATTAATTTTAGGAATAATGATGCTGTGTAATATAGCATTGTTGACAACTTCCTGCGAAGAAGAGAATATGCTAAACCCCTTGGAATCAAATTCTACTCCTCCGGGTAAAGTAACGAATGTGCAGGTCTTGAATAAAAAGGGGTTATCAGTTTTGACTTATAGCATACCTAACGATAAAGATTTGTCGTACGTAAAAGCTGAATATGTACTTCCAAATGGTTCAATACGATCAGTTATAGCTTCTTATTATACGAATCAGCTAATTGTCGATGGATTTTCAGAGCCAGGAACGTATAAAGTTAAATTATACGCTGTTAATCGTTCAGAGGTAGCATCTGAACCTACAGAAGTGACTGTTACGCCTGAAGAATCTCCTATTTGGGATATCTATCGTTCTTTAGCAGTACAACCTTCATTTGGCGGTTTGCAATTAAGAGCTGAAAATCCAGACCGTGCTAAAATCGCAATATTGATCATGGAAAAAAATGAATACGGTGAGTGGGTGGCTGATCCAAATAGTGTGTATACTTCTACGGACAAAATCTTGGCGACTATGCGTGGTATGGATACAATCTCTCGTGACTTTGCTTTCGTGGTGCGTGATCGTTGGTTGAATTACACAGACACATTGTATACACAAATCAAACCTTTGTACGAAACGGCTATTCCTAAATCTGGTTATCGTGGTTTTAGATTGCCAGGTGATGCGCCAAATCATACTTCCACATCACATGCAGGTATGTGGGATGGCGATATTATGAACTGGCCTCGTATTTATATGACTCAAGCAGCTATTTCTGGACCACATTTCACGACAATTGATTTGGGTGTCTTATCGAAGCTCAGCCGTATAGTGATTTGGGATTATCCAGAATACTATAATGGACGTACTTATTATTACAAAGGAAACTTAAAAGAGTTTGAAGTTTGGGGTTCTGATAATCCTCCGGCTGATGGATCGTGGAATAACTGGCATTTATTAGGGTCTTATAACGCGACTAAGCCTTCGGGATTACCATTCGGTCAACAATCGGATGAAGATTACCAAACTGCTGTAAACGGCTTCAATTGGGAATTTGATATCACAGCGCCAAAAGTTAGATATATCCGTATCAGAAGTACAAAGAATTGGGATGGATCTTCTTATATGGCAATTGGAGAGATTCAAGTATATGGTGACCCTAGATAATTAAATACTAAGTTATGAATAAGATGAATAATCATAGAATATTTACATGTGTAGCCGTGTTATTGTTTGTAATAGCTGCTGCTTCGTGTAAAAAAATGGACGATTATAAGAAATATATCGAAGATAAACCTGTAATTAATTATACAGGAAAAGTAGATTCTGTCCGTGTATTTTCTGGTAAAAATAGAGTCTTAATAAAAGGCTTATTGGTGTCTGATCCAAAAATCAAAGAGGCGAGAATCTATTGGGATGGCCGTAGAGATTCGCTTGTAGTTCCTATTTCCAGAACTTCAGGAGTAGATACCTTAAAAGCTGCTATTGCCAATCTAGAGGATCGTGTCTATAATTTTGAAATTGTAACATATGATGATCTGGGCAATAAGTCAGTCAAAGTATATGCCTTTGGAAGATCATACGGTGAAAATTATCAACTTTCGTTAACCAATCGTCCTATCGCAACGAACAGTTTGAATACAAGAACCAATACTTTTGACGTTACTTTCGGTAATGTGGATCGTACATTGGGAATATTTGCTACAGAGTTGAAATACATTGATTTATCAGGGCAAGAGCAAGTTAAGAGAATTAAAATTGACGAAAATGCGTTGAGCTTATCGAATGTGAAAGTAGGCGAACTGATGTCTTATCGTAGTTTATATCTACCGGATACATTATGTTTGGACACGTTCTACACGGATTATACACATTTTAACCCTGCCTTGAAGTTTGAGTTGAAGAATGGAACTTTTCCTTTTGCTCGTGAAGCTTGGGACGGAAGTAGATGGGGGAATCCTGCAGATTGGACTGTAAATGCAGCAACACGTAATGCAGGAAATAATACCTACGGAGGTTATGAACTGCGTTCAGGAAATGGAGCCTTATCTCTTGAAGGGGGCTGGGGACTTCCTGCTGTAGTAAATGGAAAAATCTATCAAAGTATTGAGTTGCCTGAAGGTAATTATAAGATAACAGTCGAAAAGTATGAAAAAGGTGCTGCAGGAGTGGTGAATCTCGTGGTGTCAGAAGGAACAGAAATTCCAGATGAGGCTAACCTAGCTACACAAGCTATAGCATATTCCAGCTTTGCTGCCGGAACCTTGAGTAAAGAGATGAATTTTACCATTACCAAAGGCGGGACTTATCTAATCGGTTTCTTAGGAAATATGCCAAATACGGGTTCTTATTTCAAAGTATTGGGTAATATCCGCCTAGAAACGCGTTAATTAAAAAAACCAAATTATATCTTAATCAATCAGAATGGCTTTGCCTTTCTGATTGATTAAGTTTTTTATCACCTATACATTCTAAAAATGAATAGATTTTTACTTCTAATATCTTTAGTTTTTTCCTTTGCATGTGGCAAAACTAATAATCCTCAACCTGCGCCTGATGAAGGTAATGAACCGCCTGCTCCAACCATAGAGTTACCCAAATTGGCTAGTACAACATTGCTAAGTGTAAGCACGACGAAAGCTACTCTAAAGTCTAAAGTCGAAAATACAGGTGGGGCATCTATTACAGAACGGGGTATTTGCTGGGCTATACACAATACTCCTACGGTAAATGATTCTAAAGCACGTCCAAATAGTGTTTCGGGAAGCGGAGAATTTGAAGTAGAACTAACGGCTCTGGAAGGTGGTAAGACATATTATGCGAAATCTTTTGCTTCAAATAGTAAGGGAAGAGCATACGGTCCTGTTTTTGAATTTAAAACAGATAGTTACGAAGATGCTAAAATGGCTGTAACATCAGTATTGTTCTACAAATTAAATAGCATGGAAGCATCCTCTAAAATCGAATCAACCGGAGGTGCTAATGTGTTAGAAGCAGGGGTGTGTATTTCTCATAATCAAAATCCGACGATAAACGATACTAAAGTTATTGCATCCAAAATTGAGAATGAAAGTTTCAAAGTTGATGTTAAAAACTTGGAATTAGGTAAAAGTTATTTTATTCGTTCGTATGTCACTACGGTTAAAGGCACATTTTATGGTAGCCAAGGTAGTTTTCAAACGTATAATAAAGGAAAGATTACGGTGAACTATCACAATCAGTCTAATATTCCTGCCGATGTATTTGCACGTCTTAAAGCTATGGCAGACCATGGTGTCCGCTTACTGGAAGAACATACGAGTATTGTAAAAACAGTAACTATAGAATATAATACGGGAGTAGCGACTGCTGATGCAAGTCTTTCGGGTTGGATGAGATGGGGAAGCAATGTTTCTTATCAGAAAGCAGGAACTTTTTTACATGAATTTGCACATACAATCGGTGCAGGAACTTCTTCTTATTGGACAAATACCTTAATAAAAAATGGAATCTATACGGGGACCAATGCAAATCTTGCGTTGAGAAAAGCGACCAATGATCCAAGTGCGCAGTTAAAAGGAGATAATCAACATTTTTGGCCCTATGGTATTAATGGAGCGCACGAAGATACAGGGCGAGATTCAGATTATGTTATTACCTGTTTGATTATAGAAGGTTTTAAGCGTGATGGAGTGCCAATTAATTAATTTGTAGGTTATCATAATTATATCATTAAGTCCTTAGCCAATGGTTAAGGGCTTGTTTTTTTCCAATCTTTATCATTATACCAGCGTTACGCATTGTAGAATTTTCTTAAATTTAGATATGAAATCAATGCCTACGGAATTACAGCTTCAACAACTGCGTCAGCATATTGAAAAAATATCCCCAATAGCTGATGAGGAGTGGGATGATTTTAGTTCGGAATGGTGCTGTGTTAGATTCCCAATGAAAACAATTATTACACTTCATGGACAGGTAGAATCGTACCTGTATTTTGTGTTAGAAGGTGTACAGAGATCTATCATGTTTCTCCAGATGGGCGTGAAGCTAATATTATTTTCTCGTATCCATTCTCATTCTCGGGCGTGGTTGATTCTGCGATGACACAGACCGCTTCGTCTTATTTTTTGAAACGCTGAGCGAGAGCATATTTTTGCGCATTCCAGTAGCTAAATTTGTACATTTTACTGAAAAGTATACTAATGTATCTAAGTTTGTACAGCTTGCATTATCTCATAACATTAAAGGTCTATTGCATAGACTTGTGGAAATTCAAAGTCTGAAATCCGAGGACAAATTCAAATTATTTATGCAAAGAAGCCCTCACATGCTTCATATTATACCTCATCGCTATTTGGCAAACTATCTTGGTATTGACCCGACGAATTTTAGCAAACTCATCAATAAAGTTCTGATTTAACATCTTTGCTTACTTTCCTTGCCAATGTTTTCAAATCTTGGTATTCACCAAGATTTCTGAGGAAAAGCCATTCTATTTTTGCTAGTATGAAGAAGGAAAGTAAAATATTAAATTATTTAGGACATGTAACAGTTGCTTTGTCCTTATTAAGTTTGGCTTATGTAGCTTTAATGGCTTGGGTTAATCCTTATCAGGTAATGCTTTTGGTGGGAGAAAAATTATCTAACACCGATTCAATGAGCTCGATACGAGGTGTGTATGGAGGAGTGGGGCTATTTTTAGTTGGTGTTTTGGCTTGGTTTTGGAAAAATAATCTTAAAACAAGTTTGCAATTGTTGGGATTGTTTTGGTCTTTATATGCTTTATCAAGAATAGTCACATGGATGGTAGAAGGACCTTTAGGAGATTTTGGAAAACAATGGCTAATGATAGAATTGTTTTTAGGAATGTTAAGTCTATTGTTGTCGGCTGTTATAACGCAAAAAGAGCCGAAAAAGTCAAATAACTTAGCTCATCAATAAAGTATTCTTGATTACTTAATGTTGGATTTTATCGGATTGTGATTTAAAATAAAGTTCTTCTTTTTATATAGAAGAACTTTATTCTTTTCTAATAGGATTATTACAATTTATATGATAACAATTTTAAGAAATTGTCCTATTTTAAACATGAAATAGGGGGATGGTTACTTCGTAGTAAGCTTACGTACTCCTACTAACTTAAACCTTTACTAACAGTTATATTATGCGTATTTATTATTATTTTATTGCTTTGCTATTTGGTTTCCATACTTCGCAGGCACAACAACAATCTAAAGATTCTTATAAATTAGTTTGGTCCGAAGAATTTAACAAAGATGGAAAGGTAGATGAATCCACATGGAATTATGAAAGAGGTTTCGTGCGTAATCATGAAGATCAATGGTATCAAAAAGATAATGCTTATTGCAAAGATGGTTATTTGATTATTGAAGTTCGTAAAGAAGAAAAGCCTAATCCGACTTATGAAGAAGGAAGTGCCTCTTGGAGCAAAGCAAAAAAAATGATTAAATATACTTCTTCTTCTTTAAATACTTCAGGGAAGAAACAATGGCTGTACGGAAGATTCGAGATGCGTGCAAAAATAGCAGTGGGCTCTGGATTATGGCCTGCATTTTGGACATTGGGGGTGGATAAGGAATGGCCATCTAATGGTGAAATTGATATTATGGAATATTATCGCGGAAATATATTGGCAAATATCGCAAATGGAACTACCAAAAGATGGTCTGCAGAGTGGCACAACGGTATTAAATCTGTAGAATCTTTAGGTGGAAAAAAATGGGCGGATGAATTTCATGTATGGAGAATGGATTGGGATGAAAAAGAAATTGCTCTGTATGTAGATGATGTCTTAATGAATAAAGTTGCTATGGAAAAATTGGTGAATAAAGATGGTACGGGATTCAATCCTTTCAAGCAGCCGCATTATATCTTAGTTAATTTTGCATTAGGAGGAGATAATGGCGGAACTATTGATGAATCCTTATTGCCTGCTCAGTATTTAATCGACTATATTCGCGTGTATCAAAAGAACTAATTTATACCTATCTCTACGCCAAAATTAAACCCCTTTACTAAAATTTGGTCTGTTTATTGTAAGTAAGCACCAAAGAAAGGGAATATATGAAGAGATTTATTACATATGCTTTAGTAGCAATAATTGCATTATCCGTAACATCGTGTTATACAAATGGGCGACATGCGCATGGTCATTTGCCCCCTGGTCAGGCCAAAAAGATTTATGGTGACAAGTCTGCTAAAAGACATGCTCCAGGACAAAAGAAGAAAAATAATAAGAAGAGCAAAAAGCCAAAACATCATAAACACGATGTCTATTATGTGCCAGGATATAGGTATTAAAAGCAAGAAATCCTTTCTATTTTAGAAAGGATTTCTTGCTTTTTTAGAACACTAAAAAATTAACAATATTCATCAAAAGCTGCAATCAAATTATCTGCAATCATTTGAGCTGGACGACCTTCGATCATGTGTCTTTCGATCATATGAACTAATTTTCCATCTTTAAATAATGCCATAGCTGGTGAAGATGGAGGGTAAGGCAACATATATTGACGTGCTTTATCTACAGCATCTTTTTCCATACCTGCAAAAACAGTGACCAATTTGCTTGGTTTTTTACCATTTTCAACAGCGAAACGAGCTGCAGGACGAGCATTCGCAGCTGCACATCCACATACGGAGTTTACTACTACAAATACAGTTCCTTCCGAAGGAATAGCTGCATCAACTTCATTTACTGTTTTTAATTCTTGGAAGCCTGCATCAACTAACTCTTGACGCATAGGAGCTACTAAATATTCTGGATACATTATTTTTGAAATTAAATAGTTAACAACAATAATTATATCACCAATCTTCTTAGATTTTTGATATGTACAAATATACTTGGAATTAAAAGTTTATGCAAGAAGCAATCCTCAACCTAATGTCAGAATTGAAGGATAAAAGATGATTTGTTGATTTCGATCTATTCAAATGCTTTGTGTATGGAATGCAGTAATAAAAGATTCTTTCGAGTATTTAGAAAGTTTGTGACTCGAGGTTTATAGATCCTCAATATTTGCTAGTGTATATAAAAAAACAAAAGGATATTGAGCTTCAATATCCTTTTTGTATTTAGGTAGATGTATTTTATTTATATAATCGAATGCGTATTTGAATATTCTCTTTGGTGTCAAAAATTAACGAATCCTGCATCGAACGTACAGAAAAACCACTAGTATTTTCTTTAATACTATTCTTTACAAGATTTATTTTATCAAGAAGATCTTGAATAGGATGTGTTGTGTTAAGTTTTTTCATAAGTATGATAATAGATTGGCTATCTATATTACTATATACAAATATACCACCTAACCCCGATTATTTTAAATACCTAATTGTGTGTAATTTTTATTATGAGTTATAATAATTTATTGAAACCACTAGCTAAATACCATTTTAACGATCGGTAATAATCATGTACTCTTTCTTCATTTTCTATATTCGGAATATAGCAAGTGAGCCCACAATATTTATTGATTATATATCCATTAAATTTAGCGGTATTAGCTTTATAAATAACCGCTTGATTTATTGCTGATTTTAAAGATGCAACATTTTGATTGTTATAATTGGTTTCAATAAAATCTAAAAAATCAAACGCTATAAGCGGATTACTGAAACGATCAAAATCCATTCGTTGTATTTCGTCCCGATTAAAATCTTCATGAATAGGGTTTTGAGCAGTCAAAACTTGTTTTGTGATATTGGCAATGGCTTCTAATTTCGAAGCGTCTACAACAGAAACAGTAGCGGATTGAAAATTCCCTGATAGCGCATTATAATGTTCATAGTACTTCTGAGCAATGTTTGAATAAGCTTGTGTCCCTTCTTCAAATAAGTTATTTACAATTTTGTTATAAGGCATTCCATTGGATATAACTTCACCGGGAGAAGCAATAAAGTATTTTGCTTTATCTTTTATTTCATAGAGTACTTCTAGACTTGCCATGGAACAGGCATCAAATAGGATAAAATCAAAATGATTTGTGGGTAAGGCACTGCTTAATTCTTTAATATCCATTTCGTCGCCACCGTCATTGCCAAATGATTTTAATTTTATTGGCCCGACATTAGCGGGAATCCATCCTGTACCATGTGACCATAAAATTAATCCATAAGATTTAGCCTCATAATTTTCTTTTACTTCCGTGATTACTTGACGTAAAATGGTTGGATCAGATGAATTGTGATTTGAATAATCCTTAATTTTTCTTTTACCTTCTTTTTTAGATATCTCATACAGGGCAGCATTAGAACCTGGTAGTTTTGCATAGACTAACAAATTACCATTTACTTCGCCAATGTTCTCTTTGATCTGATCTATATTGTTGTTTGCGTCAAGTGATAGGTTGTTATTAGCAGCAATATAAACCAATACCGTACGAAAAGGTTTTTCTTTATCGGGAGAAGATGAATTAGGTTTACAGCCGATAAATAATGCTATTATAATAATAGTAGAATAATATGATTGGAACAACTTCATAGAATATGTTAAGTTGGATTATGAGTAGATGATGATTGGTTTGTAAATCTAGTACAATTTACGCATTAATCCTCTTCTTATAAAATGTAGTTCAATAAAAAAGGGTGGCTAATGCCACCCTTTTATTTTATTTAATATTGAATATTAAATGCCACTGTTTTTAACAACAGGTACATAAATATATCCAACACATTCAGATGCTTTAGCATCAGAAATACCATCATTGAATTTATTAGTGACAGTCACTTTATAAACAATTGTGATAGTTTGTTGGATGTTCGCACCATTATTAGTCCATACAGCTTGGTTGTTAGCGTATGAAGCAGAAGCGTTAACTAATGTTAATGGAGTTAAACCGTTATGGTTAGAGATTAACCCTGCATAAACACCTTCAACTGTTACGTTTGTTAATGTTGCTGCTGTTTCAGTTCCACCTACATATCCTACACTGTATTGAGTTAACAATGAGTTTGTTGTTACAAAATTAGGGCTAACAAAGTCAAAGATTTTACCTCCGTTAAAGTCAAGAACTTGTACAGCTCTGCGTAAATCTAATTTAGATGTATTATCAGATGTTACTTCTTTATCGATTAATTGTACTTTACCCCAGTTTGCAGCAGTTCTTTCTTTGATAACCAATGGTTGTACTGGATTTTTAAATTTAACAGGGAACGTAGTTGTTTTGTATGTAGCACCGTTCAATTTAGTTGTGATAGTTACATTAACTTCGTCACCATTGATTTTGTTTCTAGCAGCTTGAATGGTTTCATCTAATTGGATTTGTGCATTATTTGAGTTGCCATTTACAACTGTAATTCCTGAGATTCCTGAGATGCTAAATTCGAATGTAGTATTAGCAGCACCAGCTACAGGAGTTGCAGGAGTTTTTGTCCAGTAATTCCACAAGTCAGCATCTAGTTGCCAATTATTACCTCCAATGTTAATTCCGTTAATAATACCGAATGATTGTGTATTATCCCAGAATGTAACTTGTTTAGTTAATGATTGGATGTTGTTCGCAGTTACAGTTAATGTAATTTTAACATTTACTTCTGGATTAGCAGGGTTAGAAGATGTGTATTTACCTGTGATAACATATGTACCTGGTAACACTTGGTTGCCTAATGTAATTTCGAAGTTGTTTGAGTTAGGAATAGCAGCTGCTATTGGTGTTACAGTTATTGCTGCAGCTCCTACACCCGAATATGCAGCGCCATCTTTTGTTATTGATGAAGTGCTATAAGAAGAAGTAGGATAATTAGTGTTGAATGTAGTTTGATTCATTCCTAATCTATTGTATGCTGCATCAAATGTACTTGGCTCTTGGAAGCTTACATTTAATGGAGTAGTTGTACCTACAGCAGTCATATTGAATGAAGCTGTTCCATTAATAGATACAGGAGTCACTGGAGTATTAACAAGTTCGATTTTTACAAAACGAGTTGCTAATAATGTGGTTCCATTTGGCGCATACATGTCAACTTTTACAACTGGTGTTCTATTACCAACTGCTGCAGCTGTGTTGTAGAATCCTGGTGTTCTTTCCGCTACAGAAATTTTTCCATTATCCAATTTAATATCGTCAGCGTAATCATTACCTCCTGTGCCATATGGAGAAACTTTCGTGAATTTTAATACGTATCCACTAAGTCCATTATCATCCATTGAGATAAGTTGTGGAGTTGTAAAGTTTCTTACGAAAAATCCTTTCAATTCTTTATTTAAGTCAATAGCACCTTTATAAGAGTATGAGGACAAATTAGGACGTTGAGCAGCAGGTAGTTCACGTTCAGCATTTTCGTAAATGTTCAAAGTGAAGTTTGCTTTTGTTTTAGCGTTAAGGGTACCTGTTGAAACACCAGTAAAAATGCCATTAGATGCACCTTGATCACCAATAATTGTATTAATGCTAGCATTTGCATTTGTGAAATAATTTGGTGACGCACCAATAGCTTGGAAATTAGTTTGAGGAACTATAATTTTTCCGTCAGTAGTTTTCTCATGACGCTCAATAGTTACTTCATTAATGTAAACGATTTCTTCTTTAGCTAAATTGTACTCAGATACAACTCTACTTTGTTTTTCTCCTGTGCTACCATCTGCTTGATTTGCTTTTTTGTTTAATACTCTTAAGGCTAAATGTAATTTGTTCGCAGAAGAATTCGCTGGGAATAAATTGTTAGCTTGTGGAGTTGCAGCAATAGTTACTTCACTGAAAGTTTTATTAATTGTATTAATAGAAAATTGTGCTAAATTATCTCCGCTACTTCTAAATACTGGAGCATTTGTTGCTGTTTGAGAAACTAAACCTTCAATATCATAGAAGTTAGGGTTAACACCAAATGGATTTAATTTGTATGTAATCAAACCAGCACCTTGCATTAATGTAGTTCCATGAGTTGAACTACTTGCAACAATTCTAGGGAAAGTTAATACAGGGGTATTATTTTCAATAAAGTTTGGTAATAGCGCGATACTTGTAATAGCGTTTTTCTCTTTACCTATGAATATAGTGTCACTAGGTGCACCTTTTGAGTCGGTAAATACAACATTATATCCTCCTTCAACATTTACTACAGTAATTTCGCCTGGGTATGCTAATACACCCGTATTAACTCCATTGATGAACCAATATTGTTTGCCACCTTCAGGTTTGATCTCTGGAGTTGCACCATTTTTTCCATCGGCACCATTAGCACCTGTTGCTTTTACATTAGATGCCGTCCAAGTTGTTCCGTTTGTAGAACTTTCCCAGAAATTTGTTGTAGGGTTAATTCTCCATTGTGTACCTGGTGATCCAGCTGCACCAGCAGGACCTTGTGCACCTGTAGCACCTGTAGCACCTGTAGCACCATTTCTAATAGAATAGTTTACAGTTGATCCATCAGGTTTTTTAAACACGATATCAAATCCACCTGTTACAGAAGTAACGGATTGAACTACCATGTTTGCTGCTAATGATTGTAATTGAGTTTTCAGAGCTGCAATATCAGATGTATTCTGCTCAATGCTTTGCTCAAGTCGTGTGATGTCGTCATCATACTTCTTACAGCCTTCTAATACTACCGAGCTACTAATAGCTACGGCTAAGGCTAGTTTGGATAGATTTCTAATTTTCATATTCGCTTTTTGAGATTAGTTCGAATTATTTTAATTAATGTTTTTTATTGGGTGTTCTTAATTTTATTTTGTAAAAATACAACATAATATTGCATTGGCAAATTTTTTTTAAAATTTATTTGCCATATGTTTTTAATTCAAATATTAGTTGGTGTTTTTCCCCATCAATATCACTTATTTCTATTTCATAAGAGGTTTTAATGTCCTTTTTGTGGATGATAATGTGTTCTTTAGCGTAATTTTTGTCTTTAAATGTTATGTTTTTAAGTAATGCTAGGTTAATAATATCTTGTTTAGTAATGTCATCTGTACTATCTGATTTGATAATATTCTGAGCAGTTAATGGCTGGCTTTTCATTCCATAGATTAATATTTAACTAGTTTTCAAAGGTGTTTAATTGAATTTTAGATGTAAAAATACAATATTAAATTGTTTTATACAATTATTTTATTGTTTTTGATGTAAAATTTTAATTTATAAACTTTTGGTCTTATTTTTGTCTCAAATGAAATACAAGAATCATTATTGTATAAACACCATACCTTATAAATAAAAATGTCGAACTGGGAACGTCTTGAGAAAGTCATACAATATTTAGGATTTAACGTAAATTCATTTGCAAAGGAAATTGGTTTAAATCGTGCCGAAAGATTATATCAGATTAAAAGAGGTAACTACGCCATTAGTAAAAATTTGGCAGGTACTATAGCATCACGTTTTCCAGATATCAATGAAGCTTGGTTAATAACGGGTGAGGGCAATATGTTGAAGGATGGAGATAGTTATTGTAAAATTCCATTATATAATATTAGTTTGGAGAATTTTAAGACAGATCTATCTCAGATGACTCCTGCTCACGAATTAGAAATTCCAATTTTATCTGGCAGTGATTTTGCGATTGTCAACGAAGGAGAGGCTATGTCTCCTGAGATAGAACATGCCAGTGTTGTATTTGTTAAAGAAGTAGATAAATCTGCAGTAATATATGGAGATATTTACCTTATCATTTCCGAACATATTAATTTAATCCGCTTTGTGCGAGGATTAGATGATAAAAGATGGAAATTAGTGGCTAAAAATTCTACAGATTATGATGATATCTATATTGATCAAAGTGCAGTAAAGGCTGTATATAAGGTCAAAGGTGTACTGTCTATGGTTACAATGTAAAATTGTAAATAAAAATATTTTTATGAAAGCTCATCCCAATTGATGGGCTTTTTTCATATGTAATGCTTTACTGTTAAATAGGTTAAATTTTAAAACTCTTCATGGTCATAAGAGTGCTTTGATCCATTATTGTACAACAAATGTCCAATATAAAACAGCACTAATAATGAAGAAATAAAAGAATACTTAACAAATAAAAATATTAGAAATGCAGAAGCCGAGATATATAATAAAAATAGAAAGGCTTTTTTGCTGTCGTGCATTTTGAAAATAGCAATAAGAGCTAAAATATAAATAAAGGCAGCAAATGATAGTAGAGTCGTGTCGACTTCCAGACCCTTAAATAAAGTAATCATTTTCTTTTTAACTAATGAATGAATAATTTTTAAGCTAAACATTCATGAGGGCAATAGATTGTGATTTGCAAAATCAAAGAGTCGGAATCGGATTTCCGTGCGGATTGGTGTTTGTAAATGCGCAAAGAATTGTGCTCATTAGAACGTAATTGCAGAGTTAAATTTTCTTTGTCTTTGCAACTATTCAAAGGTAATACTCGTATATTAAGTTAATGTTAAGTTTCAACTTATCTATTTAAAAAATCTTTGCAAGCCTGTAACCCATTGTTGAGTCTTTGTTCACCTATTCCAGAAACTAATACATAATTTGCATTTAGGGCGTTAAGTTCCTTTTTCCAAATTTCTAAGAATTGCTCCCGTTGATCGGGAAAATCCCGCAAAGGATCATCTTCCCAAGGCAAATCGATATCCATTAATAGATAAAGATCATATTTTCTTGTTTTTATTTCATTAACAACTATATCAGGTGTATATTGAAATAAATGATCGCACCATATTTTTACAGTCAGGATCGTAGTGTCGCAAACCAGGAGATTACTAGCAACGCGAGCGGCAATAGCTTCTTCCAAGGCACGTTGTCCGTGAAACATATTTACTTCATCTTCTACCGTATATTGTTTATTTAGATTTTCACAATAATATCGTGCATATTCGGGTACGCAAAAGGTGTTTAATTCCTGAGCCAAAAAATTAGCCATAGTGGATTTTCCTGTGGATTCAGGTCCCACTACTGCGATTTTTATTATCCCCTGTGTTGAAGTTGACATGTCTGCAATATTACGGAAAAATTAAGAAGTAAAGATGTGTTTGATGGTAGAATAACTGGAAAAATTAGAGGAGAAAAGTTCTACTATTCAATTAAAATGCTTAATTGAACAACCTTGAAAGATACAATTTTAAACCCTAAATTACTTTATTGTACTATCCTGTTGGCACAGTTTGTACTTGCAAAAGATTCGGGTTTAGCTTTGAATACGAAACCCATTCCCAAAATATAGCCCATAGCTTCTTTTAAGGCAACATTGGATTCAAAATGTGGATTTGTATTAATGTCTGCATGTACTTCGAGATCAACTTGGTATCTGTCTAGGAGAGGACAGAGCTGATATGCGGCTTCAATGGATTTTTGGACTTCAAGTAGCATCCTTTCTTTAATGCTCATCTTGCGCGTAATTCGTTCTTTTTGGATAAACATAAATCCGCCTTTATGTTCTCTTAAAAAGACAATAACAGTAGCCATCTCTACGATGTTGCGTTTGACTTGCGAATCAGTGCCGATGTACACCTTTAGTTTGTTTCCTACTTGTCTTTCTCTAATAATAGCTTTTTCAACAGCATCGTCGATAGATGAGCGAAGGTATTCGCCATTGTATTTTTGCCATCCCATAATTTGTTAAGTTTTTTATTAAAATTAAAAGTTGAGTGTTCATTGTATATTAAAGTATTATTATTTCTAATTAATGTGAATCCTTGCTTCCGTAGGCTAAATCTCCCGCGTCTCCCAAACCAGGAACAATATAAGACTTGCTGGTAAGTTCCTTGTCCATGTCGCCAATCCATAGATGTGCTTCTGGAATAAAAGCACGTACATGTTGAACGCCTTCTTCTGATGCAATCACCGAAGCAATATGTAATTCCTTAATATTGTATTGACTTAAAAGTTCCTTACAACACAATACTAAACTTCTTCCTGTGGCAAGCATTGGATCTGCTATAATGACTATCTTGTCATCAAGATCTGGTGTGTTTTCATATTTTTTGTGAATCTCAAATTCCCCACTTTTCTTCGTATGACGGAATGCAGCGATGAAACCTGAATCGGCTTGGTCGAAAACATTTAATAACCCTTGATGAAATGGAAGTCCAGCTCGGATAATGGTGACTAGCACGGGCTGGTCATCTAAAGTATACATTTCTGAGATGCCTAATGGCGTTTCGATTTCTTCTGGAGAATAGGTCAAGGTTTTGCTGATCTCGTAGGCAATGATTTCACCTAATCTTTCGAGATTTCTACGAAAACGCATTCGATCTTGTTGTATAGTGATATCGCGGAGCTCGGCGATATAGTGATTGGCTATACTATTTTTTTTTGTTAGAATCGTAATCATAGCATTCTAGTTTAGAACCAATTTAACAAAAAAAAATCAGATATGTTTACATTACGTCACAATATACGTGTAATGTTAGGAGTTGGGTTATAGAAATAGTATTTTTACGTTAGAGGCATTTTATGAGATTTGAGCTTACATCTGAATATCAACCTACGGGAGATCAACCTGCAGCTATCAAAGAATTGGTTGCGGGAGTACAACAAGGGGACACTTATCAAACATTATTGGGGGTAACGGGGTCTGGAAAGACCTTTACAGTGGCTAATGTCATCCAACAAACCCAAAAACCTACATTGATTCTTAGTCATAATAAAACGTTGGCTGCTCAACTGTATGGTGAGTTTAAACAATTCTTTCCGAATAATTCGGTGAATTATTTTGTTTCTTACTATGATTACTATCAACCTGAAGCTTTTATCGCGACGACCAACACGTATATAGAGAAGGATTTAGCTATTAATGAAGAAATAGAAAAACTCCGTTTGGCTACAACTTCCGCCTTGATGTCAGGCAGGAGAGATGTAATTGTGGTTTCTTCGGTATCGTGTATTTATGGTATGGGAAATCCAGAAGATTTTTCGCGTTCGATCTTTCGGTTCGGAGTAGGTACGACAATTTCTCGTAACGCTTTTTTACATCGATTGGTTGAAATTTTATATTCACGTACTACTGCAGATTTCAAAAGAGGTACTTTTCGCGTAAAGGGCGATACGGTGGATATTTATCCAGCTTATTTGGATAATGCCTATCGTGTGTCTTTTTTTGGTGATGAAATAGATGAATTATCTGAAATAGATCCTGTATCGGGTAAAACGATTATAAAGCACGAAACCTTATCATTATTCCCAGCCAATCTTTTTGTAACCCCAAAAGATAAATTCACAAATTCTATTTGGTCGATTCAAGAGGAATTGGTGGCGCGCAAAACACAATTGGAGGATGAAGGAAAAATGCTCGAAGCCAAACGTTTGGAAGAGCGCGTGAATTACGATTTGGAAATGATGCGAGAGTTGGGTTATTGTTCGGGTATTGAGAATTACTCCAGATTTTTCGATGGTCGTCAGCCAGGTATGCGTCCTTTCTGTTTATTAGATTATTTTCCAGATGATTATTTGCTTGTTATTGATGAGAGTCATGTGACTTTACCACAATTAAGAGCGATGTATGGTGGAGACCGATCACGTAAGATTTCCTTAGTAGAACATGGTTTTCGTTTGCCAGCTGCATTGGACAATCGTCCATTAAATTTCCCAGAATTTGAATCTTTAACAAATCAGACTATATACGTATCTGCAACACCGGGTGATTACGAATTGCAAAAGACAGAAGGTGTCTTTGTAGAGCAGGTAATTCGCCCTACAGGTTTGTTGGATCCGATTATCGAAGTGCGACCGGCCATTAATCAGGTCGATGATTTCTTGGAGGAAGTTGATAAAGCCATCAAAGATGGGGGACGTGTATTAGCAACCACGTTGACAAAACGTATGGCTGAAGAATTGACGAAATACATGTCCAGGTTGAATATCAAGGTACGATACATTCACTCCGAAGTGAAAACGCTCGAACGTGTTGAAATCTTAAGAGGATTGCGATTAGGAGAGTTTGATGTTTTAGTAGGAGTGAATTTGTTGCGTGAGGGATTAGACTTGCCAGAAGTGACTTTAGTAGCTATTTTGGATGCTGACAAAGAAGGATTTTTGCGTTCGGAACGTTCATTAATACAAACCATAGGTCGTGCTGCTCGTAACGACAAAGGCCGTGTGATCATGTATGCTGATAAAATGACCGATAGTATGCAAATTACAATTGATGAAACAAATCGTCGTCGTGAAAAGCAAATTGCATATAATCTTGAACATGGAATTATCCCACGTACTGTAGGAAAGTCGCGTGAAGAAATATTAGAACAGACTTCAGTAGCCGATTATAAGCCCGGTGAAGTCAAAGCTTATGTTGAGCCAGATGCTTCTTCAGTAGTAGCTGCAGATCCATTGATGGAATACATGGGTGAAAAAGAATTTAAAAAAGCTATCGAAACAGTGCGTAGACGTATGGAAAAAGCCGCTAAGGATATGGATTTCTTAGAAGCAGCAAAATTACGTGACGAAATGTTTGCGATGGAGGCACAATACAAAGAAAGATTTGATTAATCCAAATCTTTCTTATTTTCTTTCTTGATATAATTTAGTTTTATTAAGACTCAACGTCCAGCAGAAATTTTCTTTTGTCAAATAAAAATTCCCATTGGTAAATAATGTATCATTGCTTTGATCCAAAATAATACTGTGATCTTCCTCTGCAACAAATATCTCCGCTTTTTTCTGTAGAGAATCAATGAGTATAAATGCTGAAGTTTGATAAGAATTAGCTGCATTTAGAACATCTAATGAAATGCCGTCTTCGAAAGGACGAATGCAATCATTCTTCAATTGTGACCAAGTATATCCTGCAGAAGTAAGACAACCGTTTTTATCTTTTTCTCCTCCTATATTACTTACTGAATCTACTGTGCTAATAGTAGAAGAAGAAGATGTGGTTCTATTGGATTGACATCCCCAAAAAAGTAATATTGTAAATAAACCTAGTAGTGTGTTAAATTTCATGTGATTCTATAGTTAATAGTGGAGATTAATAATCAAAAAATATTCCGTAGTTATAACAAACGGCTTTATAAAAATGTTTTTTGTTTTATTTGTAATAAACAATTATTAAGTTTATGCAATTTATAATTTTAGAATTGTCTATTTGAAAAAGTGTTAATGAAGAAGGGTGTTTTAGTCATCAAATTTGGTTCCGCATCGGTAACATCGGATGGTGAAATTGATGAACGTATTATATTAGAAATTGCAAGACAAGTATCCGCCTTACAAGCGCAGTACAATATTGTGATTGTATCATCGGGTGCAGTTGCTGCGGGTAAAAAATATATCCCCAAATACAAGGGGACCTTGGAGCAGCGTAAAGCAGCTGCGGCTATTGGTAACCCACTATTAGTGCGAAAATACTCGACCTATTTCAAACCCTTCAAAATTGCTTTGGCACAAAGCCTTTGTGAGCGCCATCATTTCTCCAACAGAGAACAATTTTTGCAGTTAAAAAGTACATACGAGACTTTATGGAAAAACAATGTTATTCCTATTGCCAATGAGAATGATGTAGTAAGTAACAAAGAACTTAAATTTTCAGATAATGATGAGTTGGCAACTTTGATAGCTGCTGGTTTTGGAGCGGATAAATTGCTATTGTGTACGTCGGTACCTGGTGTTTTGGACAATGAAGGAAATGTAATTACTGAAATTGATAATATTGATAAAAGTGTATTATCCCTTGCACGCAAGGATAAATCTGCTGTAGGTTTAGGAGGAATGACCTCTAAGCTCAATTTCGCACGACTTGCTACCCAAATGGGTATTGAAGTGGTTATCTTCAGCATGCATGGCGTGGATAATATTATCAAAGCAGTCAGTGGAAAAACTGGAACACTTTGTAGAGCACAAGGTAAAAAGGTAAGTTCTAAACAAAAGTGGATGGCAAGTGGCAGCCTAATTAAAGGCTTGGTAACAATTGATAAAGGAGCGTTAACAGCCTTGCGTAACCGTAAAAGTTTACTCGCTGTCGGCGTGGTAGATATTATTGAGCATTTTGAAATAGGAGAGGTGTTTCATATTGCGGATGAAGAAGGGACTATTCAAGCTGTTGCGAAGTCCAAAATAGACTCCTTGACAATGAAAACAAGTAGTAAAGCGAAGAATGTAGAAATAGCACATGCGGACGATATCGTGCTTATATAATAAAGAAACATGGCAAGTATTCAGACACAATTAGAAGCAGCTCAGAAAGCGAAAAAGGTAATAAACGCGTTGACTGTAGCGGAAAAGCAAGCAATTTTAATTGGGATTTCGGAAACCTTATTGGAGAATATTGAAAGTATCATAGTAGAGAATAAAAAGGATCTTGATCGTATGGATCCTGCTGATTCCAAATACGATAGATTGTTGCTGACAAAAGAGCGTATCATAGGTTTGTCCAATAGTGTTTTGGACGTGGCTAATTTACCTGATCCTATAGGTATTACCTTAGTTTCGAAGGTGTTACCGAATGGCTTACAGATCGAAAAAAAATCAGTAGCATTAGGTGTAGTGGGAGTGATTTATGAAGCACGTCCGAATGTGACCATTGACGTAGCTGCATTGTGTATTCAATCGGGGAACGTATGTTTGTTGCGAGGTGGTTCTGACGCGATATATACAAATACCTGTTTAGTGAGTTTAATTCAAAATGTGTTAGCATCACAAGGCTTGGATGTTAATTTAGTGCAATTGCTACCAACGGATCGTGGATTGGTGTACGATTTATTGACCGCTACGCAATATGTGGATATCATTATTCCAAGAGGCTCACAATCTTTGATTGATTTTGTTCGTGAGAATGCCAAAGTTCCGGTTATCGAAACTGGAGCAGGAGTATGTCATACCTATGTGGATAAAACTGCTGATTTGGATAAAGCCGTGGCTATTGTCGTAAATGCTAAAACTTCAAGACCATCTGTGTGCAATGCTTTGGATACGATTTTGGTAGATAAAGAAGTTGCGGAAGCCTTTGTGCAAAAATTAGTCACTCCACTTATTCCTTTTGACGTGGAAGTTTTTGCTTCCGAAGAATTGTATCCCGCATTTGAGCAGTTGAATTATCCTTATTTAGTGAAAGCAAGTCAAGAAGATTTTGGTCGAGAGTTTTTAGATTTTAAATGTTCGATCAAAACGGTGGATGGACTAGCGGAGGCATTAGATCATATTGATATATATTCTTCCAAACATTCGGAATGTATTGTTTCTCAGGATGAACAAAATATTAATATCTTCTTACAAGCTGTGGATGCCGCGGCGGTGTATGCCAATGCCTCAACTCGATTTACCGATGGTGGAGAATTTGGTTTGGGTGCCGAAATCGGTATTTCTACACAAAAATTGCATGCTCGTGGACCTTTCGCCTTAGAAAAGTTAGTCACCGAAAAATGGTATATTCGTGGTGACGGACAAATTCGGTAATAAATGGGGATACGATTTGAAAAAGACACTATCCTGAATTGGATAAATGAGATGGGAAAATTCCTGCGTTTGCTGGTAAGCAAATGGGAAGGAGAATTGGTGGAATTGGAACCCGAAGCTATCTCAAATGGGTATAAAGAATTCTTTAAAAGGGAGCGTGAAGAACTATTAAAAATGGATGAAAATGAACTTATCATTTTCGTCGCATCTTTAGAGCCTGAACAAATTCGTCCATTAGCACAATTGCTGATGTATGATGGATTGCTAAATTCAGATAAGGTTATTTTGCAAAAAGCAAAAGTTCTTTTTGAATACCATATGAAATCTTCGGGAAGTTTTTCTTTCGAAGATTACGACCTGCTAGGTCAGATTGATAAAGCATTAAAATAGAAAAAGTCGGTAAGCGACTTTTTCTATTTTAATATTTCTCGCGCAATTACTAATCGTTGAATTTCCGATGTGCCTTCATAGATTTGAGTGATTTTCGCATCGCGCATTAGGCGTTCCACGTGATATTCTTTCACAAAACCATAGCCACCGTGAATTTGTACAGCTTCAACGGTATGTTTCATCGCGACTTCTGAAGCATGTAATTTGGCCATTGCAGCTTCTTTTCCATACGGTACACCTTGATCTTTCGTCCAGGCAGCTTTGTAGGTTAACAATCTAGCGGCCTCGATTTCCACTTCCATATCGGCTAATTTGAATTGTATGGCTTGATGATTAGAAATCGGTTTACCGAAAGTTTTTCTTTCTTTGGAATATGCCAATGCCAAATCATAAGCTCCAGCCGCGATGCCTAAAGCCTGTGCTGCAATCCCAATACGACCGCCATCCAACGTCTTCATCGCAAATTTAAATCCAAACCCATCGTCACCAATGCGATTTTCTTTAGGCACTCTGACATCAGAGAACATCAGTGAATGCGTGTCCGAACTACGAATACCTAATTTATTTTCTTTTGGTCCAATTGTAAAACCAGGCATTCCTTTTTCAACAATCAGCACATTAATTCCTTTGTGTCGTAGTTCAGTATTTGTTTGTGCAATAACAAGGTATATATCTGCGTTACCACCATTGGTAATCCAGTTTTTTGTTCCATTCAAAAGATAATGATCGCCTTTGTCTTCCGCTTGCGTATGCTGTGAAGAAGCATCAGACCCTGCTTCGGGTTCTGACAATGCAAAAGCGCCAAGTTTTTCTCCCTTTGCTAGGGGTACTAAAAATTTCTGTTTTTGTTCTTCTGTACCATACTCATTCAACCCCCAAAGCACAAGAGAATTATGCGCGGAAACAATCACTGCCGCAGAGGCATCGATTTTAGCCAATTCTTCCAACACCAATACATAGGCAAGTGTATCCATTCCTGCACCGCCATATTGTTCAGGAGTCATAATACCCATGAAACCTAATTCGCCCATTTGCTTGACAAATTCGTAAGGAAATTTTGCTTCTTCATCACGATCGATTACACCTGCTTTGAGCTCTTGGGCGAATTCACGTGCAGCGTCGCGAATCATGATATGTTCTTCAGATAGTTCAAAATTCATTTTAGTAAAGTTTATATGGTTGTAAACCAAATATAAAAAATTTTATTATGCTAGCATAATATTTTTATTGTTTAATTTTTAAGAATTTTAAAAGAATGTCAAAGGGAGGATAATTGTAAACCAAATTGTCAGTTATATGTTATATACCAGAGAAAATAAAGAATTTTATTAAAAAATATTTGGAAGAATATCAAAGTCTACTATATTTGTAGAGTTAATAGATTTTTGAATTTAAAACAAAGGGAATATGAGTTTAAGATTAGGAGATGATGCGCCAAATTTCACAGCGCAAACCACAATTGGAGAGATTGATTTTTATGATTACACAGCAGGCAGTTGGGTAGTATTATATTCGCACCCTTCAGATTTTACACCAGTATGTACCACTGAATTGGGTAGAACTGCACAATTGAAATCAGAATTCGAAAAACGTAATGTAAAAGTTTTGGCTTTAAGTGTTGATCCTGTAGAAGAGCATTTAGAGTGGGTAAAAGATATTAACGAGACTCAAAATACAACTGTTGATTTCCCAATCATTGCCGATAAAGATCGTAAAGTAGCAGAATTGTATGATATGATTCATCCGAATGCTTCGGCAACAGCGACAGTTCGTTCGGTATTCGTAATTGGTCCAGATCGTAAAATCAAATTGACATTGACTTATCCAGCTTCAACAGGTCGTAATTTCAATGAGATATTGCGTGTGATTGATTCGTTGCAATTGACTGCAGATTATTCTGTGGCTACACCAGCAGATTGGAAGCACGGGGAAGATGTAATTGTAGTTCCTGCAATTAAGACAGAAGACATCCCAGCTAAATTTCCAAAAGGATTTAAAGAAATTAAACCTTATTTGCGGGTAACACCTCAGCCTAATCTATAATCTTCGCTACTAGCACAAACAACATATATAACAAGAAAGCCAACTCTATCAGTTGGCTTTTTCATTGTATGAGTTTTTTCGTTTTCTCAGTATATAAGAAACTAACACCGCACATATGACTATTATCAATATGTGAACAGCCAGCTGTTCGAAGTCAAAACTATAGTGCTCATTACTTGAGAAATACAAGAAAGTTTGTGTTGCTAATAATAGAGACAAGAATATGAATAAATATATCCAAAAAGTTTTCATGTTAGTTCTAAGATATTAAATATCTAATATTCAAACAAATAAAATTTAGTAAAAAAGGACACATTGCTGTGTCCTTTTAATATATAATGGATTTTAGACTAATTTCTTAATAAACTTTTACGATGTAAATGTAGTCTTGTAACTTTTTAATTTGTTCGGTACGACTTAATTTGTTCAACGCATTTTTATTATTCAAAACGATATTTCCTTTTAGGGACTCACCAGGAATGCGGTTCAATGTTTCAATCAATTCTTTCGATTTGATTGCAAAGGCTGCACCGTCAATTCCTTTTTGTTTACCCGAAATAATACCTACAACATTGCCTTGAGCATCTAATACAGGACCTCCACTATTACCTGGGTTAACAGGAATTGAAATTTGATAAGCGATGGTATCACCTGCATAACCTGTATTCGAACTCAAATAACCTTGTCCGTATACGGCTTCATCACGAGGGAAACCAATAGTATAAATATCTTCACCTACGTCCGTAAGTTGTTTTTTGAATGTATAAGGTATAGGTTTAGAATTTTTAAAGCTAGAGTCCGAGATAAGTAAAATCGCTAAATCTTTTTCCGCATCCGTATGAATAATTTCTGCTCGGTAAGCTTTTCCTTTGTTGTTTTGCAATTGGATGGAATCTGCGCCATTCACTACGTGATAGTTTGTTACGACATAACCATCTTTGGTCAATAAGAAACCTGTTGCACCAAAATGTGAAGGAGTCTCTTTTTGAGGTTTTTCGTTTTTATTGATGTTTTGTAACACCTTATTTTGAGCTGTTACATTACGTTTTACGGAATTCATTTCACGACGCAAAGCACTATAATCTGAAGTTGCTTTTTTCACATCTGTGAAATAACCTGTAAACCAAAGCGTGCTGAAAACAGAAATAACAGCAACAGCAGCAGCGATACCTGTATTGATTTGTAATTTGCTCCAGAAGGAAATTACTTTAGTACCGAAATCTTTTTCTTCTTCTGTTTTGAAAAAATCTACTTTTTCAGCACCTTCTCCTAAAGCAGCTTTAAATAAATTTCTGCTTTCATTGTCTTTGAAGGTTTTTAAGAAAGTCTTATGTTCTTCGAAAATTTGAGCATATTCAGGATTAGACTGGCAAAAATCTTCGAAGGCCTGAACGTCTATTGGTTCAAGTTCACCTCTCAAATATTGATCTGCCCACTCTATGAAATTATGCCTTTGCATCTGCATGTTTTTTTACTCCTTGATTTTAATCGTAAAAAATATCTTTTTGAGACGTTGTAAGCATTTGTACTTTTGAGTCTTTGCATTATCACTGTTGGTATATCCAAACTTCTCGGTGATGTCTTGCATCGACAAGTTTTTGATATAAAAATCTTTCAGTAACGTCTTGCAAGGTTCTCCTAACTGATTCATGGCTTCATTCATTTGATCGAACTTATTTTCGACCTCTTGATGTTGCTGAATATCTTCTTCTACATGTAATATATCTTCAAAATCGGATATATCGGATGTATTGCTAGTATGACCTTTTCTCGATAATTGTTTTAACCACAATCGACGAGATACAGCATATAAAAAAGTACTGAGCTTACTATTCAACTCAAACTTGTTTTGAGTAATCTTATCGTATAATACCATTACGGCTTCTTGAAAAATATCTTTAGCCTCTTCATCCGTTCCGTTATTGTTGACGATCATATGAGCGATAGAAGGGTAGAATGATTTATAAATTCTATATATGAATCTATTATCTCCCTGCGCGATGCCTTCGATGATTTCAGCGTCCGAAACGTCAGTTGGTAATATGTTCTTAATCTTACTCACTTATTAATACCCTAAAATCCAAATAGTAACCCTCTAAAAATTAAATTTAAGATATGAAAAAAAATTGGTTCAAACGTAGGAGATTTTTTAATGAAAAACCAAGAAACTTAATAAAATAACGATAAAATGAATTAACTTATTGTGATACAACGGATTTGTTTTCACATGAAACGGAATGATTTTGAGATTAAATACACAAAATGAAAATTCCGCAAACGTGTGTGTTTAGGTAGGATGTTGTATTTGCTTTTGGATATGATATTTTTGTTATTTACAACATCTAAATAAATGAATTATAAATCGCTAACATCTCTATTTTTAGCTGTTATTTGTTCGCTGACTAATGCAAATAGTCAAGAACAAATATGCGCTAATTTGCCGTTTACCCAAAGTTTAAGTGGTTTTGCTTTTACTAGTACTGCCCAGCCTACAGGTGATGAATGGCAATCTCCGCAAGCCCTTTCCTTGAATAAAGAATTGCCAAAAGCTTACTTTTTTTCTTTCGCTAACACGAATGAGGCTCTGAAAGTATTGCCAGAACATAGTTCTTATTTCAAAAATCTAAATGGTACTTGGAAATTCAGTTGGGTGAAACATCCAGATGAACGTCCTAAGAATTTCTATGAGAATTCTTTTGATGTATCCAAATGGGATGATGTGCCTGTACCTATGAGCTGGAATATTTTAGGAATTCAAAAAGATGGATCACTGAAATATGGTGTTCCTATCTATGTGAATCAACAAGTAATCTTCCAACACAGTGTAAGAGTTGGAGATTGGCAAGGTGGGGTAATGCGAGAACCACGAAAAGATTGGACAACATATCATCATCGCAATGAGGTAGGTTCTTACAAACGGTCGTTTGAGGTTCCTGCTGATTGGAAAGGAAAAGAAGTTTATATCAATTTTGATGGGGTTGATTCATTCTTTTATTTATGGATCAATGGAAAATATGTTGGTTTCTCGAAAAACTCCAGAAACTTAGCTTCATTTAATATTACACCTTATTTGAATGAAAAAGGGGCTAATACTGTTTCTGTAGAAGTTTACCGTAGTTCAGATGCTTCTTTTTTAGAGGCACAAGATATGTTCCGTCTTCCAGGAATTTTCCGTACGGTATCCTTGACCGCTAAACCTAAAATTCAATTTAGAGATTTGGTGGCTATTTCTGATGTGGTGAATAATTACAAAGATGGTGTGTTGAACATTTCGGCTGATATCAAAAATGCTTTTGATAAAGTGTATAAAGGTTTCCACATCACTTACAAGTTATATGCCAATGCTCTTTATTCGGATAATGTAGAAAATCTTGTTGCTACAGTGGACGATACAAACGGAAGCGAAGCAAAGCTGAGCGCTAAAACATCAGTTTTTACCACAAAACAGTTGAAAATTGAGAATGTACGTTTATGGTCTGCAGAAAGACCTTACCGTTATACTTTAGTAGCGGAACTTAAAGATAAAAAAGGTAAAGTTTTAGAAACAGTTTCTACGTATGTGGGTTTCCGTAAAGTTGAAATTAAAGATACCAGAGCACAAGATGATGAGTTTGGATTAGCTGGTCGCTACTATTATATTAACGGCAAGACTGTGAAGTTGAAGGGTGTGAATCGTCATGAAAGTAATCCCGAGACAGGAAAGGTGATTTCGCGTGAGCAGATGGAAGATGAAATCAAATTGATGAAGCGTGCTAATATCAACCATGTGCGTAATTCACACTATCCAGATGATCCTTATTGGTATTTCTTATGTGACAAATATGGTATCTATTTGGAAGATGAAGCCAATATAGAAAGTCACGAGTATTATTATGGTGACGCATCGTTATCTCATCCTATTGAATGGAAAGATGCACACGTAGCACGTTGTGTAGAAATGGTACAGGCGCGTATAAATCATCCTTCAGTTGTGATTTGGTCATTGGGTAATGAGGCTGGTCCAGGTAATAACTTTGTAGAAGCTTATAAAGCTATTAAAAAAATTGATACATCACGTCCTGTTCAGTATGAGCGTAATAATGCTATTGTAGATATGGGATCGAACCAATATCCTTCTATTAGCTGGGTGAAAGGTGCTGTGACAGGCAAATTTAATTTGAAATATCCTTTCCATATTTCGGAGTATGCGCACTCTATGGGCAACGCAGCCGGTAACTTAATTGATTACTGGGAGGCTATGGAATCTACTAACTTCTTTATGGGAGGTGCTATTTGGGATTGGATCGATCAATCTATGTATTATTATGATAAGAATACAGGAGAGCGTTTCCTTGCTTATGGTGGTGATTTTGGTGACACACCAAACGATGGGACCTTTGTGAATAATGGTTTGCTCTTTGCTGACCGTACAGAAAAACCTCAATATTGGGAAGTGAAAAAAGTTTACCAAAATGTTGGTGTAAAAGCTTTGGATATTCAAAAAGGCGAAATCGAAATCTTCAACAAAAATTATTTTGTGTCATTGGAAGATTATGATATTCAATGGGCACTATACGAAGATGGTGTAGAAATCGAAAGAAGTTCTGCGTTTATCGGCCCTAAGAATATTATTAGTCCTCGTCAAAAACAAATTGTACGTGTCCCTCTTTCTTTTGATAAATTAAAAGAGCAGTCTGAATATTTTGTGAAGATCCAATTCTTGCAAAAAGAAGCTCAAATATGGGCGCCAAAAGGCTACGTGCAAATGGAGGAACAGTTGTTAGTGAAGAATGCTTCAAACAAACCTTTAATTTCTTCAGTAGCAAAAGGAAATCCATTAAAGGTTTCTGATAATGCAAATTTAAAAGCTGTAGAAGGTGATGGCTTTAAAGCGATATTTGATCTTCAAAAAGGAACAATTCATAGCTTAGTATACAATGGTAATACAATTATCCGTGAAGGCGAAGGTCCACAATTGGACGCTTACCGTGCGCCATTGGATAATGACAATTGGGCTTACCAACAATGGGTCGCTAAAGGTTTACATAATTTAAAACATAAAGCTTTATCAAATTCGATTTTCCAAAGAGCGGATGGTGCATTGGTATTATCTTTCGTGGTAGAATCACAAGCGCCTAACGCAGCAACTATTGTTGGAGGAAATTCAGGTACATATAAAATTATTGAGCATTCGGACAGAGCTTTTGGTGTTTCGGATTTCAAATTTACTACTAATCAGATTTGGACAGTTTATCAAGATGGTTCTATTGAGTTAGAATCTATTATTTCATCAAATGATGCAAGTTTTGTATTGCCTAGATTGGGCTATGCATTGCAGCTTCCTGAAACATTAAGCAATTACAATTATTATGGTCGTGGCCCAATAAATAACTATGCTGACCGTAAAACTGCTCAAAATATTGAGTTCCACAAAAGCACGGTTAAAGATCAGTTTGTGAATTGGTCTAACCCGCAAAGTATGAGTAATAACGAAGAGGTACGTTGGGCTTCATTAACAAATACAAGTGGGCAAGGTGTTATTTTTGTTGCAAAAGATCAATTGTCTACCTCTGCTTTACCTTGGTCAGAATTAGCAGTTACTTTAGCATCCCATCCACATGAATTACCTAAAAGTTCGGGTACACATTTACATTTGGATGCTGCGGTAACTGGATTAGGGGGTAACAGTTGTGGGCAAGGTCCTCCATTGGATCCAGATCGTGTAAAGGCGGATACTCATTCAATTGGTTTCATTATTCGTCCAGTGAATAACAATTTTACAGCACAGGCAAATGTGGCTGTGGCTGGTGAAATGCCTTTGACTGTTACACGTTCGAATGCAGGTGAGGTTACTATTGCAAGTGACAATAAAGATGCTAAAATCCTTTATCAAGTTGGAAAAGGAAAGCCTCAATTGTATACTTCTTCTTTCCGATTAAGAGAAGGAGGAGAGGTTTCGGCTTGGTATCAAGCAAATACCAAGATTAGAACTTCGGTAGTTTTCCCAAAAATAGAAACAGTACCTTTAAGTGTAGTATTTGCTTCAAGTGAGGAAACAGGAGAAGGAGCGAAATATTTGGTAGATGGCAATGTAAATAGTATCTGGCATACAATGTATTCGGTTACTGTTGCTCAATATCCGCACTGGGTAGACTTCGATATGGGGGAAGAAAAGCAAATCAAAGGATTTACATACTTACCTAGACAGGATGGACCGAATGGTCGTATCAAAGATTATAAGATTCAAGTAAGTTTAGATGGCAAAACTTGGTCAGAAACTATAGTAGATGGTAGTTTCTCTCGTGAGCCAAGCTTACAAACTGTTCGTTTCAAAAGTGCCGTAAAAGGACGTTATTTGAGATTTACAGCATTGAGTTCTCAAAATGGTGCTGACTTTGCTTCAGGAGCAGAATTTGGCATTATAGCGGATTAGTAGTTTAGTTTCACTTCTTATATTGGAAGAGCAAAGATGTTATGTCTTTGCTCTTTTTGTTTGTAATTAAATTTTATTAACTTATACTTATTAATAAGGTGTTATGGAAAAGATTATTAAATATCCACATCCACATGGTGAAATCACTGTGTTGTGGAAGCCTGAATTATGTATTCATGCTGGTGTATGTGTAAAAATGCTTCCTCAAGTATATAAACCCAAAGAAAGACCTTGGTGCAACCCCGAAAATGCTTCAGTAGAAGAATTGATTAATCAGATTAAAAAATGTCCATCAGGAGCGCTAGGCTATGAATTAAAGAGACCTGATAATCAAATGGAGATTTAGCTTAGAGATTATTTTGATAGAATAGCTATTAGAGTCTAATAAATATTCTACAAATCAAAAAAAAGGTTATCCAAATAAATGAATAACCTTTTAAGAGCGGTCTGGACGGGACTCGAACCCGCGACCCCATGCGTGACAGGCATGTATTCTAACCAGCTGAACTACCAGACCGTTTTTGGTTTTAAATCTTGACTCAGACATGCGACTCTCCCGACAATCGGGATGTTCAACCAGCTGAATTACCAGACCTAAGATTTTTAGTTGTTGTTTTATAAAAAGAATTTTAGCGGTCTGGACGGGACTCGAACCCGCGACCCCATGCGTGACAGGCATGTATTCTAACCAGCTGAACTACCAGACCTAAAATCTTTTTTTTAATGCTTTAAAGAACGATTGAAAGATAAGAAATAATTTGGCGGTCTGGACGGGACTCGAACCCGCGACCCCATGCGTGACAGGCATGTATTCTAACCAGCTGAACTACCAGACCTAAATTATTTTCAATATTTTTCAGAACGATGAAAGAACTCTTTCTTTCTCTTGCGGTCTGGACGGGACTCGAACCCGCGACCCCATGCGTGACAGGCATGTATTCTAACCAGCTGAACTACCAGACCTTTTTGTTTAAATCTTACACTCACACAACCTACTTTTTTAATTGTTAGGATACTCTCCCTTGTAAGCTTTCAGACTCAAACCCTTCATCTGAGAAGGTGTGCAAATATAGGGCTGTTTTGCGTAAAAACAAACTTTTTTTGAAAAAAAATTACTCTACAGCACCCTCTTTCATCTTCTCTGCATTCTCTGCAAATTGCAATGCATCGATAATCTCCTGAATATCACCATCCATAATTGCTGGAAGGTTATACATCGTCAAACCAATTCTATGTTCAGTTACGCGACCTTGTGGATAATTATAAGTACGAATTTTTGCAGAACGGTCTCCAGTGGACACTAAAGTCTTACGTTTTGCCGCGATGTCACCATTCTTTTTGTTCAATTCTATTTCGTAAAGTTTGTTACGAAGCATTTCCATTGCCAATTCACGGTTGGCTAATTGAGAACGTTCCACCTGACAAACGACAACAATACCAGAAGGTTTATGCGTCAATTGAACTTTGGTTTCAACTTTATTTACGTTCTGACCACCGGCACCACCTGAACGTGATGTCTGCATCTCAATATCGCCAGGATTTAATTCTACATCGACATCCTCAGCTTCTGGCAATACCGCTACTGAAGCTGCAGAAGTATGTACACGACCTTGTGTTTCGGTATCTGGTACACGTTGTACACGGTGTACGCCCGATTCATACTTCAATTGACCGTAAACATCTTCACCAATTACTTTTAGGATTACCTCTTTATAACCTCCTGAAGTACCTTCCGTAACATCCATTACTTCGTTACGCCATCCTTTTTTCTCAAAATAACGTGTGTACATACGGTACAAATCTCCTGCAAAAATCGCTGCTTCATCACCACCCGTACCTCCACGAATCTCAATAATAGCATTTTTAGCATCTTCAGGATCTTTAGGAATTAACATAAGACGGATTTCTTCTTCTTTTTCCTCTTTTTGAGCATAAAGTAGATCTTGTTCCTCTTTTGCCATTTCCCTTAATTCTTGATCCTTTTCATTCACAAGAATATCTTTGTTAGCTTCCATATTGCTAACGATGTTTTTATAGATATGGTATTGTTCAACGATTTTGCCCAAGTCTTTGTACTCCTTGTTCAATTTTGCAAATCGTTTCATATCAGAGATGGTTTCTGGCTTGCTTAATTCAGCTTCCACTTCTTCCCATCTTTCCTTAATAGCTTGTAATTTTTCTAACATAATTCTAAATCCTACAGGTAAATTTTGCCTTTTGGAGACGCAAAATTACTGAAAATTTATGTTAAAACCGTAGTATTTGTTAATGACTTGACACCGCTTTTAGACCAACTATAGAAGCGATAAGCGTAAAAATGAAGAATATGCGCCAAAAGTCAGCGGGTTCTTTGAAAAAAAAGATGCCCATTAATACTGTTCCGACAGCGCCTATGCCTGTCCATACCGCATATGCTGTGCCTAAAGGTAAAGTTTGAGTCGCTTTAATCAGTAATCCCATACTTGCAAATAGGGAGATAACAAATCCTAAATACCAAAGATACATTGTCGTGCCACTTGCTTCTTTGGCTTTACCAAGACAAGTTGTAAATCCAACTTCAAATAAACCTCCTAAAATCAAAAATATCCAGTTCATATTCTTTATATTGTTTGATACAAAGGTCTGGATTTTAGAAAGAATTAATTTTTACAAATGCTAAAAAGTTATCTAATCTCTGCCCGGATTCTAGACAAAGTGACTTGTGAAACACCAAGATAGCTAGCAATATATCCTAGTTTGATACGCTGTAAAAGTTTGGGTGCTTTTCCTAATAAATCAGCATAGCGCTCTGCCGCAGATTTAAAAAGACTTTGCATCAGACGGGATTCAATTTTCAATGTTTCCAATTCGGCAAGTTTTCTTCCCCAGTTCGCAATAGGAAGAGAGGTGCTGTATAAAGATTGCAATTCAGCTATAGAAATGCGATAGACGGTACAATCTTCAAGCGTGTCTACAATTTCATAAGTTGGGAGATTGTGAATATAACTGTTGAGGGGTAAAATGATATCTCCAGGGAAACAAAAATCGAGTACAACTTCTTTTTCTTCTTTTGGATAAAAAATCCGACAAATGCCTTCTTCTAAAAAATAGATATATTTGATGACTTGTTGCTGTTGGATAAGAATTTCATTTTTGGATAGCGTCACTTTTTCCGCTAATCCTATTATTTTTTCCATTTCATCATCTTGCAATGGAAATATATCAAGCAATCCTCTCTTTAATTCCATTTCTGCAAACTTAATTTTTCCCCATCCCATACTGCGTAGGTACGATGATTTATCCATTCTCCTAAATTTACCACATGAGTAGCTCCATTCAATATAATATCGTATGGGACATGACGGTGACCATAAATCATATGATCATAATGTTGGGCTTGTAAAATTTCTTTACTGTATTGAATCAGCCATTCTTTATCTTCACCCAAGTAGGTTTCGGGCGAATTGCTGGATACGCGGCTGTGTTTTGACCAACGTGTGGCAATACCAATACCTAAATTCGGATGCAGTAGGGCAAATAACCATTGGCAGAAGGAACTTCTAAAAAATTTCTTTAAAAATTTATATTTAGCATCACCAGGTCCAAGACCATCACCATGATGAATATAGAAAGATTTCCCGTTGAGATTCAGAATCAACTCATTATCAACGATTCGGGCGTTTAGCTCTTTTTTCAAATAGCCAAACATCCACATATCGTGGTTACCTTTGAAAAAAGTAAGTTTAATGCCTAAATCTGCCAGTTCAGCAAGCTTTCCCAAAAAGCGAATATAACCTTTGGGTACAACTGTAGCATATTCAAACCAAAAATCAAATATATCACCCACAAGATAAAGTTCTGCAGCATCCGCTTTGATAGAATCTAACCATTGAACTATAACTTTCTCACGTTCTTCTGATTTTTCTAATGGGTAAGCCCCCAAATGGAAGTCCGAAGCAAAATATATCTTGTTTCTTGTTTGCATACGCGGTAAAAATACCAAAATCACTATTGCAAACAAACTGTATTGTTGTAAATGCTTAATAATTAGTAGATTTGATAATAAAACTAACCAGTTATGAAAACAAAATTAATTTTTGTAATGTTGTCGATAGCTATAGTTAGCTGTCAGTCACAAAATAAAATTGAAGCAGTGAAAGATATTACGCTTAAACCATACCCGCAAACAGAGAAGATAGAGCATAAGGATACGTACTTTGGAGTAGAAGTAGAAGATCCTTACCGTTGGTTGGAAGATGATTTATCTGATAAAACAAAGGCTTGGGTTACCGCGCAAAACGAAGTTACTCAGGATTATTTAGGGCAGATTCCTTTTCGTGATGCTATAAAGTCACGATTGGAGACCATTTGGAACTATGAAAAATATTCAGCGCCAACTACAGAGGGGGAGTATATCTATTGGTACAAAAATGATGGATTGCAAAACCAAGGTGTATTATATCGTAAAAAAGGAGAAAATGGAAAAGAAGAGGTTTTCTTGGATTTGGATAAACTTTCAGAAGATGGTACTACTTCCGTAGGCGGAATTTCTTTTAGCAAAGATGGTTCTCTGGTGGCTTATCAATTATCCGAAGGTGGCTCAGATTGGAGAAAAGTAGTAGTTTTAAATACGGAAGACAAGGCTGTGGTAGGAGATACCTTAATTGATGTGAAGTTTTCGGGACTGGCTTGGCGAGGGAACGAAGGTTTTTATTACAGTTCTTATGACAAGCCAAAGGCTGGTTCTGCTTTATCTGCTATGACAGATGTACATAAGTTATATTTTCATAAGTTGAACACACCACAAGCCTCAGACGAACTAGTATTTGGGGGAGAAAATTTAAAACGTCGCTATATTGGAGCTGGATTGACAGAAGATGAAAGGTTCTTGATTGTGAACGCAGCCAATACCACATCGGGTAATGAGATGTGGATAAAAGATTTGAGTAATCCGGAATCCAATTTTGTTTCGATGGTAAATAATATGGATAAGAACCATTATATTATCGATAATGACGGGAGCAAGTTATTTATTTATACCGAGCTGAATGCTCCGAATGGTCGTATCGTAACCGTAGATTTTGCAAATCCAACTCCCGAAAATTGGAAAGACTTAATTCCAGAAACCGAAAATGTATTAAGCCCATCATCAGGTGGTGGAAAAATCTTTGCTTCCTATTTGAAAGATGCGACTTCTTTAGTCAAACAGTTTGATCGCAAAGGAAAGCTTGAGCGTGAAATTGAATTACCTGGGGTAGGTACAGCATCAGGTTTTGGTGCGAAGTTGGGCGATAAGGAGTTGTATTATTCGTTTACTTCCTACATACATCCAAGTACAATTTATAAATATGATATTGCTACGGGCAAGTCTGAAGTTTATAAAGCCTCTGGTGCGAAATTCGATCCTTCGCAATATGAGTCAAAACAAATTTTTTATACTTCCAAAGATGGGACGAAGATACCGATGATTATTACACACAAAAAAGGTGTAAAATTAGATGGTACTAATCCAACCTTGTTGTATGGGTATGGTGGCTTTAACATTAGTTTGACGCCATCATTTAGTTTGGCTCATGTGATCCTATTAGAACAAGGTGGTGTATATGCTGTGGCTAATCTGCGTGGAGGAGGAGAATATGGTGAGAACTGGCATTTAGCAGGTACAAAATTGAAAAAGCAGAATGTCTTTGATGACTTTATTGCGGCAGCAGAATACCTTATTAAAGAAAATTATACTTCTTCAGAAAAATTAGCGATTGCTGGAGGTTCAAATGGTGGGCTTTTGGTTGGTGCTTGTATGACGCAAAGACCAGAATTGTTCAAAGTTGCTTTTCCTGCAGTTGGTGTGTTGGATATGTTGCGTTATCACAAATTTACAGCAGGAGCGGGATGGGCATTTGATTTTGGTACCGCAGATGAAAGTAAAGAAATGTTTGATTATTTATACAAATATTCACCCTATCATGCGTTGAAACCAAAAACAAACTACCCTGCAACGATGGTTACTACAGCAGATCATGATGATCGAGTGGTGCCTGCGCATTCCTTCAAATTTGCTGCTCGTCTGCAAGAATATCATACGGGAAGTAATCCTGTGTTGATTCGTATTGATACCAAAGCTGGTCATGGCGCAGGCAAATCTACAGCCATGCAGATTGAAGAAAATGCCGATCGTTGGGCTTTTATGTTCCAAAATATGGGGATTGGCTATACCGAAATTAAATATTAATTTAGTAAGGACGACAAAGGGTCGTCCTTTTTTATGGTCGAAAAATTAATACAACATATTCATAGCATTGTATCTCTGACTGATGAGGAAATGGTAATCGTTCGAGAATTGGTCAAAGAAAAGGAAATTCCTCGTAAGAAATTCCTGCATCAGGCAGGAGAGTTAGCTTCTTATGCTGCTTTTGTGGTGGAAGGATGTTTACGTTCGTACACAGTTGATCGAGATGGCTTTGAGCATATTCTGCAGTTTGCACCTGAAAATTGGTGGATTTCGGATATGTATTCAATGGTAAAAAATAAGCCAAGCGAATTGAATATTGATGCTTTACTGGATAGTAAGGTGTTGTTATTAAGTCGATCTTGTCAACTTTCTATTTTTGATCGAATACCTAAACTGGAACGTTATTTCCGCATTTTGAGTGAAAATGCGTTAGCGGCAAGCAATCAACGTACTATCAATTACCTGAGCTTGACAGCTAAAATGCGTTATGAAAAATTCTGTGAATTATATCCCTCATTAATCCATACTATTCCACAGAAATCCATTGCTTCTTACATTGGTATTACACCGGAATTTCTAAGTAAACTGCGTGCGGAGCGGAGTTAATTAAATTAGAAAAATCTATAGTTTGAGAAAATATATAAATTATCATACCGATTGGTATTTTATTTTTATATTTACTTTTAGTATGAGCAAAGAGTTATCAAAAGCAGAGCGCACAAAGCAATTCATTATTGAACAAACAGCACCTATTTTCAATGCGAAAGGTTATGCTGGTACGTCGCTTACGGATTTGACTCATGCAACTGGACTGACCAAGGGGAGTATTTATGGTAATTTTGAAAATAAAGACGAAGTAGCTCTTGCCGCCTTTGACTACAATTTTAATCGTGTCACGAATTATATAAAAGAGCGAATATTAAAAACTGAAAATTCAATAGAACGACTTTTGGTATATCCGAAGGTATATAGGGATTTTTTGATTATTCCGTTTTTACAACCGGGTTGTCCCATTTTGAATACGTCTACCGAAGCAGATGATACACACCCAAAATTAAGGGAACGCGCTACTAATGCACTTTCCTTTTGGAAAACATCTATTGAAAACCAAATTAAAAGAGGTATAAAACGAGAAGAAATTAAACAAGACACCGACCCGACTGAATTTGCGGTTATTTTAATATCGCTAATTGAAGGAGCCATAATGCAAGCTAAGGTGACTGGAAAATCAACAGAATTACGAATTGCCATGAATTTTTTGACACAACTTATTAATAATCTAAAAACATAATTTTTTTATTCAAAAATATACCATTCGGTATATTTTTATAAAATTTAAATACATAACAATGAATACATTAAGAAAGATTGTAGAAAGTAAAATTCGGATCCAATATCAGGATTGTGATCCTTTCAATCACCTGAATAACTCCAAATATATTGATTGCATTGTCGCTGCATGAACAGAGCAGTTACTAGATAATTATAATTTCAATACGGCAGACATACTCCAAAAACATGGTGTCGGCTGGGTGGCTGCGCAAACACAGATTTCATACATATGTCCAGCAATATGGCTTGAAAATGTGATTGTAGAAACAAGACTTATTGCTTTTTCGGAGTTCAGCTTATTAGTAGAAGGGATTATGTGGAACGATAGTAAATCACAAATTAAAGCGATTATGTGGGGGAAATTGGTACACTTCAATATTAAAACCCAACGCAGTCACAAACATTCGCCAGAATTCATGAATCTATTTGAACAGATACATTATCCAATAGAGAACGCTAAAAACTTTAATGATCGCGTAAAAATATTAAAACAACTAAGCCAATAATTTTATGAAACGATTACTGTTAATTTCAATAATGTTTGCTACTGTCTTGGTCAACGCGCAAACATTCACGCTGAAAAGTAATGAACTCGGTGGACAAGCCACCCACAAACAAGCGTTAAACAGTATGGGCTGCAATGGACAAAACATTTCGCCACAACTGTATTGGGAAAATCAACCTGGAGGAACTAAAAGTCTTGCAGTAACAATTCATGATGCAGATGCACCCACGGGAAGTGGGTGGTGGCACTGGCTGATTTTTGATATTCCGGCGAACATTACTGAATTAAAATCAAATGCTGGCAACACAGCTTTGAGACTTGCACCAATCGGATCGATACAAAGTATGACCGATTTTTAAAACACAAGGTTATGGAGGACCATGCCCTCCCGAAGGAAATAAGCCTCATAAATATACTATTACAATTTATGCTTTGAAAACCGAAAAGCTGGGATTAGATGCAATGGCAAATCCTGCTTTAGTTGGTTTTATGTTAGAGCAAAATTTTATTGAAAAGGCTTCATTAGTTTTTTTTTACAAACGATAGTTGACAAAGTAGAGATGGAAAATATGAAAACAATACTTATTACTGGAGGAAGTCGAGGCATCGGAGCGGCTACAGCAATATTGGCTGCAAAAAAAGGTTATGCTGTAGTCGTGAATTACTGTAAAAATAAATCGGAAGCAGAGAGAGTTGTTTCGCAAATAAAAAAAGATGGAGGAGTCGCAGTAGCTCTTCCGGCAGATATTACCAAAGAAAAGTAGGTATTAAATATGTTCAGAGAAACAAAGAAAGCATTTGGTAATATAAATGTATTGATAAATAACGCCGGTATACTCAAACCTCAAATGCGATTTGAAAAAATGAGTATGGAGCGGATTGTTAATGTTTTCAAAACCAATGTTTTTGCCTAGTTTCTTTGTGCGCAGGAGGCTATTAAGCAAATGGCATTTAGCCGTGGCGGTAATGGTGGTGTAATTGTCAATGTATCTTCTTTGGCTTCGAAATTGGGAGCGCCAGACGAATATATTGATTATGCTTCTAGCAAAGGTGCACTAGACACTTTTACTATCGGATTATCCAAAGAGGTTGCTACAGAAGGTATTCGGGTGAACGCCGTACGTCCAGCATTTATTTATACAGATATTCATAAAACTGGTGGAGAACCTGACAGAATTGAAAGAATTAAAAATTCTATTCCATTAAGAAGAGGTGGATTGGCGAAGGAAGTGGCTGAAGCGATATTATGGCTTGCTTCCGATGAATCGTCGTATTGCACAGGAACGTTTATTGACGTTTCAGGAGGGAGATAATTTGAAAAAGTGGTCTCATGAAAACAAAATATTTAGAGAGCGTCCGCAAACAATTTGCGTAATACAAGATGCTCGGTGAAAAAACATTCGCCCAAGTACCAGATGAAAAATTGTTTTAGGAGTACAACGATGATATCGCTCATTTTACCGATGAGTTTTTAAATCCAAAAGATGAAGAAAAATGATAACATAAGAAACAGCAAAAGAATTTGCAGAGCAAGGTTGAATGCATGGAATAGCCACGACATCAATAGCATACTTGAACATTACGACAACAATGTAGAGTTTCTCCTTTAATTTCCTTGTTTAACTTCAATAAGGATGGCGTAATCCAAAATAAAGCGGATTTGAAAACCTATTTTGAAATAGGTCTAAATGCTTATCCAGATTTGCATTTTCAACTTCATCATTGCTTTGTGGGGGTAGATTCTTTTGTAATTTATTACACATCTGTAAAAGGAAGACTTGCTGCAGAAGTTTTTGAACTCAATGAAAATAACAAAGCAAAACGAGTGCTTTGCAATTATAAAACCTAAAAGAACCTTCGTTATGAAAATCATTTATTACAAGAAAGAACATCAATATGATTTTGAAAGGCTTAATAAAGCATGGTTGAGTAAGTATTTTGATATTGAACCGCTTGATATTCAGTTTCTATCGAATCCCGAAGAGTTTATTCTTAAAGATGGTGGAACTATTTTATTTGCAGAATATCAAGGATATATTATTGGTACAGTTGCTTTAGTTGTTGTAAAGCAAAATGTTTATGAATTGGCAAAAATGACTGTTGATGAAGCGTATCACGGTTTAGGGGCAGGGAAATTTTTGTGTACATCAGCCATTAAAGAAGCAAAAAAGCGAAATGCAGAAAAAGTGATTTTGTATACCAATTCAAGATTGGAAACAGCAATCAATATCTATCGCAAGTTTGGTTTTAAAAATACTCCTCTTGATGGGCAAAAATTTAAAAGAGCCAATATAAAAATGGAATTAATTCTCAACACATTAAATAGCACGCTATGACATTTACCTTATCAAAATCCTTAGAAATACTTGAAAGGACACCTAGCGTGCTTTCAAATCTACTTTCTGGTTTGTCTGAAGAATGGATAAACGGAAATGAAGGTCAAAATACTTGGTCTGCCAAGCAAGCGGTTGCCCATTTAATAGTCTGCGAAGAAACGAATTGGTTACCCAGAGTAAAGATTATATTGTTCGATAATACAAATAAAACATTGGAACCAATTAGCATGACTTCGCATTTTGATGTGGCAGTGCACCATACGTTGGATTCCTTGCTTCATGATTTTGAAACCCTCAGAAAAAATGGAATAGAAGCGCTAAAAAGTTATCATCTCAATGATTTAGATTTTATAAAATCAGCCTTCCACCCAGAAATCCAAGAAGTCAATCTTAAACAGCTTATATCGACCTAGGCTATCCACGATTTGACTCATATTAACCAGATTTCAAGGGTTTTGGCAAAACAATATAAAAATGAGGTTGGCCCATTTAAAAAATATCTTAAATTGTTGCAATGCATTTAGCATTTGAAAAGTATATTGTTTTAGAAAGTTCAAACTTGCTTCTGAAACCCATTACTTTGTCAGATATTGACAATCTATTATATATTGCTACTTCTGATAAAACATTAATTCAATATTCACCAAAGCAGATTTATACAAAAGCCTTATTGACTACATATATAGAAAATGCTTTGGATATGAGGAGAAATCACAAAAGGTATGCATTTAGTATCTTTTCGAAATCTGATAATTGCTATGTTGGCAGCACCTCTTATTTAAATATTGTGAATGCGGATGATAGACTTCAAATTGGAGCTACATGGATTGATAAAAAATTTCAGGGAACAGGTTTAAATAGCGAATGTAAATACCTTTTGCTGCAATATGCTTTTGAAACACTTCAAGCGCATCGCGTAGAATTTTCAGTGGATGAGCGCAACATACGATCCAGAAAAGCTGTAGAAAAAATCGGTGGTAAATTGGAAGGGATTTTGAGAGAGCATACTTTGATGTATGACGGATTTAGAAGGAAAACATGTTGTTACAGTATTATTAAAAGCGAATGGGAAGCTGTAAAAAGCAGACTAGAAATATTGATTGGAACCAATAGTAAATGCTAAAATAAAGATTCGGTGCCATAAAGGATTGAATTTTATCTATTGAATCATTATTTAGATCTGAAATCTAGAAAGAATATTTATTAATCTAGGTTAAGAATTCTACCGCGATTAGGAGATAACTTTGTTGTATAAATCATTAAGGAGGATAAAATGAGAACAATAATTCATAAAGCAGATAGCAGAGGATATGCAGATCATGGCTGGTTAAAAAGCTACCATACGTTTAGTTTTGCAGGTTATCATAACCCATCACGTATGCATTTTGGTGCATTGCGCGTGTTGAACGATGACTTTGTTGCAGGTGGTAATGGTTTTGGTCGTCATCCACATGATAATATGGAAATTATTTCGATTCCGTTGGAAGGAACTTTAGCACATGGCGACAGCATGGGCAATGAAGGAACTATTCAGCCCAATGAAATTCAAGTGATGAGTGCTGGAACTGGTGTAGCACATAGTGAATTCAATGGAAGTGAAGTTGATCATGTTCGGTTTTTGCAAATTTGGTTATTTCCGAATAAAGAAAATGTAACGCCTCGATATGATCAAATAAAAATTGATCCTGCGGATAGAAAGAATAAATTGCAGCAAGTGATTTCACCAAATCCAAACGACGAGGGAACGTGGATTCATCAAGATGCGTGGTTTCACTTGACGGACTTGGACACAGGAAATTCTGTGGAATATACGTTAAAAGGTGAGGGTACAGGCGTGTATATTTTCTTATTGGAAGGACAATTAGAGGTTGCTGGTGAAATATTGGAAAGAAGAGACGCTATTGGAATCACAGATACTACAGAAGTTGCATTGACTGCTAAAGAAAATGCTTCTGTTTTGATCATGGAAGTTCCGATGGTATAAAATAGAATATTTAAATAGGCTAGCCCTATCTATCTTGTAAAAGATAGGGCTACTCTATTTCTAGGACACTTTTGTAATGAGAATGTACAAAGATATTTTTGAAAAAGTAAATTATCTTAAAATGCATATTTTTGCGTTATGCTAAAATATATTCAATTATTAATCCTCGTTCTTTTATTACCATCATTATTAAAGGCAAATGAATCTTTAGTTTTGGAAAGTGACTCCATATTGTTTTCTGTTGATTCAACCCAAAGATTCCCTCGTAATTTTTGGAAACCTATTAATATCATTGGGCAAGATAGTGTTGAGCGTGAATTGATTCCTACGCGTAAGAAACATTTTTGGCGTGCAGGTACAGAATGGTTTTTAGCACAAGCCTTTCCCGCAACATTTAATCGCTTTATCACTGTAGATCCGTATTCTTTTATCACTTTCAAAAATTTTATTGATCACCAAAAATTCAGTGCTTGGGACTGGGACGATAATCAGTTTACAACCAATCAATTTGATCATCCCTACCATGGACAATTGTATTTTAACTCGTTCCGCAGTAACGGTTACAATTTTTACGAGTCTAGTATCGCGACTTTAGCAGGTAGCTATATCTGGGAAACGGCAGGGGAGACGCAACATCCTTCGATTAATGATTTAGTGAATACAACCTTTGGAGGGATTATTTTAGGGGAAATGACGCATCGTGTATCCCGTAATATTTTGGCTCGCAGTAAAAACGGTCAAAATATGATCGGAAATGAAATTGTTGCCTTGCTGGTAAATCCTGTAAATAGTTTGAATCGTCTGTTGGACGGTAAATGGGGAAAGAAAATTGACGATTACTACGCCGTCGATTCTTCGCATATCAGTGCGGAATTTGATATGGGGTTACGTCGATTTGATGCAAAAGAGGGAGACTTTTTACAGAAGGGTAAAAACTCTATTTATACGAGATTGCGTTTTCATTATAGCAATGGCGATCACAATTATAAGAGGCCTTTTGATGAGTTTCACGTGAACTTTGAATTGGCTAATGGCGATAGTACGACAATTCAATCCGTGAATGTGCATGCCTTATTATCTGGAGCTAAATTTTTCAAATCTAAAAAAGGCGAGCACTTTGGAACTTTGAATGCACATTATGATTTTTATAATAATGATGCTTTTTTCTATGGCGCGCAAAGCTTAGTTTATAATTGGAATTCGGAATTTCGATACAAAAAAGAAAATCGCTTGAATCTTTCCATAGGAGCTGGTGCTGTTGTATTAGCTGCGGTGCCGGATCCGTATTTATTATATGGTGCTAGCCGTAATTACAATTATGGTTCAGGAGCTTCTTATCGGTTTAGAGGAGCATTAAGTTTGCTAAATCGCTTAATGGTTACCGCAGATTATAATGGTGGTTATTTTCATACAATCAGCGGAACAAAATCATATTATATTCTACATACTGCCACTTTGGAAGGAAGTCTGCGATTATTTAAGCGCTTTTCGCTAAATGTCGCTTCTGGATATTTCGGATTACAAGGACATTTTAGAGATCAACAATACCCAGATTTTCAACGAGAATTTCCTTTTGGACGTATATCTGTAGGTTATAATATTCAATTTTAAGGACATGTGAATTAAGCATATTGCATATGCTCCATATCTTTTCCAAAAATGTGGATATCGTTCACGACTTTAAAACCTATTCTTTCGTAAAGTCTTTTCGCATTTGGATTATCTTTATCCACTAGAAGACCTAAGGTATGATGCTGTTTATGAACAATTTCATCAATGGCATATTGCAATAATTGCTTACCTACACCTTTTCCTTGGGCTAATGGACTAACGGCAAAAGTATCAATATAAAATTCCCCTGCTTGTGTTTCATCTTCTGCCCAATATTTTACATCACGATCCGCTTTTATTTTATCCCAAATGGGTTTTCGTAATTCTTGAAGTTTTGCACCGTCATAAATCGAAATTTGACCAATAATAGATCCATTTTCTTCGGTTGCAACAAAGATATTTTGATAGGAATATTGATTGTTTTCTTGCGCTACGAAATGGGCTAAAAATGCATTTGCTTTATCTCGATTTTCTTCGCCTATAAATTGATAGGTGATTTCTAGCATGGCCAGATTTATCAATTCCGCTATCTGCGTAGCTTCTGTTTTCTTTGCAGGACGTATGAACATAATAAGTGAAAATAAAAAAAGGTTAGCAAATCATTTGCTAACCTTTTTACATTCTAAAAATCAATAAAAATATTATTTTTCTAATTCTTGAAATTTATCGTAATCGATAGCTTCTGTGTTGATTTTCACAGCAGATTTCAAGTGTTCGTATACTTTCAAAGCTTTTACTTCTTCGAATAAACGGTTAGCTTGTTCTCTATCAGATAATAATTGAAGTGCAAATTGACCTAATTGCTCATCAGTAGGCTCTTCGTTGATGTTGTACATTTTGATTTGTGCGTAGATACGTTCTTTCGCTAAATCTACTACCTCGTCGTATTTAACTTCTAAGTTGTTAGCAGTAACGATACGGTTTTCGATGATAGTCCATTTCAAGTTATTGATGAAATCAGCGAAACCTTCTTCGATTTCTTCAGCAGACAAGTTAGGGTTTGTAGCTTTTAACCATCTTTTTAAGAAGTCTTCAGGGAATTTTACGTCAACTTTATCCATACCGAAAGTATACATATCGTTACGTAATTTTTGAGCTGAATTTTGTTTGAATAAGTTTTCAACTTCTTCTTTTACTTTAGCGTTGAATTGCTCTTCAGTAGTAACTTCTTCCGCATTGAATAATTTGTCGAAGAACTCTTGGTTCAAGTCAGCTTCCTCAAGACGGTTGATATTTTTAACTGTCAATTCGAACTCAGTAACGTCCAAATTAGTAGCTTCTTCTTCGTTGATACCTAAGATACGCGCTAAGTCAGCAACTTGAAATGCTTTTTTAACGTCGATTTTCACTACGTCATCTTTTTTAAGACCAGCCAATGATTTTTTAATCTCAGCGTCTTCGATGATGTCCGTACGAACTGAAGTTGTTTGCTCAATACCTTCTTCTTTAGCTTGTTTCAATGTAGCGTATAATACGTCACCTTCTTCAGAAACCTCAGGATTAGTCATTTTACCGTAGCTACGACGTAAGTTTTTGATACGTTCAGCCAAAGTAGCTTCGTCAGCTTTGATATCGTATTCAGTGAATTCTGATTCAGCTGTGAAAGGAATTTCGAATTCTGGAGCTAAACCAATTTCATAGTTGAAGCTAAAGTTATCTTTGAAATCCCAGTTATATTTAGCATCTTCTTCCCCATCCACAGGAAGAGGTTGACCCAATACTTCCAATTTTTGTTCTGTGATATATGCTGAAATTTTTTCGTTTACTACGCGATTGATTTCGTCAAAAAGGATTGATTTACCAAATGTACGTCTGATATGACCTACTGGAACCATTCCAGGACGGAATCCAGGTAATTTTGCTTTTTTAGCTTGATCTTTAATCGCTTTGTCAACTGCCGGATTATAATCTTCTGGTGCTAAATCAACGGTAATTTTAGCGTTGATGTCGTCGATTTTCTGATGTGAAATATTCATACTTTTTAAGCGTTATTTTCGCATTATAAAAAAAATCCTCCCGATTCATTTTGTTCGGGAGGATATCAAGTGCGGAAGAAGGGACTCGAACCCCCACGCCTCGCGGCGCCAGATCCTAAGTCTGGTGCGGCTACCAATTACGCCACTTCCGCAGTTAGGATTTTTTTATTGTGACACAAAGATAGAATCATTTTCCATATTTGTCAAGTCTTGTTTTGAAAAAACTGCATTTATTTTGTCCCTTATTTTCTAAATGACTAAAAGCAAGACTATTAATTTTTAGCAATTTTATTCAAAAATAATTTGCAGGTATGAATAATATCTATAACTTTGAATATCAAAGTACTTTTATGGATCAAAAAGACTTAATTAATCAGATCGGGCAAATTCGCTCATTGATGGAAAAATCATCCAAGTTTATGTCGATTAGTGGACTTTCGGGTGTTTTAATCGGTAGTTATGCACTTGTAGGTGCATTTGTAGGATATACATTAATATATGGATTTGATAGTGTATTTGGCTATAGAGATAATTATGTAAATAGTGAACTCGTTCCAACTTTAATATTTATTGCTGCAGCTGTATTGGTGGTATCAGTAGGTACGGGATATTATATGGCTAAGCAGAAAGCAAAAAAATCAAGTCAGTCTGTTTGGAATCCTACCAGTAAGGCTTTATTCAAAGCGATGGCAGTTCCATTGCTAACGGGTGGGATACTTTCATTTATATTATTATATAAAGAAAACTATGGAATGATTGCTTCTTCGATGTTGATTTTTTATGGTTTGGCGTTGAGTGCTGCGTCAAGTTTTACTTTTAAAGAATTGCGTTGGTTGGGCGTTTTGGATATTATTTTAGGTTTGTTAGCTTTGTGCCTTCCTGGATATGGTATCTACTTTTGGGCAGTAGGGTTCGGAGTATTACATATTATATATGGTTTAATCGTTCATCAACGTTACGAAAAGTGAGTTTGGATCTATCACTATATGACAAAGTATTAGAGAATCGTGTGCGTTTGCAAATCATGAGTGTATTGGTGGCAAACGAACACTACGATTTCAATTCGCTGAAGGAACTTTTGGAAGTAACGGATGGCAATTTAGCTTCGAATCTAAAAAGTTTGGAAAAAGAAGGTTATATCACCGTGGAGAAGTCTTTTGTAGATCGTAAACCTAATACCAAGTATAGAAAGACTGATAAAGGTCAGAAAGCTTTTGAAAATCACTTAGTAGCACTAGAAAATCTAATCAAACAACAGTACAAATAAATTTTTTTATCTATAAACTTTGAAATTCAAAGTACTTTTAAAATTTTAATATGAGACTTAAATTTATGTTATTCCTTTATAATGGTTCTTCTAAGCTGTATGCACAAGTTTTCAAACGTAATAAAAAAGCTTGGGGATTATCGGTTAATGATTTTTTGAGGTATTCGGAAAATTCGTTAGGCTATGCTTTGGGAGAATTTTATCGATCTAAAGGTTTTGATATTATGCCCAAACTAGAAAATCATGATGTCTTTCACGTGATTACACAAACCAATACCGAAATAGAAGACGAGGTGGCGATGCAATATCTTTTGATGGGAAATGGCAAACGCAGTCTATATATGTATGCTATGATTACTATTGGAACATTCATTTATCCCGAATTTATACGCTATTATATGTTTAGCTACCAAAAAGGAAAATCGTTAAGCACTTTTCATCATATAGAATTCAAAGATTATTTGGCTAGACCTTTAATTGAAATTCAACATGTGCTTTACAGGAAAACAACTTTTCAGACTATATAACTATGGAAACAAATAACGAATTGATAAAGTTAGGATTTGAAGGTGTTAAGATATATTTGACATATATCTTGATGCTTATTTTAAAGAGAAATCTTTGACAGAATTTGCAATTAAATTAGCTCTTCTTAATACCAACTTCGTGGATGATATTGCATAGCAAAATACACAATAATTCCTAGCACATTAAAAATCAATAAAGCAATTATCCAGAGTAATTTTTGGGAGAATGAAAGATTTTGATTTTTCACTACCTGATAAATGGCACTTGCCCAAAGGCTTATTGCAATTATGATTAAAAGGATATACATAATCAATCAGAAGCGTAAATAAGGAAAAAATGGCGGTAGATTTATATAGCAGGGTTTGCTATATTTAATTTGCTAAAATTAACCAACCGCCATGGTAAATATAAACGTATTTTCTCAGATATTAAGTCTAGTTGACCGTGACATTTTTAATAAATTGGTTCAAAAGTACCAAAGCGACAAGCATCATAAAGGAATTAACAGTTGGACACACTTTGTTAGTATGCTTTTCTGCTATCTTTCATCTGCGGATTCCGTTCGTGATATTTCTAATGGTCTGCGTAGTACTACAGGTAACATGAGCCACATGGGCATCTCTCGGACACCCAGCAAGTCCAATTTATCCTACATCAACAAACATCGCGATCATCGCCTATTTCGAGATCTTTATTACAAACTTTTGGAACATTTGTGGAATAGAAATTCTCCTAGACGAGCTGAGCTTAATAGACTTAAGCGGAAAGTATATCTCATGGATGCTACTATTATTCCTTTATGCTTAAGTGTATTTGATTGGGGTAAATTCCGCAGTGCTAAGGGAGCGGTGAAACTTCATACTATACTTGATTATGATGGCTGTATGCCCAGTTTTGTGCATATCACAGTTGTGTGGTGATTGTGGATAGAAGCTGTGATAATCAATGTTATATCTTTACCCGAGATCGTCATTGTATAATTTATTTCTTGAATATAGTAATATTTATTATTGAGGTAGCCATACTAGAGATATACATTCTAAATTAGCTTATAATTATTTAATGTAAGACTTTCGTTCTTAATAGAGTTAGATATTTTTTATAACTTTGGTGAAGAAAATATACTTCTTAACGAAAAGTAAATTTCTAGTAAATATCTGCTTATATGTACAGTTCAATATCGGACTACGACCTTCAACTCCTCATTAGCAACGATAGAAATCAATCTGCATTTCAAGAATTGTATAATAGATATTGGGATAAGATATTTGCTTCTTGTAATAATAGGCTGCAAGATGTGGAGGCCGCAGAAGATATTGTGCAAGATATTTTTATTTCTCTTTGGCAACACCCTAATTTACCACAAATCCAAAATTTATCCGCTTATTTATTCCAAGCTACTAAGTTTTCAGTAATTAAATATTTGAATCGTATTTCGCGTTATGATTCTATCAATCCGCTTGAGTTTGGCGTATTGGATAGGTTAGATCAAATGGATTTGAACGAAGCGTTAAATTATAAAGAGATGCATTATATACTAATGCAGGGCGTAGAACAGTTGCCTCCGCAAACTAAATTGATTTTTAGATATAGTCGAATAGATCATTTGAACAGTAAAGAAATTGCGGAGAAATTAGAAATTTCGCCTCGTACTGTTGAAAATCAAATAAGCAAAGCCCTAAAAGTGTTGCGAAAAATTCTACGAAATACTCAAAATTTTATAATTTTTTTATTTTAGACCGTGCGTAGGTAGTTAGTTGTAGTACTATATAGTAGTAACTAACATTTTATGCACCCTAATCAAGAGATTAACGAAATAATCCAGCGTATCAACCAAGGTATTGCATCGGAGTCTGATAAAGATAAATTAGAAGCTTGGTACAATAGTTTTGATGATACGCAAAGTACTATTTATTCTACATTTTCACCTGACCAAATAAAGGAATCTATTTGGCACCGGGTGTCTGGTCAGTTATTTAACGAGAAAATCAAAAAGTTTAGAAAGCTTTATATAGCAAGTGCTGCAGCGGCCGCTGTGGTCGCTGCAGGATTTTTCTTTTATCCAAGTCATGCTGAAAATAATAAGCTTACCTCTGGGGTACGATTATTTGATGAAAATGGCAATGGTAGTGTTATAAATTCTAGTTTGGAAGATTTTCTGGATTCTACTAAATATGTAGGTCTTGCAGGAAACTCCACTGATTTAAATGTCCGCGTACTTCAAACTGGCCATGGAGAGTTTATTAAAGTAATCCTTCCTGATGGAAGTAAGGTAGCGATGAACAGTAATACAAAAATTCAATTGAAAAAGAATTTTGGAGAGGAAGGTAATCGTATTGTATACCTCGATGGTGAGGCTTTTTTCGATGTAAAAAAACATAACAATCAAAAATTTATTGTACGAACTAAGGATCAATCTATTGAAGTGCTTGGTACAAAGTTTAACGTGAAATCTTACGCCAAATTAGCTGAAACAGTTACTGTTCTATATGAGGGTAAAATAAAGCTAAGGAATGAACAAAAGGCTGTAATGGTAGCTCCAAATGAAGTTGTTACCAATGATGGTGAAGACTTGATTAAGGTAGCAAAAGATGTCAAACATACGACAAGTTGGCGTCAAATGAAGTTCTCATTTGAAGAAGAGCTGATCCAAGACGTTATAGAACAACTATCCAATTGGTATGGTTTTCAGATCCAGTATCAGGGCGAAATTCCTGTTCAGCGTATCTCTGGCGAATTAGAGCAAGGAATGAAACTAAAAGATGTCTTGCTGGTATTAGAAAATCTAAGTGGAGCTAAGTGTCAGCTTTCTAATAATATTTTAACAATTCAATTTTCGAAATAATTTAACCTTATCATATGAAACACAAATGTCTTAAGAAGCGTTTGGCGAAAAGTAAATCGGAGTTGTTGTCCTTAAAGATGACAACGCTGATGACTGCGGGGATGATAACAATAGCCTCTGCGCATACATTTGCTCAACGTATTCAGTTGAACGTAAAGAACCAAAATCTGAGAACGGTTTTGGCTCAGTTGGAAAAACAAAGTGGGTATTCGTTTATTTACGATTCAAAATTATGTACTTCTCAAATTTTTAATCTGAATTTGGATGAGTCGTCTGTGGAGACTTCTCTTGTAAAGTTGTCTAAAGAATTAGGTTTTGAGTACAGTATTGTAAACAAGACCGTAACCCTAAAAACCATCCAACAAACAGTAGAATTGTCGGGAAAAGTTAGTTTACTTGATGAAGACGGAGTAACAAGACCTGCTACTGGGGTGAGTGTGACTATTAAAGGAACATCTAAATCGGTAATGACGAATAATGCGGGGGAATATAAACTCAATGCACCTTTAAATTCTCAAATAGTTTTTAGTCTGATTGGTTATAAGAAGAAAGAGGTCAACACAAATGATTTGGCTGTAAATCGTAATGTCGTTTTGGAGTTGAGTAACGAATATATCGATGAAGTAGTTGTAATGGCATATGGTCGGAAAGAGACTAAAGAAAACCAGACAGGTAGTGCATTTACCATTACAGCTAAAGATATAGAAAACCGTCCGGCTTTACGTATCGATGCGTTGTTGGAAGGTTTGGTACCGGGGGTTGAATTTCAATCGCAGGACGGAGGTTCCAATGCATCTGCACGTCCTCGTTTTAGTACCAGGGTCCGCGGTGAATCATCTACCTTAGGTGGAACGACTTCAAATGAGCCTTTATGGATTGTGGATGGAGTTCCATTGTATACAGGTGGTACTACGAACTCTATTCCGGGAACAGATGTTAGTGTAAGTCCCCTTACGTATTTGGATGTAAATGATATAGAATCTTTAACGGTGTTGAAAGATGCCAGCGCCACGACTATATACGGTGCAAACGGCTCTAATGGGGTAATTTTAGTTACGACTAAAAAAGGAAAGGGAAAGCCAAAGATAAGTTATTCTCTACGAGCGGGTTTGAATAAACGAGTAGGCAATAACTTTACCTACTTGGATGGTCCACAATACCTTTCTATTGTGAAAAGAATGGGAATGCTGGATGGACTAGGAAATATTGATACTACTGTCAATACCTACTGGCCAGATCATTACTTTAGAAATGGATTTAATACGATGCATAGCCTTAGTATTAGTGGTAGTACTGATAATATATCTTATTATTTGTCTGGAAATGTCTATGACGATAAATTAATTACTATAGGCAATACAACAAAGCGTTACTCGATGAATTCTAACCTCCGTGCAAATGTAAGTAAACGCATGACTGTTTTTGGAGGAATTAATGGTTCTTATAATTTGAATGACCTTTTTAATCCAGGAAATGCTTATTACCAATATTCTCCACTTATAAGTCCATACGGCACCAAAGGTGAATATATAGAGCGTGATCCAAATGGTCGTTTACTACAGAATATGCCTGGATTAGCTGAGCAAAATGATCATAACCAAAATGCGATTTGGATATTGGGTAATGCTGGATTTAATTATAGCATTATTGATGGATTAAATTTCAATACGAATAACGGTTTTGATATTTCGAGTATCAATGAGAATCAGTACGAGTCTATGAATAACTATACAGGTAGATCAAGTAATGGTTATGCTTCAAGGGCACAAAATCAGGTGGTCAATTTGGTGTCTTCGAATACGTTGAATTACATGCGGGATATCTTTTCGGGTAAATTTGATATTATGGTAGGTACAGAAGCTAGACGTGAGAATAGACATTCTGTATCCGCGGGCGGTTGGAATTTCCCTAATGACAATATCCGTGAAATCTCATTTGTGTCCTCTACAAATAGAACTGGGATAGGATCCAGAGCTAAACAAACATTACTCTCATATTTTGGAAGAGCTGGCTATAATTTTGATGACCGCTATAATGTGAATTATACTTACCGTAAAGATGGAAGTTCAAACTTTGGTAAGGACGTAAAATGGGGAACATTTAGCTCTATAGGTGCAGCTTGGACAGTAAGTAATGAGTCTTTTTGGCCAGAGAATGATGTAATGAATTTCTTGAAATTCAAAGTATCATATGGTACAACGGGTAACTCACGTTTCTCATCAAATTATGCCAAAGGGGTGTATTCATATGCCGACGATAATGCCTATGGAGGTAATGCCGGTGCTGTAATGTCACGTGGTATGAACGATAAATTAAAATGGGAAACTACCAATATGTTAAATACGGGTATTGATTTCGATATCTTCAGACGTGTGAATATTGCTGCGGAATACTATCGTAATATTACGCACGATTTAATTGATGATTCCTATGTATCAATGGTAGGTGGTTTCAGACGTATTTACCAAAATGTGGGTAAACTTCAGAACTCAGGCTTTGAGCTTACAGTAAACTCATATAATATTCAGAAAGAAAATTTTAAATGGAATACAACTTGGATTTTGTCTCTAAACCGTAACAAAGTATTAGAATTATCCGAAGGACTGGATAGATCAACTGGTAATACGATTATGCGCGAAGGATATAATTCTAGGTCTCACTATCTAGTACGTTGGGCAGGTGTCGATCCTTCTACAGGAGATCCAATGTGGTATGATATAAATGGAAATATAACTAAAGTTTACAATACGGCTAATCGCGTTATTGTGGGTAATCCAACTCCTGACTTCTATGGAGGTATCACTAATAATTTTAGTTATAAGAATTTTGGTTTGTCCGTATTTCTAAAATATAATAAAGGCGGGTATTACTTTGACCAGATCAGTAGAAATATCGGACAGGATGGTCTGAATATTTTGGACGGAAACCAAGGTGTTGATGTTTTGAATGCATGGCAATATCCTGGCTATTTGGCTACTTTCCCAAGATTATCTAATGTGTCGACTTCTTCAATTATGAACTCCACACGCTATTTGAAGGATAGAACATACTTAGCCTTGGAAAATATCAGTTTTAGCTATAGGTTAGATGATAACCTAGTTAAGAAATTGCATTTGTCAAATCTTACATTGACAGCGATGGGTTCAAAACTAGGAATGTGGACACCGTATAGTAATAAAAAAGGTACAGCTAAGAATTTTGTAAATGGAAGTAATGCTAATATTATCAACGATAATTCTATTGTGATGAATACATATGATATGGTATTAGAATCCAATGTAAGAACAGCAAACTATTCATTTGCAATTAGTGTAATGTTTTAATCAGAAGAAAAATGAAATTTTTTAAATATACATTATTATCTACCGCACTTTTATTCGGTTCCTGTGGTAAAGGTTTCTTAGAGGTAGAACCAATTGGACAACTTGGGCGAGAGCAATTATTTGCAGATCCTAATGGTGTTCGTGATGCTTTATATGGCAGTTACAATTTGACTGCTAAATTTATACAATCGGAATATGGTATATATAGCGATATCCGTGGAGAAGATGTAGTACGTATGGTTACTCCAGGTAGTAATTATATGTTAAATGAATATAATTATAGCTATAATCAAGAAGACCAAGTGGGGGCAACCTTCAATATATGGGCTGATGGCTACGCTACTTTAAATAATATTAACAATGTATTAGAAGGTATAGAAGAATTACGTGCGAGCTCATTAAATTTATTGGAAAAAGAGCAGCTTAACAAATACGAGGGTGAAGCGCGTGTATTAAGAGCGTTGGTGTTTTTTGCTTTATCAAATGTATATGCACAGCATTATACTTACACAGCTGATGGATCTCATTTGGGTATTCCAATTCCTACTAAAACTCCAGCACCAGGTGTTAAGATGCCCCGTGCTACAATGAAAGAAACATATGCACAGATTATATCAGATTTAAAATCAAGTATAACCATATTATCATCTGTTGCTAATGAAAAGATATATGCTTCATCGGATGCCGCTAAAGCTCTTTTGTCACGTATTTATTTATACATGGGTGATTATGCAAATGCTGAAAACTATGCTACGGAAGTATTATCTACAGGTAAATATAGTTTAGTACCAGCCAGTGAATATCAAGAGATGTATAGAAGCAGTACTCAGATTGTTGATTTTAAAACAATTAAGGGTGAAGTTTTGTGGCAGTTAAATTTGACAAATTTATCTACGCCTTATATGGCTTCATTCTATAGTTCTACTAATTTCTTAGGAACGACTAATTCTGCTTACTTCTCTTTATTTGAAAATAACGATGTTAGAAAGTCATTAATAGCTACAACGAATTCTGGTAACATGACTTTGAAATATTATGGTTCTGGTAGTGCAGGAACAGTAATGCCAATTACATTTAAAGTAGTACGCTCTGCCGAGTTATATTTGAATAGAGCAGAAGCATATTACCAGCAACAAAAATATGACTTAGCCGTTCAGGATTTGAAAGTTGTACGTGCACGTGCTTATAATGTTTCACCAGAGGCTATTACCGTTACATATACTTCACCACAAGATTTATTTAAGCAAATCAAAGATGAGCGTCGTAAGGAATTAGGTTTCGAAGCTCACCGTATCTATGATATTTTACGATATAAAGAATCCGTAAATAGAGGTGAGAACTGTAATGCTACAGCTTGTTTAATCACTTATCCCAATGATATCTTCGTAATGCCTATTCCAAAGAATGAATTAGATGCAAACGAGCTTATTAAACCAAATCCAACAGTAAATAATTAACATATGAAACGTATAATAAACATAATATGCTTAAGTGTTTTATCACTGTTTATTACTTCGTGTAATAAAGAGTTGATTACACCTTATGATAATCCATTTTTTTATATACACCTCAATCAGGCATCGAGCGTGAACATACAATCAACACGTAATGAAACTGTTGATTACAATGTATATTTCAGTACGAAAATGCAGTATGATCCTATTACATTAAAGTATGATGTAATCGTTGGTAATGGATTACAAGAAGGAGTAGATTTTGAATTGGTAAGTACTACAAAAGAATTGGTTTTCAAACCAGGATATTTTGAGATGCCGATTTCTATTAGATGGAAAAGTAACCCAATTGATCCTGCAAAGGATAATACCGTAACTATCAAGTTGATTTCTAATGATAAAAACATTACGATAGGTTTGCCGGGTCCAGATAAAAATCAATCCGAATTTAAAATTGTAAAAATTTAATATGCAGAAATCATCACATATAGGTTGGTTGATGGCATTAGGCTTTTTAATGGCGTGGAGCGGATTGACCGCTCAGCCATTGAAGCAGGATGCTAGGCTGGTGTCGGGGGTATTGAAGAATGGTTTTAAATATTATATTTATCCAAATACAGCAAGCAAAGAACAGACAGCGTTACAATTATTTGTTAATGCTGGAAGTCTACAAGAAAACGAAAATCAATTAGGACTGGCTCATTTTGTAGAGCATATGGCTTTCAATGGTAGCAAAAACTATCCAAAGAATGAGGTTATTACCTACTTAGAATCATTGGGTGTGAAGTTTGGTGCTGATTTGAATGCGCATACCTCTTACGATGAGACGGTTTACAAGATTACTTTAGAAACCAAAACAGAAGAAAATCTGTATAAGGCGTTGGATATTGTGTACGATTGGGCTTACAACTTGAGTTTTGATCCTGAAGAAATCGAAAAGGAGCGTGGAATCATTATTGAAGAGTGGCGTACCAAACAAGGTGCTTCTGCACGTATGAGTGATCAGACCTTACCGTTGATATTCTACAATTCCCGTTACGCGAATCGTAAACCTATTGGTACCTTGGAAATCTTGCGCAGTTTTTCGCGTCCTACAATTCTAGATTTTTACAATACTTGGTATAGACCAGATTTGATGGGAATTGCCATTATTACGAATCAGGATGTTAAGAAAACAGAAAAAGTAGTGAAGAAGTTGTTTTCTAAGCGTAAAAAGAACTCAAAAGCCCCCGCACGCGAGCGTTATGCGTTAGCTATACATAAGGACACCTTGGTAAAGATCTATACGGATAAGGAAGCAACAAGTATTGATTTTTCGTATATCACCAAATTGCCTGCTATGTCTGCTTTACGTACAGAGCAAGATTTAGAAAAAAGATTAGTACGTAGTTCATCCAACTCGTTAATTCAAAAACGTTTAGAGAAGATTGCTCAAAAACAATTGCATTACAAAAGCTCAAGTATCTCCTTTTCGGATTTATTATTAAATAATGGACTTTCTATTGGAGGTGCTACATTATATGATGATAATATCAACAGAGGTATTCAGGAATTTTTGGTTGAAAAAGAACGCATTTTGAAATATGGCTTCAATTCATCAGAAATAGCAGATTATAAAAAGCAAGTTTTGTCTCAAATGAAAAGAGCAGAAGCTTCTGAATCTAATCTGAATACATCTATGCTATTAGGTCAATTGAAAGATCATTTCTTCAATGGGGATGTGTTGATGGATAAGATAGACAAAAGAAATAAATCTTATGCTATAGTGGAGAAGTTGGATTCGTTGACTATATTGAATCACATTAGATCCTATTTCGAAGAAGGAAATACCGTGGTTTTATTATCTGCACCTGAACGAGTAGCTAAAGATTTGCCAACCGAAAGCGAGTTGAAAACCATGTTTGCGGTAGCTAAAAATGCACCTCTAGAAAAGTGGCAGGAAAAACAAAATATCCCTACTCAATTATTATCCAAACAGCCCTTAGCTGGTAAAGTAGTCCGTAAAAGCACTATAGCTGGTATTAATGTAGAGAAATGGGAGCTTTCGAATGGTGCTACGCTTTATATCAAACCTTCTACGGAACGTAGAAATCATATTCAACTAACAGGGTTCCGTGAAGGAGGGTTTTTAGCTCTGGATACAGCTCAATTTGTGAACGGTGTATTTGTTAAAAATGTATTGGCAGTAAGTGGTGCTGGTGAATTTGATAGACATTCCTTAACAAAATTTCTGAATGGAAATACGGCTTCTGCTTCTTTCATCATCTCTTCACATCGTGAAGGTTTGTCGGCTAGTGCCTACATGAAAGATGCACAGACGATGTTTGAGTTATTGCATTTGAAGTGGACTGATCCGCGTGTGGACACAGCGATGTTTGATGTAATCAAAAAGAAAGCGATTGATGCTGCTAAGAACAAACAATATAGTGTAACTTCTGCATATTCGGATCAAATAAGTAAAGCAATTGGTTCTGACGCTACAGAAAGTGAAGAATTGCCCGCAGATAGAATTGAAAGTCAATTGACTGCTGATGGCATTGTTCCTGTATTTAAGGAAAGATTCGGTTCTGCGAAGGATTTCAATTTTGTAATCATTGGAGATTTCAATATGGATACGTTGCAAAATTTTGTAGAGAAATATATGGCTTCAATTCCAGGCGGTGAGTATAAAGCTCAACAACGTGTGCCAAATTATTCTAATGTAGAAAATAAGGATATTCTTCTTTATGCTGGTGAAGCGGACAAAGCGACAGTAAACTTGTTTTTCCAAACAACAGATTATACGTATGATTATCCGCAGATTTTATTGCAAGATTTAGCAGAAAACATTATCAAAGTGAAATTGCGTAAGAATTTACGTGAGGAGCAGTCTGGAGTATATGGCGTGGGAATGTCTATTAGTGCAACTTCGGAGCCTATTACACTACTTCGTTCGCGTATCAATTTCACTTGTGAACCTCAACGTAAGGACTTTTTGATTGAACAAGCATTTGTAGAATTGAATAAGATTGCCAAAGATCCAGCTTATTTCGAGAAAGAATTGAAAGATGCTAAATTGGCTATGCTGCAGGACTACAACAAGCAATTTGATAAAAATTCATATTGGAGTGCTGAACTAAGAAATCATATCTATTTTGGATTCAAATCTTGGGATTATTTCACGAAGTACAATTCGATGTTGGATGCATTGACGGCTAAAGATGTTAGCCATTTTGTAGAGAATAAAATATTAAAAGCAAAAAAAATAAAGGCTGTTTTAATGCCTGAAAAATCTAAGAACTAATTATTATGAAAAGATTATTAACAGCAATGACGTTGTTCCTGTTAGTGACTTCAGTTTTTACATCGTGTAAAAAAGAAGAAGCATTTACAGATGACATGGTTTTGGAATCTTTCAGTTTTGAGCCTTCCAGTAATGAAGGACTTACTAAAACTATAAATGCTACAGTAGAAGGCAAAACTATTTATATCCGTGTGCCTAACGCTGTAGATATTAAAGCTGCGGTTCCTAGCTTTAGATTAAATTACGACAAATTTGTTGCTTTCATCGGAAATCAGGTAGTAGAGTCGGGTGTTACAGTAATTGATCTTTCTGCTCCTACTACTATTCGCTTTAGCGCAGAATCTTCTTTGTCTGAATACAATTTAGTAGGATTGCAAAGCGCTTCTATCTTGTCATTTGGATTTTATGCTGAAGATAATCCTGGAGTTTTATTCAGAGATTATTCGGCAAAAATAACCAAATTGGATATTAGTGTAGAATTGCCAGTTGATGCTGACATCACAGAATTGGTAGCGCGTTACACGACTTCAGATGGCGCAACTGTGAAATTTAATGGTGCTGCTTTTGTATCAAAACAAACGAAAGTAGATTATTCAATTCCAGTGAAATTAAATCTTTCGGATAGCGAAATGTCAGAAGAGGAAATTTTTACAGTTACGGTTGGTCGCTTGACTGCGCCAGTTTGGTCGGAAGTAGTATTGGCAGATTTCTTAACTGTTAATTCTGCAGCGTCATGGATAGAGATTAATCCATTGACTAACCAACCTTATTTTATGATTCAACGTTCGGGAAGTGCTGACCTTGATCGTAAAGCCGTAATTGGTAAATATGATCCAGAAACGAAAACATGGGTTCCAGTTGGAGCTGAAACTGGATTTTCTCCTACACGTGTAGATGCTATTTCTATGGATTTTGCCTCAAATGGTGACTTATATGCTGCTTACAAAGATTATGAAGTAACAGGAAAAGAGCAGTATGGTTCGGTTATGAAATATTCTAACGGCTATTGGTCTTTTGTGGGTGAGCAACAAGCTTCATTCAATCGTGTCAATTATATGGTCATTAAAGTAGATAAAAATAATATTCCTTATATAGGATATATATTTGCACGGGCAGCAGCTCCTTATCCAAATAGAGGTACTTATGTGGAAAGCTTCTCTAACTCGGCTTGGACTGGTACAACTCTTAATCCTTCTACAACAGGTTTCTGGTCGAAATTGGTAAAAGGGAGAGATGGTGTATTATATTACTTAACAATGGACTTAACCAGTGGTTCTGGTGTTCGTAAGCCATCTGTTTACAAACAAGTAAATGGTGGTTGGTCGCTTGTTGGTCAAATGAATGTAGGACCATCAACTTCTAATTCAGGTAACTTAAATATAGATTTAGATGCCTCAGAAGACGGTCAATTGTACTTGACTTATCAGTCTAATAGCCCAAGCTATGCTACTTATGTGATGCATTGGGATGGTACCTCTTGGAAGCAATTAGGGGATGGTTTTGCACAAACAACAAATAGTTCTGCTAATAGAGATAATGTAGCTATTAAAATACACCCAGATGGAAGAATATTCCTAGCGTACGGAGATGCGAATAATGGTATCAAAGTGACCACGTTTAATGAAACAACTGGTAACTGGAATCCTGCCACTCAATTAACTCCTTTAAACGGTAATAAATACGAAATGCGTATTTCTGACGAAGGGGTAGTTTATTTGGCTACTGTAATAGATAGTAAACCTGTTTTATTCAAATACGATATTCCAGGACAATAAACTAATTTTATATTTAAAAGAGCGCATTACTTGCGCTCTTTTAGTATAGTTGAAATTTTTGAATATGATTAAAAGTGATCTATTAAAATATATTGGTCTAATTCTTGGCTTTTCTGTTTTGGTAAATGGATATGCGCAAGACTTAACCAGCATACACAGCATCCGTGGACACGTATTTTTGGATAAAAATAAGAATGGAATTGTCGATAAAAATGAGCGTGGTTTAAAAAATATTTTGATATCCAATGGGGTTGATATTGTCAAAACAGACAGCAAAGGAGCCTATCAAATTCCATTAAAAAAAGGACAGTCTTTATTCCCTATTTTGCCATCAAACTATAAAATAGCAGGGCGTAAAAGTCGGTATATATTAAATGCTAATTACTATTATTTTCATCCGGATAGTACAGTTAATACCAATAATCCATTTAATTTTCTAGTCCATAATAAAGCTTCATCGGATAAATTTAGAGTGGGAGCAATTGGGGATGTACAGATTGACAATGAAGACGAATTAGCTTATGCCTCCAAAAGTATCGCCTCTGAATTGGCCAATGCAAAGGATATTGATTTTAATATTTTTCTGGGAGATTTAGTCAATGATAAAATTAAGTTGCTAACTCCTGTGAAAGAAATGTTGGAAAATATTCCTATTCCTTCATGGACATTACCAGGCAATCACGATAGAGATTTTGATAAGGAATATGCAATGAATCATGCATTTAATACGCATTTTGGAGCTGACACTTATTCTTTCAATTATGGTAAAGTCCATTTTATAGTACTCAACAATGTGTTTGCTACGGGTAAACGTACTTATGAAGGGCGAATCACTGCTGATCAACTGCAGTTTATTAAAAATGACTTATCCCATGTAGATAAAAAAACTACCATAGTAATTAATCAGCATATCCCAATGTATGGAACTAGAAACCGTGAGGATTTTTTTCAATTGTTGGAAGGATATGAGAATGTATTAATTCTATCAGGACATACACATGTGGTGAGTAGACATATTTTCAAAAATGGTGCAATCCATGAGATTGGGGCTGGTGCGACTTGCGGAACTTGGTGGAGAGGGGAGAAGAACAGCGATGGAATTCCGGATGCTTTGATGCAATGTGGTAGTCCTAGAGGTTATTTTATTATAGATTTTGACCAGAACAACTATTCTTTTAAATATAAAGCTGTAGGAATCGATGAATCAAAGCAAATGCGCCTTACATTGGATAGTAATGATATTATAGCTAATATTTTTGGAGGTAGCGATAGTACATTGGTAAAGTATCAAATCAACAATGGAGAATGGCAAATGATGAAAAAAACAAGAAAAGCAGACCCGTACGTTTCGAGCCTCGTGCAAAAGTATAAAGTTAAAATATATCCTACGGAAGGAAATACTGCTATTCCGTTGAGGGAACGTAATTCTTCGCATATCTGGACTGCTAAAAAGCCAAACACAAACAGCCAACTTCCATATACATTAAGGATAAAAGCTTATGATAAGTTTGGTTTTTCGGTAGAAGAGCAGTTTGTTTTATTTCAATAAAATTTTTAGCTAAAGCACATTTTTTAACCTTATTATTTAGGTTATGTACCAATGTGAAAATGATGTGCGAAAATTATTCAAAATAACCACTTTTGAATATTTCGACATTAGGTAAATCTATCATTTATTTTTCAATAGGTTATCTGTTAAATAATAGTATAATCAGTATTTTTATTGGAATTTACCTTGAAAACGATAATTATTATGATTGAAACAATTAAATACAAACTTTTTTTTAGTGTTTTATTTTGTGCTTTACTAAGTTTTTCACACGCCTAAGTTCATGATCCAAAAGATGAAAAGTTATATATGGATGTAAACTCTTGGATGAGAAATCTAGAACAACAATCGGGAGAGTTAATTAAGACATCATCGTATTTGGATACTGCGCAGGCAAAAGAGCAGTTAAAAGACACTGAAGGAAAAATTGCACAAATAAAGAAGTTGCCTCTCCTGTTTTGTGCGGTTAATTTCCAAAAGTAGCTTAAAGCGGTTGTAAAGGCCAATTTTTGATGTTTGCAAACGAAGATTAAATGACACTTTAAGTAGTGTTTTGAACGATTTGTGCTGATGTACTTACTTTTTTTAGACACAGTAGCGAAGTTTTTTGTGAATGTTTCTCAATCAAAATGGAGATATTTACAAAAGACGTATCGGACTGCATAAATAAAATGTTTTTTTGCATAAAATAAAACTATTTAATAGTAGAATGAAGATAATTTTTCGGACATATCAATTTGAATTGCAGCCAACACAAGAGCAAAAAGTGTTGTTGGATAAGCATTTTGGATGTATCCGTTACGTT
>NZ_JACOIJ010000069.1 GCF_014692495.1 Sphingobacterium litopenaei | reverse complement strand
CAAATTAGGAAAGTGACTAAAACAAAAGGAGCGTTTACTTCAGATCAAGCGTTATTAAAGTTAATTTATCTGGCAATACAAAACATAAGCAAAAAATGGACTATGCCAATTCGTAATTGGGGCTTGAAAATGCAACAACTCCACCTTAAATTTGGTGATAGAATGAAAGCCTTCGGCGGCTCTAAATAGATATAGGTCCGAAGGGGACCTATATCTATTTAGAGCTCAATGACACAGTTTGCTTTACACTTCCTAGTTACATTATAGAAGTTTTCTACTCTACATGAAATAGTAATAAATACAATTAAGTAAATTAGGTACATTTTTTTCATAATGCGTTAATTGCAATTACAGAAAGAACGATCAACGTATACTTTATTGCCACTGTTATTATTATAATAACACCCACCTTTTGGTCCGCTTATTAGAATTTTTCCATCATAATAACATGTTCCAGATTTGCTACACCCTAATAAGATAAATAGCAGGATAAGTAGATAAAATAAGTTCTTCATTAGTTAATATTGGTTTTAATTCTTATCTAATTCTTTGCAAAGAGATAAGAATTAAATATAGGAATTTATTAATTGTTTCAAAAAACTTAAAAATAACGTGTAAGAATTTATCCCTATATACTTCTTTTTTATAAAAAAAAGAAGCTTTCGCTTCCCTTTTACTTTTATCTTGTTCTAGAACCTCCACCAGCAGAATTTCCGGCTTGCTTTCTTCTACGTTCTTTACTCGTAGGTTTTGTTTTCTTTTTATGACGATAGTCAGGTTTTGTACCTTCTTTCGGTTGCTCTTTGGCGCCTCCATTTTTGCCTTTGCCTTGAGAAGCTGCGAATTGATTTTTCTGCACAAACTGAGGAGACATACTCAATCCTTCCATCACTTCTACAGGTAATTCAAAACCTATTGTATATTGAATATCCTTAATGTATGGAATTTCTTCTACATCGCACATCGATATCGCAAAACCAGATGCTCCTGCCCTGCCCGAACGACCAATACGGTGTACGTACGATTCAGGCATATTTGGAATCTCGTAGTTAATCACATACTGCAACAAGTCGATATCAATTCCACGAGCAGCAATATCTGTAGCTACTAAGACTTTTATTTCTTTTTTCTTGAATGCTTCTAACGCATTTTGACGCGCATTTTGGGATTTGTTACCGTGAATAGCAGCCGCTGTAATTTCATTCTTGTGCAACAATTTCACCAAACGGTCAGCACCATGTTTGGTACGAGCAAAAACCAATACGCTGTCATCAACACGGGTATTCAACAATTGCAATAACGCCTTAGGCTTATTTGCTTTTTCGATATAATATAAAGTCTGTTGAATTGTTTCTGCCGTTGTAGACTCAGGCGTTACTTCTACTTTTACTGGATGGCGCAAAATAGAATCCGCTAAAGCTTGAATTTGTTTAGGCATGGTCGCCGAGAAAAATAACGTTTGTCTTTTCTCAGGGACTAGAGATAAAACGCGTTTTACGTCATGGATAAATCCCATATCCAACATTCTATCCGCTTCGTCCAACACCAAAATCTCAATCTTATCCAACCAAACGATTTTTTGGGATACCAAATCCAATAAACGTCCTGGCGTAGCGACTAAGATATCGACACCTTGACGGATTTGTTGTACTTGATTGAATTGGTTTACACCTCCAAAAATTACAGCGTGTTTCAGCTTTAGGTTTTCACCATACGCCTCAATAGATTCATCAATCTGAATCGCCAACTCACGCGTAGGCGTCAAAATCAACGAACGAATCGTTCCGCGTTTATGTTCTTTGGGTTTGAAATTATTCAGTAATTGTAGAATAGGAATAGAGAATGCTGCTGTCTTACCTGTACCGGTCTGTGCACAGCCTAATAAATCTTTACCTTTTAATACTTCAGGAATTGCCTGCTCTTGAATAGGCGTAGGATTTTGGTAACCTTGTTTTTCCAGTGCATCCAAAATAGGCGCACTAACTTTTAAATCTTTGAAAGTCTTCATGTAATTTATTGTGAGGACCTTGTCAAAAATCTGAAAGAGCCTCGGGTTAAAATATGAGGGATAATTCACATATATCCCTTCAAAAAACAAAAGCCGCCAAGTAACTTAGCGGCTTTGTGATATTGTTAGGCAATCTTAGTTTTGCTCAGCAGGAACTACTGAAACGTAAGATTTGTTGTTAGCTTTTTTACGGAAAACTACTGTACCGTCTACTAAAGCAAACAAAGTGTGGTCTTTACCGATACCTACGTTAGCGTCTGGATTGTGAACTGTTCCACGTTGACGTACGATGATGTTACCAGCGATAGCTTTTTGACCACCAAAAATTTTGATACCTAATCTCTTACTGTGTGACTCACGGCCGTTCTTAGAACTACCCGCACCTTTTTTGTGTGCCATTTCTTTATCTTAATTTAAGACTGTCGTCTGATTAAAAATTCGATTATAAACTGATACCAGTGATCTGGATTTTAGAGAATTGTTGACGGTGACCGTTTTTCTTTTTGTAGCCTTTACGACGTTTTTTCTTGAAAACGATAACTTTATCACCTTTTAAATGAGACAAAATCGTTGCTGAAACTTTAGCACCTGCGATGCTTGGAGCACCTACAGTGATTTTGCCGCCATCTTCTGCCAACAATACTGTGTCAAATTCAATACTAGCGCCTTCATCTCCTTGTAAACGGTGTACAAAAAGATATTGGTCTTTTGCAACTTTAAATTGCTGTCCTGCTATACTTACTATTGCGTACATTGTTATTTATTTAATTTTCTTTAATGAGTTGCAAAGATAAGATATAATTTTCAGGTATACAATTATTTTTTACTTTTTGAAATTGACTATTCGATATAAACTCATACACCAAGAGAATTAAAAGATATGAACTGAATTCTAGGTGTGAATGAACAACACAGCGAAGATAGCAGTCTAAATGAAAACAGTCTCGCTCAAGCCGCGAGGGGCTCTTCCTTTTGTCTTGTCAAAAGGAAGCAAAACCGTGTCGCTTAAAACTTTCGCAACAACGGATTCCCATCCCTACATTTTCGCGAAAAATTTGTGAGGCGACAGTTTTCTAAAATGTAAAGACCTTAGGGTATTCTTGAATTATAATTCTTTAAGAACGTTTAAATCGTCATCGTAAGTTTGTAGGAATATATTTGGATAATATTAAACAGAATATAATTTTGTTCAGTTTAAAAAGATCCAGCAGAGAGAAAGAGCAAGATTTCAGTCCGTCATTAGTCAATAAACACTCTTCGAAATGTTAGTCCCCTTCTCTCATTCTTATTGCAACTTGGACAGTTCATTAGGCGTTAGGAGCCTGTTTTTACGATTGATAAGTCACGATAAGAACTG
>NZ_JACOIJ010000068.1 GCF_014692495.1 Sphingobacterium litopenaei | reverse complement strand
AAAAGGGCTTCTGGTATAAAAGCTAAAACTTGGCTGAGGGAGATTTTGTGATCTTTAAATACTGACATACCTATATAATTATCAATGATAAAGATACAAAATTAAAACAATAAAAACAAGACAACAACCTGATATTCAGATGATTATGTGAATATACTCATCTATATAAAACACAAAAAAGTCGGAAGAAAAATCTTCCGACCATGACTAGGCTTAAGCCTCCTTTTATTTTATTATTTGATGTGATAACGAATACCTGTATAGAACATTCTACCCGTAATTGGTCCCCACAATAAGTTCGTGTCAAAATATTGCCCGAACGGTTGATCAAACGCTAAGATAGGATCTTTTTGAAATTTGTTCGTTAGGTTCTCTCCGCCTACATAAATGGTGAAATTCTTATCTGCACCAAAGCTTTTGCTGATTTGTGCATTCATTGTTATGTATGCATTCGAATAATTTGCCAGCTGATATGCTGAAGGGTTAGCTGATGTAGAAGGCAATCTTTTCGGACCAACAGTATTGAATGTATAATCAAAACTCCAACCACTATGTAGGTTGTAGGCCAAATTTACAAAACCTCTGTGTTTGGCTGTAAGTGGTTTTTGTAATTTTCCATCCTTATAATCAGTTTGCACATCCAATAATCTGTAGGCCATGCGGGCTTCAAAGTGAGGAGCTGGCATGAATCGGAATTCAGCTTGCAAACTATTTGAATACGACTTACCATCCAAATTATAAATCGAAACGGTACGAGGATTTTCCCAATCAATCACGACTTGATTTTGGAAGTTATTATGAAATAATTCAACGGAAACTCCAGATTCACGTCCGAATAATTGGAAATTTTGATCAATGGTAATTCCTGTATTCCACGATACTTCAGGTCTTAACCCATAAGCATCTTGGTTGTTTTTTAAGGCAGCATAATCTAATGTACGTGACGAAGCCAAAATGCTCATATTTTCTGCAAAAATATTCGCGGTACGTTGCCCTCTTCCTGTACTGAATCGAATAGTATTACCTGTAAAAGGATTATATCTTGCCACCAATCGCGGTGTGGTAAACCAGCCGTACAGCGAATTATAATCTTCGCGTAATCCTAATACCATATCAAAATTTTCAGAAGGACTGAATGTATATTCAGCAAATAATCCTGATACAGTTTCTATTCTATCAAAATTGTTTGATTCGATATCCTCTTTGTATTTATCATAAGTCATTGAAGCTCCTACCTTATACTTATGAGTTACAGAGCCAATGATGTCTTGAAATATCAAATTCGCGTATCCATTAGTTTGTTCGCTATTGTAATTACGAAGGCCGAAATAGCTGTCTTGTTTGTAATTGGAGGCGGATAATTGTAAACCAATGCTTCTTAATCTGTTCTGCGGAAAAACATACCCAATTTTAGCAAAACCTTCAATTCGTTCATTGTCAAATCCTAATCCATAGATGTCAGTTTTACCTTTATCTCTACTCTTATCGAAGTTCACTTGGCCACCAGTACGGTCATCTTTTAGATATTTTATGCCGAATTGAGCTATAGTACCTTTTCCATTTTCATAATGCCATCTATTAATACCAGAGAACAAATTTCCAACGGGAATATCTCGGAAGCCATTATCACTGAAATTCATGTTTTTATTGTACATGAAATTATCATGCAATAATAGTCCTACTGACCAGTGATCATTAATTTTTTGCGCTAAATTTAAATTAACATCGGTTCGACCCATATTATTAGCATAAGCATTGAAAAATAGTCTCTCAGAATTATGCGGTTTTTTCAATTCCACATTGATTTGACCAGCCATATTTTCATATCCATTCACCACGGAACCAATACCTTTACTGATATCAATGGATTCTATCCAAGTTCCTGCAATACTGTTTAAGCCCAGCGGAGTAGCAAATCCACGAGGACCAGGAAGATTTTCCACTGTCAATTGCGTATAAATCCCACTCAAACCTAACAATTGAATTTGTTTACTTCCAGTTACAGCATCATTGCTTACAACGTCAACAGAAACTGTTGTCTCGAAACTTTCACTTAAATCACAACACGCTGCTTTGAATAATTCTTGAGCTGTAAGAATTTCGGCTCTATTAGCCGAAAGAGCATTAATATAACTTGATTTTTTGCGACGAGATACGACTACTTCTGAGAGCACATTATTTTGAGCATGAACCACTAAAACTTCATGCAAATTTTTTACTTCAATCGTATCAGGCTGCATTCCAGCATAAGAAAATACAAGGTGTTTATTCCCTTTATCGTGTTTGATTTTGAATACCCCATTTTCATTAGAGGTAACCTGTGCTTTTGGTCCTTCTAACCATTTTACGTTCACATTAGAGATAGGGGTCAATGATGCTTTATTGTCCTCATTTACTACTACACCAGTTATAATATGTTCATGGTTATGATCCTCTTCATGGTTATCAGTCCCGTTCTCTTTGGCATGAGCATCGTGATCGTGGTCATGATCATCGTCACCATCATGTTCGTGCGTGGTGTGATTTTCTCCCATGCGTTCATATTCACAACATTCATGTAATTTATTATATACCTCATCCGGAGCCTGGAATAAAGGTGTATCATGGCCTGCTTGCGCAATAGCTTGTTGAATAGAAGCTAGCTTTACTTTACTAAAATTATATTTTACAGTAATTTTATGGTCTTCGATGTTCCATATGGCACTCTCGACACCAGTAAGTTTAGCGGCTTTTTCAATTCTAGATTTACACATTCCACAATTTCCAGAAACTTCAAAAGTAGCTGTACTATCGGTTTGGGCAAATATGTTGGTAGTTAGCACTGTAAAAAGTGCGATAAAAATCAACTTTATATAAAGTTTCATATGTGTTTTCTATTATTAAGTCAATAAAATTATAAGCTCAACCTGAATGGTTGATATTAAAACTATTAAATAATAGAAAATCCTAAATTCTAAAAATACAGTTTTGGATGTATATAGGTGGTGAAGAATCCGTACTAGAATATAAATAATCTATATTTTGCGGATGATTTATATCAGCAGTAGGAGTTATAATGTTTACAATCCACAATAAAGGGATTATTGCTGGAGAAATTTGCGTAAATAATATTTGATTGGCATTAAAGTTCTTGTCCGTTAATTGGTCAATCTTTAATATAGAATCTGAGCATTCACCTTCGCAGTGATCATCTTTTTCGTGATCGGATTTATGATGCTTCTCGCAAAAAGGACAACTTTTTGTGTCGACCTTTTCGTAGAGACTTAGCAAGGTTGCATCTTTACATTTGTGCAAATAAATGTTTCCACCTAATGATACAAAGGTGAACATTAAACACACAAAATAAACTAGTAGTCTCATTTCTACAAACTTAATAAAAATTAAAATAATTTCTTTATTTCATTTGCAAAATTTATATATTAGGATTAATGAAACCGATGAATTATGATACACTTATTTGATGATCCAACTGTAGCTGTAATGGGCATGTTAGGGCTAGGAATAGCTGGTTTTGCGCTTGTTAAAGTCTACTCTAAAGTAATTTCGAAATTACATTAGATTTAAAAAACGAATAAAAAAGAGGCTGTCTCAAAATGGACAGTCTCTTTTTTTTGATTTCAACGCCTCATAATTTGGTTTAATCGATTGATTTTCATATATTTATAGTATAATCAACGTGTTTTTATAGCCAAAAGAGTACCTATCTTTAAACCTTATTTTCAAGACCAGATCATGGCAATTCCTCCAAGCCTGGATGAATTGGTATCTAAGTCACATCCTGTTCGGATTGTTAATGATGTAATCAATCGAATTA
>NZ_JACOIJ010000067.1 GCF_014692495.1 Sphingobacterium litopenaei | reverse complement strand
ACCAAATATCTTAAAAAGGGAATTCAAAGCTGAAAAACCACAACAGAAATGGGTAACAGATGTTACTGAATTTAGAGTCGGAGATAAAAAACTTTATTTATCCCCAATCATGGATTTATACAATCAAGAAATCATCAGTTATGAAATTAGTGAAAGACCTATTTTTACACAGGTAATGAAAATGGTTAACAAGGCATTTCGTAAAATACCTAATAAGAGCAACTTAATCCTTCATTCTGATCAAGGTTGGCAATATCAAATGAAAAAATATCAGAAAAGATTGAAAAAAAAGGGAGTGATTCAGAGTATGTCCAGAAAAGGAAATTGTTTGGATAATAGTATTATTGAAAATTTCTTTGGAACATTAAAGGCTGAAATGTTCTACTTACAAAAGTTTGAATCTATAGAGGAGTTAAAAAAAGAAATAATAAATTATATCAATTACTATAACAAGGTAAGAATTAAATCAAATTTAAACGGAATGAGCCCTGTAGAATACAGAGCTCATTATATCAAGAACATTGCTTAAATTTGTCCAACTTTTGGGGGGCAGTCCATCGAATAAGCCCTTTTTTTATTTTAAATAGGATATTAATTTAATCCTCTTTTTTTCATTAAATGTACTGGATCAGGATCTTTTCCTCTGAATGCTTTGTATAAATCAGCAGGGTTTGCAGTGCCCCCTTTTTCCAAAATATTTTTACGGAAAGACTCAGCAGTTACTTGATCAAACAAGCCTTTCTCTTTGAAAGCCGCGAATGCGTCGGAATCCAATACTTCAGCCCAGATATAAGCATAATATCCCGCTGAATAACCTCCTGAGAAAACGTGTTGGAAATACGTGCTTCTGTATCTTGGGATAATTGCATCTATCAAACCAACTTTATTCATAGCAGCTTTTTCAAAAGCATTTACATCACCCGTGATTGGCTGTTGTGTAGCATGATAATCTAAATCCAATAACGAAGCAGCTAAGTATTCTGTTGTGGCAAAACCTTGGTCAAAAGTACCCGCATTTTCCATTTTTGTAATCAATGAGTCTGGAATAGCTTCACCAGTTTTGTAGTGCTTCGCATAAGTTTTCAAAACCTCAGGATCTGCAGCCCAGTTTTCCATGATTTGTGATGGCAATTCAACAAAATCACGAGAAACTGAAGTTCCTGCTAAAGATTGGTATTTTACATTAGATAATAATCCATGTAATGCATGACCAAACTCGTGGAATAACGTACTCGCCTCATCAAAAGTCAATAAAGCAGGTTGGTCACCTACAGGCTTTGTGAAGTTACATACGATAGAAATTACTGGAGCTACACGTTTGCCTTCTTTTGTAGATTGACTACGGTAAGAAGTCATCCAAGCACCGCCTCTTTTCGATTCACGAGGGAAGAAATCTGCGTACAACAAACCCAAATGCGAACCATCTTTATCTTTTACTTCGTAAACTTCCACTTCCTCGTGGTATGTAGGCACATTATTTAATGCTACGAAAGTAATACCAAATAATTTAGTCGCTGTTTCGAAAGCGCCTTCACGAACAGAAGCCAAACTAAAGTAAGGTTTGATTTCTTCTTCATTCAAAGCAAAACGTTTAACACGAATTTTCTCCGCATAATATCTCCAGTCATAAGGAGCAACTTGGAATGTATCTTGTGCAGCTTCAATTTCTTTTTGGATATCGGCAGCTTCCACTTTCGCTTTATTGATAGCTGGAGCCCACAATTTGTTTAATAATTGGTAAACATTTGTAGGGTTTGCTGCCATTGATTCTTCTAAAACATACGCCGCATGAGAAGAATAACCTAACAATTTCGCTTTTTCTAATCTCAAATTAGCAATCTTCGTCAAGATTTCTTTGTTATCGCTTTCGTTGTCGTTATTTCCTCTTTTTTGATAAGCATCCCAGATTTGCTTGCGCAATTCTCTATTATCCGCATATTGAAGAAATGGCATTACAGATGGATTAGACAACGTAAATACCCATTTACCGTCTTTACCTTTTGCCTTTGCAGTTTCTGCAGCAGCAGATTTCAAACCTTCTGGCAAGCCTGCTAAATCTTCAGCTTTGTCCACTACTAATTCGTATGCATTAGTCTCCGCCAATAGATTTTGACCAAATTGTGTTGTCAAAACAGAGATTTCAGCATTTATTTTCTTCAATTTCTCTTTGTCTGAATCCGAAAGATTAGCTCCCGAACGAACAAATCCTTTATATGTTTCCTCTAATAATTTTTGATCTTCAGCATCTAAAGGAAATTTTGCTTTATTATCGTAAACCGATTTTACGCGAGCAAATAATTTGGCATTCAAATTAATCTCATCACCATGCGCTGACAATTGTGGAGCTAACTCTTTTGCCAAAGACTGAATACTGTCATTTGTATGCGCAGAATTAAGATTATAAAAAACGGTAGAAACATTATTTAATAATGATCCCGAGCCTTCTAACGCTACGATGGTGTTATCAAAAGTTGGTTCTTCACTATTATTAATAATAGAATCAATTTCTAAATTATGTTGTTTTAACGCCTCCTCAAAAGCGGGTTTGAAGTGTTCATCTTTAATTTTATCAAATGGAGGAACATTGAATGGCGTCTCGTACGCTGTTAAAAGTGGATTGTCTGTCTGTAATTTGTTTTCGCTACCGCATCCCACGAACATGGATGCAACAACCAAAAATGGAATGAAACTCTTTTTATTCATTACAATTTATTTTGTTTTTTTGATGTGTTTGCAAAAGTAAACAATATTTCAAGTAAATTATGATTGTATTGTCACAACTCTCAATATAGAAATAATACATCGAACCATCAAATTATACCCCGAACGCGTACTCACCGACATAAAGTGGCTATTTACCGAAATTTAACAATCCATTAAAAAACTTATATTTACTTTTGTTTAATTATTTGAAACTGACTTAAATAGAAATGGATAATATAAAAAATTTCTTTTGGTGGTGTGCAGGCGTCCATAAAGAAACTCTTAATAAATTTCCCGAAGAACAAAATAAATACATAAGCATAGGCGCAACCATATTTTTTACAGGGTTGTTTGCGGCCCTTGCAGGAGGATATGCTCTATACTTCGTATTTAGCGGAAATGATTTTGCAATTTTCTACGCCTTGCTGTTTGGCATTATCTGGGGCTTGGCAATTTTTAATTTGGATCGATATATTGTCTTAAGTATTGATAAATCAAAAGGAACTTTTAAACAAATATTACAAGCACTTCCTCGGATTATACTCGCCGTATTGATAGGTTTGGTTATTTCTCGTCCTTTGGAACTGAAAATATTTGACAAAGAAATTCGCGAGCACTTGCGTATAGATTACCTCAAACAGCAACAGGCTAATATCGATACCCTCCAAAAGACTTTTGAGAACAAATACGCTGCAGAGTTTACTCAATTGAATGGACTTAAATCACAAGCGGATTCGTTGGAAACCACGATTAAAACCGATAGACAGAAATTAAATCACGAAATTTTTGGAACTAAAACGGATGAAACTTCAGGAGTATTAGGCTACGGCCCTTATGCTAAAATGAAAGAAGAGAACCTGAAAAAACAAGAAATCTATTTAGACACTTTGCGCACACGTATACAAGCCAAAGAAAGTTTGTTGTCGCAACGAAAAGTAAAAGAAGGTATAATGGATGAAAAAATCCTGACCGATAAAAGTTTGGATAGCGCCATTAACGTAGCTGGCTTTGCAGATCGCAATGCGGCATTAAGCAACTTACACAAAAAGCCAGATGGTTCTATTGAAGAGTCTACTGAATATGCAGTTATCTTTATCACCTTACTTTTTGTATTCTTCGAATGTTTGCCTGTATTTGTGAAATTAATGAGTCACAAAGATGCCTACGATATAGCTATCGCTAATCAAAATATAGTACACAATTTTGAATCTGCATCCAATGTGGATATAGAAAAGAATGCTTTAAATAATCTTATTCCACAGCGAACTGATGTGGCTATTCAACGTCGAATGGACAGACTAAGCCAAGATTATGAAAGTAATAAGTAGTTTTTAAAGTATTCAATAGCAATAAAATTATACCGCGAATTTTAATAATTTTATATCCATCTTCAAAGAAGTTTATTTAAAGTGCGTAACAAATTAACCTACACAGAACAGATATAAAAAAATTAATATACAAGCGATTATACACCTTTTAACAAAAAAGCTTAAATTACGTATATAATGATGTTATTTGAAGTCTATGAAAAACGAATTAATAGCAATTTGTGATAATTGCTCTACAATTTTTTCTGCAAATAATTTTATTGGAGGTAATGGAACTTTTAATATATCCTTTACAAATTGTAAATATGGTCCTTGCCCTAATTGTGGTGGAATTGGTAACCTTCCAGATGGTGAGTATCGTTTATCAGATAATATTATAAAGTTTATTAAAGGTCCAAATTTTTCATTAAATATTGTTTATGAATTAAAAGCATATTTCGAAAAACTAAATATAAACGAAAATCTCGAAAAACAAAAAAATCAGATAATTAGTGATGTTAATAAAATTTCACCTGATTTTGCTTCAGTAATTAGTACTAATTCTAGTATTGATTATCACAAATGGATTGGAACAATTTTAGCAATTTTATCATTTATAATTTCATTTCAACAAGCTTATCTAAAAGATAATGACAGTTTATCTAATGAAATTGTATTAGAATTACTTAAACAAAATAATTCTTATCAAAATATTATTACACAAAATACAAATCAGTTAAGTAAAAATGACAGTCTTATCAACAACATAAAAAAAAATGCCCTTAAAAAAGATTGGTAGAAATGATAAATGTTATTGTGGAAGTAATCTAAAATATAAAAAATGTTGTCTTTTAGGAAAATAGACATCCACACAAGGAAGTGTAAAGCAAACTGTGTCATTGAGCTCTAAATAGATATAGGTCCCCTTCGGACCTATATCTATTTAGAGCCGCCGAAGGCTTTCATTCTCTCACCAAATTTAAGGTGGAGTTGTTGCATT
>NZ_JACOIJ010000066.1 GCF_014692495.1 Sphingobacterium litopenaei | reverse complement strand
AACTTACAATAAGGACAATTAATAAACAATCTTCCAGAAATCCCTAAAACAAAAATGACTGAGTAAGCTTAATACTATACTCAGTCATTTTTTTAAGTCTCTTAAAAAAATAGAAACTTTTTCAGTGCCCTCCTTTTAGGTGAGCCTTTTCTTTTTAAAACTGTATACAAAGATTATTTACCTTCGTTTTTCTTAGCTGTGATTTCGTTACGGATATCTTGCGCTAAAGTTTTAATTTCTTGTAAACCTTTACGTACACGAGTACCTGCAGCTGAGTTACCGTTGTTGAAGAATTTTTCAGCATCCGCTTCGATTGAAGCTACTAGATCTTTTAATTTAGTGTAGTTTTCCATTTTTATTAAATATAATTTAGTTTCTGTTTTTATTACTAAGATGTAATAAATATACAAAACAAAAAAAGATAAAAACAATAAAATCACACTTTTTAGTAAAAAAAAGGTGATTTTGTAGTGTATTAATCCTTTATTGTAAGCTCATTTATGATATTTTGTGCTCCTGCAAACTTATCTATTACAAATAATACATAACGAATATCTACGGAAATAGTACGTTGTAATTTAGGATCGAAGATTACATCACCAGCCATAGCTTCGATATTACCATCGAAGGCAAGACCGATTAATTCGCCATTTGCATTCAATACTGGAGAACCTGAGTTACCACCTGTGATATCTTGGTCTGACAAGAAGTTTACTGGCATATATCCTGCTTTGTCTGCATATCTTCCGTAATCTTTTTTCTCATGCAATTCCATCAGCTTTTTAGGTAAATCAAACTCTTCGTCATTAGGTTTGTATTTCGCGATAGTACCATCTAAAGTTGTGTAATTGTTGATTTTTGCATCATTACGAGGATCTTTAGGTAAAGCACGGATTGTACCATAAGTCAATCTTAAGGTACTGTTAGCATCAGGATAATACTTCGCCTTTGGATTCTGCGCTAAGAAACCAGCAATATATTTACGGTGTGCTGCTTGGAAATTATCTTCTGCTAATTGTTGTGCTTCTGTTCTCTCGCGGTATTTATCTGCAATTGCTTTTGAAATTTTGTATAATGGATCATTTTCAACTGTAGCCGCATTCGGATTAGCGATAAAAGCTGCTAATTTTTCTTTTGAGCTGAAAATACTGTTGTCGAAAGCTGCTTTTATTACTGAAGTAAACTGGTTGTTATTTTGTTTTGCTAATTCTGCGATGTAAGGTGCGATATTATCACCAGCTTTTGCTACGTACAGATTTAATTCATCTGCTAATACATCGATTTCCAATGGAAGGTATAATTTCTCGTAATTGTCAGCGATGAAAGCATCGATACGAGGTTGGATTTCTTGACGTTTAGCATCATTAGCTGCGGAATATTGCAATAAACCTGTTCCTAATGTAGAAGGAAGCATCGCAAATGTTGATGAACGAACCATACCTGTTAAGTAGTTGTCATGTCTAGCTTTCAAGTTTGTAGATTCATAGTAATCATTGATAGTTTTGATTACATCGCCATATTGTGCCTTGTTCGCAGCTTTATTAGCCCATTTGTTGAATTTATTTTCAGCTTTGCGTTTAGTAGCGGATGTTTTGTGTTTTGTCAACGCATCGATCATACCTTGACGATTTTTCCAATAGTTGGCTACACCAGAATATTTAGAAGCATAGTTGATATTCACTTCTTGATCTTTGTCCATGTGGCGTTTCATCGCGTCCATACCTACTTTCGAAGCTTCTACCCATGCCGGATAAGCAAAGTTTACATTTTGATCAATACCTGCAGCAGGCATCCAACGGTTAGTACGGCCTGGGTAACCTAAAATCATCGAGAAGTCACCTTCTTTGATACCTTTCAAGCTGATAGGCAAGTGGTATTTAGGTTTCAATGGAACATTATCTTTGGAATAAGCAGCGGGATTACCGTCTTTGTCAGCATACACACGGAAGATAGAGAAATCTCCAGTGTGACGAGGCCATTCCCAGTTGTCGGTGTCACCACCAAATTTTCCAATACTGTTTGGAGGAGTACCTACCAATCGAACATCGTGGTAATCTTGGTATACGAAATAGTAAAATTCATTACCATTGTAGAATGAACGCACGTTAACTACGTATTTTCCATTTTCAGAGTTTTCTTTTTCGATTTTAGCAACTTCTTGTTGGATGATAGTGTTACGTTCTTTTTCAGACATTTTATCGTTTACTAAACTTAAGATACGTTTAGAAACATCATCCATGCGTACGAAGAATCTTACATATAATGATTTTGGTTTTAATTCTTCTGCATAATTCTTAGCCCAAAAACCATTTGTTAAGTAATCATTTTCTTTGTTAGATAATTCAGCGATAGCGCCATATCCACAGTGGTGGTTCGTGAACACCAAACCTGTAGCCGACACGATTTCAGCAGTACAACCACCGTTAAATTGCACGATAGCATCTTTTAAGCTAGAGTTATTGATGCTGTAAATTTCCTCTGCGGTCAATTTAAGACCTTTTTTCTGCATATCAGCTTCATTAAGTCGCTTCAAATGCATTAAGAACCACATGCCCTCATCGGCCATAGTAGCCAAAGTTGAGACACATAATACTACTAATAATACTAATTTCTTCATCGTATTTTTCTTTTATAGAAGCAAAATTGGCTTTATTCAGTCGTAAAACAAAATTTGTAGCTATTAAACTTTACTTTCAAGCGATTTTCTTTCAATGGGATAGTCAGAGCTTTTGCCTATCTTTGTCGAATGCAAGCATCATTCGAAGATTTCAAACTCAATAGACAAATACTAAATGCCATAGCAGAAGCCGGGTACGAAGTGCCTACTGAAATTCAGCAAAAAGCGATAACACCAATCTTGGCAGGACAAGATGTAATGGGAATAGCTCAAACTGGAACAGGTAAGACTGCGGCTTTTGTGTTGCCTATGCTGATGAAATTGAAATATGCGCAGGGTAATGACCCACGAGCGTTGATATTAACGCCGACGCGTGAACTTGCGATGCAAATTGAGGAGAATATTCGTGAGTTTTCTACTTATTTGGATTTGCGTACCGTATTGCTTTTCGGCGGATTAGGTCCTAAGACACAAAAGGAGCAGTTAGAAAAAGGCTGTGATATTATTGTGGCAACACCTGGCCGGTTCTTAGAGTTGTACTTGGAAGGATATATTAACACCAAATCGTTAAAATTTTTGGTGATGGACGAGGCGGATAAAATGATGGATATGGGATTTATTTCTAAGATCCACCGTATTTTGGAAATTGTTCCGCGTAAACGTCAAAACTTACTTTTCTCCGCTACCATGAGTGAGTTGGTGCGTAAGATTGCTGGAGATTTCTTGGCTTTTCCAACGGTAATTGAGGTTAGCGAGCAAGCTACACCAGCGACCAGTGTAACGCAAGTGCTTTATCACGTTCCAAATTTGAAAACAAAGATCAATTTGTTGCAGCATTTGTTCAAGAATGATGAAGTTTTTCACCGTGTGATTATTTTCTGTAAAACAAAAGAAGTAGCAGACAATGTATATGCTTTTGTGGAGAGAAAATATGGCGAAGATAATGTACGCGTCATCCACGCAAATAAAGGACAAAATACACGTATTAATTCCATCAATGCCTTCAAATCTGGTGAGATACGTTTTTTAGTAGCAACAGATGTGGCGGCTAGAGGTTTGGATGTATCGAATGTGAGTCATGTAATAAATTTCGATGTGCCGATTATTATCGAGGATTACGTACATAGAATTGGTAGAACAGGTCGTGCTTTCCAAAAAGGTGATGCGATCACTTTTGCGAATGAAAGTGAACTGTACTATATTGAGAAAATAGAGAAGTTAATTCGTCAATCTATTCCTGTGGCAGAAGTACCAGAAGAAGTTTTTGTAGAGAAAACTCCTTTTGAAGAGCGTCAAGCAATAGCTCGCGAGATAGACAACCAAAAGAAAAAGGATAATCCAGACTATAAAGGAGCTTTTCACGAGAAAAAGCACGCAGCTAAAATCGAGGAAACTCGTCGTATTAACGCAAAGAAGAAAGCAGGAAAGATGAAACGTCAACCTGTAAATAAAGATGGCGTGAAGAAGAAAGGTAAGAAATTTAAGAATTCATAAGGTGAAACTTACTCCACTCAATATCGCATTGGCTGTTATCTTGGTATGGGTCATTTCCGAATGGCAATTCGATCAGGAAATGATTTTCACTTGGGGATGGTTGATCATATGGATAGTGGTAGTTTGTCTAGTGGATTTAGCATTTCGACTAATATTTAAAGATTTAAAACAAATATGGTTCCTGCAAATTGCTTTTATACTGATTGTGGGAATGTTGATGATTATATTGAAATTACAATAGATGAAGACAGCAGAGATAAAATTAAATGTAGAATTGGACGAAAATAATGTGCCAGAAACTATCAATTGGTCCTCTACAGATGGTCAAAATGAAGAAGCTCTTCCTGCTAAAGCGATGTTTTTAGCCTTGTGGGATGCGCAGTATAAAAACTCTTTACGTATTGATCTTTGGACTAAAGATATGCCTTACGATGAGATGAAACGTTTTTTCTATGAAACATTACAAACATTAGGCGATTCTTTCTTGAGATCATCAGGTGGCGATCCAATGGCAGATAAAGTAATCGGCGATTTACGTGATTACTGTGCACATTTCGCGGAGAAGATGGAAGTTTTAGAACAACAAGGCTAATTCATTATTACTTCTAACGTTTGAATTTTTTAAAATGAATTATTTTTTAGTAAAATCAGAACCTTTCAAATATAGTTGGGAACAATTCAATAAAGATGGTCAGACATTTTGGGATGGTGTTCGTAATTATCAAGCGCGCAACAATCTGAAAGCGATGAAAGAGGGAGATTTGGTTTTATTCTATCATAGTAATGAAGGTAAGGAAGTAGTGGGGTTGGCAAAAGTTGTGAAAGAATTTTATCAAGATCCTACAACCGAAGATCCAAAATGGGTGGTTGTAGATTTAGTACCTGTAGAGACTTTCAAAAAACCGGTCACTTTAGAAATGATTAAAGCGGACGAATTATTGCAAGATGTAGCGTTGGTAAAGCAAGGACGTCTTTCGGTAATGCCGCTAAAACCCGAAGAATTTGATCGCATTGTAGAACTAGGCAATGCATAATAAAAGCCTTAGCTGATTAGCTAAGGCTTTTATTATGTGCGCCCGGCATGGGCGTGAACTCTAGGGTGTAAGTCCCGAACGTGCCTTGATAGTGGGAAACGTTAACTTAAGGCAAGGGTGTCCTTCGCGAGGGGGAATCTGGAGGAAGCCTGCGGTAAATCTCTGGCCTGACGCACAGAAATCGAATGAGGCCGTTGGATGTGGATGAGTCTGCATAACAAGACAAAGCCCTAAACTATCCGAAACATTCCGCGGTAGATTCGACAGGTATATGGAGAGAAAGTTCACGTTCTTACCCGGGGAGATCTGTCACACTGTTGCCGGCTGGAGGA
>NZ_JACOIJ010000065.1 GCF_014692495.1 Sphingobacterium litopenaei | reverse complement strand
TAAGGACAACTAATAAACAATCTTCCAGAAATCCCTAAAACAAAAATGACTGAGTAAGCTTAATACTATACTCAGTCATTTTTTTAAGTCTCTTAAAAAAATAGAAACTTTTTCAGTGCCCTCAAAATTTACACCCAATTTTTCAGAATACCTAAAAACTCATAAAAATCTTAAATGATATTTTTACACTGATTTACAGTTGTTTATGCTTTTTATTAAGTGCGTAATAATCTTTAAAAAACCATAAAAAAAGAGCCTCCGACTCCACAAAAAACACTTGTAATTCAGCAACTTACAAAAACCACACCCAAAACCACACCCAGTTTTGGGTGTTTTGATTACGATGTCCATAAACAACTTACAATCCCATTATCTGAAACTCTATAACATTGCTCCCAAAGCTTCCATTTTTTTTTATTATGAATCTCAAAGTCTTCACTAAACCATTCTACAGCGTCCACTTTCTGAGAAATTTCATCACTAACGTTATTATAATATAAGTCCCCTGCAACAGTATAAACAGGTAGCTTAAAATCTTTGGGAATCCATTTAAATGGAAAATCTGAAGAGTTTTTGTACCATTTTACTATTCCTTTTTCTATATAAATCAACATAGTAGGATAATTACCATATTCTATATATCGTAGAAAAGTTGCTAGAATTGATGTATGAAAATATAAACGATCAAATTTTTCCAAATTATTACGCAAGCTTGTATACTTTTTAATTGTACTAATTGTCCAATTATCCTCTTTTGCGCATTCTCTTAAAAATTGATTGAAGGTTTCAAAGAAATTTATTTTGGTGGTTTTATTTTCAACAATTGGAGTCTGAATCTTAATTTTTGCGTTTATATCCTCTTTAAGAATTGACAAAGACGGAATTTCTTCCTTTACCTCATATACTTTGAAGATATCTTGAATTATGCTTTCTATTTTAGTTAATGAAGCATTAATTTCACTTGCTGCTTGTTTTAATTTATTAGTTGTAGAAGGCTTCACTCTTTGCTTACCTTCATCCCAGTTAGTTAAATCCACACGATACCCAGTAGATAAATCAAGACGTTCACCAGCATATATGATACGAACTCGAATTGGCAGATTCTCTACTATTTCAAGACCATTCTTTTTTCTTTTTTCAAGACTGAATATTATGTTACGTTTGATAATCATTTTTGGGTGTTAGTTCTAATCCACACCCAAATTTACACCCAATTTTTAAGAATACCTAATAACATAAAAAAATATATAAAATAAATTAACCATTGATAACCAGATAGTTAAAAATAAAAATGAATTCATAAAAAACCTTATAAATACTTATAAAAAGAGCCTCCGACTCCACAAAGAAAACAAGAAAAGCTCAATCCAATGATTGAGCTTTCTTGTTTCTAGTGAAGAACAATTCCAGATGTGGTTTGGTGAATCTCAAATTGGATTCCCTATCTTTAATATTATGAAATGGCACAAAATACCTTCCTCAGCAATAAGAACTAAAACTCCTGTCCAATTGCTGCAATTGGGTGGACAGAAATTTTGCCTTATTTATCATCAAGGAGAATGGCATGCGACTTCTTATAAGTGCCCACATGCCGGCGCGAATTTAGCTGATGGTTGGTGCGAAGAGGGTAAAATAATTTGCCCATTTCATAGACATAGTTTTAATTTAATTGATGACAAAGGGACAAAAGGACAAAACAATGCGATTCGTATCAATAGGCTAGAATCGAGGAAAGATGACTTATATGTAGAATTGCCTGAAAGTATGATAAATAAACTACTAAATCTGTTTAAATAAAATTTAACCATCTACATCAACCTCGCTTTAGGCGCTGAAAATCCTCGATGAAAAGTTCTCTTTTGACTTCCTCATCATTTTCTTCTATTGGATTTTCTTTATTATACACTTTTAGTATCATATTATGAACCTTATAAAGCATATATTTACGCTCTTCACGAATAATTTTAAATTCTGAAAAATCAAAATTATTTTCAATTAGAAACTGAATCATATTCTCCTTAGCTTTCATTGGTAGTTAATGTAAAAGTCGATAATTATCTTCTTTTATCAATACGGGAAACCGTAAAATACCAAATCCTTTCGAAAAATATCCCCTGTAATACGTCACAAATGTATTACAGGGGGAGAATATTTAGTAAGTAGCAGCTTCCAACCTTACCCTTGGTAAATCCCAATTTTCGTTCTCTTGCAAGTCTAGGAAAAGCTTAATATGTGCAAACCAATGCTTATAAATTTCCTGATGCAATTTAAACATCGTAACCTGACCATCTAGTTTTAGTAGGGAACGATTAATTTTTACGGCATCAATTACTCGCACGTTTGCAGGTAAAACTGAAAAATGTAAGTATTTATTAATATTACCACGTAGTGAAGAAGTTTCGAAATACATAGGTCTTCGCAAAAGCAAATTCTTTTGATTGAAGGAATAAAATTCTAAAAGCCGTATGAGTATAGGATCCGCCATAGAACCTATTATCAAGACATTATCGGAAAGATATTTTAATGTTTCGAGTACAACATCCTTATTCAAATACTTGATGAGATAATAATCACCACTATAGCACTTCACTTCCATATCCAATGGGATAAATGTAAAATTCGCTAAAACTGAATTCCCATGAACATCAGAAAGCTGATCTAAAGTACTATGGTAGAAATACCCTACTTGCAAGTTTGGATAAAAAGCTTTAAGTTCCATAAGAATTTCGAAGCCTTCTAATCCTACAGCTATTACATCAAACGTGGATAAAATTTGTTGGTAGGAATTTGATTTCAACCACTCCTTGAGCAGTTGCGCATCCGTAAAATTGAACAGGTTTTCCATAAAAAATTTATACACTTAAGGGTTTAAGCGAGGAAAACTGGTCAAAAAAAGTTCGGCCTTATTTATAGTAATAAAACCGAACTTTTTATTATAATATGGTAAACGTTACTTGTATTTACATAAATAAGAAGTAGGTGTCTCAACACGAACTTTAAAAGATGAGTTAGCAGCGACTTCAAATTTTTGTCCTGCACTGTAGACTTTCCATTCCGTATTACCCGGAAGCAATACTTTCATCTCTCCTTCTATGATAACCATAGTTTCAGGAGTAGAAGTCCCAAACTGAAATTCCCCAATATCGATAACACCAACGGTGGACTTTCCACCATTTTCATAAGCCAATGATTTTACGGCTCCCTCAAAATATTCGTTTAAATTGATCATAACACTAAAATACTGATATGTATTTAATTTCCAATACTCTTAAATGATTAATCGATAGACTGTTCGTAAATTGCTAAAGCTTCTTTATCGTCAAACGTATTTATTTCTTGAAGAAGTTTCTTTTTCATTTTAGCAACTATCTTACGATATGCTTTATCGTTGTAAACATTTTTAAGCTCTTTGGGATCTTTTTCCAAATCAAAAAGTTCCCATGCGTTATGACGTTTATAAAAGCGAATTAGTTTATAGCGCTTATCTTTCACGCCAAAATGAGGGCTTACAGCATGTTCCCCATTTTCAAAATAATGATAATAAATATTCTCCCTATGTGTTTTAGAAGGGTGTGATAAAATGGATTTAAAGGATTTGCCCTGAAAGTCATCACGTAATTCTACTCCTGCAAGATCCAATAAAGTTGGTGCGATATCCACATTGATTGCTTGCGAGTTGATATGCGTATTCGGCTTGATTAATTTTGGATAACGCATCACCATAGGTGTACGGAAAGATTCTTCATACATAAATCGTTTGTCATACCAACCATGCTCTCCCATATAGAATCCTTGATCGGACAAATAAATAACAATCGTATTATCTTTCAAACCCGATTTATCAATATAATCCAACACCTCACCAATATTTCTATCCATAGATTCCGCTGTATTCCGATAATCTGTCATGTATCTTTGGTACTTCCACTTCGTTAGATCAGCACCTTTTAGCTTGGATTTTTCTAACTCCTCATATATTGGAAGGTAATAATCCATATAAGCTTTCTTTTGCTCTGCATTCATGCGTGTGAAATTTCCATCTACAAACATCGCTTCTTTATTGGGAAACATTTTCAGGTCGTAACCCATATCCATATGCTTCGCAATAGTCATTTCCTGACTAGCTGCAGCCGTTCTTGTTGCATAATCATCAAATAAGGTTTCGGGAGTTTCAAAATTCACTTTATCATATTTGCCAAAATCTTGCGGATCTGGCATCCAGGTTCTATGTGTTGCTTTATGACCGATAACGATACAAAAAGGGCCATTTTTCACTTGATCCATCCAATTCAACGCTTTTGATGTCACCAAGTCGGAAACATAGCCTTCTTCCCTTTTTCTACCTTCTTTAGAAATAAAATCAGGATTAAAATAATGACCTTGCCCCACCAAAATATCATAGTAGTCAAATCCTTGCAATTGATGTCCTAAGTGAATCTTACCTATCCATGCTGTATTATACCCTGATTTTTGCAAGTCTTTTACAAAAAGATTTTGATTGAAATCAAAATTGGATGTTTCATTATCCTTAAAACCATTCTTGTGACTATACTTTCCTGTCAACAAAGTGGCACGTGCAGGTCCGCAAATAGAATTGTTGACATACATATTTTCAAAAACCGCACCTTCATTTGCTATACGGTCAATATTTGGTGTTTTACCATATTTAGAACCATATGCGCCAATAGATTGATAAGCATGGTCGTCAGAAATAATAATAACAATGTTTGGTTTTTGTTGTCCTTTGACAGTTGTAATAGATAAAAGTAACAATGCTACAGCACTCCAAAATCGGCTAATCTTCATCTTTAAGTTTCTTTCGTAAGTAGATTTTAATTTTGCGTAATGTTAATAAAAATTATAAAGATTAATAGATTATATTTTAAGAAAAATTAAAATATTTCTAAATCTGATTTCGCTTATATTGTTCTAAGATTCAATATAAATTTTTTTAAGTTCGATTATCTCGGAGGATTTCTTTACGTAATTTAGTTTCTGATTTTTAAAAACCATATAAGAAGCTTTCTTCTCGCTGGCGATGATAAAATTATAAAATTCCTTAAAATATGCTTTTCGAAGATTTTTATCTGCAGTCTTATTTTCCTTAATAAAATTAAGTACATTATAGTTAATCCCTATTCTAACATTTCTTTTCTCATCCGCTTCAAATTCTACTAAGGGTTCATCTATATCATTGACAAAAATGGAATAAGCCAATCGATTATTTTCTTTGTCTACAATAAATCCATGAAAAGAAAATCTACCAATTACCAAACCGTCTACATGAATTAATTTTTTCATCAATAAAGATATATTTATAATTAGTCAGCTATTTTACTATAACAAGCCTTTCAGTATAGATTATAATTTAATACTAAATTATATAAAATAATTATATCAAATAATTTTTGAATAAAATTATTTGATATAATTATTATGATTAATATCTGGTTGTTAAAATTAATATTTTATATATTTATTTCAGAAGCGTCCCAAATAAGGGGAAAATTGGCGGTGGTTTAATATAGCAGGGATTGCTATATATAATTAGCTAAAATAAATACCACCATGGTAAATATAATCGTATTTTCTCAAACATTATATCTAATAGACCGGGACATTTTAATAAATTGGTTCAACAATATCAATCCGTTGGATGATTGTTTTGGATTGTTATGACTTTAACAAATAAATTTTATCTTTTTAAGCCGCCGCTCCGCTATTTTTTATATATGGTGTCTGCTTATTTATGACAGCTGCCGCCCTGAGTACAATTTTGTTCCTAATAG
>NZ_JACOIJ010000064.1 GCF_014692495.1 Sphingobacterium litopenaei | reverse complement strand
AACACGTTAAGCACACAGCTAGAAAGTATCTTCAATGGTTGGACAAAGGTAAAAGTAGCAGACCAAGAGGTTAAAAAATTAATCCAATTGGCACTTTGTCCGAATAAAGAAACATTGGATTTACTCCAAAAAGGAGCGGAAGATGAAATGTCCACCGTATTCAAAAATGTTGTTGAAGATACTTTTGCGTATGCGATGATAAGTGATACACAACAAATGGACACCACAAAAGGCACTTTATTTGGAGCGTATAATGCTGTTACAGGCTACTATCAAAACGTAAGAAATTACAAAAATGATGAAGCCAAACTGCAAAGTGTTGTTGACAACGAGAAAGTAGCATCAGAAACTAAATCTTATCAGAAAATACCGCATATCCTATCCTTTGTGGATGAACATGGCGAGGACAAAATGAAAGAGGATATTGAATCGAACTACAGACAGATAAAATTTGATGTTGTCCATGTTATTGAAAGCGAAATTGAACGTATCAAAAATGATCCCGATTTACAACACTTGATTCAGGAGGCCTAACTTGATAAGGTTTTAATGTAACTAGCCCCGGTACATCTGTATGTCCGGAGCTGTTATTTTAATCAAATTAAACTAGACTTAGTTAACCTGTAATGAAGCAGGACCGAATTCTTCAAAATGAATGGCCGACTTCGGTACATTGTTATCCACAAGGAAAGTATAATGTTTTGAGATAAATGGTCCGGGACCACAGATATAATATTCAGCCTGTTGATCTATAACTTGATCTTTTATCTTTGATAATTCAACCCATCCTTGATAAAACGAAGTATCCAATGATTCCACTTGATCGTAAAAGATATGTTGACGTATATTTAGATGTGAATTTGTGATTTCTGCCAACCTATCTTTAAAGGCATGTACAGCCTCGTTACGACAGCCATGTATCCAGGTGATTGGCGTGCTTTCGTCTTCATTTTTACGTTGTACCAAATCTTCCAGCATAGCCATAAGTGGTGTTTGTCCAACTCCACCGCTAATAAATACCTTAGGTCTTGACAGTTCAGTATTTAGTACAAAGACACCTGAAGGGGCTGATAGATCAATAAGATCACCTTCATTCACGTGATCGTGCAGACGATTACTGATCATCCCGTCAGGGTGTGTGTTACCGGATTCACGTTTTACCGAAATGCGGTAGTATTTACCGTTCGGAGAACAGGAGATACTATATTGACGCGGTTGAAGTAAGTTTAATTCCGGAAGAAATAAACGCAAACTGATATATTGACCAGGCTGAAAATCAGCCACCACACCATTATCCGAAGGATATAAATAAAATGAAGTAATTTCGGTAGATTCTTTTACTTTTTCCTTTACCACAAATGGTCGCCAGCCAGCCCATCCGCCAGTTTTATTGATCTGATCGTTATAAATTTTCTGTTCGTGACCACTCATCAAAGTGGCTAATTGCTGATAGGCCATTGTCCAGGCTTCCAGTAGTTCCGGTGTTGCAGTTTCGCCCAGAACTTCACCAATAGATGCTAGCAGATGTTTACCCACAATTGCATAGTGCTCCGGACGTATATCCAAACTGGTATGTTTATGACCAATGTTGTCAAGTACCGGTAATAATACCGATGGATTTTCAATATGTTCAGCATAAGCCAATACTGCCATAGCTAATGCGGTCTGCTGTTTCTGATTTTTTTGATTACCCATATTGAACACATGTTTCAACTCAGGGTTATGTCCGAACATACGTTTGTAAAAATGGGTTGTCAGTAATACGCCATGTTCTTTAAGTACCGGAACGGTTGCTTTTACGAGGTTTTTTTGATCTTGTGTCATTTTTTTGAACTATATTAATAATAGAAGATAAAATTGTCTTCTATTTTGTGAAATTTTTTTTATTTGTTTAATGTAAGCTGTCCTTTTATCAGTTCATGATTGAACTGACCAATAGTTGTATCCATCAGCATACGGGTAATCTTGTTACGAACTTCTTTGAAGTCATTGTGCAAAGGACATGGGTTTTCTTCGGAGCAATAACTCAGTCCCATACCACATCCGGTAAAAATTTGTTCCCCTTCAAAAGTGGTAACGATATCAGCAAGAGGACGGGTTAAACTTTTAGCATCCAGGTAAAAACCTCCATTTGGGCCCTTGATAGATTGGACAAGCCCTTCTTTACTGAGTTTTTGCAAGATTTTGGCAAGGAAGTGTTCTGGTGAATCTATATGTTCCGCTATTTCTTTAATACCAGAACGGTGGCCTTCTTGCGATCTTTGAGCAATGTAAAACATTGCTCTCATTGCATATTCGCAAGTTTTGGAGAATATACCCATATTCTAATTGTTATTTTGTGCCCTTCTGTGGAGATCCTCTACCAATTTCGATGACCTGTATCCAAAATCAGCACCAAAACTATTTATAACTAATCCCTTAACCTCATGTTTTTCAGAAGAAATGGCAAAGACTATACTCTCATCTGCCGGATCCGACATCCCCTCAAATCGGTATATTTCATCGATAAGGAATTCATCCGGAGATAATTCCAATGAGTGATCCTGACAATAAATACATTCTTTCCCGTCAGGAATCAAGAAGTCTTTTGTATATCCTCTTTTCTGCAAATCATTTACTGCTTCACTAAGCGTATCGTAACTAAAAGTATTTTCTTTATTTTCCATAATAATGATTAGGTATATTCATTTGATTGTTATTTGCTGATCTGTTCAACCCTTGAAATATTGTCCAATTTATGCAAAGAAAGTCTAACGATACTATCTTCTATTGCGATCAGATCATGAGGTACCGAAGCTTCTAAGGCTACCAACATACCTTTATTAAGTATATGCCGTTCACCCAATACCCCAAAGTCGATGCTTCCTTCAACTATTTCTACTACAATCGGATATCCGGCTTTGTGTTCTTTCATTTCCTGATTTTCCCGGAAAACAATCCTAACTTCTTTTATTGTGTTAGTATTTAAAAGAACAGTAATTGCTGGTTTACTATCTCCGTGTGTTATATTTTCAAAAATAGATGCTTTTTCCATAGATTGATATTAAATTATTTATCCATTTACCTATTCAGATACTCAAAGAATAGGTTTCACGTTGTTGTTTCTATAATACTCAATTTTTGAAAGAAACATGGCTGCCATTTTATCGCCTCTCCATTTCGCTTCTTCAGCAATCTTTCCTGTAAAATGATTGTCAATTGTCTCATTCCATAAAAGTATCCAACGATCAAAATGACTTTTCTCTATGGGTAAAGGTGCATGTAGCGCAAAAGGGCTTCCCTGATACGTGTGATCATTTAATAAAACTGTTTGCCAAAATCGGTACATTTTTTCAAGATGGGTATCCCAGTCTTGAATTTTGTCATTGAACAATTTTCCAATTATTGGATCTTTTCTCACTTTGCCATAGAACGAATCTACTAGTTGACGAATATCTAAAATATTTTCTATGTCATGTATCATTATTTATGACGTGTTTAATTTGACTTACTTTGATAGAACAAAGGTAAGCAAATAATAATAAAAGATATTGTTGTCCTTTATTATTTTGAAATTCATTTGACAACCTGGTTAATGGTCTAATTTCTATTTTTATCAACCTATCATTTGTCATACTATAGATTTACTATTACTTCGTAAAGTAAGCCTAGGGTTTTACTTTTTACTTTTATATGTCAATCTATAGTCTTACTATTTTGTTATAAAGTAAGTCTTTAGTTTTACTTTTTGTTTGTATATGTCATATTATAGCCTTACATTTAAATTGTTATTGTCATATTAAAGCTTGACTTATGATAAAGAAAAAATTACAGATTCAGCATTTAAGCACTAAAATAGAGGCTTTTAGAAATATTCAGACCATTCCCATGCCTCCTAGTGGATGGATTCGTGCTATTCGTACAGCACTAGGAATGTCAATGCAACAATTAGGAAACAGATTATCCATTACCAAACAAAGTGTACAAGATATGGAGCGAAGGGAAAAAGATGGTACTATATCTCTAAAATCCTTAAAAGAGACAGCTCATGCTTTGGATATGCAACTCGTATATGGTTTTGTCCCAAAAGACGGGTCTCTTGAAAAGTTGATTGAACGGAAAGCGAAGGAATTAGCAATGCAGATCGTATTACGTACTTCAAATTCCATGAAACTTGAAGATCAAGAAAATTCAAAGAAGCGTATTGAAAAAGCGATACAGGAAAGGACCGCTGAAATAGTAAGCGAAATGCCTAAGATTCTATGGGATTAGATTTCGAGTACAATCCAGGACAGACTCCCTTAGATCCGGAAGAAATAGACGGCTTGCTGATTGACACCATATCCACACGGGGTGAACTTGATGAGTTTGAACAGCAGAACATTGAAGAGGCTGTACAATGGGTGCTTAAACGTAGATTGAGACCAGATCAGATCCTAAGGGAAGCCTTCATATGCCAGTTGCATCAAAAAATGTATGGTGATGTATGGTCTTGGGCAGGACAGTTCCGTAATACCGAAAAAAATATCGGTATTGCCAGATGGAGAATTGGCCCTGAGCTAAGAACTTTGTTAGATGACACGTTATATTGGGTGGAACACAATACCTACCCGCCGGAAGAGATCGCTTTAAGGTTCAAGCATCGTATCGTAAGCATCCACTGTTTTCCGAATGGAAATGGCAGACATAGCCGGCTTATGGCCGATATCATCATTGACAAAATTTTTAAACAAAATGTATTTAGCTGGGGTGCTGCCAATCTTGTACATCAGGGAGAAACAAGGGTAACCTACTTACAGGCAGTAAGGGCAGCAGATGCAGGGGATATAGGCCCATTGATTGAGTTTGCTCGATCGTGATCAGTATAAGGGAGAGCAAAAAGCTCCCCTTTATACTACTTATTTGCTAACTTTCCTCTAGTTCTGCTATGTATTTGGCTTGAAGAGCAATAACCTTATCTTTTTCTTCAATCAATCTATCATAAAGGTTTGTTTCATTTTCAGATTTCTCCTGAATAGTCACACTTGCATTAATAAACCCGATTTTATTTTCTTTTATTTCGTGTGAAATAATAAAAAGATATCCCAATGCGTGTAAAGGGAAAGTCTTTATAAGGGCAAACCATCCTACCAACCTTAATTGCAAGGATTATTAACAAAAAAAGACGCCGAATTATGAGCTATTATATAGACGGAAGACATTGAAGGTGAGGACAAAAATAAAAATGCCGAAACCAAAATGACCTCAGATCCTGATCGCTGAAGGTCATTAAAAAGCGCCTGCCAGTAATTGCCTGCTCTTTACATAGCAACTGTCGTAATGTTATGGCTATGCAAAAAGTTGATGATTTCCTGATGTTCCTTAGTGGAAATCTCAAAAGAATGCAAATTTTCCAAGTTCTAATCAACAACAACAATATGCATCTTGGAGCCTATATCAATCCCTGCTGCATGTGGATTGAAAATCTGCCTTGAAATAATGTTTTTTTCCATGGTATTCCTGATTAAGAAACTTTTTTTGGACACATACTCCAAATAAAAAATTATCTGGCCGGGATTCCATCAGGATCATCAAGTAATTCGTCAAATGTCTATCTATTATGATAGACCCATTGTATGTGAACTAGACTTTAGGAAGGACTCGAAAAGTAGTACCATTAGAATGTTCGGTTTCTTGAAAAAGTTTCGCTAATAATTTATAAACTAGATCGGAAAGTTATCTCCGCTCTTCGATTGCGAAGCAAAATATTGTGATTCTAGGACAAGACATTTGAGCAAGACATTTGAGCAAGCGGAAGTTGGGTAGAGCCCTACTTTTCTTGGTCTAACTTGTCCAAATGGAGATTCTGGTATCCTTTGAATATATCTTATCTATTTTGCTGTTAGTTTAGATTGATATTTAGTATACTTTTAAGTATACTATAATGGGGGTATTCACCTTCTAGAGCCAACTTATGCCACTTAAGGTCAAGAATAAA
>NZ_JACOIJ010000063.1 GCF_014692495.1 Sphingobacterium litopenaei | reverse complement strand
CCATTAGTATGGCAATACTTCTCCAACAACTCATCATAGATAAAACTGAAATCGATAAGATCGTTGATTCTCCGAAGAAGATTGTCTTTTGGAACAATGATATCGTACAATCCTGAATAAGAACTGAGCTGTATTTTTTGTTGGGTAGAAAGCATCCTGATATCCGTTAAAGCTTAATTTAAGATACAAAAAAAGGAGTAGAAAATGCACTTTCCACTCCTTTTTTTTTGGTCCAATATAAAAGGGGACTTTTTTAGTGCCCTCGAAAAATCTCCCCTTTTTTTCTGAAAGTCTTAGATCTATTTTAGATATAGGCAATATCTTATCAAACCAATGAACTATTCAAAGGTCATTTTTATCTTCATAAATTTTTTTATAGTTTTTTAGTTTACAATTTTTTGTTTTTAATGATTAAAAAAAACAAGAGTATAATTTTTTCTACGAGCTCTAAGGCATCAACTGTTGGTTCTTAAACGTCTGATATCAGTTTTATTTCCGGGGAGTCTAACCACCAAAAAAAGGACGATCTTTTAATTTTTGTAAGACGTATTTTTTAAAGTACTCAATTGTTTTTGTAATCTTTCTATTTTTCGTAATCTTCTGTTCTCCATAATTTTTACATCTTGTGGATGTAGTTGATAAGCTTCCTTATCTCTTAGAACATGATATGCGGCAATAAGTATTTTATGAGCTATTGCTATTGTTGCTTTTTTATGCCCTCTACGGCTAGCTATTTGTTGATGTTTTACAGCTAATATGGGATTCGCCTTAGATCGAGAAGCTGCCCATGCAGCTTCCACTAATGTAGTCTTGAGATATTTATTACCTTTTGTTATCTTACTGGAATACTTTTTACCCGCACTCTCATTGTTTCCGGGACACACCCCGGCCCAAGAACAAATATTCTGGTGTGAAGGGAATTGTTCCATATCAGTCCCTATCTCCGATAGAATACCAAGAGCTACCTGTGATGAAACTCCGGGGATACTTTCCAATAACTTCACCTGTTCTTCTAGCATCTTTTTATACTGGTCCATTTGAGCCTCTATTTGTGCTATTTGTAAGTTGATAAAATCAATGGATTGCAGTATGAGGGTTAACATAAACTGATGATGCTTGGTTATTTTTCCTTTAAGTGCTTTTAAAAGGTCATTATGTTTTTTTACTAGACTGCCTTTAGACATGCAGCTGAGTAAAAGAGGATCTGTTTGTCCTTGGGCAATGGAGCGAATCATCTGCATGGCACTTACTCCAAATACATCACTCACAACACTTCCTAGCTTAATATTCGCGGATTCCAAAACATTCTGTAGCCTATTTTTTTCTGCTGTTCGCATTCCGATAAGTTTGCGACGATGACGATAAAGTTCCCGGAGCTCACGTATATGTTCTTGGGGAATAAAACTCCCTTTTAACAATCCTGAAAGTAGAAGTTTACAAATCCATTCACTATCCTTTTTATCCGTCTTCTGTCCAGGAACATTTTTAATGTGACGGGCATTTACCAATAATATATGAAAATAGTCTTCTAAAACAGCGTACACGGGACGCCAGTAAACGCCGGTACTCTCCATAGCAATCTCTGTAATATTATACGATTGCAACCATTCAACTAATTCGTATAAATCATCAGTGAATGTTAAAAAAGTCCTTGTTTCTGTAACAAAATTGCTAACTTTAATAGTAGCAACTACCGTGTCCTTGTGAACATCTAGTCCACAACCACGATCAAGAATAAAGGGTAATCAGCTAACAGCCATAGTTTTAATTATTTATTGGTAATAAGATACCTTTTTGGCGAAAGCCTATTGGGACTATGAGCCCGTAACTTTCATGGCTGTTGGTGATACCCGAAATATCATGAATGTTTTATTTTAAAGAAGAAACTATTTATTTACCTATTTTTTCTGATTATAAGTATCTTTAGGCACAAACAAGCAACCTTTAATTTTATATGAAAAACGTCATTTATTTGATTATCATTTCTTTTTTGAGTTTTGGCTGTCGTACATCTCAACAATCCCCAACCTCAACTAATCAAACAGAATATCAAAACGGTGCTGTTGTAACCGCACATCCTTTAGCTTCCAAAGTTGGTGTTGACATCCTAAAAAAAGGTGGAAATGCTGTAGATGCAGCCATTGCTGTGAAATTTGCTTTAGCAGTAGTATATCCTAATGCAGGTAATCTTGGCGGTGGAGGTTTTATGGTTTATCGCAGCAAAACAGGAGAAATTACTTCTTTGGACTTCCGCGAAAAGGCTCCAGCAGCAGCTTTCAAAGATATGTATTTAGATAAAGACGGTAATCCTATCACAGACTTAAGTTTATATGGACAACTCGCTACTGGTGTACCAGGAGCAGTGGCTGGTATGGATGAAGCTTTCAAAAAATATGCAAGCTTATCATGGAAAGAATTAGTACAACCTGCAATTGAATTAGCTGAAAAAGGATTCGCAATCACTAAGAGACAAGCAAGTGAATTCAATGAATATAAATCAGATTTTATAAAATTTAATCCTAATGGTGCAGCCATTATTAAGAACGAAGAATGGAAAGAAGGAGATATTTTCGTTCAAAAAGAATTAGCAGAAACCTTGAAACGTATTGCTAAAGATGGTCGCGACGGATTCTACAAAGGAAAAACTGCGGATTATATTGTGGCAGAAATGAAACGTGGAAACGGTATAATTACGCACAAAGATCTTGAAGACTACCAAGCCATTTGGCGTCAACCGATCGTAGGTGAGTACAAAGGACATAAAATTATTTCTATGCCACCTCCTTCTAGTGGTGGTATTGCGCTATTAGCTTTATTACAATCAGTTGAGAAATATCCATTGGCAAAATGGGGTTTTCAATCCGACAGTACAGTACGTGCCATGGTGGAAGCAGAACGCCGTGTATATGCAGATAGAGCTACACACTTAGGTGATCCTGATTTTTATAAAGTTCCTGTAGAACATTTGACATCTGCTGAATATAACCGTAGCCGAATGGCTAATGTTTCTCTCGCGAAAGCTACTTCAAATGAAACCATCAAAGCAGGCGTGTTTCCAGGCTACGAATCTGAACAAACTACCCACTATAGCATAGTAGATAAAGATGGAAATGCAGTTTCGTTAACTACAACTATTAACGGTTCTTATGGCTCTTTAGTTTGGGTAGATGGGGCTGGATTCTTATTAAACAATGAAATGGACGATTTTTCTGTAAAACCAGGAACGCCAAATATGTATGGTTTATTAGGAGGAAAAGCGAATTCTGTAGAACCAGGAAAGCGTATGCTTTCTGCTATGACACCGACAATTATCGAGAAAGACGGTAAATTGAAAATGGTAGTTGGCACTCCCGGCGGTTCTACGATTATCACATCTGTATTCCAAACTATTTTAAATGTATTAGAATTTGGTATGACAGCACAAGAATCAGTAAGTGCACCTCGATTCCACCATCAGTGGAAACCAGATCGCATAGATGTGGAAGCTAAAGCTATTGATGAAAATACACGTATTAGCTTAGAGAAAGATGGCTATAAAATCCACAAAAGAGGTAACATTGGCCGCGTAGAAAATATCATTGTATTGCCTAATGGCAAACTTCAAGCTGGTGCCGATCATCGAGGAGATGATACAGCCATGGGGTATTAATCCTGAGTTTATCATTATTTCTGAAACCGAGAAATGAATAAAATCATTCTCGGTTTTTTTTGTTACAAACAAAAATTAATACTCGAAAATTACTTGTAGATTTGCGGTTGCAATTTTTTTTGCCACCAAACACTACCTATTACATATGAAGAAAGAAGAACTTACAAGATTAACATCTTGTTCTAACCAAGTCAAAAACATTTACCATAGTCCTACAATTCATTTACAAACAGTAATTTTAGAGGAATCGGTATGTACAAGATGGAATTGCAACACAAGGCGAAGCCCTAAACTGTACGGAAACACTATGGTAAATGTAGCGGATATATGAGGTGAAAGTTATTGTTCTTACCTGGGGAGATCTGACTAAACTCTGTCAAAGGTATAGGCGAATGCCCGCGAAGAAACATCTAGCAGAATAATAATGCTAGTATGCTTTAGTCAGAAGTCAGCAGAGGACATAGTACCCTATTTCTCTACTTTATACAGGGGAAGGTCTGAAAGTTAGAATGGCAAAGGAACCAATAAGTTTATGACGAAGCGTTAAAAGCCGAACCACTTAAGAGAACTGCTTTGCATGAGGATAGGTCGGAAACTGATAGTAAAATGCAAGAGGAGCTTAGCTGAGTCGTGCAACGAAGTGGACACAATGCCTGAGGTTTTTTTTCAGTAATATTATGTTGGAAGAGATATTACACATCCGAAATGTCAAACACGCAGTTGATCGTGTCATCTCTAATGGATATTACTGGAGAACAACACATCAAACGACGTTATTCTAACAAACTGCCTTGGTACGGATCCGTATGCCGGGTGTGAGAGGACAGATAGGGAAATAATCCCTATCTTCCTACTCGATTATGTATCTAAATATTTATCGTCAATTTGCTTATTGGCTTTAGCCCCTAAAGTTTTCAAATTTTCTACTCTTCGTACAACATTACCTGCCCCTGTAGAGAGTTTTTTCATGGCTTCATCGTGTTTTTCTGAAGCTTTATTTAGATGAACTTGAATTTGTTGCATATCAGTTAAGAACCCGACAAATTTATCGTATAATGCCCCTGCTTCACGTGCTATTTCTAAGACATTACGATTTTGTCTTTCTTGTTTCCACATCGAGGCTATGGTACGCAAAGTAGCCAATAATGTTGAAGGACTTACAATGACCACTCTCCTATCCCAAGCATCCGAAAATAATTCTGGCTTCTGCATTACAGCTACACTCAAGGCTGATTCTATTGGTATAAAAAGCAGCACAAAATCTGGAGAATGAATTCCGTATAAACTGTGATAATTCTTAGCAGAAAGTTCTTTTACGTGATTTTCAATTGATTGAACGTGCAATTTCAAATGCAATGCCAATTCCTCTTCCGTCTCCGCATTGATATAATTATCATAAGCAATTAAAGAAACTTTAGAATCTACGACTAACTGTTTATCATCAGGGAGATCAATAATAGCATCGGGTTGCAAACGACGTCCAAATTCATCCTGCAAGGAAGCTTGTAAACGATATTCTTGATCTTTGGACAATCCGGAACGCTCTAATACTCGCTCTAATATGACCTCACCCCAGTTTCCTTGCTTTTTGGAATCACCCTTCAAAGCTCGAGTCAGATTATTGGCTTCATCTTTAATCTGCAAACTTTGTTGCATCAATTGTTCCACCACACCTTTCAAGACATTACGCTCGGCAGATTCCTGCGCATAAGATTTCTCCACTTTTTCTTCAAAAGTTTTGATTTTCTCTTTCAATGGATCCAAAATAACGCCTAAATATTGTTGATTTAAAGCTGTAAACTTCTGGGACTTTTCTTCGAGTATCTTATTCGCCAACACTTGAAACTCATTATTGAATTGCACTTTGGTACGCTGAATCTCATCTTTTTGTTCTTCGAACTTTTCCTGCTGGGCTTGCAGATAAGCATTCGTTCCTTCTAAAGTTCGTTCTAAAGCATTGCGTTCATTCTTTTCTTTCTCTAAAGCTTTCTTTAAGTCTTCTTTCTCCTGCGCTTGAAGCTCTGCAAATTGCTTTACCTTAGCATATTCAATTTCCAAATCCTGCTTGTACTGACATAATTTATCAAATTCTGCCTTAGAAACAGCCTTAGCTTTTTGCACAGCAAGATAAATGCAAATGAATAACAATATGACGATTAATGCGCCTAAAATAATTTCCATAAAATCTTATTAAAACAAAAAATGGTCTGTAAAGACCACCTTGTGAACTACCCATTTGCTAAAGACAAATGGGCTTCGGGCTTCACAGACTTGTGCTTTGTTTCCAAAGTCTTATTTGAGCCTCCGCCCGTGTAATCGCCAGTTCCTGACGATATTATTTTTAATCCTTCTTTCAGAATGTTTTTTGCAGCGTTTAAATCACGGTCTAAAACGTGTCCATTTTCGCAAGTCCATTCTCTTATTGAAAG
>NZ_JACOIJ010000062.1 GCF_014692495.1 Sphingobacterium litopenaei | reverse complement strand
CGATGTGACTGAATGATGTTTTTCCTCAACTAATTTAACACACTTAAGTTTAAATGTTAAATCATATTTGACTTTTCGTTCCATAAAAATACCCCCAGAAAGTGTCTAACTTTTTGGGGGCAGTGCAAATTAATCGAGCCTTTTTTTATCAACCAAAAATAAGATGCAAATAAAAAAAGGACACATTGCTGTATCCTTCTATATCTTAATATCCGAAGATTAACCTAACTTGTTAACTAATTTAGTTAATTTAGATTTGTTGTTAGAAGCTTTTTTCTTGTGGATAACGTTTTTCTTAGCCAAACGATCAAGCATAGAAACAACACGTGGTAATAATGCTTTCGCTTCAGTAGCGTCAGTTGTATTACGTAATTTTTTGATTGCGTTACGAGTTGTTTTTGCTTGGTAACGGTTTCTTAAACGCTTCGCAGCGTTAGCTCTAATTCTTTTAATCGCTGATTTATGATTTGCCATTTCTATTAGCTATATATTTTATAATACTTTTTATATTAAATTCGGATTGCAAAAATAACGAGTATTATTCAATATTCAAAATCTATTTTCAAGTTTCTATCCGAATCCTTTAATTACTCTGCAAAGATAAACAAAATATAGCAGTTATTTATCTAACATCTTTATTAAAGCTAAAATTAAGTATTTTTGCATCATGCAAAAATTGTCTATGGACCAACTCAATAGAGTTGATATTGAATCCTTCAAAGAATTAGAAAAAACACCTATTACTATAGTATTGGATAATGTGCGCAGTATGCACAATGTAGGATCTGCCTTTCGTACGGCTGATGGATTCGCTATCGAGCAAATCATTCTATGTGGTATCACAGCCACGCCTCCACACCGCGAAATCGAAAAAACGGCTTTAGGCGCTACGCAATCCGTACAATGGACACATTATAAAGAAACGACAGATGCCGTTCAAGCATTAAAAGAGCAAGGTTATAAAATCCTGGCTATCGAACAAGCAGAAGGTTCTGTTTCTTTAGAGCAATTTGAAATATCGGAAAACGACAAATACGCATTCGTTTTCGGCAATGAGGTCCATGGTGTGGATGAAGAAGTCATAGAACAGGTAGACGGCTGCATCGAAATTCCGCAATTCGGTACTAAACACTCATTTAACGTATCCGTAACTATCGGGATCGTACTTTGGGATATCCTGAAGAAAATAAAGTTTTAATAAAAAAAAGACCGAATAGAGTAAGCATTATTTCCAGAAGTCGTTACAAAATAGTAGATTTGCTCTGCTAAAAATTAGAACAATGAGTGTATTAGTAAATAAAGATTCAAAAGTTATCGTTCAAGGTTTCACTGGAACAGAAGGTACTTATCACGCGTCTCAAATGATTGAATACGGAACGCAAGTTGTAGGTGGTGTTACACCTGGTAAAGGTGGTCAAACTCACTTAGACCGTCCAGTATTCAATACAGTACAAGATGCTGTAGATGCTACAGGTGCTAATGTTTCTATTATTTTCGTTCCACCAGCATTTGCTGCAGATGCTATTATGGAAGCTGCTGCTGCTGGAATCGCATTAATCGTTTGTATTACAGAGGGTATCCCTACTAAAGATATGATTCAAGTAAAATCTTACTTGAGTGACAAAAATTCTCGTTTGATCGGCCCTAACTGTCCTGGTATCATTACTGCTGAAGAAGCTAAAATTGGTATCATGCCAGGTTTTATCTTCAAAAAAGGTAAAGTAGGTGTTGTTTCAAAATCAGGTACATTGACTTACGAAGCAGTAGATCAAACTGTGAAAGCTGGTTTAGGTATCACTACAGCTATCGGTATTGGTGGTGACCCTATCATCGGAACTACAACTAAAGAAGCTGTAGAATTATTAATGAACGATCCAGAAACTGAAGGTATCATCATGATTGGTGAAATCGGTGGTGGTATGGAAGCTGAAGCTGCTCGTTGGATCAAAGAAAACGGTACAAAACCAGTAGTTGGTTTCATCGCTGGTCAAACTGCGCCTCCGGGACGCCGTATGGGTCACGCTGGTGCGATCGTAGGTGGTGCTGATGATACTGCTGCTGCTAAAATGGCTATCATGCGTGAGTGTGGTATCCGCGTAGTGGAATCTCCTGCTGAGATCGGTAAAGCTATCGCTGAAGAATTAGCTAAATAATATTTTCAATATATACAATGTATTAAAAAGGAGACTTCGAAAGAGTCTCCTTTTTTGTTTTGAAAAGATTTCTGATCTATTGTACAATCGAAGCGTTTTGTTCTTTCTTATCTTCGTATTCTTCTATCAAACGATTCAGTTCATTGATATCCAAATCTGATTTAATATCCACGAAAACATGATCTTCACTATCTTTGATACCCAACATGATATTCTTAACTTTGTCACCTTTCATTTTCGTATTGATAGTAATTCTTGCACCCTCGCTGTATAAACTCATTAATTCCTCAAAATTGTTTTTAGCTAAGTAGCTGTTGAATTTATCGGATAGATTAGTGGTAGTAGCACCCGACACAGCCATAAATTTGATTTTCTTAATCTTTTTGATGGCCATGGCTAATGCTGGATCATCTTCTTTAAGTTCTTTCATCTTGCCAATGATAAAAGATTTCATGAGTATGCGTGGTACATTGATTGATACAATTTCTGCATCATTGGAGAAGTCTGATTTCTTAGCAAACTCCATATTTGATCCTCTTTTGATCATGCAACTTTGCATGCTCCACACTAAGAGTAAAAGAAGTATAATTCGTAGGCTTTTCATGATATAGTAATTAAATGTTAGTATTAATTTTTGCTCACAAGTGCATTAAGATCATCATATTTCAAAGCACCATCCAATATCATAAAGATCGTTTCGCCATCTCCAGAATTTATACTTAATAACAAATTACTCAAGAAATCACCATCCACATTCTCTGCTAAAAACTTGATATTATTTCCTTCTGAATTTATGGCAATCAATTCCTCGTATTTTAAATTTCGAATCGCTGAGCTTACATCATTTTGAATGGAAGATCCTGCATTTTCAAAAATCAACATCTTAATGGAATTCACTTTACTCAACAAAGGCTTGATGGTTTCCAAATCCGAATCGCTCATCTTCATCTTATTCAACATTTTGAACATTGGTTTGCCGATTTTTATAGAAGTCACACCTTTGTGCTCTTTATACTGCTCGAATATTTGATCCAATTTGGAGATCTGAGCCTGTGTCATACTGCATACGAACAGACTGATAAGTACTAATATGGTTTTCATTGCTTTCATAATCTATATTTCTATTTTAAGGTATTTAATATTTTCTACTCCTTCCATTCCTTTTTTGAGATTTGATGTCGCGAGGTGAAGTGCCGTTTCTGTTATTTCTAAAGCTTTTTCTTCATCATAAATTCGAACACCGTTAATCTCTACATACATCTCATCTTCTGGCTCTACTGTTTCAACTACTTGAGCTTTTCTTTCTACTTTTTTGACTGAAGCCAATTGTGCAGGTGCATAAACTTTTTTTATTGGATCAGCTATTGTTTCTTCTTTTGGCGTTTCATCTTTGACTGAGTTATAATTATCAACAGTTTCTTTTGTTTCGGTTTGCTGATAAGCTATATGTGATTCAATCTTAACTGTATTTCTAATTATCAATTGTTGCACAAAAAAGAAACCCAACAATAAAGAAGCTGCAATACTTGTAAACAGCATAATTCTACGTTTTAATGGAATTACTTTTGCTTGCTTCACATCCTCCTCTACTTCGTTTGTCTTTTCTAAGAAAGATTCAAAATCCCAGTCCATTTTTTCAGCTGGTTCTTTTAAGGAATTAAAGAATTCCTCATTTTCCAATTCTTTCAATCGACGCTCCTCTTCTAGCGAAGTATTTCCTGCAAAATACTTTTCTATCAGCTTATCCAATTCTTCTCTTTTCATACTCAAACACTTTAGTTAAGTTTTCTCTAACAGTTGTTCTAGCTCTTGATAAGTTGACGCGAACTGCATTTTCTTCCAATTGTGCCATTTCTGCTATATCAATAATTTCATACTCTTCGATATCTCGCAGATACATGACCAATCTTTGCTTTTCGGGCAGTGCATCTATCATTTTCAGCACCAATTCTTTTGTTAGCGAAGGATATTGTTCGGGTTGAATATCGGCTGGCAATTGGTTTAAATATTTAGCTTGTCTACCTAATTTATCTACTTTGTTATACGCTAAATTTCTGACCATCTGCATCGAAAAAGCTTCCACATTCTGTATACGCTCCAATTGACTGCGCTGCTCCCAAAGTTTCAACATCACTTCTTGAACTAAATCGTAAGCATCTTCTTGATGTTCTAAAAACCTATTCGCAAATCGGTACAACTTGTCCTTCAGAACAAACACCGTATTTTTAAAGGTTTCTTGATTCATCATAGATTAATAACGCTTATTTAATAACAAGACAGATTGTGTTAAGCTTTTATTACATGGAAATTGAAAAAAAAATAGAATTAAATATTAACACATTGATTATTAACCATTTAAAAATATTATTATTTATTTGTAGTGAGAATAGGCTTTGGTAGTATTATGTATTTTATTACCATCTTTTATCAAAAAAGAATAACTTTAGTTATCTAATCTAAAATAGAAATAATCCGATGAAAAAACAGTTCTTATTTTGCATTCTCTTTGTGTTTATACTACTCAAAGGCTATGCGCAAGAAGTAGATGAAGAATATATTAAAGCGAATTATGACAAGACCGAAGAGTATATCACCATGCGGGACGGCGTGAAGTTATTTACATCCATTTATACTCCAAAAGATAAATCTCAGAAATATCCTATCCTACTCAATCGTACTCCTTATACCTTAGCTCCTTATGGCGAAGACAAATACAAAAGTTCATTGGGAAATTTTCCGCAGATGGCGAAAGAGAAATACATTTTCGTGTATCAGGATGTACGCGGTAAATGGATGAGTGAAGGTGTTTTTGAGAATATTAGACCTACACGTTCTAAAGATAACAAAGCAAAAATCGATGAGAGTACGGATACTTACGATACTATTGATTGGTTGGTGAAAAAATTAAAAAACAACAATGGCAAAGTGGGTATGTATGGTATTTCCTATCCTGGATTTTATTCTACTGTAGCTTTAGTAGATTCACATCCAGCATTAAAAGCTGTTTCTCCACAGGCTCCTGTAACGGATTGGTTTATTGGTGACGATTTTCGTCATGGAGGTGCTTTATTTTTAATGGATGCTTTCCGCTTCATGTATACCTTCGATGCTCCAAGACCAAAACCGATGACCAATGCTGATGCGCCTAAAGGATTTAACCTAATCTCAAAAGACTACTACAAATTCTTCTTGCAAAATCCATCTATAGGCAAATTAAAAGATGAGTATTTAGGACATACCGTAAAATTTTGGGATGATCTTGCCAAGCACCAGACTTTAGATACCTTTTGGAGCAGCAGAACAATCACGAACTATGTGAATAATGTAAAACCAGCTGTAATGATCGTAGGTGGAACTTTTGATGCAGAGGATACCTATGGTGCGTTTGAAACATACAGACAAATAGAGCAAAGAAATAAAGTCAATAACAATATTTTGGTTATCGGTCCTTGGTTTCACGGTGGATGGGTTCGTTCAGCTGGAGATTCATTTGGAGATATTCGCTTCGGAGAGAAAACAAGTCTTACTTATCAAGAAAAGTTTGAACTTCCATTTTTTGATTATTATTTGAAAGGTAAGGGAGATTTTAAAGCTGCTGAAGCTAATATTTATTTTTCTGGTTCCAACGAATGGAAAACCTTTGCACAATGGCCTCCTAAGGAAACTTCAACAAAAACTTATTATTTGAAACAAAATCAAAAGTTAAGTACAGCTCAACCTCAAAATAATAATGCTTATACAGAATATATTTCAGATCCTAACAAACCTGTACCTTTTCAAGAAGGAATTATTACAGAGCGTACACGTGAATACATGATTGCCGATCAACGTTTTGTAGCCAATAGACCGGATGTTTTGGTTTTTGAAACAGATATTTTGGAAGAAGATTTAACTTTGGCTGGGCCTATTACTGCTGATCTGAAGGTTTCGATGACCGGCACTGATGCAGATTTTATTGTGAAAGTAATAGATGTCTACCCAGATGCTACAAATTCGACATCTCCTCTTTCGGAGAAAGTCGTAATGAAAGGCTATCAAATGTTGATTCGTGGTGAAGTATTGAGAGGAAGATTCCGTGAGGGGTTTGATAAAGAAAAAGCTTTTAAACCTAATGAAATTACTACAGTGAAATTTACCTTACCTGATGTAGCTCATACCATCAAAAAAGGACATAAATTGATGATTCAAATTCAACATACGTGGTTCCCACTAGTAGATAGAAATCCCAATCAAATGATTGATGTTTTTAAAGCTAAAGAGGAGGATTTCATTAAGAATACGCATCGACTTTATTTTGATAAAAACAATTCGAGTAGTATTTCATTCAGTACATTATAAACAAAAGGGATTCAATCTGCACTGCCCCCAAAAAGTTAGACACTTTCTGGGGGCATTTTTTATGGAAAGAAAAGTAAAATACAATTTAACATTTAAGAAGACTTGTATTGATTTATACTTTAAATCGTCACAATCAATATTAAG
>NZ_JACOIJ010000061.1 GCF_014692495.1 Sphingobacterium litopenaei | reverse complement strand
ACTGTAAACATGAAAAGAATCCTGAAATTAATCTAAAAAAGCAGGGGTATTAGCTTTAAAAATGTCAAATTGGGATAATAAGAGCCAAATAGCATATACTTATTGACTAAACTTACAATAAGGACAATTAATAAACAATCTTCCAGAAATCCCTAAAACAAAAATGACTGAGTAAGCTTAATACTATACTCAGTCATTTTTTTAAGTCTCTTAAAAAAATAGAAACTTTTTCAGTGTCCTCAATAATTTCAAGCCTTTTCTTGTGTATATAGTATTTGATATTTTAAATTTTATAACCGTACATCCTTGGATTTTCGATCACTTCTTTTACAGAAATAATCTTGTACACATAAGACGCTGTTTCGCCATTTAATCTCAATTTGTAATAATCGTCTTTTTTCTGATTACGAATGGAAGACTTGAGACTTCCGCCACCTACATTATAGGCTGCAGCGACTAAAGTCCAATCGCCAAATTCCTCGTAAAGAGATTTTAGGTATCTCGCTGCGGCGTGTGTCGATTTGATAAAATCTTTACGTTCATCCACGTTGCCATTGACTTTAAGTCCATAAAGACGCGCTGTAGTAGGCATAAATTGCCAATAACCACCAGCCCCTTTGTGAGAACTTACACGAGGATCCAATCCACTTTCTACGATTGGAATATATTTAAAATCTTCCGGTATGCCGTATGATTTTAGTATCTTGGCTATTTTAGGCAAATACTTATCCGCACGATTGTGCATCTCATGCGAGCGTACTTTTTTGAAAGAAAATTTAGCTAAATACTGACTTAATTTACTTTTTACTTTTACGTCCTCTGTGGGTACACTTGCTTCAGCAAAAGTTAGAGAACTAAAATATGCTTTGCTGTTGTTGCGTGGAGATTTTGCTTCCTCCTTTAGCCTAGCGGCATGCTCCAACATGATTTGTTTATACGGGTTTTCTATGGAAATCCCTTGGGGTCTTGATTGCAACTTCGATAAAACCATTATCGATAATATTGCGCTAAAACACAGTACTCTTTTTTTAATCATTCACTTCCTTACTGCTATCTATCCACGATTAACTAATCGATCAAAAATAGCTTGGTCCATTTATGCTGCGCCAAAGGTACAAACTATTTGCTTATATTCCAAATAGTTACAAAGTCGCCATTTTTAAGTAGCTTCAGAATCGTGCTTTAAACCGCTTTAGGGTAAACAATTTACGAATTAAAAAAAACTTAATTATATCATTATTTTGTGTAACTTTGTACCTCAATTTTTATATAAAATTATGCCATTCAAAAGTCAAAGGAACAGTCGCGAGGACAACTCCAGAAAAAGTAGAAGCAACTCAGAAAGCTTCAGATCGAAAGATAATTCTAATAAAAAATTCGGTAACAAATCCGAATCTTTTGGAAAGTCTTCTTTCAGCAAAGACAGAAAAGAAGATAATAAATCATTCGGAAAATCATCTTTTTCAAAATTCAATAAAGAAGATAAAAAATCATTCGGTCGCTCTTCATACTATAAATCTAGCGACAGAGACGATAACAAATCATACGGAAAATCTTTCTCAAAAGACGGAAGCGATAGAAGATCATCGTTCAACAAACCATTTAATAAAGAAGGTGGAAACGAAAGAAAATCTTTCGACAGAAAAACATTCGGGAAGTCTTTTGATAAAGAAGGTGGGTCAGAAAGAAGATCTTTCGACAAAAAACCTTTCAAAAAATCATTCGAAAAAGAAGGTTATACTAAGAATAGAAGACCTGAGCCTACTTCAGAGTACCAAGAACAAAGAGAGAAAAACGATTTTAAATATTCAGCGAATAGAAAATTCAGACCGGCTAATAAACCAGCTAACAAAGAAGCAGCTGACGACGGTTTGATTCGTTTGAATAGATATATCTCAAACGCGGGTATTTGCTCACGTCGCAAAGCGGATGAGTTAATTACTGCGGGAGTAGTTTCTGTTAACGGAGAAGTTGTTACTTCATTAGGAACTAAAGTAGATCCAGCTAAAGACGAAATTCGTTACAATAACGAGCGTCTCAAGCGTGAAAAAATGGTTTATGTTTTATTAAACAAACCAAAAGATTATATCACGACTACAGATGATCCTCAAGAACGCCGTACAGTAATGCAATTGGTTGCTAAAGCGACTAAAGAGCGTATTTACCCAGTTGGACGTTTGGACAGAAATACAACAGGTTTATTATTATTAACAAATGATGGTAACCTAGCGGAGAAACTTTCTCATCCAAGAAATAATGTTACAAAGATCTACCAAGTAGAGTTAAATAAAAACTTGACTCAAGGTGATTTTAACAAAATTCAATTTGGTATTGAGTTAGAAGATGGTCTTATTAAACCAGATGATTTGAGCTATGTTGCTGGAGCATCTAAACGTGAAGTAGGTATCCAAATTCACTCAGGTAAAAATCGTATCGTAAGACGGATTTTCGAATCCTTAGGTTATGAGGTTATAAAATTAGACCGAGTAGTATACGCTAACCTAACGAAGAAAGATTTACCACGTGGACGTTGGAGATATTTAGAAGAGAAAGAATTGATTCAATTAAAACACTTCGTAAAATAAAAACAATAAAGTCTCGGAAAATTCGAGACTTTATTGTTTTTAGAGGTTTATAATTACGCCTAAAGATTTGTATTTTTATAGCTTAATAGATTTTAATAAACATGACAGACCCTAAATCGTTAACATCTGTAGCTGAATTTCATAAAACATTTCAGCATCCTATATTAGATACACCAGAAATTCCTTCTGAATCAAGATGCAAACTACGTGTTTCTCTAATTGCTGAGGAATTAAAAGAGTTAGAAGAAGCTATTGAAGCCAAAGATATCGTAGAGATTGCGGATGCATTGTGTGACATTCAGTACGTATTGTCTGGCGCTGTATTGGAATTTGGATTAGGTGATAAATTCAATACGCTATTCGAAGAAGTTCAACGCTCTAACATGAGTAAAGCCTGCAAATCTTTAGAAGAAGCAGAAGCTACTATGAAATACTATAAAGAAGAAAAAGGAGTGGATTCGTATTATAAGGAAGTAGATGGTTTATTCTTGGTTTTCCGTGAAGGAGACAACAAAACATTGAAATCAATCAATTACTCACCTGCAGATTTGAAATCAATCGTAGAGCAATAAAAAAAGCGACTAAAAGTCGCTTTTTTTGGGACTGTCTCACAAACTGTGTAAATTAAAAATATGGAGTTCAGTTGTTTAGTTACAATTGGACTCTTTTTTCAAATAATGTTAAGAACTGATTTAGGATAATACCCCAATTATGAATAGGCATTGTCCATTTTTTAGAGATTTCTCTCAAAGCCAAATATACTGATTTCATGACAGCTTCATCCGTAGGAAACGAAAGTTTGTTTTTCGTGTATTTGCGGATTTTTCCATTCATATTTTCAATAATATTGGTGGTATAAATGATTTTTCGGATTTCTAAAGGGAATTGGTAAAACACAGTCAGTTCATCCCAATTTTCTCGCCAAGATTTAATCGCATAAGGATATTTTGATTCCCATTTTTGGGCAAAACTATCTAATGCAGCCTGTGCGGCTTGTTTGTTTGGAGCATCATAAATGGGTTTCATATCAGCTGTAAATGCCTTTTTATCCTTCCAAACAACAGGCATTACGGATTTGATGAACTACACAGATTTCCGTGTTACTTTCGGGGAATACCGAGCGGATAGTGTTTGTAAAACCATTAAGATTATCAGTAGCTGTAATGAGCATATCTTCTACACCTCGAGCTTTCAAATCAGTCAAAATTCCCATCCAAAAGCTTGCACTTTCATTCTTACCCAGCCACATACCCAATACCTCTTTGTAACCCTCTCGATTCAAACCTACGGCTAAATAAATGGTTTTGTTAACCACTTTGGAATTCTCACGAACTTTGAAAACAATACCATCCATCCAAACAATAAGATAAACGTTATCTAAAGGACGATTTTGCCAGGCTACAACATCTTCAGCGACGCGCTCTGTGATGCGCGAAATAGTAGCTTCGGAAACCTGAAAATTATACACATCGCGAAGCATATCTTCGATATCCATAACACTCATGCCTTTGGCATAAAGAGAAACGATGACATTCTCAACGCCATCTATAATATTCTTGCCCTTAGGAACAATGATAGGATTGAAACTCCCTTCACGGTCTCTAGGAACTTGAATTTCAATATCACCTTGATCTCCTCTGACCTTTTTACTGGTGTGGCCATTGCGAGAATTCCTCTCTTCACTACGAGCATGTTTATCATAGCCTAAATGAACATCTAATTCTCCTTCTAGCATCTGAGAGACTGCTCGACCTTGTAACTCTCTAAAGAATTGTTGTAAGTCGGCTCCGTCCTTAAAACTCCTTAAGAACTCTTTGTCGTTTAATAATGATTCTCTATCGATCATAATAATAACGTTATGTAAATAAAAATGTGGAATCCAATTATTTATGAACCCCACATTTTTATTTACACACTTTATAAGACAGTGTCCTTTTTTTTATTGCTCTACTTTTTCAAAAATATCATAATTGAGCTTATATTTCAGTGTTGACATATCACTCAATTTATACATTGTAAAAGACAAAGGGTAATTAACAGCATTTGTATTTTGCTTATCTAGCACAATGAATTCTTTAATGAAATCACGAATTTGCGAAGCCCCTTTTCCAAACTTAAAAAACTCGTATTACTACCACTGTCTCTCCTATAAATCAACAAATTACTAGAATCCAAAACAGCTATATCTGCATTATCTAATGCAGAATTTTCAATTAGTTTGTCATAAACTTTGTTAAACGCCTGTCGAGTAGAATCACTTTCAGCTAAAAAGATCGATTCATTGCCATATGTTACAGATGATATGTAATAAGGATCAATATTTTCATTCTTCAATTCCTGAAGATATTCCTGATCATATAAGGTATGAATTTCTTGAATATCAGTATAAATATCCAGATACTCTAACTTAGCATATCTAGATATTGCATTTTTCTTACGAATATATGTAGAATCATTTATCGCAACTAAATCCTTAATAGCCTTATAATCACCACTATTTACTATGTAATATTGAATAATACCATAGTCAAAAAATGTGTCCGAACTGAAACTAAGATTATTAGAACCTGGCTTAAATTTCTTGGCATAAGAAAACATGCTTTGATATGAAGGAATATGAGTTTCTAAATCAGCAGTAAAACTGTTTGTTAGAAAATATATTTTATCAGACTTTTCTTTATCTGGAAGATGAGTCAGTTCAAAGCCTTTTGATGTGTCACCCAATGACCAAACACTGCCGAGATAAAAACTGGAAGCAGAATTTAAGTCAATTTTAAAATTTGTTAAGTCAGTCGTTTTTGACTTTTTAATTATTAGAGGTTTCGGTGGTATATTGGTGTTATCCTCTTTATTATCTACAGTGTCGACGATTGTAGGAGAAAATGGGTCATTATTATCAGGTGAACAAGATGTATAAAAAATAGTATATAGTACTAATAAAACGAAATATTTTGGATTTCCCATAATGTTAGCAATGATTTACTTAAAGATAACATTATTTCTCCAGGAAAACGTAAGTTAACGTAGTGCAAATATTTAAACCAAATACATACTTCCTTGTTGAACACCTCGAGCTTCTAATCCCTTATCAATATAAGTCTGAATTCCCGATTTCTTCAATCCCCAATTTGGAGCAATCAATAAATCTTGATCCGCTATCCCAAACACTCGTTGAATAATAATATCAGGTCTTAATAAAGGAATAAATTTAGCTAGGAACTCAGTATACTCTTCCATAGAGAACAATTTGAAAGGTTCACGCTTATACTTAACGCCCATAATAGAACCTTCTACAATGTGCAAATGGTGTAGTTTTACGAATTTAATCTGCGGATGCCTATTAATTTCCTCAGCATACTTAAGCATCATATCTTCTGTCTCCCAAGGAAAACCAAAAATGGTATGCACACACAATTCCAATTTTGTGTTTTCCAGCATTTTCATGGTAGAAAGAAACTCATCATGCGAACAGCCTCTATTGATACGTTCTAAGGTATCATTATATATAGATTCCATACCCATTTCTAAGTCTACATCCAATCTATCAGTATACGATTCTAATAGAGCTATCTTCTCAAAATCTAAGCAGTCAGGGCGTGTACCAACTGATAAACCTAAAGTATTTTCAGGATCAATACTTAGAGCTTCATCATACATCATTTTAAGCAAATGTGTAGGCGCATAAGTGTTTGTATTAGGTTGAAAATAGATAATGAATTTCTCAGCACCATAGCTATTGCGTGCACGTTCAATACCATTTTCTACCTGCTCACGGATAGATGGTATTTTACGGGCTGTATCAGGCGTAAACGAGTCAACATTACAATAAGTACAGCCTCCATAACCTTTACTTCCGTCACGATTAGGACATGTAAAATTACCATCAACGATAACTTTAAATACCTTTTGCCCGTTATATTTCTCTTTCAAATAAGCTCCGTAATGATTATACGGCTTAATACCATTGTCTAATGCTGTTCCCATTCGGCTACAAAGATACTGAATTGTTATGGATAATATTCTACAAACGCAAAAAAGCCTTACCACTGTTGTGATAAAGCTTTGCTTTGTTGTTTAATAAAAGAAGGCACCGACCTACTCTCCCACCTGTTACGGCAATACCATCGGCTCGGGCGGGCTTAACTGCTCTGTTCGGAATGGGAAGAGGTGAACACCGCCGATATAG
>NZ_JACOIJ010000060.1 GCF_014692495.1 Sphingobacterium litopenaei | reverse complement strand
GGACTTGCGAAAATGGACACGTTTTAGACCGTGATTTAAACGCTGCAAAAAACATTCTGAAAGAAGGATTAAAAATAATATCGTCAGGAACTGGCGATTACACGGGCGGAGACTCAAATAAGACTTTAGCAACAAAGCACAAGTCTGTGAAGCCCGAAGCCCATTTGTCTTTAGCAAATGGGTAGTTCACTTAGATTTGTGGTATGAGATTCAAAAGTATAGCCGTTTTTTGTGCATCAAGTCCAGGCTTTGATGCGGTATGGACGCAGAGAGCTTATGGGGTAGGGGAATTTTTGGCTACCCAAAATATTACATTAGTATACGGTGGCGGTCGTGTTGGATTAATGGGGGCTGTTGCAGATGGCGCCTTAGCCAATAACGGTAAAGTGGTTGGGGTAATTCCTCATTTTTTGAATAGTAAAGAAATAGGGCATTCGGGCGTGACTGATTTGATTGCGGTGGACAATATGCATCAGCGCAAAACTTTGATGAATGATCTGAGTGAAGCTTTCATAGCCCTTCCGGGAGGATATGGTACAATGGAGGAAGTATTTGAAGTAATTACTTGGGGACAATTGGGATTACATCAAAAGCCGGTGGGGTTGCTAAACATTAATGGTTTCTATGATCATTTGATTGCTTTTCTGCAAAATATGGTAGATGTCGGACTTTTGAAAAAGCAGAATCAAGAAATGCTTTTAGTAGGGAATACTATTGAAGAGCTTTTAGAAAAAATGAATTCATATGTGGCACCAGCTGTGCCAAAGTGGTTAAGTAAAGAAAATAGTTAAAAGGAGGGAAGGAATGCCATTATCAGCAGATTTTAAATCTATTCATTACAAAAATTGGGAAGTTTATTTTTCCCAATGCTATCCCAATGGTGCTATAAAATTACCTGAACTGGCTAATATTCTTCAATTGACAGCTGCTGAACATGCCGATCTGGGTGGAGTAGGTTTCGATGATTTATCCAAGTATGACCAATCTTGGGTAATGAATCGTATGCGTATTGAGATAGGAGAATTGCCGAATTTCTCCCAAGAGATTGAAGTCAAAACATGGATAGAAGAATTAAAAGGATTCAAATCGACGCGTAACTTTGAGGTTTCACGTGAAGGAAAGAAATTATTAGGTATTTCCTCGCTTTGGGCAATTTTCAATATGAAACTCCGAAGACCCGATGCGTTACAGTTTGATACTTCTTATGTAGAGCAGTTTCCAGATATTCACGCAACCGAAATTACCAATCAACGTGTTGATTTGTCTTTCGAAGTATCTGAAATCTTTGAGCAGACAGTACAATTTTCTGATTTGGATATTGTAAATCACGTGAATAATACCAAATATTTGGAATGGTGTATCAACTATATCGACCCGATGCTAATATTGGGGAATAAAATAAAAGCTATTGATTTAAATTTTATCAAAGAATTAAGTCTTGGGGAAGCGATTACCATTCAAAAAGGAGTTTTTGATAATAAAATAGGATTTAAAATCTCAAAAGGCGAACAAATTTGCTTTGCCTGTGTTTTTGAAATAGAGAAGTAATCCTTCTTCAGAATTTTAATATCTTTAATCAACCATTTAAATAAACAGTCACTATGAAAAGAATGAATCTATTGCTAATAATCTGCTCTTTGCTGAGTGTTCAATTTGCTTTTGCGCAAACCAAAACCTTGGAAAAGCTTTGGGAAACCACTGAAGGAATTCATGTTCCTGAGTCCGTACTTTATCATGATGTAACTGATAAATTATATGTTTCATTAATTGGTCAAGGTGGCACCGATAAAGGCGAAATAGCTATATTAAATACCGATGGATCAGTGGAAGATCCACATTGGATTACAGGCTTGAATGCGCCTAAAGGCTTAGCTATTCACAAGGGATTATTGTACATAGCAGATGTGACGAAAGTTATCGTAGTAGATATTGTGACAAGCAATATTGTAGATGAGATGGTTGTGGAAGGCGCCACATTTTTGAATGATGTAACTGTGGATAATAACGGTATTGTATACATTTCGGATACTAGACAGAATAAAATCTTCCAATTGCGAAATGGTAAAATATCGGTGTTTTTGGACAGTGTTCCTTCTGTAAATGGTTTAAAATATTATAATGGAAAGCTGTTGGCTTTGGCTGGAAAGGAATTCTGGTCTATAGACGCGAATAAGCAAGTTACAGTGTTTACAAAAGCATTTGAACAAGGAGGTGATGGTTTGGAGCCTTTAGGGAATGGAAGTTTCATCGTTACGTGCTGGCCAGGTTTGATTTATCATGTTTCGGCAAAAGGTGATGTTGAAAAAATTCTAGATGTCCAAGGAAAGATGAATACGGCAGATTTGGGCTACAATCCCAAAGAGAATGTGATTTACATTCCTACATTCAATAGTAATAGTATCATCGCATACAAACTGAAATAATTATAAGGAGCTTTTGCTCCTTTTTTTGTTTATAAGATTACTACATTTGTTCTATAAAATATTGTTGTCATGCAAATCGAAAAACTTTACGACATCTATAAACAATACCCTTCCATTTCTACGGATACACGAAATATCGAGGATAATAGCATATTCTTTGCGTTGAAAGGCGCAAATTTCAATGGAAATGCTTTTGCAAGCCAAGCTTTAGAAAATGGTGCAACATATGTGGTGGTTGACGAAGCAGAGTTTGCGAATGGGGATCAATATATTTTAGTAGATGATGTATTGAAGGCATTGCAAGATTTAGCTTTATTTCATAGACATCAATTAAATATCCCTGTCGTAGGTATTACAGGTACGAATGGCAAAACCACCTCCAAAGAATTGGTGTATGCGGTATTGTCTCAACAATTTCGTACGTATGCTACGCAAGGAAATCTAAATAATCATATAGGGGTGCCGTTGACACTCTTGTCGATTGACGATTCTTACAAAATGGCAATTGTAGAAATGGGTGCCAATCATATTGGAGAGATAGAATTCTTATCCAATATAGCACGTCCAACTCACGGTTTTATTACGAATGTTGGTAAAGCTCATTTGGAAGGTTTTGGATCTTTTGAAGGCGTAAAGAAAACTAAAGGGGAGTTATATGATTTCATATCCCAAAGCGGTGGAACATTGTTCTTGCAAGCTGATAATGCGCATCTAGTAGAAATGGCGGGCCAACGAACTTTCACTAAAATAGTCAAATATGGCTTCTCCGATACCAATGCCATTGTAGGAAAACTGTTGATGGCGAATCCATATCTTTCTATTGCTTGGAAAGAAGGTGATAAGTCTGAATCTTACGAAGTATACACTCATTTGACAGGCTCATACAATACAGAGAATATCTTGGCGGCAATTGCTGTAGGTTTGGAATTTGGAATGAATCCTGCAACCATCAATGATGGAATAGCCTCGTATGTTCCTAAAAACAACCGTTCTCAAATAACAAAGACCTCTCGCAATGTCATTGTTGCAGACTTTTATAATGCTAACGCAAGTAGTATGGCAGCAGCATTGGACAATATGCAAGTGTTGACAGCAGATCACAAAGTGGTTATTTTAGGTGATATGTTTGAGCTAGGAGATGAATCTTTCGAAGAACATAAAGCCTTAGTGAATAAAGCAAAATCTTTAGGTTTTGAGCGATTAATCTTTGTAGGGAAAGAATTTTTCAAACACAAGGACGATTCAGCTGAATTTTACGAGACAACGGATGAGGCAAAAGCTGCGGTTTCCACTTTGAACGATAGTTTTATTCTATTAAAAGCGTCACGGGGAATGGCCTTTGAGCGATTATTGGAAGTACTATAATTGTTCCTCTTTTTTCATTTCGACTACAGGCAAGGATAGGTTATATTTTACGGATATAATTCGTATCAAAAATACCAATGATGCGCTTATAAAAGCATTCCAGCCGTTGTCAAAATTCCAGTAATTGAGCAGTACAAAGAGTAATGCGCCCGACAAACAGGCGGAGGCATATATTTCTTTGCGAAGGATTAAAGGTGTTTCATTGATTAATACATCACGTATTACACCGCCCATTGCCGCAGAAAACATACCCAACATTATGGCTGCGATACTGCTGGATTCGTAATCCAATGATTTTTGGGTACCTACTACTGTAAAAAAACCAATACCTATCGCATCAAATAAGGTGAAGGTTTTAGCTAGGCTGTAAAGCTGTTTGTTTGCGATTACAGAAATAAATACCCCAAAGAAAATAGCCAGTAAATAATTTCCGTCTTCTACCCACACAGGCCGAATATTTAAAAATATATCACGCAACGAACCTCCCCCAATTGCCGTAACGAAAGCCATGAAGGTTGAGCCAAATATATCTATGCCTTTTCGGTGCCCTGCCATAGCGCCCGAAATCGCAAAAACCATTGTTCCCAGAAGGTCGATAGCGTAGATGATATTCATAACGATATTCTTATTTAACAATTATACATAAAATCAGAGGTAAAAAGAAAGAGGAATCTATAATCATAGATTCCTCTTTCTCCGATAATCGGGTTAGCCTATTATTGTAATCCTTTTTGCTTTTTAAGGTTTTGAAGTTCCTTTTGGTATTTATCATGGATGGCTTTGAATTCTTCGGAATTATAGAAGTTGCCTATGTCTTCTAACTTCTTGATTTTATCCTGCCATTCAGGAGAATTAAATTTATCAGTTAATCGCTTCGACTGAATTTCAATTTTAGCAATCTTGTTTTTGAACTCTGGAGAATTGATTAGGTCTTCTACCTTTTTACTATTCTCTTCGATTTTTGTTATTTTTTCTTTCCATTCGGGAGAATTAAATTTCTCCTCTATCTTTTTAGCATTTTTTTCAATAACGATTATCTTATTCTTGAATTCCGGAGAGTTCAGATGTGTTTCAAAATCTCTAGCATTCAATTCAATTTTGGCTATTTTATCTTTCCATTCTTTAGAATTGAATTTTTGCTCAATTTCTTTGGCGTGTTCTTCTATTTTAAGAATCTTCTGTTTCCATTCTGGAGACTCAAAATGCTTTTCTAAGTCTTTACTATGTAACTCCATTTTTTTAGAAAACTCTTCTATTTCTTTTTCATCATCTAATACCGTAACTGTAGAATCTGTTTTAATGATAATTCTTTTCTCTTTTTTAAGGGGATTAGTAGTTTTCTTGGTAGTATCTTGTTTATTCGTTACAGTCTCTATTGTTTGTGAATAAGCGGTGATAGTTTCTGAATTTTTCTTAGGGGAAGTTTCCTTTGGTTGAGGATTCATCCATGCAATAAAGATAAAGGTAAGCGATGTACAAAGGATCGCCATTAATTGGTGCTTAAAAGCAGTATATTTTGTTTCCATGACTTTGTTGTTAATTCTTTTGATGCGACTGAATAAATCATATTTGTTATTGCCAGACAATGCTAAGGCAAGGGAAGTCTCATATTCTTGCCTTAATAATTCAATCTGTAATAATGTTCGTGCATAGTTTGCAGGATTAGCGATTGATGTAGTGACAAAATCATCGCAAGACTGTTCGCGCTCGATCTTGATATGTCTACTGATGAGCCATACAAAAGGGTTAAAGAATAAAATCGTTTCAATTGTAAGGAGTATTATATTGAAGAAATAGTCATTTCTTTTAATATGTGCTACTTCATGCAGTAAAATAGCTTCAGCGTCTGAGGTTGATATTTTATTAATGTAGGCTGTCGGAAAAATAATTAAAGGTTTTATAAATCCAATGGTAATAGGACTTGTAACGTATTCTGAAACCAACAGTTTTACTTTCGGAGAAATATTGTTCTCTAATATAATTTTGCCTAGCGCATTATTCCAGTGTTGTGGTAACGTTGCGGTTGAAGATTTTTTAATTCTATTAAGCAATTGAATACTTTTTGTACATAACAGAATTTGTACCACAATACCTACGGAATATAAAGCGACAATGTAGGGGAAGAGTTTGGTTATAGACCAGGTTTTGTTTTGTAAGTAGTCAAAATACAAAATCATTTGCTGCTGTTCAGAAATAGCAATCTCCCCAAAATTTATTGGGACTTGAAGATATTTGAGGAATGTGAATAAAAATGACCCGAATACTAACAACTGTGCGATGTAAGCAATCTTGTATTTTGCGTTGGATGTTATGCTATAAAATATCAGGAATATTCCAAAGAGTATAATATATATAGAGGCCCCTTGCCATAAAGAGTGTAGAATGCTCCACCCAATTGCGTTATTGATTAGTTGAACAATATTTTCCATGATGTTATTCTTGTAGATTGTCTAAATACTGCTTTATTAATTCTATTTCTTCTTTGCTTGCTTTATGATTACCCAAAGCTTGCATAATCAAACGGGATGTGTTTCCGTTGTAAACTGTTTCTATAAATCTATCCAAAAATTGATGCTGAATTTTTTCCTTACTAATACTAGCACTATATAAATGGCTTTTTGAGCTTGTGTCACGAGAGACCATCTGCTTGTCAAGCATTATTTGCATGAGTTTTAATATAGTTGTATAACCAACATCTTTTTTATCTAATGATTCGTACACTTCCCTTACTGTACTCGGTCCTTTTTTCCAAAGAACCTGTAATATTTCCATTTCGCTATCTGTAGGTTTCATTTTTAATTCTTAGATTATCTACGAATTTTTTCGTACATCAAATCTACGAAGAGTTTCGTATCTTCCAAATTCCATTGATTTTTTTAATAAAATTTAACACTTGGCAGGAAAGCCTTCATTGAAAGCTATTTTATCCCTCAATGCTCCAGCGACTTACCTTTATTCTCAAAAATAATTCTCAAAAACGCTTGGAAGTAGAGTAGAAACTTCCCTATCTTTGCACCACTCCGCAAGGGAGGAATGCTGGTAACAGCAGTGAAATACGAGGTTAGAAGCGGTTTCAACTGAGAAATCAGGGAAAACCATAAGCCATCCCTGACGGGAGGTAAACAAAAAAAACTTCAAATAAAATTTGCGGTTTAAAATAAAGTTTCTACCTTTGCAGTCCGACGGAAACGAAGGGAAAACAAAAAAAAGATAAGTACAGCAGTAATGCTCGAAATATAAGTCAAAGCGCG